>NZ_ML776472.1:4137670-4862350 GCF_009846485.1 Sodalinema gerasimenkoae IPPAS B-353
CCTGACCCAACCCGAATGACCCTCAAAGGACTGTATGAGTTGACCATTGCTCACCCGCCACAGTTTCACCGTGTTGTCCCTGGAAGCGGAGACCACCATCGTGCCATCGGGGCTGAAATTCGCACTGTTGACCCAATCCGAATGACCCTGAAAAGACCGGATGAGTTGACCATTGCTCACTCGCCACAGTTTCACCGTTCTATCGGAGGAAGCGGAGACCACCATCGTGCCATCGGGGCTGAAATTCGCACTGTTGACCCAACCCGAATGACTGACCCAACCCGAATGACCCTCAAAGGACTGGATGAGCTGACCATCGCTCACCTGCCACAGTTTCACCGTTTTGTCCCAGGAAGCCGAGACCACCAGAGTGCCATCAGAGCTGAAATTGGCACTCGTAACTAGACCAGAATGACCGTCTAAGAACCTTATGGGTTCATGAGTCTCTCCCGGCGACGTCCTCGACTCCTGAGCTTCGAGTTGCCGTAACTGGGCTTCCAGTTCGGCTTGTTTTGCCTCCGCCGCCGTCACTTGCGCCTGTGCTTGTTCCCACCGTCGTTGCGCCGCTGCCACTTGCACTTGACCTTGTTCCCACACCCGTTTCGCCGCCGCCACTCGCCGCCGTTCCTTCTCCAAAAACGCCTCGGGAATCTGACCCAGTACAGACGGGTAAGGGGTCAAGTCATAGCCACAGACAGAACAAGTCTCGGAGGAGTCAGGATTTTGGCTTCCGCAAACGGGACATTTCATTGGTGAGTTGGTGATGGGGGACGGAGTTCAAGCGGCGATTAAGGAGTTGCGGCTAGGGAGTAACAAACCCGACAACTGATGAGGTGACTGCTCTGAACTCCCGAAGTCAGTCAGTGCTGTGGCGGGTGTGGGTGGCCGCCGCCACGACTTGGCATCCTTATATAGTGTAGTTGTTTCCTGAACCCTTGTCTTAGGAGTGATGGTGAGGAGATAATCGCAGATTGACCTGGCGGTTGGAGTCTTCGCATTGATGAGTTAGGGGGCCAGCCAATCACAGACGCGATGGATGAGACGAGTCTAGGTGTTCACCAGCCACAGTTTCACCGTTTTGTCCCAGGACGCGGAGACCACCATCGTCCCATCGGGGCTGAAATTGACACTCGTGACCTTGTGGGAATGACCCTTAAAAGACCGGATGAGTTGACCATCGCTGACCCGCCACAGTTTCACTGTTCTGTCCTTAGACGCTGAGACGATCTGAGTGCCATCGGGGCTGAAATTGGCACTCATGACCTCATCGGAATGACCCTCAAAGGACTTGATGAGTTGACCATTGCCCACCGGCCACAGTTTCACCGTTTTGTCGTGGGAAGCCGAGACCACCATCGTGCCATCAGGGCTGAAATTGGCACTCCTGACCCAACTCGAATGACCCTTAAACGACCGGATGAGTTGACCATCGCTTACCTGCCACAGTTTTACCGTTCTATCAGAGGAACCGGAAACTACCTGAATGCCATCAGGACTAAAATTCGCACTCGCGACCGTATCTGCATGACCCTTAAACGACCGGATGAGTTGACCATCACTTACCTGCCACAGTTTTACCGTTCTATCGGAGGAAGCGGAGACCACCAGAGTCCCATCGGGGCTGAAATTGGCACTCCTGACCAGATTAGAATGACCCTTAAAAGACCGGATGAGTTGACCATCGCTCACCCGCCACAGATTCACCGTTTTGTCCCAGGAAGGGGAGACCACCATCGTGCCATCAGGGCTGAAATTGGTAGTCCTGACCTGATCCGAATGACCCTTAAAAGACCGGATGAGTTGACCATCGCTCACCCGCCACAGTTTCACCGTTCTGTCCTTAGAGGCTGAGACGATCTGAGTGCCATCGGGGCTGAAATTGGCACTCCAGACCTCATCGGAATGACTCTTAAAAGACCGGATGAGGATAGATTCATAACCCGTCAACCCCGACGATGTTCTCGACTCCTGAGCTTGGAGTTGCTGTAACTGGGCCTCCAGTTCCGCCTGTTTCGCTTCCACCGCCGCCACTCGCGCCTGTGCTTGTTCCCAAACTCGTTTCGCCGCCGCCACTCGCCGCTGTTCCTTCTGCAAAAACGCCTCGGGAATCTCACCCAGTACAGACGGGTAAGGGGTCAAGTCATAGCCACAGACGGAACAGGTCTCTGAGGAGTCAGGATTTTGGCTTCCGCAAAGGGTAAGGGGTCAAGTCATAGCCACAGACGGAACAGGTCTCTGAGGAGTCAGGATTTTGGCTTCCGCAAACGGGACATTTCATAGTCATAGCCACAGACGGAACAGGTCTCTGAGGAGTCAGGATTTTGGCTTCCGCAAACGGGACATTTCATAGGCGGGTCATCCATGGGGTGGGGACTTGAGCATAATTGTATCGTGAAGTGGGGATGCGGTTGCTTCCATGGCTCTCCCCATCCTCAACCCAGAACCCACCACCTCATCTGATGAGACACGGGGACGGGTGCGCGGGGGAGGTTTACCTGAGCCGCCACCGAGTCGAGCCGTCCTGAGATGGGTTTGTTGTTGGTTTTGACCGGGGTCTAGCCAATGGACAGATCTGAAGTACCCCGACTTAGTAAACAGGTTTGGTATTAGCTCTGTTCAGCGGCCACAGTTTGACGGTTCTGTCCCTGGAAGCTGAGACTACCTGAGTGCCATCGGGGCTGAAATTCGCACTCCTGACCCAATCTGAGTGATCCTCAAAGGACTGTATGAGTTGACCATTGTTCACCTGCCATAGTTTCACGGTTCCGTCGTCGGAAGCCGAGACCACCAGAGTGCCATTAGGGCTGAAATTCGCACTCGTGACCTGACCGGAATGACCCTCAAAGGATTTTAGGAGTTGACCATTGCTCACCTGCCATAGTTTGACAGTTCTGTCGGAGGAAGCGGAGACCACCCGAGTCCCATCAGGGCTGAAATTCGCACTGTTAACCCCATAAGAATGACCCTCAAAAGACTGTAGGAGTTGACCATCACTCACCTTCCACAGTTTTAACGTTCCGTCAATAGACGCTGAGACCACCCAAATGCCATCGGGGCTGAAATTGGCACTATTGACCCAATTAGAATGACCCTCAAAAGACTGTAGGAGTTGGCCATCACTCACTTGCCAAAGTTTCACCGTTCTGTCGAAGGAAGCGGAGACTACCCGAGTCCCATCGGGGCTGAAATTGGCACTCGTCACCCAACCGGAATGACCCTCAAAGGACTTGATGAGTTGACCATTGCTCACCTGCCACAGTTTCACCGTTCTGTCGTTAGAAACCGAGACCACCTGAGTGCCATCGAGGCTGAAATTGGCGCTGCGGACCCAATCCGAATGACCATCAAAGGACTTGATGAGTTGACCATTGCCCACGTGCCATAGTTTCACCGTTCTGTCCCGAGAGGCGGAGACCACCTGAGTGCCATCAGGGCTGAAATTGGCACTCCAGACCGAATCTGAATGGCCCTCAAACGACTTGAACGGTTTGTTCAAAGGCTGGGATAGTTTATTAGTCCCTCCTCTCGAATTCCTTGACTCCTGAACTTTGAGTTGCTGCAACTGAGGCTTAAGGTCCGCTTGTCCCCACCGCCGTTCCGCCGCCGCCACTTGTGCCTGAGCTTGTTCCCACCGCCGTTCCAACGCCGCCACTTGTGCCTGAGCTTGTTCCCACCGCCGTTCCACCGCTGCCACTCGCGCCTGAGACTTCTCCCAAACCCGTTTCGCCGCCGCCACTCGCCGCCGTTCCTTCTCCAAAAACGCCTCGGGAATCCCACCCAGTACATAGGGGTAAGGGGTCAAGTCATAGCCACAGACGGAACAGGTCTCTGAGGAGTCAGGATTTTGGCTTCCGCAAACGGGACATTTCATCGGTGAATTTTAGCCAGGGAGACAACATTCTAGGACGATTCTATCGTGATTTGAGGAACGCACCACCTCCAGCAACCCTGACGGGCGCGTTGCGGCCATTTTAATTGGGTCATCTCAGTATCACTTTGAACAGAAACACTTAGGAACTATCAGGATTTTCTAATGCTTGTTTAATCATGTCTTTTACCAAATCGGACAAGCTTTTATTCATGGTAATAGCTCGTTCTTTAAGATGCTCATAGGTCTCGATATCGTCTCCTTGCCACAGCAAATCAACTCGTCGAATGGGCTGCATTGCAATATGCTCGTATTCCTCAGGAAAAGCCCAGTAACAGGAAGAACAGATTGATGGGTCTTTTAAGTTTTTCCAATTATCACATTGTTCACAAGACCAAGATTTCGCTCGATTTGCCGAACCACAAAGAAGCATGAAATTATCGGCATCTAACTCCGGCTCTCCCCCCACTTCAAACGGAATACGATGGTCGATTTACAACTCTCGTTCCTCAATCTCCTCTAAATAAATAAAACATTGACAACCATATTGGTCGATTAAAGCGTCTTTGATTTGTTTAGATAATCCAGTTCGACCGGACGTTTTAGAAAACCTGACCTTAGTGATATCTCCAAATCGATAAGCGGCAATTTTGCGACCATCACGAGATGTAACTCGAAACGTCTCTAAGGGAATCCCAAGTTCCCGAACATCTCTGGCTGCTCTCGGAGGATGATTATATCCGTATCTCTCTTTTATTTCTTAAGTGGTAATAAATCCATATTCCAAAATATGGTCAATGACAACCTTAGGACGTTTTGCTGTCACAGATTGACAAAGTTTGAGAAAATAATCCGGGAGAGGCTTTCCATTTTCCATAGTATCACCAAAGTGTGAGTTGTCGTGGCTCCCGAGTTTCGCTGGGAATATCGATAGGATGCTGCTTGCATAAACTTGGGGAAAGGTAAAGTGACTCAATCGTCACCTCGTCTCGACCCAGGAGCGTTGCTTGAGACGATCGCCCCGCTGTCAGTGTGATATGCTGAAGTCCTAAACTCTTGGGTAAAGCTTGACCAAATCGCGTCTCTCCCCGCTGTCCGTCATAACTAAGGATAAAAGCAATTCCCCTCTGATTCAGTTCCTCAAGAGCCAAGACAAACTCATGAAACTCAATCCCCGATAAATAGCGAGAATCTCCCCGACCGCAAACTCCCTGATAGGGAGGGTCAAGATAAAGCAAATCTCCGGGAGACACCCCCTCTAACACCTCTCGATAATCCCAAGCTGTCAACTCACAGTGACCCCGCAAAAGTCGAGAGACTCCTTCAATATTTTTTCGCATCGTTTCCGGTCGAGTTCCCCGACGTCGCTTATCAGGACTCTGATTAAACTCCCCTTGAGAATTATAACGAACCGCACCCTTCACACACCGAGCTAATAAGTATAAAAACAGTTTTGGGTCTTGAGTTTCGTTGAATTGTCTTCTGACGCCAAAATAATGACTCATCGAATCAGACTCTTGTTGACTCCAAAGGTCTGCATAGCTATCCGCCAACTCCTGGGGATGGTAAATCACTAACTTTAGTAACTCAATTAAAGGCGAATTTAAATCATTGAGCCAAAATTGACCAGACCGGCGTTGCATCGCCGCCGCCACACTCATCGCCGCTGTCCCCGCAAAGGGTTCTACCAGTCGAGGAACAGAGGAAGGACAAAACCTTAAAATTCGCTGAGCGAGATTTCGTTTACTTCCTTGATACTGAACTAAATGAGGAACACTGACCATGCTTAAACTGCAATTCCTGCTACCCGTCATTCTCTAAGTTTAGGATACCCTAAATCTGGGGAATATCTGCAATTGTAAACTGCATCATCGCCTCACCATTCAAATTGTCCCGAACAATACGTTGTTTTAATCCTTTCACCATGGCTTCATACAGCTTGCGAACCTCGCGACCATTGCCAAAATTTTGACCCCGAGAGTGATACAGCCTCTGCAACTGTTCCCTCACCTGCTGCGCCACCTCTGGGGAATAATGACGACCATCACGCTGACAAAATCCTCGCCAAATTTGATAGAGTTCGTCTCCTTGATAATCCGGGAAATAAATCTGTTGAGAAAGGCGCGATTCTAACCCCGGATTTGCATTGAGAAATTCTGTCATTTCTTGGGAATATCCGGCAAAAATGACCACCAGGCGATCGCGATAATTCTCCAGCAAAGGAACCAAAGTGTCAATAGCCTCCTGTCCAAAATCCTGGCTATTCCCACCTCGGGATAAACTATAAGCTTCATCAATAAACAACACCCCATCTAACGCCTCATCCAGCACCTGCTTCGTTTTCTCCGCCGTATGTCCCACATACTGTCCCACCAAATCCTGACGAGTCACTTCCCGGAAATGTCCTTTCCGCAACAATCCCAACACCCGGTAAATTTTCCCCAGTAAACGAGCCACCGTCGTCTTCCCGGTTCCCGGATTTCCTAAAAACAATAAATGGCGACTTTCGACTTCAGCCAGATTCAATAATCCCGCTTCCTGTAACCGTTGATTAGCAATTTGGGTATCCACTAACTCACGAACCACCCCCTTCACCGACTCCAAACCTGTTAATCCCTCCAGTTCCCCCAAATAGGTCTGTAACTGGTCATCCTGGCGCTGTCCTTGGTTTGCTAACTGACCATACTGCGGTGGTAAATCTGCCAGTTGAAATGGCTCCTGAATGGGGTCAAGTTGCTGCTCGTCCACCCGCTGACTCCGCAACTCATCCATCTGGTTAAAGAGATTTTCCACAAAGCGACCATTGCCAAATTGCGGTCCCCGTTCCTCATAAACTCGCTGAAATAGATTCTTTAATCCCGCCTCTAACCCTGGGGAGAGGAGTCCCTGAACCCTCGCCAAACGCTGCTGTAAAATTGCCTTAAGTTCCTCGGGTCGATAATCCTCAAATATAACCTCTGTCGCAAAGCGACTCTCTAAACCAGGATTCGCCGCCAAAAACTCATCCATCTCCTGAGGATATCCCGCCACAATCACCGCCAACCGCTCTCGTTCGTCTTCCATTCGCTTCAGTAACGTTTCAATGGCTTGTTGTCCAAAATCAGTTTCGCCGCCTCGATTTAATTGATAGGCTTCATCAATAAATAACACGCCATCTAAGGCTTCATCCACTCGTTCATTGGTGCGAATTGAGGTCTGTCCCACATACCCCGCCACTAAATCTCGTCCTCCCACTTCCACCACTTGACCTCGCCGCAAAAGTCCTAAATCTCGATAAATTTCTCCCACTAATCGCGCTACGGTGGTTTTCCCGGTTCCGGGATTTCCTTTGAAGACTAAATGGAGTCGTTGTGGCTCTTGGCTTAGACCCTTTTGGCGGCGTTCTTGAGCCACCTTGAGCCTCTGAAGTTTGCGACGAATCGCCTGTTTCACTCCCTGAAGTCCCACCAGTTCCTCCAGACGCGCTTGAGCCGGTTTCAGGCTAATATCTCCCGAGAGCCATTGCTGCTGTTTGGCGACCTTCAGAGAGAGTTCTGGAGCGAGATTAAAGCGATCGTACCAGGTTTTTAGGGGTTGCTTTTCTGCGGCTAATGTGCTAATAAATGTTGGATAATCCTGCCAATTCACGGGTTTTTTCTGGACGAGGCGAAAGTAGTTCCAGAGATGGCTGAGTTCGTCCTCGGCGGGGGGACCCATTTGTATGAGGTTGAAGGTGCGATCGCCGCGACTTTCCATCCAATTCGCCAACAACGTAAAGCCAATGTGACGACAAAACTCCTGAAATTGAGATTGATTGTGATGGTGGGAGATAAACACACAGAGATTTTTATGGCTGGCGGGAAGTCGTCCCCACTTCACCATACGACCTAACAGTTCTCGCCGATTTTGGAATTGTTGTAAGTCTTCCACATCGGAGAAAATAATCGCCGTTTTCTGCTGACTATCCTCCATAAAATAATTGAGGTAGCTGATACATTGAATGTCCTGTAAACGACTCGGAGGGGTGCGGCTCGGAGCTGGAGAACGGCTGGCTGGAGAGCTTCGACGGAGCATCCGCCGACGTTTCCCCAGGGGAATTGATTTCGATTCGAGGTTCATCGTCTCCGATGAACGGCGTTCTGAGGCGAGGTTGGGGTTGCGGCTGAGTTCGAGGGAGGTGCGATCGAGAAAATAGAGTTTATCCACCCCCGAGTAGTAGATGATGCGGCTGAATCCTTGCTGTTGTAGGTACTGATGCAGGACTTGTTCAATATCTTGGAGGATGAGATCTGCGGAACAGAAGCTATCGCTGGTTTGATTCCCATACAGGATAATAAAGCGATCGCCATCTTGGAGATTCAGTTGTTGGGTGACGCGGTTAATCATGAATAGAGAGAAAAACGAGGAAGACCAAGGTAAGACACTTCAGTTACAGAAGACCAAGAATCATTATGAGTAACGTCCTTTTTTAGATTTGATAACTTGAATTACATCATCATGTCTTTTCCCTTCAATAATATCTTTCAGATGAATTTCGCCATTGATATATTGAATATGCAATCTCCAGCCTGATATCTTATCAATATCCGCTCGGTAGATGGCATATTTTTTGATATTACGAACTTTGTGAAGTCGAGTTTTAGGAAAATTTCGCTCCCGATGACAAGACGCATCTTCCAGCTCAGCTAGAGCTTCAAGAAACTGAAGCTTCAAGCCATCATTGGGAAGAATCTTTAAAGCCTCATGAATAATCCCATACTCATCATAAAGTTTCAACGTCTGTGACATTTTGACAAAGAGGCGTTAGATTGTGAGTTGAACGTCTTCGGATTCCTGACGCAAGGCTTGATACATAGATTCGACCAAACCTGGGAGATTTTGTTCTAGCTTATCGACGGGGAAAATACCCAACAAAGTAAAGATGACTTGACCAAAAATTGGGTCATCATCAATTGACAGAATGACGCGATTTTGGGGAGTAGCCTTGAGCAGATAGAGAGAAGACTCATAGCCTTGAACATGAGAGTCTAGTTTGAGTTCTAAGAGCTTAACTGAGGGACGAATACAGAGAAGACTCATAGCCTTGAACATGAGAGTCTAGTTTGAGTTCTAAGAGCTTAACTGAGGGACGAATACCCTCTGCTTCAACCCAAGCCACAGAATCGTTGATTGCTTTGATGACTTGCTCTTTGTCACGAGAATCGAGACTCTGCTTCAACCCAAGCCACAGAATCGTTGATTGCTTTGATGACTTGCTCTTTGTCACGAGAATCGAGTTTCTTTAAATCCTTCTCAAACCGCCGAGTCGATTCAATTAAAGTTTCCATTTTTTTTAAGTAAGATTGAGCTTGTTTTCAAAATTTGACAGCGATTTCAACATTCAACGACTCAGAAGCCGTAGAAATCGATGTTTAGGATTGGGATGATGACTGGGATGACGACTGGGGTTGTTCTGTCGCTCGCTGTTGAACCTGACGCAAGTCTTGATAACGAGAATCCGCCTCTTGCTCACACTCAAGTTCCCCAACCGCCTCAATTCCCGCCTCGTTGAGTAGATTAAAAATCGCCTCAGCATTTTGACGGGTGGCCTGTTCATCCACCAGAGTCGGACTAAAGGTATTAATCGAAACCGAGTTAGCGCCAAACTCAGCCTCAGGACGAATCACCGTCACCACCTCATCCCCAGAAATATTTTTCAGCTTGACCACAAAGGTATCACGGTTATCGTCCCCTTCATAGGTATCTTCAACGCGGTTATAGCCTAACTCCTCCAATGCATCCACCACATTCGCCGCGATTTCCGCTCGCATCTGTGACCCCAAAATCGAGAGTTTCGCCTGTTCCAAGAGTTCCGCCAACTGGGGTTCTTGGTCCAGAATCCGTTGACTTAACTCTTTCAGTTGTTCCGTCGTTAAGCTCGATTCTCCCTCAACCAATTGCTGATGAAGCTCTTGCAGATGCTGCTCATACTCGCTGAAACGGCCCTGAGTCCAATAGTCCACTTCAACGCTGAATTTATCGAGGTCTTCCCCCTCTCCCAGTTCTAATTCAACCTGACGATTCGCATCCACTTCACTGAGGAGGTTTTGCAAATCCGCAAAAGCCGCCTGATAGTAAAGTTGCCATTCTTGCTCTTTTTGCTCAAGTTCCAAGCGCAAATCTGCCAATTTCAGATAAGTCTGTTGTGCATTGGCGATCGCCGCCTCACTCACCCCCGCCTCGATATTTTGCTGAACCAGCTCCAGTTCTCCTTGCAGTTGTGCCAGTTTACCGGGTGCAAATCGCTCATGTTGATACTCTTGATCCATCTGTTGGCAAATGCTCTGAACATCCGCCAATAAATCTTGAGCGAGTTTTTGTTTTTGCTCCCGTTCCGCTTGCAGATTTTCCACAACATCATCAATTTGACGTTGCAAGATTTGTTGTCCTTTTTGCCGTGCTTGTCGCTCTTCTAAAATTAGTCCCGTAAACTTACGATCTTGTTCTTCAACTAAACTAAAATACTCCTGTCGTTGCTGATTTAAGAGAGACAAATACTCATGACGCTGTTGACTGAATCCCTGTTGCATCGCACCTTCGAGGCGGGACACCTCCGTTTGCAATCGCTGTTGCTGACGGTTCTCTGAGGCTTGCAGATTGCGTTGAAACTCCTGGCGTTGGCGTTTGAGCCGTTGCTGAGTGTCTCGTTCTAGGCTTTGGAGTCCCGTTCGCAGTCCGCTGATGGCCTGTTCCTGGCGTTGACTGCGCTGTTCGAGGGGAGCCAGTCGTTGCTGCATCTGTTGCTGACATTGCTGCTGGACAGCGTTGAGCCGTTCCGGGAGATCGTTGCGGAGCGATCGCAGTCGAGAATCAGACTCCCGCAACCGCCGTAGTTCCGTATCTTCAACCCGCGTATACCGCCGCTTTTCACCGCTCATAGGTTTTACCTTTTGTCAAGATGGGCCTATTATAAACAAAAGCTTGACCACAGAGTGAAGCCAGTCATTTAAATGTTTTACTCGTTGACGGGACAAAGGCTTTCCCTGAGAATGCCAGGTTCTTGGGTATCATAGACCTGTCACTGAGAGGAGATTATGAGGCAATGCTGGGAGTCACGAGTCTCCGTCAAATCAGGTTAGTTCCCGATAGTGCCATAGTGATGGCGGCCCCAACTTGGGCCGCCTATGAACATCTTGTACTGGATTTAGGGGACAATCGCCCCAGTCGGATTGCCTATGCTGGAGGAGAACTGGAGGTTCGGATGCCGGGTGTCTTGCATGAGTTGCTGAGTCGAGTCTTGGCGGCGATTGTTGCCACCTTGGCGGACGAATTGGGGTTAGAGTTCAATGATTTTGGTTCAGTACGCCTAGAAAATCCGACTTCCCAGAGTGCGGTTGAGCCAGATGGCTGTTTTTATCTACAAAATGCCCAACAGGGCCAGGGATTCGCCGTGGATATCTCAGCCATTGCCCCGGATTTAGTCATTGAGGTAGATATTGCCAGTCGTTCCCAGCGTCGGCTCCCCATTTATGCGGCGTTGGGGGTTCCTGAGATTTGGCTGTATCGTCAGGAACGGTTAGAGATTTTGCGACAGGTGGGGGGAGGCTATGAGCCTCAAGGACATAGTGTTGCCTTTCCTGGGGTGACTGTCGTGCAACTGAATCAGTGGTTAGCATTGCGTCAGACGGGGACAGATTTAACGGTGATTCGTGCTGTGCGACAGTTTTGCCGCGAGGTGGGTGACTAGGGAGGGGAATCGGGAGAGGGTTCCAGCCTGTTGAGAGACCGAGTTTCTTGAAGAAACCCGGTCTCTGGCATTCGACCCCAGTCGTCAGGGTGTCTGGGAGGGGGGGTGGCTGAGGGTCAGATAACCGGTGTCTGATGCTATTCGTTGGAAAAAAATAAAAAAAAGGCGCGTTGCGCCGGGGGAAAAGAGGGCAAAGAATAAAGCGCCTGAGGGCTTAAGGACTAAGAAAAGTCCATCGCCCGGGGGACACGCCCCGCGACCACAGGCACACACACGACCCGAAAACTCCTGCCGACGAAGACATCGCGCGAATTGTCGAAGCGAATGGCGCAACGACAGTACCTGGGATAGAAGTACCAGGACCCGCCGCGCAGCACTTTTCGCTTATTTTTAGAATCGTCATCAACCCAAGCACTCCCATCCTCTGGCGCACCCTCATAGTTAGGATGCCAGTCATCCTGACACCATTCCCAAACATTGCCGTGCATATCATGCAAACCAAAATTATTCGGGGGAAACTGCCCAACCTCTGTGGTTTCACCTCGGTACTCACCCTCAACACCACGACCATAAACTTCTGTGGCATGATAGTTCGCCAGCTCATCTGTCAAGGTTTCACCAAAATGAAATGGGGTTTGAGTTCCAGCTCGACAGGCATATTCCCACTCCGCTTCACTGGGGAGGCGGTAGCTGCGTGAGGTTTTAATAGAGAGTCGTTGGCAAAACTCCACTGCATCCTGCCAACTCACCTGCTCAACGGGACGGTTCTCGCCCTTAAACTCAGATGGGTCTGGCTTCAGTTCCCGTTCTACCTCTGGATAGCCTGCCACCAGGCGCCATTGGGCCTGGGTAATGGGATAGCGCCCCATAAAGAATGAGGGGACGGTGACGGAATGTTGGGGCTGTTCATCTTCATAGTTATCTAACTCATCCTTGGGTGACCCCATGAGGAAGGTTCCTCCAGGAATCTGCACCATGTCTAAGCCAACTTCGTCGCTGAGGGGTTCGCTGAAGTAGGTGGTGCGACGTTTTTCTCGATGGATGATGATACGGCGCTTGAGAGGGCTGTTCACGGTGAGTTGATGACAGAGCAAAAATGTAAGACGGACAGAGTGAAGAGGGAAGACGTGCCAAGGGACTCAGGGATTCAGGACTAAGAAAAGTCGATCGCCTAGGGGTTAGGCACCACGACCACCGGGACACACACGACTCGCAAACCACTACCGTAGTAAAAGTAACCGGCTGCATTGAAGTAGTCACGAATAGCACTACGACAGTACCTTGGATCGGCGAACCAGGAGCCACCGCGCAGTACTTTTCGATTGATTCTAGAGTTTGCATTCACCCAAGCAGTACCATCTATTGGCGCACGGTCATAGTTATCATGCCAGTCATCTTGACACCATTCCCAGATATTGCCGTGCATGTCGTGTAATCCCCAAGCATTAGTAGGAAAGGTTTGTACTACGGTAGTTGATCGATAATAAATACCTTTAGGCCCCTCATTGTAGCCATAGGTCCCATCGTAATTAGCCAGCTCTGAGCTGAGAGTTTCGCCAAAATAAAAGGGGGTCTGAGTTCCAGCTCGACAAGCATATTCCCACTCGGACTCACTGGGGAGACGATAACGTTGTCCAGTCTGCTTAGAGAGTCGTTGACAAAATTCTATGGCATCAAGCCAACTAATTTGCTCGACGGGTAAATCATCGCCTTTAAAACGTGAAGGGTCAGGATCTAGATCACGTTCAAAAACTGGATAGCTTGCAACCACCCGCCATTGGGTTTGTGTAATGGGATAACGCCCCATGAAAAATTGAGAAACGGTTACCTGACGTTGGGGTCTTTCGCTATCTTCGCTTTCAGGTTCATCTTCTGGCGCTCCCATGAGGAAAGTCCCGGAAGGAATCAAGATCATCTCTAATTCCACATCATTATCAAGAGGTTCAACATAGCCTTCTGCCTCACCCTGGCGGCGCTGAATTACCCAGTCATTGCCGTTACGATTTAGAGTTGCGAACTCAAATTTGAACATATTTTTCAAAACATCCTTAATCTCTATGATAACGGCACTTTCATACTCCAAAACTTTCAGAGGAGGAAACCCATCTGGGACATCTTTCTCTAATTCCTCTAACTGCATTGCCCCCGCCATTGCCCCTATAATCAGTAGCGGTTCAGGACGGGGTGCCAGGGCAGCAAACTCATTCCCCAAGCTACGCAACACCGTCCCGGTCACTCTGGCAAATGCTTGAAGAAACGCCCCTTCTTCGGGCTTAGCTTGCTGGGGATAACGCAAAAGGGCTTTAAATTGCTCCATCGATTTCCCCAAGCGCCGGGCAACATAGGCAGACACCTGTTCAATAACATCCACCGTCTCCAACAGGTCTGTGTTCTCCAACAACTGTTGCCGGACGGATTCACTCCGCACCTGATACAACAAAGATTCAGCATTTTCCAGAGTCGGGGTGACTGAACCGACCCGCGTAAACACCCGACTCATCAACACTTCCGCCACATGAGCTGGATTGGACTGAGGCAACATCGATCGCTGAATCAGACGCACGATGGGTAGGTTAATAACCGGAGCAGCGGCCAATAAGCTTGCTAACCTCTGCGCTGTGGGAGATGCCGTTAGCCGGAAAAACTCCAGGGGGTCCCGTTGGGGAGAGGAGTTAGGGGTGCGTTGAAGCGGTTGACAATCGCCTTCATCCCAAGCAATTCCAGCTATCCGGGCCCGGCGATCGCCCACGGCAACTCCAGCCAAATCCGAGAGAATTTCGGGGTCGAGGGTGATGATGGGTAGATAAATTTGGCTCGGGGGACGATGTTTGGGATGGATGATCTCGCGATCCCAATATAATCGCGGTCTGGGGGTGAGTTCATTACTAGCCAGTCCCGACTGTTTAGCGTCGAACAGTACCATGGTTGCCCGAGCTAGGGCGGTGCGAGACCACAACCGCTCGGGAAATACCTGTAAGAGAACGGTCAGGCAATGGTCGGCCCAGACGGCCACTACATCACGAATTTGACCTTCATGCCAGGCAGGAGCGACACAATCACTCACAATGAGGATCAGACGACGGCGATCGCCCGTCAAGAGTTCACGGGGATTATGGACGGTTCCATTGCGCGATCGCAATGTCACTCCTCCTGAAGCGTCATAGTCAAAGAACCACTCTCGTAAATCCCGAAATTGCCCATAGCGGGAGAGAAGCTGCCGTAAATCTTTGGCAAAGCGTCCCCAAAGACACATGGAAGGACTGCGGTCATAGACCACCACAATATCGAGCCATAACTCTAATTTCGCTCTGAGAACCGGTTGCCACACTCCCGTATCAGCAATCTGGGCAACGGTCGCTCGTTCATCCACAATCTCGGGCTTACCCACCGCAATCTTATGGGCTAAGGGACGCAAGGCCCGCGCGTATTGTAGAGTCTCGGGAATTGCGGCGGGATCAGGAATGGGAATGGGTTTGTAATGGCCTTCGGGGAAAGGGGGAAACTCCTCTGACTCTCCTGGCTGGGGGACAATCTCGGTGGTGGAACCTGGGTCTTCTCTACTGTCATTTCCACTATCCTCTTGCAGGTTATCCTCCCCTCCATTCCGGTCTGACTCAGACTCCTCAACCCGCTCACTGTTCACCTCTACCGTATGGCGATCGCCCTCAACAGAAAGTTGACCCGCCAACCAAATCGCCTCAGCAATCTCGGTTCCGGTTAGGTCGAGTCTCTGTCCTAAGACTGAAATCAATCGTCGCGTCGTCAGTTTGATAGCTAGTCCTCCTCACTAAGTCCCTTTAATAACAACTCTTTGAGGCCATCTCGCTCATCAATATCCGGTCTGACGTCCCGCGTGAGCAGATACACAGCATTGAGGAGTTGGTCAGTCGCAATATCAGCCGTTTCTTGTCCCCCCTTGGCAATGAAATTATCCACAATCTCGCCAATTTCTGCCTCTAGTCGCTGCCAACGCTTGGCATCCTGTCCTCGTTTCAGATGCGCTTCCACAATCCGCTCTAATGCCCCCTTATTCTGGGTCGGGTCAGGCATTCTGAGGCGTAAACAGCGGCGTAGAAAGGCTGGGGGAAAGTCCCGTTCCCCGTTACTGGTCATGACGACGAGGGGAAATTGGTAGCAAAAGACCCGACCTTGGGAAATGCGTGCTGGCACATCTCGATCTGCGGTTGCGACGTCAACGGATTCCTGGAGTTCGTCTTGACGGCGGACCAGTTCCGGGATGTGATAACGACCTTCTTCAAATAGTTCTAGAAGGTCGTTGGGTAGGTTGATATCGCACTTATCAATTTCATCAATCAGTAGCACCCGAGGTAAAGCCGAGGGGAGAAAGGCTGTTCCCACGGGACCGAGACGGATATAGCTGCCAATGGGTTTTTCGCGTTTGAGTTGAGCGTCTTGGAGACGGGCGATCGCATCATATTGATAGAGCGCGTCATCGAGGAGCGATCGAGCATTGATCGACCACGACAAGACAGACCCGAGTTTCAATTCATAGGCGATCGCATAAGCTAGGGACGTCTTACCAGAACCCGGCTTTCCGGTCACCAGTAGCGGTCGCCGAAGATAGAGGGCCGCATTGACGGCATTAAAAATATCGGCATCCTTCTCCTCAATACGGAAACTTTCCCCCCGTTCTTTCCCTCGGCTGTCGGTTTCCGCCAAGTCCTGAATTTTCTCCCAACGGCTTTCACTGCTGTCTTGATGGTTCTCTTGGAACTCTTCATCGGGCATAAACCGCCGCCAGGCTGGGGGGTCTGGTAACTCAGTCAACGGACGAGAGCGACCATTACCTAAAAAGCGTTTCCATTGTTGATCAGTCATGTCTGTATCGGTCATAGTCTCCTCGGGAGCGTCAACTAACCCCAACTGAAAAACTGTTCTTCAGACGTTTCCGCCACGGTGGGGAGATAGTTTGGGTTTTCGTAAAAAACGCCAAACGGGATAGAGTCGGAACCGCGACGTTCGCTGCGAACTCGGTCCAGAAATTCCTCATGACAGCAATCCGTGAGTCGGGCAAAGGTTTGGGCGATCGCATGAGGTTGGAGACAGTCGTCATCAAGCCAGAGTGCTAGAGGAATACCCGATTCAATGAGTTTATACCATCGCTCGACAGCAGCTTGATGGGATCTGAGCCATCCTCCCCAACATTGCACCGCCTCATAGGTTTCCCAGTCGTCTTGAGCCGATTCGCTCGTAATCAGCCAATTGAGTTCCTTCAATGGTCTCTGGGGTCTGAAGAAACGTTCCCAGCCATGCTTAAGTTGATTACGCAGGTGGGATCGCCGGGGATAGTCAGGATTCACCCGATCCGAACAGCCAATGACAATGGGGTGTTGACTCGGGAGTGGACTGGACTGACCACACCATCGGGTTAATGGAGATCCCAACGTAGTTGTGGGTAAGGATAAACTAATCCGAAGCTTCCAGGGCCGAGGGTCATAGCGCCGATCAATCTTTTGTTCAGCAAAGGCCACAATTTTATCGAAAAACCTTGGGAAATCTTCAATCGAGACTGAACAGCCTTTCTCAGCCAAAAATTCTCGCCCTAGTTTTGATCGCGTGGCTTCACTGTAACAGAGTTCTGGGACGACTCGAAATTTTGAAGTATCTTGTAAGTTTGGAAATGTACCAACAATCAAATAAGCAAGTCCCATTGGAGAAGACGAGGAAGACTTAATCGTTGCAGGACAAGGAGATTCTAGTTTTTTAGATAGCTCCTGAATCCTTAACTCGATCAGACCTAATCTATCCAAAAAATTTTCTAACGAGGCTCTATCTTCCTCTAATTTTGATTTGGTGTATCCCGAGGTTTTAATATCTTTTTTTGGCGAAGTTTCTCCAGAAGTGTATGTAAAATTTTACTGGCGTTTAGTTCTATATCAAAGGATAAGATAGCTGGAATCAAATTTAGAGTGGCTTTGAGTTTCGTGGAAGCGGGTTTCTGAGGCTCATTAAGCTTGTCACGAATCTGCTTCAAAATTTCAACGACCTCCGTCGGTAATGGAGAAGTCCTCTCAATGTCCTTAACAGCCGCTTCAACATCTTTTAAGGACTCCTCCGCAGCTTGTTCATCCTCATCATAGACAAAGACTGCATCTTGGGTCATAAGCTCCCAATACTCTGCTTCATACTTTTGAATTTCTGGGAGTATGTCCCGTTTAAGCTGTTGCTTTAGGGAAAATTCTTGGCTTACACCGTCTGCTATAATTAATTTCTTCTCAAAATTAACACGTTTTTCATAAAGCAATTCCAAAATTTCTTCTAAGTCTCTCTGACGCTGCTGATTCATGATGCAATGTTAAGTCATGTAAACAGAGGAGTGATGGATGGGAGCCGCCCTTCTCCAAGAGTTGAGTCACCTCACCCACCTGACATTATACTAGCATCGGGGAGCCAATTCATCCAGATTTCAGTCCAATGAGCCAAGCAAAATCCAATGAACAATCTCCGCGAATGCTTCGCGACGGAATAATGCAGGGGATTAGCCCAAAAATTTCCATTTTTCAGCATAAACCATTGCAAACTGGAGTCTAATCTTCAATTTCCCAGATTTTCACCGTCGTATCTCTACTTCCGCTTGCAAGAGTCTTCCCATCTGGACTAAATGCGACAGAATAAACTGGACCTAGATGGTTGAATGTTTGTCGCACTTCTCCAGTTGCAACATCCCAAATTCTGATAGTATTGTCATCACCGCCACTCGCAAGCAGTTGACCATTTGGGCTAAAGCAAACCGAGAAAACAGATCCGGTATGTTCTGTGAAAGTCTTGACAATTTTTCCGGTCGAGATTTCCCATAAAATAATGGGTTGTTCCGCCCCACCGCTGGCAATAATTGTTCCATCTGGGTCAATAGTAACGGAATAAATTGCGCCAACCGACGAGTCAAACCAGGCAACTAGAGAACCGACGAAATCTTCAGGAGACGGTCGATTAAACGTCTTCAGCAATCGAGCGTTACGCCAATTCCAAACTTTAATTGCACCGTCAAGTCCACCGCTGACGAGATAGCGACCATTCTGACTAAATTCAACTGAATTGACATCCCAGCCATGACCTTTGAGGGTTGTCTCAAGTTCTCCGGTTCTCACTTTCCAGAGTTTAATCGTTGCATCAATGTTTCCACTGGCTAAAATTTCTCCATCGGGACTGAAAGCAAGACAGCTAGACCTTAAATTTATTAGATTTCCTCCAACATTTTTTTTAAGCTCTCCGGTTTGAACGTCCCAAATTTTGATATTACTGCTACCCGCCTCTAAATTGCTTGCAGTTGCTAGGGTCATTCCATCAGGGCTGAATTTCACTGATAGAATAGGGCTTGAATGGCCGGTTAGGGTACGGAGAAGATTGCCAGTTTTTAAGTCCCAGAGATTAACAGTTTTATCAGCACCGCCACTGGCTACAATTTGACCGATGGGGCTAACGGCAACAGATTTGACTAACTCTGAATGCTTCCGCAGGGTTTTATTCTGTAGGCTTGACTGTTGAGTTGGGGAGTTACTATATACTGGACTCAATAGCTGCTGATACTCAGCTTCATAACGTGCAATTTGAGGTTTTATTTCATTATCAATACGATGTTGGAGTTCAAATTTGATAGTAGGACTGGAAGCTACCACCAGTTCTCGCTCAAGAGCGGATAGTTTTTGATGAAGTAGCTTGAGTGTTTCTTCTATATGTTTTCTACGCTGATTCATGGGTCAGACTCCCTATAAAATTTGAGCTAAAATGGGTCTGAAGCCTCCGTCCATGTGGGGGGGCGACCACAAGGGTTCGCCCCTACGAAATTGGGTTCAGTTCGGTTTAAAAGGGTAGCCATAAGGGTTCACCCTAGTATAAACCTTATGATTCCGTGTGAACTCATCCCAATCAGCGAGATAAGTCGAAACGCCTGATTTAGCAGAGGTTAAACAATGGATACCATAAACGCCGATCGCCAAATCGTCCAACAGGTTATCTCTCACTATGCCAAACTTCGTCCGTCTCATGGTCAAATTCGATTGGAGACGGTATTTGACGAAAAGCAAGATCGTTATGCACTGATGCAGGTGGGTTGGGACCGAGGTAGACGAGTCCGAGGCAATCTCATCTATATTGTCCTGCGCGACGGCAAAGTCGTCATTGAATATGATGGGATGGAAGCCGGAATTACTCAAGACTTGATTGAGCAAGGCATTCCCGAAGAACGCCTGGTTCTCGGGTTTTTGGACGAGTCCCCGGTGACCCTATCCGCATAACTTACCATTTCCAAGAGTCCCGGCCCCCCTCCTAATCCAGAGCCTGATACAACGCCATATTCTCCGATTCATACTGCGATCGCCACGTCTCCCAAGCCGCCTCAGCCTCCGGTTCACCGACTTGTCCTTTCCCCAGCAGAATCACCCCATCACCCCAATCCAAAATCCCATACTCCCCACTCTCACTCAAACCTTGCAACTTCGGAACCATCACCGCCAAACGAGCGCGATCATGGCGGAACGCCACTTGATAGGTTTGCAAACGCCATAAATCCACCAAAATATACTCCATCCGCTCGACAACCCCTGCATCCGTCAACAACTCCATCTGGGGAAAGCGCAAAATCTCCCGACGACTGGACAAATGGGGAATAATATAGGTCGTCGCCGCCACACCCGCATCCTCGGGAACCTGGGCCAGCAGCGGATAGATGGCCCCAGCATGACGCCATTGGCGAGTGATGGGAACATGAACCCAGGGGTCAATGGAATCGGGAATCAGAAACGATAAACTGCGGTTGGGGTTTCCGCCAATGGTCACCATCACTGAGAGGGTTAGACAGAAAACCCAAAAGCGGCGAATGTTGGGAGTTTTGAACACCTGCGGACGCACGGACCACCAAAGAATCGCCCCATAACAGAGTCCCGGAACCACCGTCATCGCATAGCGGATATTAATCGCTAACACCGACTGTCCCTGAGCTACAAATAGCTTAAAGAGCGGAAAACCGGCGATCGCCCAGGCCCCACCGGAAGCCGCCGGAACAAAGGCAAAGGGAAGCCACTGTCCTAATAAATAACTCATGGTGCGGCCAAAAGGGGTGAAAATCTGCCCAATCAAATGAAACGGCTGACTCAGCATCCCCCAGAGAATCTCTAACGTGGTTGCACTGTCTCCCTCAGCATATTGTCCGAAGCGTTCCATCATAAAGCGTTCGGAAATATCCTCGGAAAACAAGGGCATAATCAAATTGGTCAACCCCACGATGTAGCCAAACCCCAGCAGGCACACCACCGCTCCCCGCGCCGGAAACCGACGACTCAGCAGCATATAGGCCCCCACCCCAAACAGGCCAATTCCTGAATCTTCACGAACCAGCAGGATGGCGATCGCCACCGCCCAAAACAGCCCCCACCAGCGTTTCTCCATCGCCAACAGCAGGGTGAAGGTAAACAGGGGAATCTGACAGATATCATGGAAATTCGCCCAAGTTGGCCCCAATACCGCATTGGCGCAATAGAAGCTGAGGGTAATCAAGGCCGCCAGAGGCGAATCGAGGTGTTGTCGCGCTAGAACATAGAGAACCAATCCCGCTGCGGTGACAAGAATGACTTGTAACACCGTCAGCGTCACCGGGGAGGGAAAGAGACTGTAAATGGGAAGCCAAAACAGTAACGCCGGGGTGAAATGTTGTCCCAGGCGTTGGTAGAACACCGTCGGGAACTCGCCCTGGTGGACCACATTTGTGGATAACGCCGAGGAGAGGGAACTCTGGAAAAACCGTCCCTGGCTGTTATTCCAGAACACTTGGTTAAAAATTCCCTGGTCGTAAGAGGCGTAGAATGTGTAGTAGCGATGCAGTGTAATGGTGAGACTCACCAAGAAAAACACCATCGCCGCTGCGATCGCGACTCGAAACCAAGGATTTTTGAGTGACGTGACTCCCATTGGGCTTTTTTTTAACATGAGTGGCTAGACCTAAGGACAGATAGAGAGCGCGTTTAGGGCGATCGCCCCCAACCCTAGCTCAAAAAATTATCCCCCAGTTGTGATCCCAGTTGGCCCTGAAATCTAAAGAAGATATTAAAGTAGAAGGGAAATGCGTCAAAATTAAGCTAAGCCTCTCAGTCAACTGTCCCCCCACCCTGATGTCACCAACCTATGCTGATGCAGCAAGAGATGACATGGTAGCATCTCCTAACTTCAACACCTATCCCAACGCAGTCTTACAACTGCTCCTGTTTGTCGATCGCCGTTCGAGTTCCCAGGAAGAACTCAAGCGCATTCGCGGCTACCTCGACAGCGTAAAATCCGATGGCAATTTTGCCCTAGAGGTGATTGACGTCAGCGAACAGCCCTATCTGGCAGAACATTTTAAACTCATTGCCACCCCAACCCTGATCAAAGTTCATCCCGAACCCCGGCACAGCCTTACTGGCAGTAACCTGGTGTCTCAATTGGACCATTGCTGGGGGAAATGGCAACAGTCGGCCCATGAGTATAGCGATCGCTGTCCCACAACTATTCATGACGGCCAGGGTTCCGTCAACTCCTGTTTTCCCTCCATCGCCACCTCCTCAGAAATTATCCAACTCTCCGACGAAGTCTTCCGCCTCAAACAAGAAAAAGAGGAACTGCAAGAGCAACTACGGTTCAAAGATCGCCTCATATCCATGTTGGCCCATGATCTACGCAACCCCCTCACCTCCACCTCCATCGCCCTAGAAACCCTCGAAACCCTCAGCCGTCCCGACAACGCCGACAAACTCAAAGCCAACCCCAACCTAACCGATCGCCTGCTGCAACACGCCCGCACCCAAACCCGGCAAATCGAGCAAATGATCTTCGATGTCCTCGAAAGCGCCCGCAGTCAAGATGGCTACCTCTCGATTGTGCCGCAACAGATCAACCTTGCCGAACTCTGCCAAGATGCCCTCAATCGCCAATGGGAGAACTTCGAGACACGAGGCTTAACCGTCCAGACTGACTTACCCCAAGACTTACCCGACGCACACGCCGACGCCAACCGGGTGCGACAAGTCTTAATGAACCTCCTCGACAACGCCGCCAAATACACCCCAGAAGGAGGAACCATCTCCCTGGCCTTACTCCATCGCACCGCCCAGAAAATCCAAGTCAGCATCAGCGACACCGGCCCCGGCATCCCCTTTGACAAACAACAGCGAATTTTCGATGATCGCGTGCGCCTCGAACGGGATGAACAAACCGATGGCTATGGCCTGGGGTTATCCCTTTGTATGCGGGTCGTGCGATCGCACTACGGACAAATCTGGGTCGACTCCCAACCGGGACAGGGGAGTACCTTTCACTTCACCCTGCCCGTCTATCGCCCCTAGGGTTAACCCTTAGCCACCCCTTTACCAAAGAACTTCGGCGGCTGGGCCTTCGTATAGACTTCTGTCTCCCGTTCAATCGCCTGACGCAGATGTAGCGGCAGAGAACTCAGGCCCAACCAGGTAATCCCATCAAACATCCGCAGGCCCCCCGTTGTTTTTTCAGCCAAACAACGGTCAATCTCCTCAGCAGAAGCCTTAAACCCCTCCTGAGACGCCAACGCAAAGCCCCAAGGAGAGGCATAGGTGGGAACATGGGAGTGATAGGATTGCACCTGAGGAAAAATATCCTTCAGGGTATTGACAATTCGCGCATGAAGCTGTAACTCTTCCGGTGCAACGGGTCCCGCCTGAACCACAAACTGGCCCTGGGGGGAGAGAACATCGCGAATCTGTTGAAAATACTCCTTCGTAAACAATTGGAACGAGGGGCCTTCCTCAATCGGGTCTGAGAGGTCCGAAATCACCACATCCCACTGCACCTGAGTCTCATCGAGATATTGCAGCGCATCCCCAATCACCAATTCAGCGCGGGGGTCATCAAAGGAGTTTTGGTGCATTTCCGGCAGATGTTGCCGACAGGCCGCCACCACATCCCCATCAATATCCACCATAACCGCCTGTTCCACCGTCGTCCAGCGCAACACTTCCCGCAGGGTGGCCCCTTCCCCGCCGCCGAGAATCAGCACCTTGCGGGGGTTCCCGTGGGCCAAACAAGCCGGGTGAACCAGGGGTTCATGATAGAGAAATTCATCCCCAGTACAAGATTGCCATTTTCCATCGAGAACCAGCGCCTTTCCATAGGCCCCAGTTTCCACGATGTGCATCTCCTGATATTGGGTGTGTTGGAATGCTAAGAGTTTTGTCACCCCATGAATGTAGATATCCCAGGGGGTAATATACTCCGTAATCCAGAGGTCAGCTTTAACGTCACTACCTGCCATATTGATTGACTCGTCCTCGCCGTAGGTTGCGAAATTTGCAGACGTATCAGTCTATCATGGTTTTCCCCAAGGCGTGAGGTTTTTGAAGGTTTTCATCCAATCGTCGTTTTACAGCGTTACCACCAATCATTTTTCCTCACGGTCAGCTGCAAAACTAAGACAAGCTTTAATATCTTCTGAGGTGAGTTCTGAGAAATCTTCTAAAATTTCTGTTTCAGTCATTCCACCTGCTAGATATTCTAAAATATCATAGACTGTGATTCGCATTCCTCTAATGCATGGCTTGCCACTGCGTTTTCCAGGCTCAATTGTAATAATGTTTTGGTAGTCCATAATGTTGCAGTTGATAGAAAGCTTTGTTTGAGGTTGTTATATCATTAATAACTTGGAGTCATGGTTCAGCCTCATGAGAAAATGCCCCATGGGTTTCCCCACCATAGCGTTTTCTCCCTAGGATTATCCACTTATGCTTGGGTTGAGTTCCTGATAATTTGGAGGGATTTGATGGTGGCTCTCATGGCTTTGAAGCCTCATAAGACCCTCTATTTTTGATGGAGCTTAGGCGCTCTATCTCTGATACGGTAACAGTTATAGCCACCTTATCATTCTCTCAGCTTAATATGCAAAGCAAAAATTTTCGTCGAAACTTATAAAACGGTCAGTAAAATTGCTTGTATCCCTTGCCAGATAAGAGCTTCCGGCATTTATTCTACATACCAGGGTCGGAGGAGCCGAAAATTGTTCCTCCCAAAGACAGATGCAAGTGGGTCTAACTCCTCGGTTACAGTAGAACCACACCGCCTAATTTGGTACACCCATGACTTTACCTACTGGAAAATCGGCTTCATTTTGGATTGATTCAACGCCAACCTCTACATTTTCTCCTTTTATTAATAATCTCGTGGTCGATGTAGCGATTGTTGGTGCCGGAATCGCTGGACTGACCGCTGCAACCCTGTTAAAGCGTGCGGGTAAAACTGTTGCGGTGATTGAGTCAAAACGAGTTGCCATGGGTGTGAGCGGTCATACAACGGCAAAGGTAACTTCCCTGCATCAGTTAATCTATGCCGATCTAATTCAGCAATTGGGAGAAGACAAAGCCCGCCTGTATGGAGAGTCTAACCAAGCAGCAATGGAGCAGGTGGCTCAACTGGTTAAAGAAGAACAAATTGATTGTGATTTTAGCCGTCAAAGTGCTTACACCTTTGCGGATTCTCCAGAACAGTTGAGTCAAGTTGAAGCTGAGGTGGAGGCGGCAATTAAACTGGGACTTCCCGCCTCATTTGTCAAAGAGACCTCACTCCCCTTTGCCATTGAAGGAGCGGTTAAGTTTGAAAATCAAGCCCAGTTTCATGTCCGTAACTATTTACTCCATTTAGCTGAAACAATTCCCGGTAATGGTAGCTATTTGTTTGACGATACGCGAGTGGAGACCGTTGATGAAGACAGCCCTTGTCAAGTTAAAACGACCAAGGGGGTACTTAAAGCCAAAGATGTCATCGTCACCACAAATTTACCCATTCTGGATCAAGGACTGTTTTTTGCGAAATCCTATCCGAAACGTTCTTATATTGTCGCCGCTTCGATTGATCCAGCCAAAGCACCTGATGGTATGTTTATTGGCATCGGGAAGCATTCTCGATCGCTACGGACAACGCCCTACAATGACGGTGTACTCTTGCTGATTGGGGGCGAGAGTCATAAAACGGGTAAAATTTCTCAGACAGAGGAACGGTATCTGCCGCTAGAAGAGTATGGTCGCACCCAGTTTGGCATAGATACCTTCGACTATCGCTGGTCAACTCAGGATATGGTATCTTTCGACAAGTTACCCTACATTGGCAAGTTGACCCCGTTCAACAATCATATTTATGTTGCCACGGGATTTAGTCTCTGGGGTATGACCAAGGGTACCTTATCGGCGATGATCCTGTCTGATCTGATCTTAGGGAAATCCAATCCCTGGGCAGATCTATATGATGCCACTCGTGCCACTCCCTTTGTCTCAGAAACCTCGATCAAAGAGAATCTGGATGTGGGTAAGCATTGGATTGGCGATCGCTTGAAGGGATTAAATAACTCCTCTTTTTCTGATGTTAGCAACGGGGAAGGGAAATTACTCACCCGTGATTGGGACAAAGTCGCTGCGTATCGAGATGAACAGGGTTCAATCCATGCAGTTTCCGCCGTTTGCCCTCATTTAGGCTGTATTGTTAACTGGAATAGTGCTGAGAAGAGTTGGGATTGTCCCTGTCACGGTTCCCGCTTTAGCTGTGATGGACAAATTCTCCATGGACCAGCGGTTAAGGAACTGGAACGGATTGAATAACTTGCTTGGGATTAGATGGCTGTATCTCCATTGTGCGTAGTGGGAGCATCTTGCTCTCCTTAGTCAGGGAGAAGACTCATGAATGCTGGGCTAAGTTATACCATTTTTCGAAATGCTTGCTATACATCCGACACCGAGGAGGGCGACCACAAGGGTACGCCCCTACGGACATCTATGGCACGACTTCTGAAAATTGGTATTACGTCTTGTCGCTGCTGTTGCAGGAAGGTCAGGAAATTCTCATCCGAACCGCCTTGGATTTCCGGCCTCGCACTTTCTCTAATCTGACTTAGTTTCATGATGAGTTTCAACAGAGTCTCGAACTTTTTTTCTGTACTCAGGCCTTAAATACCTCTCGTTGTCTAAGCAATCAATTACAGATATTCCCAACTCATACATGGCTTCAAAAGCCGCATTCTCATATTTATTGTACTCAGTTATATCCTTAATTATATCTTTCTGTCCATGCGCTATATTATTTCTTCTGTTTACTAATGTTCTAAGTAAAATCTCATGTTTATCTACTATTGAGCATGACAATCCAGCATCTGTTGAGTTCTTTTTAAGCAACACAGGCTTTAAATTGCTATCTGCTTTTAAGCGAATCTTAAATTCAACATTATCATTCGTTAACGCTGGAAGCTCGTTTGAAAAAAAGTTCCAAACTTCATCTGGCGATAAATCACCCCCAAGCTCTTTAAAGCGTTTTCTTAGTGATAGCTTTATGATTTCCTCACAACATTGATTGCGCTTAACATTTTGCTTTTGAATTGTATCGAGGTATAAATCCCATGCAAATCTGCAAAAACCTTCATAATGAGCATATAGGAGGGTTGTTATGGCTCTCAAGAGAGCCTCATATCTTACAGGTTTCTTAGCTCGATCAGTTGTTATGATTTGACTTTTAATTGCAGCTAGTTCCGCTTCTCTCCAGTTCAGATCAGCCTCAATTTCGCTCGCCCAATTACTCATGAAAATCAGTCCGGAAGCTGAGCCAAACCGTCTTGAATATATCTAATCCTATTAGAGAGCTTGGTTTTCGTGCCAGCTCCAGGACCAACATTATCTTTAAATGTTTCTGATTGGACGATCTTAATAATTTCAGTCCTAACCAAAGAATCATCCAACGTATGTAGTTTTTCTAGTATCCTAAATACTCCAATGGTAACGGCTTCAAAGTATGCAGGAGCCAAAGCACCAATTGGTGATTGATCGCGATATCGGACAAAAGCACCACTGCCAAGAATTTGGCTTAAGTAATCAAATAATCTATTAAAATCTTGCGTTTCAGCGGAATAATCAAATTGTATTTTTTCCAGTAAGATGTCTTCCATGTATGTGTCTAACCAATCTCTCACGCTTCCTCGGAAGAGATCTTGAGCATTTTTAGCGGCAAAAAATCTTAAAACAAGCTCTTCGTCACCCTTTTGTTCTTTTTCTAATTGGGATAATGTATCTATGCAAGTCCTAAAGTTTGGATAGGAGGATTTTTCTTGTAGAAATGTATAAAATTTTATACCTGACTCACCCAGCATCCTAGAAGAACAGTTGCGGATTTCCTGTGGCGCTAGAATCGATCCCCCAGTATTTAACCTTTTGAACATTGCATAACGGAGAAATGACTTGCTTTGCCGTCTAATAATCACTGTTCTTACAGAGGATCTTTTTATCCTAAGCTTAAGTCTCAACGGCAAATCCTCAAATGTCAGATTATTCAATTCTGAGATTTGATCACAACCCTCTAACGTTAGAGGGTTTAACGTTTCTCCCTCCACATCAGTAAAATCTAGCACACTAGCATCAATGAATTGAATCACAGAGCTAAGGCGCTGTAAGCCATCAATTAATTCCAAAACACCATCTGAGTTCTCAATCGTAAATATTTGTGGTATCGGCAACTCAAGGAGTATCGATTCAATCAAACGAGACTTTTGTTGATTGGACCATCTGAACAATCTTTGATATTCGGGTTGAATAATGAGTTCTTTCTGAGAATATAAGTTTATGATTTCTCCGAAGCTAAGATCAATGGATTCAGTGCGAACTTCACCAATTTTGATATCTATTTGTTCGTCTATTAATTCCGTCATATTAGTCTCGCTTTTTTAACTTCTACTGCTAAGCGAAAATTAAACCTCAAACATTTAATGTATTATCCCGAATCCGCCGTGAGATGAGGGAGTCATGGAGTCATACAGAATCTGTACAAAGCGGGGTTTTCACAACTCGATTTCCCATTATACCGTGAATGCCATCTAACTCCTGCCAGCCTTGTACCGTCAAGCGATCGCAATCTAACCCCGGGACTCTGTTACCCGCAACTGCCAGATAACACACCGACGGGGGAACTGTCTAGAGTTCAGGCGGGCCAGGCCCACCTGAATCTCCAACATGATGTTAAGCGTCGTCGAGGGCAGCAATCCCCGGCAGAACCTTCCCTTCAAGGAGTTCTAAACTGGCACCGCCTCCGGTGGAAATGTGGCTCATTTTCTCAGCCACACCCACTTTTTCCACAGCCGCCACCGAGTCACCACCGCCGATAATCGTGATGGTTCCTTTCTCCGTTAAACCGGCTAGAGTTTGCGCGATCGCCTCAGTCCCTTTAGCAAACTTATCAAACTCAAACACGCCCATCGGACCATTCCAAATCACCGATTTGCACTGTTCCAATGCTGCTTGGAACGTTTTAATGGAATCAGGACCAATATCTAAGCCCATCCAACCATCAGGAATCGACTCAACGGCAACCGTTTGGTCATTGGCATCAGGGGCGAAGTTGTCCGCCAAAACCACATCGGTAGGCAGCAATAACTCAACCCCCCGTTCCTTGGCTTTGGCTTCGAGGGACTTAGCCAACTCCAGTTTGTCTTCTTCCACCAAAGACTTACCAACACTCAAACCTCGGGCTTTGTAGAAGGTGAAAATCATACCGCCGCCGATGAACAGCTTGTCCACCTTCTCTAACAGCGTATCAATCACCCCAATTTTACTGGAGACTTTCGAGCCACCCACGATCGCCGCCAAAGGACGTTGGGGATTCTCAATGGCATTTTGCAGGAATTTCAGTTCCTTCTCAATCAGATAACCCGCCACACAGGTATCCACATACTTCGTCACCCCTTCCGTGGAGGCGTGGGCGCGGTGGGCGGTTCCGAAGGCATCATTGACATAGACATCGGCCAACTCTCCCAGTTGTTTGGCAAACTCAGGATCATTGGCTTCCTCTCCAGCATAGAAGCGGGCGTTCTCCAGAAGCAAGACATCCCCATCGGCGAGACTGTCCACAGCGGCTTTCACCGCATCACCGACACAGTCATCGCACTTGGTGACGTTCTTACCCAGTAATTCCGAGAGACGCACCCCAACCGGAGTCAGACGCATCGACTCATTCACCTGGCCTTTGGGGCGGCCAAAGTGACTGATGAGGATGACTTTCGCGCCTTTACCCGTCAAGTCGAGAATCGTGGGGAGGGCAGCGCGAATCCGAGTGTCATCGGTGATTTTACCCGTATCATCGAGGGGGACGTTGAAATCCGCACGGACGAGGACACGCTTGCCAGATAACTCGGCTGAGGACAAATTTGCTACAGTTTTCTTAGACACGTATTATCTCCTAAATTCTTAATGGCTAATTCTCGACGGCTAGACATGACCGTAGGCCTCGATCCCATGGGATGTCGAGGCTCAGCTTGAGACTTGCAACCGAGATAATTCTACCAAAGCCTTGTCCGTCTCAGGCATCGATCGCTCCAGTGGGAACTTGCAAACTATGAAGTCTAGGGGGCGATCGCCGGATAATCTGAGACAATTAGGCCTAGGGGTGGATTGACCCTGGCCCCCAACTCAGGGGACTCACCCCGAACAATCGGGTTCACTAAAAGAGATGACCATGTTTAAAAGTGTATTATTCCCGGTCGATGGTAGCCGCGAATCCCGTGAGGCGGCAGTTGTTGTCGCCGATATCGTCAAAACCTATCAAGCTAAACTCACCATTCTCTCAGTGGTGGAACCTCCCGAAGAAGGACAAGAACCAACACCCAACAACTCCCCCGAGGCCATTGCCAATCTCCTCAAAAGCGCCCAGGAGGTGTTTGCCCAGCAAGGTATTGAAGCCGAGGCCGTTGAACGGCAAGGGAAGGCGGCGTTTACCATTTGCGATGTGGCCGATGAACTGGATATGGATTTGATTGTCATGGGCAGTCGTGGCACCGGCTTAACCGATGAAGGGGCCGCTGAAAGTGTCACGAATCTGACCATCAATCTCTCTCCCTGTCCAGTCTTGGTAGTTCCCTAATGGCGGCAATTCAATGGTACCCGGGCCATATCGCCCGGGCTGAACGGCAACTCAAAGAACAACTCAACCGCGTCGATGTGGTGTTGGAGGTTCGCGATGCCCGCATTCCCCTGGCCACCCATCATCCTCAGTTAGAGGGCTGGTTGGGAGACAAGGCCCGTGTCTTGGTTCTCAATCGTATGGATATGATTTCCCCGGCGGTTCAGGAGGCTTGGGAGTCTTGGTTTCGCGATCGCGGCGAAGTGCCCTATTTCACCGATGCCCGTCAGGGGAAAGGGGTGTCTCAGGTGGCCCGGGCGGCGGAAAAAGCCGGTTCTGGGGTTAACGAACGGCGCATCTCCCGAGGAATGCGCCCTCGCCCCATTCGGGCCGTGGTGATTGGCTTCCCTAATGTAGGCAAATCCGCCCTTATTAACCGCCTCTTGCGGCGTAAGATCGTCGAAAGTGCTAGACGGGCTGGGGTGACTCGCCAGTTGCGCTGGGTGCGTTTGAGCGATCGCCCCGGCAAATCCGCCAATCTGGAAATCCTCGATGCCCCCGGTATTATTCCCTGGCGCTTGGATAATCAGGATAATGCCGTCAAACTGGCCATTTGTGAGGATATCGGCGAAGCGTCTTATGATAACCAGCGAGTGGCGGCGATGATGGTGGATTTGATGACTCAGTTACCGGAGTTAGCCGGCCAACAGCCCCCCTCAGAACTGCTGCGCGATCGCTATGGCCTGAATCCCCAGGACATGACTGGGGAGTCCTATCTAACTCAATTAGGGGGCGATCGCCATCAAGGGGATATCGAACGGGCCGCCTGTGAACTTCTCAATGATTTCCGCAAAGGAACCCTTGGCAAAATCCCCCTAGAATTGCCGGTCTGAGGGGCTTCAGACACCCGGCATCTGTCAAAACACCGGGTGTCAGGATGGCCCTAACCGTCTTGCTGAGTCAGAATCCGTTTGGCCAGCTTATCGGGGACTGGTTCGAGGCGATCGTACTGCCAGCGATAACTGGCCACCCCCATGGTGGCCGATCGCAACTCCACAATCAGATCCTGCATTTCCGCCTGAGGGAAATAAGCCGAGATTTTATCCCAACCAGGCCAGCCCTCATACCCCTCATAGCCCAGAATTTGACCGCGATGGGTGCTAATCACCTGTAACACCTTCGAGGTAGACTCACTAGGACTATAAATTTCCACCGACAAAATGGGTTCGAGGAGCGTTGGTTGAGATTGCACCATCCCCGCCTGCATCGCCACCCGGGCTGCCTGTTTAAAGGCCTGTTCCGAACTATCCACCGTGTGATAAGACCCATTCGTCAGCGTCACCGCCACATCCACCACCGGAAAGCCTAACGGCCCCTGGACTAGATACTCGCGCACTCCCGTTTCCACCCCAGGGATATATTGCTTAGGAACTGCCCCCCCGACAATGGTTTCCCGAAACTGGAAGCCCTCACCGCGAGGAAGAGGGGCAATATCTAAATAAACATCGCCAAACTGGCCATGACCGCCACTTTGATGTTTATAGCGGCCGTGAACCGACTCAACGGCCTGACGCACCGTTTCTTTATACTGAATCTTGGGCGGCCGTCCCGTCATGGGCAAGTTATATTTACGCCGCAGTCGATCCAGGGCTACCTGAAGATGAATCTCACCCTGGCCCCACAGCAAAATTTCATGAGTCTCACGATTTTGTTCCCAGGTGAGGGCGGGATCTTCTTCGACGAGTTTCGTCAACGCCCCACTGACTTTTACCTCATCCTTGCGATTCTCAGGGGCGATCGCCAAACCATAGACTGGCGGTAAACTCTCCGCCCGAGGTAACTCCAGAGTTCCCTGAGAACTGAGAGTATCCCCAGTTTGAACATTCTCCAACCGTCCCAGGGCCACAATCTCGCCCATCTCGGCCGTTTGAACATTTTTCTGATCCGCCCCCATCAGACGATAGACCCCCCCTACACGGGTATCATTGAGGGTCATCCCTTCCGTGAGAGTTCCATTCCAAACCCGAACCAGGGATTGTTTGCCGCCCTGGGCCGTGTAATAGGTTTTGAGAACCTGGGCCATGACCTCATTGGAAGCCTTAACCCCCCGTCGCTTCGCGGTTTCCGCCGGTTCTGGGGTTTCCTTCGCCAAAGCATCCAGGAGATGACGAACTCCGTAATCTTCCGTGGCCACCCCCATGAACACCGGCACAATGAGATCCGCCGTCAGTTCCTGTTTCATATCTTTGATAATCTCCCCTTGGGAGGGATCGATATCCTCTAGGAGTTCTTCAAGGAGGCGATCGTCAAAGTCCGCGAGGCCCTCTAGCATTTCTTGACGGGCCGCCTGTTCCTCAGCTTTCAACTCCTCCGGGAGAGGAATCGGATCGGAGGGGGCCCCAGGATGGTATTGAAAAGCCTGTTCACTGACGAGATCAATAAATCCGCTCACCTCATCCCCCTTGCGGATGGGATATTGATGGGGAATTAGCGGCCGGGAGGACACCGTTTTTAGGGCTTGCAACACTTCCGTAAAACTGGATGTGGCCCGATCAACCTTGTTGATGAACAATAAATGGGGAATTTTCCAGTCATCAAGCAGTTTGAAGAGGGGCGCCAGGGTCAAGACTCGGCTGACATCTGGCTCACAGACAATCACCGCTGATCCCACCCCAATCAAAGCATTGGCCGTCTCTTGGGCAAATTCAATGGAACCGGGACAGTCGAGGAACGTAAACTGAACCTCTCCATGCTGGGTATAGGCCGCCGAGACTTCCACACTCATGCTGCGGTTCTGAGACTCGGGACTGTTATCACCGATGGTAGTTCCGTTCTCAACGGTTCCTTTACGGGAAATCGCCCCCGTTACCGAGAGGATACTCTCTAGGAGCGTGGTTTTCCCACTCAGGTAGGGGCCGACGATTGCGATATTACGCCAAGGGGAGGATTGGGTAGGGGTCATAGGTCGTATCAATGGGGAGACCGTTTCATTTGATTATGGAATGGTCTCTCTCGACGTTCCCGGATTATTTAGAAAACTTTTAGAAACTCTCAAAATTGTTAAGATTGGATAAGCTAAAACAGAGGCAAAAATTAGACGCTGCCTGCCTTTTGCCCCCCCTGTCCTCAGAGGCTTGCGCAGTCCTGCTGTCGCGGAGTCGGGTCGCTCGATCCTGTTGACCTGAATTCAGGATGAGGCCCAAGAGATGCTGGGCTGGACTGCGGATTGCTCATGAGAGGGGGAATAAAGAGCGTGACTCGGTAATTTCTGGCCGAGGCTCAGGTTGGATATCATGCCCTGAGATGGGCGTATGACGGTCAATTGTTTTCGGTGACCTCTGGATGGTTTGATGATTTAAACTGGTAGAATACCCTGATAGGAAACTGGATAAAAAACTAGCAAAAAATGCGATGTTTTCCCAGTTTCTGTTGTAGTCTTACAAACCGATAACCGGGAGGAAAGACTCTCCCGACTGATGCTGATGAGCATCCGGTTGAAAGCGGCGGCGACCACTGCCCCGATGGGGTTCGACTTCATCTTTCTGCTCAGTTTGTGCCGAGAGAAAGCCGCGAAAGGCGACTTGCTCAGGGTTGGCTTCTTCAGCAATTTCAGGGACGGGAGCAACGGATGAGCTTAATCCCAAAAGCAAGGCCGACAGAACCAAGGAGTTACGCATAATCGGAAAAACCTGTCTCAGGTGTACTAATACCTGTTACAGATTTCCGAGGTTGCTATCAGGAGAAAATTCCCTCAAGTCGTAACCATTGTCCTGAGGCGTTGAACCGACCCCAACCAGAAAGGAGTTGGCCCTGGGGGTAACTTTGCAGTTGTCGATCTACGCTGGGGTGGAGGGTAACCAGCTTCCAGAGGCGATCGCCCACCTGGAGTTGATACTCTTGGGGGCCACTCACCTCGAAGCGCCCTGAAATGGCCTCGGCATCCGGTGGCCGCCGCATGACGGTGGTTTCGGCTGGATGATAGCCGGTGACGGGATACTCGTCGGGATGGTTGAGATAATACCGCTGCCAATGTTGCCAATCGGGATTCTCCAGAAGGGCGTTAAATAGGGGAATCACGGCGGCGGGGGCTTGTTGATCGCTCAGGAGGGCATCTTGCAGCACGCGAACGGGCAACTCCCGAGGCTGACAACGACGCTGAACTGAGAGGGCGGCCGCCAATCCTGCTGCTTGGCCAAGGTTCATCACCAGGGGCTGGAGGCGGGTGCAACCATTGGCAATATGGGAGACGGAGATATTTTTTTCACAGGCTAATAAGCCATCCATCTCAATGGGAATTAGACAACTATAAGGCAGGGCAAAGGGCGTTCCTGTCCAGCGCCCTCCCCAACGTAGGGATTTGGGCTGGACGGGGAAGTCCCAGTTGGGATAATGATGATCGTTGGCGTAGTTACCAATGGCGATCGCCTCAACTCCTTGCTCACCCAGGGGGAGGGGCGCGACTTTCCCGCCGAATTGGGGTAACACATCCGGTTCACAGACGGTTTTGACCCCCACCAGACGACGACTTTCGCGAAAGTAGGGATGTAAGGCTAATCCTGATTCTGCCTGGGGGAAGAGTCCCTGGGCGAAGCCATAGCGTCGGCCCAATCGCCGTTGGAGGAAGCGGGCAAAGCTCTGAGTTCGCCATTTGGCTTCTTGTAAACAATCGCGACGGGCTTGGGGAGACTCAATCAGCCGTTGTAGGTTCACACCATAATCGTTGCCATGCTGGGGCCAATTGAGCATGAAGCGATCACCCGGAAGGCGACCGTAATTGAGGAATTTCTCCACCCCGTAATTTTCCCAAGCCCCGAGGAAGTCTGAGGCCACATCAATAGGCGGAGCGGGAATTGCCGGGGCCACGGCTCCCTCGCCGTAGTCTTGTAGCACCCCCACCCAGGTCATGGCCTGTACCGGATAGCGAGCGGTTTGGGAGTTCGGGGTTTCCGGGGCGCTGGGTTCCTGGAACTGCGATCGCCATTCCCAACCCCAGCGATGGGGAATCCCCGCCAGGGCCAGGAGATCTCCTAATTCTGTGCCATCTAAAATGATCTCGGCGGTTACATCAAAGTCTTGAAACTCAACCTCCCGCAGGCGATTGTTCTCAAGTCTGACCCCTTGGGGCGTTTGTCCCCAAATACAGTGTAAATTGGGCAAGGCCTCCACCCAATCTTGAAAAATCTTCGCCCCAACGGCGGGATTGAAGGTAAAGAAACTCACCCAACCCCAATCGAGTCCCCCCGGTTGACGTTGTTGTAATTCCCGCAAAAACTGTCCCCACAGGCCCGTCTGTAGGGCCAGGAGTTCGTTCCCATCGGGAGCACTCACCCCAGCGGCGGTGAGCATTCCCCCCAACCAGGGAAATTCACTGACTAATAGGGTATTGACCCCCTGTCGCGCTGCCTGAATTGCCGCCGCTGTGCCTCCGGTTCCCCCTCCAACTACCAAAACATCCACAGAATGGCGATCGCGTATAACGGACATAGAGCAGGGAACAGGGAATAGGGAACAGGGAACAGGGAACAGGGAACAGGGAACAGGGAACAGGCAATAGAAAAAACGTAGGGGTGGCGCGCCCTTGGCTTAGGACGGCTCAGAGGGTTGGGAATGGGGGGGCAGACTGGGGTAAAAACTAGCAACCAGGGCTAGGCAGAGCCACCAGAGGGTGTTGATTTGGGGACGATACCATACCGTATCAACGAGGCCATGGGCCATAAATCCAGCTAAGCTGGCCACCGCCGCAATCAAAATAAAGGCATCAGGATTGGCCTGACGACGCAGCCGTTGTAGTTGGATTAGGGCCTGTTGAACGGTCACCAGCAACAACCACAGGAAGGCCGTCAGCCCCACTAACCCAGTTTCTACGGTAATCTCTAACAGCACGGAATAGGCACTTAGGGCAGTGTAGCGGGGGCGCATATAGAGAGGATAGACCTGATTGAAGGCCTCGTTACCGGGACCAATTCCTAAGACGGGATGGTCGCGAATCATCTCGATGACCGAGGTCCAGACGTTGATGCGGAAGTTGTTGCTACTGTCGGCCCGGCCAATAAAGAGACTAGAGACGCGATCGCGAATGGGGGGAACGGCGGTTACGGCAATGAGGAGAACGGCAACAGTCCCACCCAAGACGGCGGGAATGGCCCAGTTTCGCCAGGGCCGAGGGAGGCGATCGCGCCAGCCATACACCATTAATAAGGCGAAGACAAATAAGGTGGCCGCCATGCCAATCCAGCCCCCTCGACTGTAAGTTTGAAACAGCACAATGCTATTCAACGCGAACATCACTAGAGCCAATGCCTTACGGGGCCAGCGTTCCCAGGCAAAGACCGCTCCTAAACTCAGGGCGATCGCCGGAATCAGATACCCCGCCAAGAGATTAGGGTTCCCGAGATAGCTATATACCCGTGTCACGTTCGCTGAGGCGGAGGTGGGATCGGTCCAGGTGGCTAAGGGAGTGGCCCCAAAGAAGACTTGACGCATCCCATAAACACTTACCACCAGGGCCGTATGGAGGTAAACGGTAATTAGGACGGACCGAAGTTTTTTAGACCTGAGGACTCGTGCTGCGAGGGCAAACACCACCAGAAACAGGGTTAGTTTAACCCAGCCGCGCATCGCCTGTTCCGGAACCCGTGACAGAGCCGTGGCGAGACTGGCCACCAGCCAATAGAGTCCCACCCCAATATGAATCGGGGTTAGGGCAATGTCACTATTATCGGAGAGGACCAACAACAGCAAAAACGCTGCACATAGAGCCAGAAGAACCCCAATCAGGGTCGTTGAAACAAACGGTGCGAGGGCAAACAGAACACTCAACACCAGTACGCCGAGACTGTCGGCCCATTGCATCAACCAGCTTCCTGTTTTCCAGGCCCCCAGGGAGCCAAACAGAAGACGGCAGCCGTAACTACCGCTCTGCCAGCGTTGGGGTGACCATTGGGACAGGGTTAAAGATGTCCAAATATCGGTCATAGAAAAACGGGGAGCCGATTGATCTCCCCAAAAGGGTCACAGAATGAGGGCCAGAGGCCAGGTCTTAAGCGTAGATCTTAAGAGTTGGTGGTTTGAGAGGCCAACATTTGCTTGAGCTTCGAGAGTTCATCAGCCCAGCGGGGATCGGGTTGGGCACTATCGGAGGAGCTAGAACTACTACGACTCGATGAACTCGAACGGGCGGTGCGGCTGCCCGAAGAGCTGGATTTAGCCACAGGAGGGGCATCAGATTTTTCCTTGCCTTTCTTACGAGGCATGGCTTTCTCGACTTTCAGGGCGCTCTCTTTAAACTCTTTACCGTTGAAGGCTTCCACAATTTGGTCGGCCTGTTCGTCATTTTTAGCGGTGACGAAGCCAAAGCCCCGGCATTTTCCGGTTTTGCGATCGGTGATGACTTTCACAGACAGCAGCTCACCCGCGTCTTGGAAAAAGTCTTGCAGTTCGTCCCGCTCCACATCTTTGGGCAAGTTACCGACATAAAGGCGAATAGACATAATGAGTAAACCTCTAAACTAAACCAACGTATTTGAATGAAAAATCTCGCTCTCAGCGGGGGACTTTGAACCCTCCTCTGGCACATTGCCTAGGGGGCCAGGTCAAGTATCCCGAATCCTGCTGATTGTGTCTGAACCTGACAGGTTTGCTGCCATTTTTTTATCCCCCTCCGTAACGGATAAACCTGCGCCTGCCATTACCCTGGACTGTCTGCTGTAGCGTTAGTTTTTGCTCGTGCATGAGGTTCGTCAGGCTGCAATGACTACTGTGAATGTTACGGTCTTCTTGAATCTATCCCGTGTTGGGGAGCTGCATGACTCCAAGTCGTCAGGAGTGGGGTATGGGGATTGTCTTAGGGGAGCATTCCGAAGTCGCGCGGGCAAGCCCTTCTCTACGGTATCACAGTTGCCCCATCGGACAAGTCCTTAACCTTGGATAATGCCCCGGCACGCGATGCCAAGGAGCGAATTGTTGATGGCACTGCATAACAAGGGCGACTTTCTATCCTAAGGGGAGATGTGGGATTTGGCAATAGATATTGGCTAGATTGTACCATTTTTTTACACATTATGAATAAATGTAACAAAAAAAATCCTCTTCGGCAATCATCGTATGGTGATTGCCAGGGTGAATGGCACAGTGAATGGCATGGTTGGGGCAGAGCGATCGCCCAGAACCCATAGGAGCAACCGGGGAGTAGTGGGCTGTTCAGGGGGGAGTCTTGACTGCTATAGTGAGGTCGCAGTGCTAACCCACGTTTGCCAGCCAACCAGCTTCAGGCTGCCGGTAATCTGGGGACTCTCATTACGATATGTCTCAAACGCCACCGCCCTCGGACGATCAACAATCGGGACTGTTGCGATCGCTGCTCATTGGAGTCTTGCGTCGTCTCATTGCCCTCCTCGAACGTTGGCTTGTACGCCTGGAAACCCCAGAAGCGGCCGAGCCATTGCCCCTCTGGCAAAACCCCCTACTCTGGCTAGGGGCGATCGCCACTGTGGGAATTGCCGTGGTGGTGGTTGTTCCCCAATTGGGATCACCTCCAACGGAGATTGCCAGTCAACCGCGCCCCACTCCAGCTGTCGAACCCCCTCCAGCTCCTGAGCCTCCCCCGGCCCCCGTCGTCGAAGCTCCTAGCCCCGCAGAACCACAGCCCAGCCAGAGTTCTTCAGAACCGCCAGCAGTGGCTGAAGCTCCCGACGTAGAAGAGTTGCCCGACTCGAGTTCCCAACCCGTCCCCGAACTCGCTCCTGGCACCCCGGTTAACCCTCCTCAACCCCAACCCCGCCGCTTAACCCCAGAACAGCAACTGGTGGCAGCCGTGCGATCGCAAATCAGCGAAGTCGCCCGTCCCTATGAACGCTGTTATCGCTCGGGCCTCAACTTAAAACAACAAGAAGACTGCACCGACGAAAATCGCTTCGTCACCCGCATCAGTGCCAACTTTGAGGCGGACTTATTACGAGTGGAAATTACCCCCCAATGGTATACCCTCGACTCCCCCGAACGAAGCCAACTCGCCAACGGTCTCTGGAATAAAGCCCAACGATTGGATTTTAGCCATGTCGAAATCGTCGACGATGAGGGTGTGTTGGTGGCTCGCAGTCCCGTCGTCGGCAATGATGTGATTATCCTGCGGCGATCACGCTAACGCCCTAGACAGCGCCTAAGGACTGGCGATTTTCACGAAAATATCATAGCGACTGCTGCGTTCTCCTTGAACTCCAGTGCGAACCCCAATGGCCTCAATGGCTTCCAAAACCCCCTGTTGTTCAGGAGGTAGCCGCAACAGAGGTAAGGGGAGAGCCTCCTCCTCCCCCAACTGGGCCTGATCGAGTCCTAGGAAAAATAGGCCATTACTGGGGTCTGGGTCTCGGGGAACCACATTGCCGAAGCGAGAACTGCGCAACAGAGACTGGTCTGGCTGGGGGAGTAACGTCTCCGTCACCGGTGAGCCGATACTCAAAAAGACAATCGAGTCACTGAGCCAGCCATGACTAACTTCCAGGCCCTGACGGCGCGTATCCCAAGTCACCAGGCGACGTTGGCCCAACTCCTCCACCTCCACATTCACCTCAAAGCCATAGCGATCGACCACCGCTCGATCGATGCGGCGGAATAGGGTTTCTGTGGCTTCGATATTGGTCGTCTCAGCCATCACCACCAAACTCCCCGGAAAGGTGCTGTCCTCGTTCCCAGAATTGGGAATCAACCCTAGGGCAAACTCCCCCCTCATCCAATTGAGGAGTTCTGTTTCCAGATTCACCCCCACCGTCTGTTGCAAGGCACTGCGGAACCAAGCCGCATTAAAAGGAAGCAAGGGATTATTCTGAGCATTCTGCAACCGCTCTTCCCAGAGTTGATGGAAATCCCAACCCGCCATCACCATCGCCGCTGAATCGGGAAAGCGGTTAACGAGGGTTGGGGGCAAGACATTGTCCAGGTCAAAGGTGGTTTCACTGTCGGGATTCAGCCAGGAGAGACTATGAAGGCGAATCCCATCACTTTCAAGACTAATGGTGCTAGCCAGTCCCTGATGTTCCAGAGCCTCGATCGCCTCAGGATTGAGGGGACGGGTGGAGTCTTCCGCTAATGCCGCCAGACTGCGGGGCAGATTAACAAACACACTGGCAAAATCAGTTCCCGGCAGTGCCTCCCAAGCGGGGTTATAGCCGGGAACGTTCAGCACCGACTGATTATCACGATAGGCATCAATGGCCCGAATCACCGCACTGGGTTCTTGGGAGACGAGCAAAAAGCGTCGTTCCACCACCGCCAGGGTATGGGGACGGTTCGCGGCCTCATCACTAAGGGGATCGTCGATATCCGGTTCGTAGAGAGTCACCCCGCGATAGTTGCGCTCCTGTAACCCTAGTCCGCCTTCGAGTTCCCCCACTCGGGACTGTAACCGCCCCGCATTACCAATCGGGAGAATCAAGAGATTGGCGCGATCAGCTCGCAAGGCCTCCGGGGGAGTGTCCGCATCAATCTCTGGCGGGGGGAGGATAGCCAAGGTGATGCGATCGCCCACCCAAGGGGCGATATCCTCTTCGTAGGTCACATCCGAGTTGGCCAGTAAATTGGTTTCGATCGCCTCTAACTGCTCTTGGAATAAGGCCTGGCTTTCCGGGGTTCCATAGTCCTGCAAGCGTCGCCATTGTCCCGAGTTGGTGGAAATAGAAGCCGCCATCAGGGCCTCTTCGGGCACTAACTCCGCCCCAACAATCAAACTCAGGTTCACCGGCCGCCGTGACAAGAGGCCATACAGCACCCCTCCACCGACAATCACTAAGCCAACAACAGCTAAGGTTCTCCAGGGAGGAGATTTGCGACGATTTCTCCGATACGTTCTCATAGGGTCTTCAGGGGATCTTCAGGCGGCGATCGCAACAGGGGATAGGGGGCTGAGGTCAATCCTTCTCAAAGGGATCTCCATAACCCTGCTACTCTAGCAGGATTTTTCCAAGATGCGATCGCCCAGTTCCGGACAAGGGGCCATTGATGCCAAATCAAGGCAAAATGGAAGAAAACCCCAGTTCTCGGAGAGTCCCTGTGTCCTCAGTCCTGCTTGTTGACGGTCATTCCCTCGCCTTTCGTGCCTATTACGCCTTTGCCAAAAGTCGTGAGGGCGGCTTGCGAACCTCCACAGGACTCCCCACCAGCGTTTGTTTCGGCTTCCTACGCTCCCTCCTCGACAGCATCGCCACCCATCAGCCCTCAGCCGTGGCGATCGCCTTTGACACCAGCACCCCCACCTTCCGCCACGAAGCCGATGCCAACTATAAGGCCCAACGAGCCGAAACCCCCGAGGACTTCATCCCCGATATCGAAAATCTCAAGAAACTCCTCGAAGCCCTCAATTTTCAACTCTTCACCGCTCCCGGCTACGAAGCCGACGATATCCTAGGAACCCTGGCCCAGCAGGCCCACCAACAACAGCAGCGGGTGCAACTGCTCAGTGGAGACCAGGATTTATTCCAACTCATCGCCGAACAGCCCCCCATTACCGTCCTCCATCTCGCCGGAGGCTGGGGACGCAAAAATACCCGTCCGCAAGAGTTCCAGGCCCAAGAGGTTCAGGAAAAACTCGGGATTCTCCCCCAGCAAGTGGTGGACTATAAAGCCCTCTGTGGCGACAGTTCTGATAATTTACCCGGCGTGAAAGGGATTGGCCCCAAAACGGCGGTGAAACTCTTGGCACAATATGGGTCGTTAGATGAGATTTACGCCCATCTTGACGAGATTAAGGGTGCCACCGGCAAAAAGTTAGAAGCCGGACGGGAGGCCGCCTATCACACCCAATATATGGCGACAATTAACTGTGAGGTTCCCCTAGAAGTAAACTGGGACCAGCTTCAGCTACGGGGATTTGAGCCAGAGCGGGTGTTACCCCTATTCGAGCAACTGGAATTGCATTCTTTAGGCAACAGCCTCGAACGCCTCCAAGAACAACTCGGAGGGACCTTAGAGACGACCTCAACTCCGCCGTCCGAGGACCAGCCAGAGGATACCGGATTTTGGAGTTGGCAAGAGACGCAAGCCAGCCAACCCCCAGAGGAGTCTCGGTTACAGCCCCAGATTATCGATAGTGACGCCAAACTCGAACGGTTCCTAGAACAACTCCAGACTCAAACCGATCCCAACTCTCCCGTGGCTTGGGATACAGAAACCACCAGCACTAAGGCCACGGAGGCCGACTTAGTGGGATTAGGCTGTTGTTGGGGAGAAGACCCCCAGAGCCTGGCCTATATTCCCCTGGGCCATGAGCAGGGGCAACAGTTAGCCCGGGACAAGGTGTTACAGCGGTTGCGGCCGATTTTAGAGGGCGATCGCTATCCCAAAGTGTTGCAAAATGCCAAATACGATCGCCTGGTGTTACGCACTCAGGGCATCCAGTTACAAGGGGTGGTGTTTGACACCCTCCTGGCCAGCTATCTCCTCAACCCCGAAACCACCCATAACCTCACGGATTTGGCCCTACGCTATCTGGACTTAACGGTGAGCAGTTTTAAGGAGATTGTCCCCAAAGGCAAAACCATGGCCGACGTCTCTATTCCCGTAGCCGCCCACTATTGCGCCGAGGATGTTCACGTCACCTACCGTCTGGTTCCCCTATTACGGGCGCAACTGCAACCAACCCCACAACTCGAAGCACTGTTGCAGGATGTGGAACTCCCTCTAGAGCCGGTGTTAGCGGAGATGGAGTGGTTGGGGATTCGCTTGGATATTGACTATCTCCATCAGCTCTCGGGGCAGTTGGGGCAACAGTTACAACAGTTGGAACAGCAAGCCTATGAGTTGGCGGAACAGTCGTTTAACCTCAACTCCCCGAAACAACTCGGAACGATTCTCTTTGAACAGCTTGGCCTAGACAAGCGCAAAACCAGTCAAACCAAAACCGGGAACTACTCCACCAATGTCAAGGTCTTAGAGAAACTACAAGGCGATCATCCCATTGTCGATATCATTCTGGAATATCGCAGCCTCGCCAAACTCAAATCAACCTATGTCGATGCCTTACCGGAACTGGTGCAAGTGGATGAGCAGCAGGCCCCGCGCATCCATACAGACTTCAATCAAACCATTACCGCCACGGGCCGGCTGTCCTCGTCTAACCCCAATCTGCAAAATATCCCCATCCGCACCGAGTTTAGTCGTCACATCCGCAAAGCCTTTTTACCCCGCCAGGGTTGGACTCTGGTGACCGCCGACTATTCCCAAATTGAGTTACGGATTTTAGCCCATTTAAGCCAAGAACCGATTTTACTGGAGGCGTATAATACGGGGCAGGATGTCCACCGACTGACGGCACAATTGCTATTTGAGAAACCCGACATTTCCCCAGAGGAGCGACGGTTGGGGAAAACCATCAATTTTGGCGTGATTTACGGCATGGGGGCGCACCGGTTCGCCCGAGAAGCTGGAGTTAGCACCTTAGAAGGACGGGAGTTTATTGACCGCTATAATAGCCGCTATTCCCGCGTATTTGAGTATTTACAGCAGATGAAACGGGAGGCGATCGCCCGTGGCTATGTGGAAACTCTCTGTGGCCGCCGTCGTTACTTTAATTTTGAGTCTCCCAGTCTACGGAAATTGAAGGGAGAATCCCCGGAACAGATTGACTTGGATAGCCTTAGCAAAATCAGCTTAGCCGACTCCCAAGCCCTCCGTGGCGCCGCCAATGCCCCAATTCAGGGGTCAAGTGCGGACATCATTAAAATCGCTATGGTGAGGTTACATCAAGTCCTCGACGATCGCGCCGCACGCATTTTACTGCAAGTTCATGACGAACTCGTCTTGGAAATGCCTCAGGAGGAATGGCAGCCCCTGGAATTTACCATCCGAGACACCATGGAATCGGCTCTAAAACTGAGTATCCCCCTTAAGGTTGATATTCACAGAATTTACCATCCGAGACACCATGGAATCGGCTCTAAAACTGAGTATCCCCCTTAAGGTTGATATTCACGCTGGGGAGAATTGGATGGAGGCAAAATAAGAGAAAATACCTAGAGTTGCCCCATCCTCATTAGTAAAGCACTGGGGAGAATTGGATGGAGGCAAAATAAGAGAAAATACCTAGAGTTGCCCCATCCTCATTAGTAAAGCTGACGTTAGAGGTTCACTTTTCAAATCAGAACTTGATGACTTTTTTTGTCACTTTTCTTGAACATTGTTACAATAAGTAAACTTCTAGACATTAATTGCTTATGCTTGTCTATCAGACCCATCTGGCGACATCCGATAGACCTGCCGCACAAGACACGCGGACGCTCTGTAACCTATTCAGTCAGCTTACGGCTGACAGTTGTCCGCACCACTACAACTTCCACATGCACTCGGTCTATTCCGATGGTCGTTTACGCCCCGAGGCCATCATGGAACAAGCGGTAACCCTAGGCCTCAAGGGGTTAGCCATTACCGACCATCACAGTGCGGACGGCTATCGTCAAGCCCAGGGTTGGCTCGATGACTGGACACGCTCTTTACCCAACGCTCGGGCCCCTCGTCTGTGGACGGGCGTCGAAATCAATGCTGACCTCATGGGGGCAGAGGTTCACATCCTCGGCTATGGCTATAACCCCGACCACCAAGTCATTCAACCCTATCTCCAGGGGGAAAAAGTCCAAGGAGCCGCCTTTGGGGCCCAACAGGTGATTGACTCCATTCACGCCGCCGGAGGCCTCGCAGTGCTGGCCCACCCCGCTCGCTATCGCAAATCCGCCACTCAGCTCATTCCCCAGGCGGCGAAACTGGGGATCGACGGCTCAGAAGCCTATTATTCCTACAACAACCCCGATCCCTGGGTTCCGAGTCCCAAGGAAACCGCCCAAGTCAAACAACTCAACGCCGATCATGGCCTCTATAGCACCTGCGGAACCGACACCCACGGACTAAGTCTCCTACGACGAATGTCCTGAACCTCCCACCTCTGTCCCCTCTCGTGACTTGACTCAGTCCGAGTCACGCCTCCGGGGGGAGGTTCAGCCTCCCAAAGCCAACTTAAGCGAGAACCGTTTTCGCCGTCAGCGACTCAGCCGCTTCCCGAACCGCCTGACGGGCCCAATCATCGGCCGCCAAGATATCATCCAAACTCGGAGTCGCTTGATTCTGGGCCCGATGGCGATCGCACACTCGTTCAATCAAACGGGGAATATCCAAAAACTGCACCTGTTCATCCAAGAACAACGCCACCGCCTGCTCATTAGCCGCATTCAACACCGCCGTCATCGAGCCACCCTCTCGTCCCGCCTGATACGCTAACTCCATGCAGGGATATTTCTGATGATCCGGTTCTCGGAAGGTTAAATCCCCCGCTTTCACCAAATCAAACTGTTCCAACTGAGCCGGAATTCGCTCAGGATAGGATAGAGAATAGAGCAATGGCAGACGCATATCCGGCCAGCCCAACTGCGCCAAAACTGAGGTGTCCTGCAACTCAATCAGCGAGTGAATAATGCTCTGAGGATGCACCACAATATCAATATCATCGTAATCTAAACCAAAGAGATAATGGGCTTCAATTACTTCTAAGCCCTTATTCATCAAAGTCGCCGAATCGACTGTAATCTTGCGTCCCATAGACCAATTGGGATGAGTAATAGCATCAGCCACCGTCACCTCAGAAAGCCGTTCCACCTCCCAATCTCGGAACGCACCCCCAGAAGCCGTAAGAATAATTCGTTTGAGTCCTCCCTCGGGAACCCCTTGTAAACATTGGAAAATCGCCGAATGTTCCGAATCCGCCGGTAGCAGTTTCACCCCATGTTTTTGCAGTAAAGGATTCACCACTGGTCCCCCAGCGATGAGCGTTTCCTTATTCGCCAGGGCAATATCTTTCCCCGCCTCGATCGCCGCCAGAGTTGGCAGTAAACCCGCACAGCCCACAATCCCCGTCACCACGGCTTCAGCATGGCCATAACGAGCCACCTCAATAATGCCGTCCTCTCCTCCTAAAATCTCCGGCTGAGGATCGAGATCGGCGATCGCCTCCCGTAATTGAGGCAGTTTTTCGGCATTACGAATGGCAACAATCTCAGGCTTAAACTGACGCACCTGTTGCGCCAACAACTCCACATTATTGCCCGCCGCAATTCCCACCAACTCAAAGCGATCCGGATGACTGGCCACAATGTCGAGGGTTTGCGTCCCAATCGATCCCGTTGATCCTAATAGTGTGATAGCTTTCACAATCGTTGATCCCTAGCGTCTTAAGAGCAGTATCGCATAGAAGAAGAGGCAATAGGGAACAGGCAATAGGCAATAGGGGGGGAGGGCAAGCCAGTCTTCCTCCTCTTCCTCTGTGACCCTGTTCCCTGTTCCCTGTTCCCTGTTCCCTCTGTACTGACCAAAATGCGATCGCCTCCTCACCAAATTCCCGAAATCCTCTACCCCCTTAGCCCCCGACTCGTGGCATAATAGCGCCGATCGACTTAATTACCCGCACAGCCATGCCCATCTCAGGCGCTCAACCTGCACTCCTTGTCCTCGCCGACGGCAGCCATTATCAAGGTTACTCCTTCGGTGCCACCGGAACGGCCATCGGTGAAGTCGTCTTCAATACCGGAATGACGGGCTATCAAGAAGTTTTGACCGATCCCAGTTACTGTGGTCAGTTGATTACCTTTACCTATCCTGAACTGGGAAATGTTGGGGTGAACCCCGACGATGAAGAATCTAAGGGGCCCGTTGCCAAGGCGGCGATCGCACGGAATATCTGTCACCGTCCTAGCAACTGGCGCTCAACGCAGTCCTTGCCGGATTATCTCAAAGAGCATGGGATTCCCGGAATTTATGGCATTGATACCCGCGCCTTAACCCTAAAACTGCGATCGTCGGGGGCGATGAATGGGGCAGTCTCTACAGAAATCCTCGACCCTGAAGCCCTATTGATGCAAGTTCAGTCGGCCCCGAGTATGGCAGGACTTAACCTGGTTCCGGAAGTCTCCACCTCGGAAGTCTATGAGTGGCAGGAACCGACGGCCGAGATTTGGGAATTTGGCCCCAAAGTGCAACCGGGAGAAGACCCCTATACCGTTGTCGCCATTGACTTTGGGGTGAAGCGCAACATTCTGCGTCGTCTGGCCAGTTACGGCTGTCGGGTGATTGTGGTTCCTGTCAGTACCTCCCCCGAGGAGATTCTCAGCTACAATCCCGAGGGGATTTTCCTCTCCAACGGCCCCGGAGATCCGTCGGCGGTGCGGGATGGAGTCGCTACGGTGAAATCCCTACTGACGGCCGAAAAACCCATGTTTGGTATCTGTATGGGCCACCAAATTCTCGGGCAAGCCATTGGTGGTGAAACCTTTAAACTCAAGTTTGGCCACCGTGGCCTCAATCAACCCTGTGGCTTGAGTCAACAGGTGGAGATTACCAGTCAGAATCACGGCTTCGCGATTGATGCTGAGTCCCTGAGTGGAGATTTAGAGGTGACTCACTTTAACCTCAACGATCGCACCGTGGCCGGATTGCGTCATAAACAACTGCCGTTGTTCTCGGTGCAATATCACCCAGAAGCCAGTCCTGGCCCCCATGATGCCGATTATCTGTTTGGCCAATTTGTTGAATCCATGCGCCAAGCTCGACGGGCCACTGCCTCCGTTTAACCCCTGGGAGTCCCCCGAAAATCTGCTGATTTTGGGCGCAGCCCCTAGACAAACCTGTAGATACAGCCTATACTGAGGCGTTAACTCAAGGTATTACGTGACACGAGGAGGACGCTATTCCTGAGCCACTCAACTTGACCGTCAGCCTACGAGGCACAAGAGAAGTCAAAGGAAACTACCAGTTGTTCCGACTCACGGGGCTGCTTGATGCGTTCTCGGAGCCGAACTTCCAAAAAGTTCTTAGCAAATGTATCGATGAAGGTCCGGCCAATGTGATCCTAGACCTCTCGAAGATTGATTTTGTCGATAGCTCCGGTTTGGGCGCACTGGTGCAGTTAGTTAAACGGGCGCAAACTGCTAAAGGAACTTTGCAAGTGGTGACCAACCCGCGAGTCACACAAACCGTCAAACTGGTGCGATTAGAAAAGTTCCTATCGTTACAGGGTTCGGTGGATGAGGCGATCGCCAACGTCTCCAAGTCCTGATAACGTATGGATAGGTCGGCGAGCCGTGGCGCCACTGAGCAACACGGCTCGTTATTCTGTTGTTTAAATGTTGTTTATTCGGATTGAGCGGTGTTTGAGGAGGTTGGGTTGCTACAGACGTCGTTAACGCCCCAACAACTACGGCAACTTTCACCAACTTCCTTGGCCTATTTGGGGGATGCGGTGTATGAGTTATATGTCCGCCAACGGTATCTGTTTCCTCCCCGGCGTACTCATCGCTATCATCAGCAGGTGGTGGCCCAAGTGCGGGCCGAACGTCAGGCTGAGCAACTCCACTTGATTGAGACGGATTTGACCGATGAGGAACGGGATGTGATTCGTCGGGGCCGCAATGCGACGGTTCGCCCCCCGAAACGGCTCGATCCCAAAACCTATCAGGAGGCCACCGGTTTAGAGGCTCTGATTGGGTATTTGTATTTGACAGACTCGGAGCGTTTGTTTGAACTCCTTAGCCGCTTCAATTTCGAGGATTAGTTCCGGGCCTGGTTGTTCCTAGGGCCCTGGCGATCGCCCCGAGTCGCCCTAGCCTATTTTTTAAATTTTGTCAAGCTTTTTGTCGTTAGGTGAATCACCATGACTCCGAAACCCCGCAAACCCTCTCGGAAACCTATCACTCGGTCAGGGTCTTCTGACAAACCCCGCTTTCCGAAAAAATCCAAACGCTATTCCGGGCCAGACCGTGATAATCGCTATGAGACTCGTCATGACAATCGCCGCCGCGATCGCCCGGAGGGACAGCGCGATACATCCCCTTCAGAGGTCTCCTCAGAGGCAGAAAACAGCCTAGAGGAGCGGGACATCATCTATGGTCGCCATACCGTCTTAAGTGCCTTAGAGAGCGATCGCCGGCTGCATCGGGTTTGGATTTCGGAGCAATTGCGCCACGCGCCGCGCTTCCATACGCTCCTCAGTCAAGCCAAACAGCGAGGAACCGTGGTGGATGAAGCCTCCTACAAACAACTCGATCGCATGGCCGATGGAGGAAATCACCAGGGAGTCATCGCCCAGGTGGCCCCCTATGAGTATTGGCATATTGCCGATCTCATCGAACAGTCTAAAAAGGTCAGCGATCGCCCCGTCATCATTATTAGTGACGGGATCACCGATCCCCACAACTTAGGTGCCATTATCCGTACCGCCGAAGCCATTGGCGCTCAGGGGTTGGTGGTTCCCCAACGGCGAGCAGCGGGGGTCACCTCCACCGTGATGAAAGTGGCCGCCGGAGCCATTGAAAAATTGCCCGTCGCCCAAGTGGTTAACTTAAGCCGAACCTTGGAAACCCTGAAAGAAGAGGGGTTCTGGATTTATGGACTGTCCGAACAAGCCGATTCCGTCATCAGCGAGGTTGAATTTGACCGGGCAACTGTGTTAGTGATGGGGGCAGAAGGCGATGGTTTATCCCTCCTAACTCAACGCCACTGTGACCAGCTTGTTTCTATTCCTTTAGCCGGTAGCACCCCTAGTCTCAACGTTTCAGTCGCAGCGGGGATGGCATTGTATGAAATTTACCGTCAACGTTGGTCGAATCGACTACAGCTCAAAAATTGGGGATCGTAGTAGTATCAAAGTATCACCGTCCAGCTCCCTAAAACTAGGGCCGTTGGGCGTTGCACAAAAGCAACGGGCAGAGTATAAAGAACTGTAAAGTCACAGCATCGCGTCTGTTGGGTTCGCAATCTTCACTATCCACTAACAAACGGGCAAACGTCATGAAGGAATTTTTGATTAACATTCTGCAATTCGTCGGTCTCGCCTGCTGGGTTGAGATCCGCACGGACCAGCCCCAATGTACTTACTACTTTGGACCGTTCCTGTCTCAGAAGGAGGCTAACCTGGCTAAGGTCGGCTATATCGAAGACTTAGAAGCTGAAGGGGCCCAAGGAATCCAGGCTCAGGTGGGGCGTCATAAGCCCTCAGAACTGACTATCTTCGAGGAAGCAACGGATTTCCCCAAGTCTCCCCCAAAGCCGGCCTTTAGCGGTCAAATGTAGTTGAGGGCCTGTCGCTCAGGGTGTGTCAGCCAAGTCAATATATCTTGACAAACCAAATGGGGAACTTCCCAAGGAAATAGGTGCGCGGTTTCTTCGTAAACCCTCACATCGCAGTGGGGGAGGAGCCGCGCTGTTTCATGGCTGGAGGCGGGGGTGATATGGCGATCGCCCTCTCCGATGAGCCAGAGACAGGGACAGTGAAGTTGTGATAATTGGGAACGCCGATCATAGCCGTCCCGCAGTGCCTGAGAGAGGGCCCGGCGGGCCAGGGGGGTGGTTCCCAAATAGGCAGAAATCCCCTCTCGGGCCAGATAGCGATAGACGGCTGGGGTTTGACGGCTCACGAGATAGCGAAAGAGCGATCGCCGTCCCCAATGGTCAATAATCCATTGACGACCGGGAAATACCCCATTACTAATCCCCGCCAAAGCCGAATAGGCCAACATGGCTCGGGAGACAGGGGGATGCTCACTTCGAGGACGAGCCGCCGTCGCCACGCCAATGATGCCCAGAACTTGCTCAGGATGCCTCAGAGCGAGTTCCAGGGCGAGAATGCCCCCTAATGACCAACCCAGCAGCCAGAATTTATCGAGATCGAGGCGGGTTAGGAGTGCCTCTAGGTCTTCTAGGTGCGCCTCCATGGAAAAGGGGAGCGAGGTATGACTGCGACCATAGCCCCGCAAATCAGGACTGATGGTGCGATAGTGGGGGGAGAGGGCATCGGTGAAGACGGAGAGACTCTGACTATTACCGGGATGGCCATGGAGACAGAGAATCGGCATCCCTTCACCACGGATGTCTGTATAGAGGTCGATGGCTGCCATGATTTAGACCCCTTGACGGTAGGTGCGTTCAGCGACTCGTTTCAGACGGCGGAGTTGCGCCTGCATATCCTCCCGCGTCCAGTTGGCCGCCACGCGATCGAAGCCAAAGGCGATGATGGGGTTGGGAATGGTGAATTCAAAGCGGTTCAGGAGTAAAGTTCCTTCGATTTGGGGCTGACATTCCCAGCGATCGCATCCCACAAAGAAGCCCTCAAAGGACCAGACGACTAATCCCGGTTCTCGTTCAACGATGCGACTGATGAGGCTGGGTTTGAGGAGGGGGACTTGAATCACAAAACGGGACTGAGCGCCGAGACGGTCATCCCACTCACCAATGGGTTCGCAACGTAAGGCGGGATTGAGCCAACTGTGCATCAACTGCAAATCCGTTAGACAGCGTTCCACGGTGGTGGCACTGGCGCGGATATAAATGGACTGTTCAAAAACACGACTTAAAGACATTCAAGCTTGACGAACTTGGTGGAAGGTCAGGACTAGCTAAGGATAATAGACAAAGGATAATGGACGATAAATAATTTTAACGCCTCTTGGGAACTTGAGTTTAGTTGATAATGATGTCTTATCTCGTTGGGCGACGGGTTGCAGGTGACCGCGAAGCCGGGCGATCGCCCCTAGGGTTATCTTGACATACCTGGGGTGGGACCTCTAAGAATCACATTTTTATGGCGATGTGTCAATACAGTTATTCTTTGAAGCAAGTCTCGACGAAACTGGGAAAAACTAGGATGAATCGGATTATTTCTGTAGGATGTTTGCAAGTGCTGCTGATTACGGCAACATAGCTATGATAGTTTTGCGTTCTCAGTCGTTAATCTCAAGGCTGAAGCAAACTCCAATTTAGTGTGGCGGTTCATCTGGGGAGTTATCCTCCGCTGGCCACCGCCCTTGATTGCATCTGTCGTTATACGGAGGGCGCATCGGACTACGGGAGCTTCCATTGCCTTTCGGGGAAGGGGAGAGACCAAGTTGCGATCGCGTCATAAACAAGTATGCTAGACCACTGGTCTTTAAACTCATCAGGCGAGGGAATCCCTCGTCTGCTTGCCCAGGCGGATGGTGATATCACCACCACCTTCGCCGGATTTTGGGATCGCCTCAGCGGGACCCTAGGGGACTTTATCCCCAGTATTGTCGGGGCGATCGCCATCCTGATCCTATTCTGGATTGTGGCGACCATTGCCGCTAGTGCCGTCAAGGCCCTGCTGCATCGCACCGATGTTGACAACAAAATTGCTGGCTGGCTCACCGGGAATCAGGCCACCGACTTTCCCATCGAAATCTGGGCAGCGAAAATCGTCTATTGGATTATCCTGCTTCTAGGGTTACTGGCCTTCTTCAACGTCCTCGACTTGGAGATTGTCTCCGGGCCGCTGGCGGGATTCTTGGGTCAAATCTTTGATTACCTGCCACGGATTGCTGCCGCTACGGTGTTGCTGATTGTGGCTTGGGCCTTAGCCACCCTTTGTAAAGTCCTACTAAACAAAGGACTCGAAGGCTTCCGCCTCGATGAACGTCTGGCGGAACAATCGGGAGGGGCCAGTCCCTTTTTGGTGAATGAAGCCTTAGCCAATATCCTCTATTGGTTCATCATTCTCCTCTTCCTGCCGATTATTCTCGACACCCTCAACTTGCAAGGCTTACTGCAACCCCTGCAAGCGATGGTTGAGAGGATTCTCTCCTATCTCCCCCAAATCATAACCGCCGTGGCCATTGGGGTCATTGGTTGGCTGATTGCACGGGTAATTCGAGGGATTGTCACCAACCTACTGTCTGCCACGGGTGTGGATAACCTTGGCTCTCGCTTAGGCTTAGGACAGATGGGGGGAATGTCCCTATCCGGGGTGATTGGCACCTTCGTTTACGTCTTGGTGTTAATCCCCATCGCCATTGCGGCCCTAGATGCCCTACAAATTGCAGCGGTATCTGGCCCGGCGATTTCGATGTTGCAGCGAGTCTTAGACTTCCTGCCTCAACTGTTTACGGCGGCGTTAATCATCGCCCTTTCCTTCTTTATTGGACGCCTGGTGTCAGAGTTCGTCACGAACTTACTCACCAGCATGGGCTTCAATAACATCTTCTCGGCCTTAGGGATTAATCCCCCTCCCCGGAGTCCTGAAGAACCCGGTGCGATGACTCGCTTCCAGGGAAGCCGTACTCCCTCTGAGTTTGTCGGCATTATTATCTGGGTTGGCATTGAGCTATTTGGGATCATTGCCGCCGTGGATGTTTTGGAAATTCCCGCCCTGAACACCATTGTTTCTGGATTACTGATCATCTTCGGTCAGATTCTGGCTGGACTCATTGTCCTGGGGATTGGTCTTTATTTGGCCAACTTGGTCCACAACTTGATTGTGGGTTCGGGTTCCGCCAACTCTCAATTACTGGGACAGGTGGCCCGGGTTGCCATTATCGTGTTTGTGGTTGCTATGGCTTTACAACAAATGGGCATTGCGCCGGATATTGTCAATCTGGCGTTTGGCTTGCTGTTGGGTGCGTTGGCAGTTGCGATCGCCCTGGCCTTTGGCTTAGGCGGACGGGATGTGGCTGCGGAGAAAATCCGCGAGTTCCTGGCCTCGTTCCAGCAACGGTAATAAGTTTCAGAGTGAGACACCGATTTGATGGGTCTCCTCTCATGTTATAGAACCTTTGGGGTAGTGGTACGCTACCCTTTTTTCATGACCGGAAAATACTGGATTGGGTGTTGGCTTCTGGCTTAAAATGTCCCCTTTGGATACTTCCCATAAGAGGGCTTGACCATCCATCATGACCAACACCGACTCCTGCCGTAAGTCCACCAGAATTTTACGAATCCATCCCTGCAAGTGTGGCTCGACTTGTTTCAAGCCAAACTCAGTCGTCCACACTTCGATTTCATAAATGACCTCCTCAACTAAACCCAACGTATCACTTTGATAATAGCCACGATGTTGCTTACAGAGGGTTCCTCCGCAAAAGCTACAGAGGTCTTGATTGATTTGACGGACTAAATCAGCGGTATCGATGGGTTGATTTCCATCAACGGTTGTGGGAATAAGAAGACGCAGACAATGGGTTAAGGTTTGGGTAATCTTGAGTTGTATCATGGTGAAAAAGGCAAGAGGCAAGAGGCAAGAGGCAAGAGGCAAGAGGAAGAACCCACCCCGCCCTTCGGGCACCCCTCCCAAGAGGGGAAAGATTTAGGGGGGGCCTCTTGGGGTCGCCAGGCTGTCAGGGGGATTTATTCGGCTTGTTGTTCTTGTTTTACGCCTGACTTAGAACGCCACCAACCTTGACGAATTACCCGACTTCCAGCCGGTAACCGCAACATATTTAAAGTCGTTGCGGCAATACGGCCTCGACCTAGATTGGCGCCTTCTAAATTGGTGTAGGAAAGATTCACATCCTGTAAGGTCGCTTTGGCTAAGTTGACCCCTCGTAAATCCGCCCAGGTGAGATTGGCACCTCGTAGATTGGCATGAGATAAATTCACTCCCTGCCCATGAACTCCGCTAAAATTACAACCGATTAAGTTGGCTTTGTAGAAATTACTTTTTGCCAAAAAAGAACCGCTAAAATTCGTCCCTTTAAGACGAGTTTCCTGAAAGTTAGCATGGAGAAGCGAACTCTGGCTAAAATCACAACTCCGTAACTCACTCTGAGTCATGACAATGTCATTTAAATCTAAACCCCGTAAATTGGCATTGGTGACTTTAATTAGATGAAAATTCTTGATTCCTTTTTCGATTTGCTTAAGGAAGTTATCAGCAGTAATCTCTCGTTTAGGTTCGTCGGATTCCAGGAGATTTTGCATGAAAGTAAACATGGGGGGAACTCCTAAATGAATGAAATAGGGAGAGGATGAAGCTCTCGCTCTCCCGACGAAATACTTACCCAATTAATCGGGGTTTTTATGCACTCTGGCTTAATCTGGAAATGACCCCCAAAATTGGGGAACCTTGCGGCTGATGTTACTGCGTAGGCGAGGGATTAAATCCGCAGCGGTGAACTGTAAATCATCGATCGCCGTCTCTAAGGCCGCCAGTTCGAGTTCAGAGAGTTGAGGATTGGAGGTGTGGCGTAGCAGCCGTTGGAGAACTGGGGGGCGGAATTTCTCGGTGATGGCGGCGAGGCGATAACGGAGGTCGTTGACGCGCTTGATGGTGTCGCAATAGCAGGAGGCGAATCCCTCCTCCACGCCGGGTTCTCGGGGATCGGGATGTTGGCGGGCCATGGCCATCAGGAGGTCGATGGGTTCCATGAGCGATCGCACTGATTCCCGTAACTTCAACTTGTCCTCTAAACGGGGATTTTGACCCGATAGCACCCCCTTGCTGAATGAATCAAATGCTCGGGCTAGTTCGGCGATATTGGCGTTTAATGTGGTCTCGACCTCATTTAAATCATTTAAGAGAACTTGCGCCTGTGTGGGGCTAATCAGTTGGCGACGATACGCTAGACGGACAATTTCAGCAATTTGGGGAATTGCGTCATAGTCTCCCGTTTCCCGGGCCTGTTGGCCATAGCGACGGAGAAGGGTGCGATCGCTGGCTGGGTGACGACGGGGGGACTCCAGAGGGGTAAGATGGGGAGGCGTCACCCGGAGCGGCGTTTGAGTGGGGTTGTGAGGAGCTTGCATAGGGATAACCTTTCGATCACTCATAGGATTGAGGGACTGGCGATCGCCCCCTGAAGCGAGGGTAGAAATGGTAGAAATGGTAGAAGCGTTAGAGATGGCGATCGCCGATCTGTTGGCATAACCCAGCAGACGCTAGGATTTATGCAAAACTCAGGAATTTTCTCCAGAACCGTCATCCGCCGCACGAATCCAAGCCTCAACTTGCGCCTGAATCGCCTCACTCACCCACTCATCGCGGGAGATCTGCACATCCTGGCGTTGTGCATGGGCCAGGGTTAGCCAGCAGGCGATCCCACTGGTGACGACGGAGAGGAGGAAAAAGAACAGGGGAAAGCCTAAACTGGCCACATCCAAACTGAGGACTTTCTGATAGAGACTCACCACCGCCAAGCGGACAATTTCCGTCCCCGATTTCAACTCATAGTCATCATCAAAATGACGCGCAAATGCTCCCGGTAGATGCTGTTGCAGGAACAAAACATCATCCCCAAGTTGCTGACGCTGAGCCAGTTTTTCCCCCCAGGCCTGCTGGGCCTCCTCCTTAATCACTTGCGCCTGGCGTTCCAGGCGGAAGACTCGTTGTTGCAAGGGGAGATTTTCCAGGGGAACCTGACTCCAATCGCGATCGCGTTCGGCCCAAGTTCCATAGAGTTGCACATGGAGGGTATCCCAATTGGGGTTCTCCCGAGGAATCCCCACCAACTCCCCTTGTAACTGCTGAAATTCCTGCTGTGCGGCTTCCAAGGCTTCACTGGTGGCGGGAATGGCTTGCAAGTTCTCCGTTTGGCGTTCAATTTCCTCCTGGGCCTTCAACTCCGCCAAATAGGGACGATTATTCATCGCCTCCATCCCCACCCCAGCCGCAAAGGATTGCAGTACACTCATCGCAATCATCGCCGCCGCGCCAGCCTTGGCCCAGCTTTGGTTCCCGTACTTGCGGCCCGCCACGGCGGTTCCGTTGTCGTTGGTGAACTTAATCAGCAACAGATTGAGAGTTAAACTGGCCAAAATGGCGGCGACTCCTGCGAAGTCTTTGAAGGCGAAGAAGAGTAGGGGTTGATTGGTGATGGCGTTGAAGAGACTGGCAACACTAATCACCCGCGCCGTGAGGTTAGAATGCTCTTGTAACTCTGGGGTGACATAGACGCGGCCATGAAAGTCTTGGGGATTGGCGAAGAGGAGGTTTTGGATAAAGCGAACCGGTGAGACGACTTGCTTAAGGCGCCGTTCCCAGAGTCGAGGCGGTTGTGGGGGGTGGTTGAGTTCCGGGTGAGACTCCCGTAGGTTTTCGGCGATGTACTTGGCTTCGGTTTGGGGGTTGGGGGGTTGCGTGGATTTAAGTTCCATGGGTTACTCCAACTGGGCTTTTCAATCAGCTTGTTTTGAGTTGGCTGACATCGGAGTAACGCTTGGGAGAGGGGTTTTTATGCAGATGTTTCGGTAAATGTGGCTGGGGTTCCTGGGGTGATGCGTTCCGGCAAGTTTGAGAGGGTAGGCTGGGAGTTAAATACCCTGGAGCCGGAACACATCCTACCTGGGCTGACGTTGGTATTTTTGTTTTAGAATCATGGTAGGGTGTGTGGCGGCTTCGATCACTTTTATCCTTTAGAAACTCGCTGGAAACTGCCGCCACGCACCGAGGGATGTGAAAACCTAATCGGGGCTTGATGGAGCGATGCGTTCCGGCAAGTTCGAGAGGATTGGTTAGGGTTTAAATACCCTGGAGCCGGAACACATCCTACCGTTGGTTATCGATTTTATTGGGGAAACATACCCTAATCTAAATCCTCTCTTAAAGATTGAAACAGGCGTTTGAGAATTTCTCGTAACTCCAGGCGATCGCCCGCCTCAGAATCGTCCTCCTTAAAGGCTAACTCCCGGTTAACCGCCGTTCCTCCCGATTCAGCAATCAATCGTTCCAACTGTTGCGCCGCTGTCTCCACTTGACGCCGTTCCTTAGTTTGTAATAATAAAGCACTCTCCAACTGGGCGATCGCCGCTAAGCGTTGTTCCTCGGACCAAATTCCATGGCGTTCCCAGTACCCCTGCAATTCCGAGAGTCGAGACTCCTCCACCAGAGACTCTACATCCGCCAACACATCAATCAGACGTTCTCGGCTGAGAAGTTTCTCCCGTTTTATCGTCAGTTTCGGGGATTTCAGCCGTAATGCTGGGACAAATCCCACAATCGTTCCCCAAGTTTGTTCAGGATTCACCTCCACCGCAATATAAGCCAGGCGATCGCCCACCACGGCTTCGGGAATCTGTAACTCCTCCGCCTCAGGGGGGAGGATGAGACATTCAACGGTTCCCAACTCATCCCCCTCTATCGAGTAAATCTCTAACTCCGCAAACTCCGTCAAGAGAGATAAGGTTGGATTCCAGGCGCTACTCTCTTCAATCTCACAGACAAAGCCAAAGCGACGCAGATATCGTCCCACCACCCAGGCGGCGATCGCCCGTTGATGACTCGTCTCTATCGTCTCCTCGGGGAACGATTGAGTCAACGCTCTTAAACGCTGTTTCACACGCTGAGGAATGGCGACCAATTGTCCGAATTGTTGTGTATTCATGGTGTGTTTTGTCCTAATAAACTGAGCAAAAACGGTTAAGCTTGTGTTGACCTTAAGTGATTAACAGTGAATCATTAAAATTATATGCAAACTACCGCAAAAATCTTGATGATTCAAGCTAACCACTAATCCAGCCAATCCTGCATCTTAGCTAAAAGAGGTTTGAGTTTTCTTGACCAGGCTGAGTTCATCACTCCCTCTGGCAGTTTAAACGTCATTGCTAAGGACTTACACGTCCATGTTTCTCCATTGATTGTCTGTTTTACAATTTCCAAAAACACCATCTGCGCAGTGATTGGCGGTCGTGGATTTTTTCGGACGCAAGTTGTCTGGTAAACTTCTTCACAATCCTCTTCGATGACAGTTTTGATTTTTACCAGCAACTCATCCATCGATTGTCGCTTAGCTGGTACTGCAAAATCATCCATATCCTTGGGTTTACCTGTTTTATAATCAATGGGAGTGACATGGCGTTGCGGCTGGATTTTCAACAACCCCTTATACTTCTTTTCGCAAGTCTTATTCCAGAGCGTAATCGGACTGCCATCGCCTTTGTCGGGGTCATAGGCTTTGTCCTCAGTCCGTTTCTTGCCGCGAATTTCACCGTGAACCTTGCGTTCCAAATAATCCCAAGCTTGGAAACAAGCCTCCTCATAAAGAAGCTGATTCATCTCTGACTCGGGCTTAGGTTTCCAGAATAACTCTGACGGGGCGGCTAACGTCCGTCGGATGCCCTCTAGTCGTAGCTGTCGGCGTTTTTTGGGGTTGGGTTCCCGCAACGCTTGGCGAAAAATCTCTTTCAATTCTTCATGGATGGGATGTTTCTCACACATTGGAACCTTCCACAACTGCTGATGTTTCTGATACTCCATGATAATCACCTCGACGTTACAAATGGGTCAAATTCAAGTCAATCAAATGAGGATATCGCCCTGTGCCGGGAGAGGGAACCCACAAGAGGATGCCCCAACATGAGTTTCTTTAGCCCAAGCCATAACAGCCCAACCCCGCCCAATGCACAGGATGTTCAAAGGGATACTCCTTCTTCACCAACTCATCAATCCAGGACATCGCATCCCCCGCCCGCATCGTCAATTTCTGGATGAATTTGGGGTCACAATCCGGCAAATCCTCCAAACGGTCTAATTCCGCCTCCAACAGCTCTCGTAACTCCTCCGCATAGCGTTCCTCAAACTCCTCCCCCGTCATCTCCCGCATCAATCGCTGCGCCCGCTGCAACGCCACCACCCGAGACAAGCCCCGATGACGTTGCTGGTGATACAACCCCGACAACAACGCCGCCGACAAATCATAAATCGACCATTGACTGGCAATCACCCCCCGCGCCCCGGCACAGAGAAAGCCCGTACTCACCGCCACCGGCTCATCCAAGGTACTCTTGGGCAGAAATAACCCCGTCTCACAACAGGAGAGATAGACCTCCTCCAACTCGGGAAAACGCCAAGCCGGAGAAAACAGTTGACTGACCGTAATCGTGCCATCACTGAGTTTTAACCCCGACTCCAGGGGATTATCCCAGCGACTTTGGGCGTGGTGACTGCTGACGAGGCAATTACTCCCCTCCAACAAGTGGCGGTAAGCCGTCGTCTTGGCCTGCGCCCCAATCAGCCGCCGTTGCGACTCAATCTCAAACAAGTGCGCCACCGTCGCCCCCTCAAAGGAACTGAAGGGTAAATCATCCGTGGCATTTTCCACCGTTCCATACTGGCGCTGACTCACCAACTCCCGACGCTGACAGAAGCCGAGAACTTGCAGACTGGGGGCGTAGCGGAGGCGGAAGCGGTCCCCCAGATATCCCTGCTTCAGGGGTAAGGCGGCGAAGGGGATTTGATGCAGAAACAGATGGGGAACCAACACCAGTTCCTCAATTCCTTGGAGATGTTCCTCGATGAGGTCGTTGAGGTGCAGCCGTTGCGCCAGTTCCCCGAGAGTGGCCGGCATTTTGGCAAGCCATTGGGTTTTATCCAGGAGATAAAGGGCAGCCCAAGTCTCCCGTAGCCAGAGTTGTAGGGATTTGTAGCCCTGTCCCTGGCAGGTGAAACAACGGGGCTGAGACTCCCCTGAACGGAGAATCAGCAGATGAGTGTCATCATCGGTGCTATAGAAGCTGACGAGGGCGGTGTTCTCAGACAGGAGGGGTTGAAACTCCTGGAGTTTGGGGGGCTGTACCTCTCGTAAGGTGGCCACCACCTCATCGAGGTTACTGAGTTGGTCGAGAATGGCCTGTTTTTGCTGTTCGAGTTCCTGAATCTCCTGGGCGGCGGTCATTGCTGCACGGACTTGACGGGAGAGCCGCTTTTTGGGCTGGCCGTCCGGGGACGATGGCTCTTCTGGAGTCTCCGTGGAGGTGGTGGCGACGTTCTGACGACGTTGAGCAATTTCTTGGTCCAGTTGGTCCAGTTGGTGCAGCCAGTCCTGAACCGCTGCGGGAATCTCCCCCTTCTGGTAGAGGTCTGCGGTAGCCATCAAATCCACTAAACGCTTGGCCCGGACTCGTTCGACAATTTCCAGGGCGCTGCTGAAGTCCTGGAGATTGATGGCCGCTTGGATGGCGTTTTCGTAGACGTAGATAGATTTCTGCACAATCTGCTGGCGACGCTCTTCACTGAGGGCAAAACGGCGCGATTGTTCAATGGCTTCGATGGCAGTTTGGTATTGAGTTAACGCCTGTTGCCAGTTTCCTTCCCCAAATTCCAAGTTGCCCCAGTTGCGCGCGGTTTGTAGGCAATCTAGGGGGAACAGTTGCGGCGTTCTGACGCTGAGGGCGTCGTGATAGCACGCGATGGCCTGTTGCAGGTTCCCCGCGCGATCGCCCGTGGGCAAATTCTTGTAGGCATTCCCCAGGTTATTTTGGGTCGTTGCCCATTGTAAGGGTGCCGTCTCGCGGGTCCAGACGGTGAGGGCGTCGTGATAGCACGCGATGGCCTGTTGCAGGTTCCCCGCGCGATCGCCCGTGGGCAAATTCTTGTAGGCATTCCCCAGGTTATTTTGGGTCGTTGCCCATTGTAAGGGTGCCGTCTCGCGGGTCCAGACGGTGAGGGCGTCGTGATAGCACGCGATGGCCTGTTGCAGGTTCCCCGCGCGATCGCCCGTGGGCAAATTCTTGTAGGCATTCCCCAGGTTATTTTGGGTCGTTGCCCATTGTAAGGGTGCCGTCTCGCGGGTCCAGACGGTGAGGGCGTCGTGATAGCACGCGATGGCCTGTTGCAGGTTCCCCGCGCGATCGCCCGTGGGCAAATTCTTGTAGGCATTCCCCAGGTTATTTTGGGTCGTTGCCCATTCTAAGGGTGCGCTCTTGGGAGTCCAGAAGCGCAGGGCGTTGGTATAGCAGCCGATGGCCTGTTCCAGGTTCCCCGCGCGATCGCCCGTGGGCAAGTTCTTATAGGCATTCCCCAGGTTATTTTGGGTGGTTGCCCATTGTAAGGGTGCGCGCTCGGGAGTCCGGAAGCGCAGGGCGTTGGTATAGCAGCCGATGGCTTGTTGCAGGTTCTCGGCGCGATCGCCCGTGGGCAAGTCCGAGTAGGCAGCCCCCAGGTTATTTTGGGTCGTTGCCCATTCTAAGGGTGCGCTCTTGGGAGTCCAGAAGCGCAGGGCGTTGGTATAGCAGCCGATGGCCTGTTGCAGGTTCTCGGCGCGATCGCCCCTGGGCAGTTGCCAGTAGGCTAAACCCAGGTTATTTTGGGTCATCGCCCATTGTAAGGGTGCGCTCTCGGGAGTCAAGAAGCGCAGGGCGTTGGTATAGCAGCCGATGGCTTGTTGCAGGTTCTCGGCGCGATCGCCCGTGGGCAAGTCCGAGTAGGCAGTCCCCAGGTTATTTTGGGTCATTGCCCAATCTAAGGGTGTCGTCTCGGGAGTCCGGAAGCGCAGGGCGTTGGTATAGCAGCCGATGGCTTGTTGCAGGTTCTCGGCGCGATCGCCCGTGGGCAAGTCCGAGTAGGCATTCCCCAGGTTATTTTGGGTTTGCGCCCATTTGTCGGGAAGGCGATCATAAGGTCGGGCGTCCAGGACAATTTCATAGAGTAGAATCGCCATGGCGACATTCTGCTCTCGACGACCTCGGGGATAATTTTGCAGACTAATAGCGAGATTTTCAATCACCCCCACCAAGCCATCCAGCCTCTCTTGATCGGCTGATTCCGCCGCCTGCCGAAGAAATTGTTGGGCAGCCTCGGCTAAGTTGGGGTCAACTCCTCCTCCCCGTTGATCCAATTCCCCATACACCGCCTCAGCACCCCCGCTCATTTCGGCTTGCAGTAAAATACGCAGAAGTGGCAGTGCGTCAGTCTTAGGGGCGACAGTCCCGGTTTGCAACACCCGTTGCACCTGTTCCCGTCCCTGTTGGGCAATCTGCAAGCATCCCTGCAAGGTGCGCCAAAACTGCCGTGAACTGAGTTCCACATCGTCCAGGGTCAAATCCGCTTCTAAGCGTACTTCCCCATCCTCTGGGTCTCGTTGCCAACGCACCAGTTTATCCTGTTGCCATCCTAGATGCAGTAAGCATTCCAACGCGGCTTCGTAGTGGGGATGGTCTGAGGGGAGGGTCAACAGTTGCGGCAGAATTATCTTGACAAATTCGCCATCTTCCTCTAGGGAAATCAAAACCGTCAATCCCTGCCGCTGTACCTGAAGCTGTTGTGTTTGAGCATCAGCCTGGTAGTCCCAGTTTCGCTGTTCTAGAAACTGACAAAGTTGTTGAAATTGCATCATGATTGTGGTGCCAATGAAGGGTTATAAACTAAGGGAGAGGTTCCAAATCCCCTCCTGGGAGGGGTGCCCGTAGGGCGGGGTGGGTCTTCGGGGTGGTTGTCCTCAGGCCGAACACTGTGAACCCACCCCTAGCCCCTCCCAGGAGGGGAGGAGACACCCGGTCTCTGGTCAAGTCTCTGGGTCACTCAACTGTTGCAATTGCGCCCCCAGTTCTCCGAGGAGTTCCTCCGGCAGCATCTCCCGTAACGCCGCCAGCAACTGCGCCTCGACCCCCACTCGTCCGGGGTCCTCTCCCGTGGCCAGCACCTGCTTCAGCCGCGTCATCCCCTCCTCGGTCAACTGAATCAACCCCGACAAGAGACGATTAAACTGTTTCTCGGTCACCCGACCATCTTCCACGGCAATTCCGGTACTGCTGCGCACTTCTCCATCACTGGGGTCATATTCCCAGCGCAATAACGTCACCTCCCAGGCCATGGCTAACATGGTCTGAAAGGCAACACCTTTATAATGATGGTCTTTGAGATAAAGCAGTTGTGGGGCAAAGAGGCTGAGATACTTCCCCTCCTCCTGCACGGCAATCACAATCACAAATTGCTCGACCACATCGGAGTTCACGGCGGTTATGATGCGGTTCTTGTCGGCTTGCAGGTCATAACGCCAGTCTCGATGGTCGAGAAACTGGGCAATTTGCTCGATTTGGATGGTCATCAGCGTCCCTCCTGGGTGGCGTTCTATCGTCTTAACGCTGGGGAGGGAGGTTTTTATGCAAACTTGGAAAACTTTTTTTTGACAGACTTCTGATGTGCTTGAGAGAGCTTGAGAGAGCTTGAGAGACTTGCCTGAGAGACTTGCCTGAGAGACCGAGTGTCTTCAAGACACCCGGTCTCTGATGTTTGAGCCATCCGACCCTAGAGGTTCAGGGCCGCTTGAATCGCCTGGTTGTGGATGTGGAGAGACTTCGCCAGTAAATCTTGGGCCGCTCTCAGGTTGAGAGGCTGAGTACGTTGGTGGTTAATAGCCGCTATCCCCAGGTAATAGCCATCTAACGCCATCTGCCAATCCCCCTGCTCAAATCCCAAATCTCCTAAGGCTAAGGCCATGTTGAGACAGTCCCCAGGGACCTGTTGGGGACGAAATATCTCTAGGGCGATTCGGTAACAGATGGCCGCCCAGCCTCGATGCTGGGAGGGGGACTCCCCTAATTGGGCTTGGCGTTGGTAGGCGTTGCCCAAATGATAAAGGGTTTGGCCATAGTCGTCCTGTGGCCAGGGTGGATTATCCTTCGACCCCTCAATAACCTCTATCAGTTGCCCGTTCAACCATTGGGGTTGGGCGGCCATCTGCTGCCACAGGGCCTCGTCGCCTCCATCTTGATAGGTGCGAATGAAGTGGTTGAGAATGTTCCAGGCTTCTGGATTGTTCAGGGAAAGGTTAAGGGGTTTGACGGTTTGGAGTTGGGGACGTGGGTTACATTGCATGATGGGAATGGGGAGTAGGGAACAGGGAACAGGGAACAGGGAACAGGGAATAGGGGGGAAGAAGGCAATAGGCAGTAGGCAGTAGGCAGTAGGCAGTAGGGAGGTTCTCCCCTTCTGGGAGGGGTTAGGGGTGGGTTCTTCCTCAGAATGGGTCGCCTTCTTCCACCTGTTGATTCCTTCGTGGGTTTGCTGAATTAACCCGGACAGGAGTGTGGGTCGCGTCTAGTTCATTAACGCTGGGGAGACGGTATTTTAGGCACAAGGGCTGGGATGCCTGGAAATTGGCGGTTTCGGTCTGGGCTGGGTTGGGGTTACGGGGAGGTTTCCAACAGCCGGGAGGGGGTCAGGAGTAGGATGACTGCTACCAGGAAGGGGGGTAACGCCGTTAAGGCTAAGACGGGTCCGTAACTGCCGAAGTGGTCTAACCCTAGGGCGAAGGAGACGGGTCCGGTGGCGGTGCCGATGACGGCTAGGGTGGTGGCAAAGCCGGTGATACTGCCGAGGTGAGAGCGCCCAAAGTAGTAGGCGTAAACCCCCGACTTCAAGACTCCGTTCATGCCCTCCATTAAGCCCAATAGCCCGCCGTAGAGTAGCATTCCTTCGGCGGTGGTGACGCGCACGGCGAGGAATAAGGCACTACAGAGTAGCAGCAACATGGTGGCCATGAGAAATCGCGGTGAGATGCGATCGAGTAATAGGCCTGTGACTAGGTTGGCCAGGGCGGTTACGACTCCGAAGGGGACAAAGACCATGGCCGCCACAGACCGTTCAATCCCTGCACTGGCCATAATCGAGTAGTGGTGGAAGATTAGGCCGGTGATTAACATGGCGACGCAGATACTCCCGGCGGTGAAAATCCAAAAGGTGAGGGTGCGGCGGGCGGCGGGCAGGGTATAGTTGACTTCGCTGAGGGCGACGGTGTTTTCTCCGTGATGCTTTCCGTCGGGTTGTAGGCCGTAGCGTTCGGGTTGGTCGCGGTAGAGGAGCGCCCCCAGGGGTAGGATGGTCAGGGCGACGACTGCCCCTAAGCTGGCGTAGGCGAGTCGCCAGCCGAGTTGATTGATTAGGCGTTCGATGATGAGGGGAAATACGCCAATTCCCAGGGCTAGGCCAATTCCTGAGATGCTGAGGGCGAAGCCTCGGCGACGGACGAACCACAGGTTGATGACGTTGAGGCTAACGAGGGCTAAGGCCCCTTGTCCTAAGCTGCGGATGGCGATGAAGCCGAAGGCCAACATGATGATGTTGCCCACTAGCCCCATGTAAACGCAGGCTAGGGCGAAGAGACTGGCGATGACGATGACGGCTTTGCGGGGGCCCGCACGGTCGATGAAGCGTCCGACTCCGGGCAGAAAAAAGGAACCGCTGACGGTTCCGAGGAGGTAGAGAAATGAGACGAGCGATCGCGATAGGTCGAGATCGAGGATAATTTTGTCGAGAAATACGGATACGCCGACGGTTTGACCGGGAATGGTCATTAGCATCCCCAAACTTCCGGCGAGGAGAATTAGCCAACCGTAGTAGATGGGGGAGGCGGCGATGAGGCGACTGTGTTGGATAGTCGGTTCAACGGGTGGGTTGGAGGGGTTCTCGGACAAGGGACTCTGATAATTCTATGCGGCAACCATCAGGTTTGATAGTACCGTGAATTGGCGGGAGGCTTCTCGTTGGATTTTTCCCCGTTCTACTGCGGACTGGAGACGTTGCAATGCGTCTAAATCTGTGGGGCCATAGGCGCGGTGGGTTAGGACTTGGTAGATGAGTCCTTCTGACGCGACGCTTAAGCACCCTGTTTCAAATGCGGATTCAACTAATGTCGATATCATGTGTGTTGACCCTGATTACACCCTTAATGGCTCTAGTATGCCACTTTAAAACAGTGGCACAGTTGATGTTTGTCTGGGTTGGCTGTGATGGGGATCACTGACAGGGGGGTTTTTGGGGTTAGGGATGGGGCTAGAAACCGGGTTTCTTGGAGAAACTCGGTTTCTGAGTGGTGGGGTGGTTTAGGGATGGGGCTAGAAACCGGGTTTCTTGGAGAAACTCGGTTTCTGAGTGGTGGGGTGGGTTAGGGATGGGGCTAGAAACTCGGTTTCTGAGTGGTGGGGGTGGGTTAGCCGTTTTTGACGATCGCCCCGAAGTCGGCTAAGACACGGGCGTGGTTGCGTAATAACCCTAGGAGGTTGAGACGGTTGGCTTTCACGGCCTCATCCTCGGCCATCACTAACACACTATTCTCTCCGTCAAAGAACTCCCGCACGGTGGGCGCAATCTCCACTAACCCCTCAATCAGTTGGCTATAATTACGCTCCTGTTGGGCGGCTTCGGTGCGTGGTAATAGCCCCAGTAAGGCATCATAAAATCCCTGTTCGGCTGGGGATTCAAATAATTCGGGTTTAACGACAGTTTCGGGGTTCAAGTCTTGGGTCGATAATGTTCCTTTTTTGGCTAACCGTGCTGAGCGATTGACAATTTCATAAATGATGTCTAGGGTTCCGTCTTGACGGATTTTTTGCAGAAATTCGGCGCGATCGCGGGTATCCAAAACATCCGCTAAGGCCCGTTCTGCATAATCCGGGTCATCGTCTCCTAATACCCCATTCACGAGGTCATAGTCAATGCCTCGGTCATCTTGCAGGAGGGTTTGTAACCGTTGCAGGAAGAACTCTTGCAACTGTTGGAGTAACTCGGGCGAGGCTTGGGGATGGGCGGTTTTGAAGGTCTCAACGCCCTGTTGTAAGAACTGATTGAGATTGAGTTCTAACTCCGCCGCCCAGATGATGCTTACCACCGCATTGGCGGCGCGACGCAGGGCGAAGGGATCAGAGGACCCACTGGGTAATAACCCTAAGCCAAAAATGCTAACTAGGGTATCGAGGCGATCGCTCAATCCGACAAGTTGCCCGGTTAAGGTCTGGGGTAAACTATCCTCTGCACCCCGAGGTAAGTAATGCTCAAAAATTGCCCGACAAACGGCTTCATCTTCCCCACTGACGCGGGCGTATTTCTCACCCATCACCCCTTGCAGTTCTGGGAACTCATAGACCATTTGACTGACTAAATCCGCTTTACAGAGATAGCAAGCCCGCTCAATCTTAGCCTGTTCCGATTCACTCAAGTTGAGGGCTTGACTGAGCTGCTTCGCCACCGCCGTGAAGCGATCCACTTTATCTTTAACGGTTCCTAAATCTTCTTGGAAGGTGATACTTTCCAACTGAGGAACCAGGGTTTCTAGGGGCTGCTCAGAATCAGCTTTATAGAAAAACTCTCCATCTGCAAGTCTAGCCCGAATGACCCGTTCATTTCCAGCCGCAATCAGGTCGGATTTTGCTGGGTCACCGTTAGAAATAGTGATAAAATAAGGCAGGAGTTCTTGCAGGTTCTCGGTGTTGAGAACGGGGAAATAGCGTTGATGAGATACCATGACTGTGGTGATGACTTCCGGGGGCAAAATTAGGAAATCATCGTCAAATTTGCCTAGGACGGCGGTGGGATATTCCACCAATTGCACTACTTCGGCGAGTAGGTCTTCGGGGATATCAGCGGTTCCCCCTACTTCGGCGGCGCAGCGGTGAATCCCCTCGATGATGGTTTCGCGACGGCGTTGGGGGGTGACTTCTATAGAGGCGTTCCGTAAGCTGTCTAGGTAGTCGCTGGCGTTGTTAATGGAGACGGGATCGGGATGGAGAACGCGATGGCCGGCGGAGTGGCGATCGCTCGTGACAACATCCGAACCACTGGTAATGGTTAGCGGCAACACCGTATCATCCAGTAGGGCCACTAGCCAACGAATGGGACGGGGAAACCGCACGTCGCCATCGCCCCAACGCATGAACCGTTTTCCTTCGAGTTTGAAGATCCATTGGGGGATCAGTTCCGTGAGAATCTCCGCCGTGGGCCGGCCGGAAATCTGTTTGCGGACAAAGACAAATTCTCCTTTCTCCGTATCCCGGATTTCTAAGTCCTCTAAGGATACCTCTTGTTTGCGGGCGAATCCCTCGGCGGCTTTGGTGGGTTGTCCATCCTTGTAGGCGGCCCGGACTGGTGGCCCCTTGATGTCTTCGCTGCGATCGGGTTGTTGACTGGGGAGGTTATGCAGCAGAACCGCTAAACGGCGCGGGGTTCCATAAATCTCCACCGCCGCAGGTTCGATGAACGCCTCCGTGAGAGAGGTGGGGATGCGATCGCGCCATTGGGCGATCGCCCCGTCGACAAAACTGGCGGGGAGTTCTTCGGTCCCGACTTCGAGGAGAAAGGTAGGCATTATCAGCGAATCGTTAATCCTTAACAGTCAATCAGTTTACCCCGATGAGGGCAACGTCATCTAGGGAGGGCGACCACAAAGGTACGCCCCTACCGTCCAAAAAAGGTCTTACACGTCGGATTCAAATTGACAAATAGAAGGTGCCACGGGACAGGTGGAGGGGGTCACGGGGTTGTCTCGCAAAATGACCCGGACTAAGGTCGTCATCTCCCCCAACGGCGAAATGTCTAAAATCTCGTTTCCCTCAAAGTCGGCCCAGTTGAGACTGGCTAAGTCGGGGAGAGGGCTAATGTCGCTTATTTTGTTATCACGAATATACAATTCTGTCAAGGCATCCAAGGCGGATAATGGCTCGATATTGATGATTTGATTGCCACTGAGATACAACTCATTTAAACCCGTCATCCCTTGCAAGCCATTGAGGTCAGCAATTTCATTGTCATCGAGATGCAATTCATACATCTCAACGAGGGGCAGCAGGGGAGAAATATCCTCAATTTGGTTCTGATTGAGGGATAAGGTTTGCAGATTGACTAAGGAGTTGAGGGAGGAAATGTCCTCAATGTTATTGTCATTGAGAAATAAAAATCGTAATTCCCGCAAAGAATTAAGGGCAGAAATATCCTCAATTTGGTTCTCATTGAGGAACAACACCCGCAATTTTTCTAAGGACTTCAGGGGTGAAATATCCTCAATTTGATTGCGATCGAGGTTGAGAAGACGCAGATTCACCAAGGGTTCCAGGGCCGAGATATCCTCAATCTGGTTGAGACTCAGTAAGACTTCTTCCAATTGGGTCAGATTTTCCAGGGGGGAGATGTCCTCAATCTCATTGACACTCAAATCGAGGCGCGTCAGATGAGTCAGCGAGGCGAGAGGGCGTAAGTCACTGAGGGAGTGGGCGCTAAGATTGAGATCTTCAATCTCATTCAGGCGCGTTTCGGCTTCGAGACAGTCCTGGCGATCGGCGCGACGTAACATCACCTCAATGGTCCGTTGCGTTGTCTCCCGAAGGCGATCGCGCTGCTGACACCATTGGGCGAACCTCTCGGGGACTTGGGCCTCGGCAGAGGGGATAGATTGCTGTTTCTGAGGGGGGGATATCTCCGCCGCCAGGACACCACCGGCGAGACAGGAGAGAGTTGTTAGGCGTAATCCCCAGTTGAGGAGTGGGTTTAGGCGATTCACAGAGGTCACGGTCTCGTTTAATAGGATATGGGCTGGATGGAGGCCAGGCGTTGGGAGACCATCAGCCTAGGCTTTCAGGCGTTGGATAATGCGATCGAGGGCGACGGAATGGGAGGCTTTGAACAAGACGCGATCGCCCTCTTGCAAGAACTCCCGCAGGCGTGAGGCTAGGGCATCATGGGCCTGGGGACTCTCCAAGTTTTCGATATCCACAAAGGAGATTCCATAGGCCCCATCTGCCATGGCTTTGGCTTCTGGGAGTTCGGCGAGGACAAACAAGGCATCTAAATTCAGTTGCTTCACCCGTTCCCCCACCTGTCGGTGAAAGTCCAGGGATTGTTCCCCTAACTCCTTCATGGTTCCTAACACGGCAATGCGACGTTGGCCCGGACTCTCTGCTAATAAGTCTAAAGAAGCCAACATCGATTCGAGTCCGGCGTTATAGGTTTCATCGAGAAACACCACATCCCCAGGGAGGAGATGTTTCTGGGCCCGGCCATTGGGAATATTTACGGCTAAGCCGTGGTTGAGGCGGTTGGTGTTGAGGTTGAGGAGGCGGGCCACGGCGATCGCCGCCAGATAATTGAGGGCGTTATGTCGGCCGGGAAGGGGGAGAGGATAGGAGATTCCCTCTAATTCCAGGGTTTGGGAATCAATCAGTTTGCCCTGTAAGTCCCCGGCGGTTAAGCCAAAGGTGACGGTTTTCCCAGACCAAACCTGGGCCGCCGTCTCGATTAACAACGTATCATCGGCATTGAGAACCGCACAGCCGGTTTGGGGCATTTCCGCCAAGAGTTCGCATTTGGCCTGGGCGATCGCCTCTCGCGATCCCAACAAACCAATATGGGCTGTTCCCACATTGGTAATTACCCCAATATCTGGGCGGGCAATATGGGTCAGTTCGGCAATTTGCCCCTTTCCCCGCATGGCCATTTCTACCACGGCATAGGTGTGATTCTCATTCAATTGCAACAGGGTTTTGGGAACACCAATTTCATTATTGAAGTTGTCTTGAGTTTTCAGGACATTGCCATGAATCCCTAACACCGCCGCAATCAGTTCCTTGGTGGTGGTTTTCCCCACCGAACCCGTCACCCCAATCACCGGAACGGCATGAGTATCCCGCCACCAGCGGCCCAACCGTTGATAGGCTGCCAGCGTATCGGGAACGACCAGTTGCGGCAGCGTCTCATCATCGAGAGGATGGTGAACCAAGACGGCGATCGCCCCCCGTTCCCGGGCCGTATAGACAAAATCATGACCATCAAACCGTTCCCCCGGCAAGGCAATAAACAAATTCCCAGGATTCACGCTGCGCGTATCGGTGGAAATCCCGGTACAAGCACGATTCAGAGATTGGTCTGAACAGCCTTTGGGGGTGGCGGCAAGGACATGGGCAAGATGCTGGAGGAAAACGCGCATAATGGTAGCAATCTGGGGATGAAACGGCTAAAAACGAGGGTTAAAAACGATGATAAGACTTTGGGGTGAGGACTTTCCGTTGCAACTGAAGAAACGGCTAAAAACGAGGGTTAAAAACGATGATAAGACTTTGGGGTGAGGACTTTCCGTTGCAACTGATGCAGGAGGAACCAACCGATCATACAACCGATACCGTAGTGCAGGAAATCCCAGAGGTCGAAGGTGGTGCAGCAGGAGGAACCAACCGATCATACAACCGATACCGTAGTGCAGGAAATCCCAGAGGTCGAAGGTGGTGCCGATGAGGAGGCGGCCGATGAAGGTGGTACGGATGGCTTCTAGGATGGGATGTTGCGAGAGTTGCGAGAACTCAATCAGACTGGTGAGGAGAAATACGATGATGGCGATCGCCCCGGCTGCAAGTTCTGGGAATATAAATCCCAGGAGAAACATCCCAAACATGACATAGATCATCCCCCCGGCTGAATCCTGAACCCAGGTTTCCAAGATGCCGCTATAGAACTTCGTCCCAATTCCCACAGGAATGCAGATCAACATGGCGATCGCCAGATAACGACGATAGCGACGAATACGCTGTTGACGCGCCGTTCGGAATTTCATAGGGGAGTTTTAGCCACAAGGACTCTCTTGAGGCGATGATAGCATTAGGAGGCAAGGGGCATAACCTACCCCTACCCCTCCCAGGAGGGGATGGCAAGGGGCAAGGGGAGAACCACAGAGTCACAGAGGACACAGAGAAAGACGTAGGGGCGAACGGTGTTCGCCGAGCGATAGCCGAGGTGCTGTTCGCCCTCTCCCGGCATAACTGCCTATTACCCTCCTCCCCCCTTTTGCCTTTTGCCTTTTGCCTTTTGCCTCTTGCCTTCTTCCCCCTACTGCCTACTGCCTACTGCCTTCTTCCAAATAATTACAGTTATAAAGCATCGCCGCCTCTGCCTGGCCTAACGAGATTTGCACATGGGGAACCTGATCCAGCCAATTTTGGAACGATCGCCCTCCCTGGGTAATAAACTCTTGCAACTGAGGCAACACCTGGGGGCGATAGAATCCACAGAGGGGTTCCCAGCCGGCTTGAGAATGGGGAACAGCCACTAACTGGTCAGAAGAATGGTTTTCTAACTTGTCCACCCAGCCCTGCAAAATTGCCCCATTCAGACAGGGTAAATCACAGCCTAACAGCCAAATCCAATCCACGTCAGCGGGGTTAGACTCCCGCAAAACCTGTTGCAGGGCCACCAAGGGCCCTTCTCCTGGCTGTTCATCGGCTAATCCTTCAAAATTAGCGGGGAGAATCTCTTGATAGCGATCGCCCCAAGGGGTCATCACAGCTACATCTCCCACTACAGCGGCCGCGACATCATACACCCGCCGCAACAAGGGGACTCCCTCCCACAACACCAGAGACTTATCTTGGCCCATGCGGCGACTCTGGCCCCCGGCTAAAATCACGGCTTTAACGTTAACTGACATGATCGCGCAACTCCTGAACTTTCCTCATCAATCGCCCTTGACTCAGGTTCTGTTCAGCCTGCGTCAACCCTTGCTGTAACCCGTCGCAGACACCACAACGCCAGAGATAAAAGCCTAAATTCCAGATGGCGGCCGGTGTGATGGGAGTATTGTCTCCAGCGAGAGTACGTTGCAACATCTCGATATACTCGCTTTCTGATTCCAGGGGTGCATCGCTTCCCCCCAAGTCATATTCAATGGGATGTAGATGGAGTCGTTCCCAGGTGGGGTTGCTGTTGTCCTCGCCGGGTTGTCCAAATTGACCAATAATCGCGGGGCGACTGCGGGGCAAGTCACAACTGCCTTCTAGGCCCTTGACGGTGGTAAAACAGGTCTGTTGGCGTAAGTTGAGGGCGGTTTGAAACAGGCCTTCGGTGGGGGGATGGACGAAACCACAGACGAGATGGACGTTCCCCTCATAGGGAGTCCACATCAGTTCCATAGTGGCAACGGGGGGACGTTTGCCGAGTTGATCGCGATAAGTGACGAGTTGTTCGGCGGCGGGGAAGAAGTTGGGTTGATAGTAAAAACTAATGTCATGATGGCCCAGAAGGGTTGAGAGGCGATCGCGTTCTAGTTTTGTCCAATCGACTCCTAATCCTTGCCAAATGTCAATCAGGGGAACCCCATATTTGGTGGGCATCCGGCCACTTCCGTGAGTCAGACAGGGGACTCCTTCTACGGCTAGGCCCAGGGCCGTGATGATGGTAACGGGGGCCGTGCGCGATCGCCCATCGTAGGGACAGCCTAACACCGTTACTAATCTGTCAATGGCGGGGAGTTTCTTGGCATGGCGATCGCAGGCATCCAAAAACCCTGCGAGTTCCTCACCGCGTGGCCGTTGAATGCGATGGGCAATCAAAAACGCCCCAATTTGGGCAGGCGTGGCTTCTGAACTCAACATCATCGCCATGGCTTGGGCGGCGTCTTCTCGACTCAGATTTTTTCCGGTGTGGGGGCCGCTACCAACGGCTTGAATGAAGGGACGAAATTTATAACTCATGGTCACGAGTGCCATCTAGGGGGGGGCAGAAATACCCATAGCAGTTGACAGGTAAACGTTGCTAGAGGCGCTCACTCTCCCTTGTTGTCTCTGTCTTGATTCATCGAGCGACTGCTACAGGGTTATTGTTTCAGGGAGACGGACTTAAAATCAATCCTAGTATTCTACGGGTGCTGACAACTCATGCAATTTCTGAATGACCCCGTCACGGTTCATCGTAAATCGTTCACCCTTCCCTGCCCCCATTCATAGGTCACCCCAATCCATCATAATTTACCACAAAAAACCCCGTTTTTGGCGAATTGATTGCAACACAAACAACTCGTAAAACGGAGTTTTTTATAGGTCTATTGAAATTCCTAGATCACCCTAGGGCTAATCAAATTTGGATTTTGCTTCTTCCACGGAGCTGCTAAACTCATCCCAGGCATTTTGAAAGCCACTCTTCAAGCTAGACCAAGCACCATCACTGGCAGATTTCAAATCGGAAAGACGTTTTTGCATGTCATCCCGTTTTGCTTTGAGGCCATCAATGCGCTGATTTAAATCATCTTTGACATCTCCACCGGTTTTTTCAGCCCGGGCCTGGAGTTCGTCAATTTTAGCACCCCATTCCTGAAGCTGCGTTTCCATCTTCCCTTGATATTCTGTACGATCTTCCATAAAAATGTCCTGAATTTTAGTTGATATCGCTAACACAGGCAAAATGAAACCAGTCAATTGGGTCTCATCCTTCAGCTTCTTGTCGAAACCACCTTAATTATAACGAGTCTGCTTCCGATGGAACAATTCTCGGAGAGTCTGAGGCTGGAGGGTCGCCAAACATCTTGACCACCAGAGGGGGTACTTTCTCACAGACGAGATTGAAGAACTCCGCGATGGGGGGAATCTCTAGGCGATCCTGAGTCGTGACGGCTACCACTTCCCGTTCCAAGGAATTAAACCGGGGATCGTAGGCAATGGGGCGCACCGCTAGAGTCGCATCGGCATCTAAGAGGGCGGATTTGGGTAAGATCGAGATCATTTTCCCTTGGCGAACCATGCCACGAAAGGCATCTAGGGTGTTGAGTTCTAAGGCCGGATAGAACTGTTCTCCTAACTGGGCAAAGGCATTTTGCACCAAGCGTTGCATTCCATACCCGTCTTTGAAGACCACATGAGGATAATTGGTCAACGCCGCCCAAGGAATCTCCGCATACTCAGTCAGGGGATGTCCCGCTGCCATCAGGACTTCCACCGTTTCAGTATAGAGCGATCGCACCACCATCTCGGAACTCATCGTCAGACGGGGATTGTTCATGACAATGGCCACATCCACCAAGCCATCCCGTAACACCTTCAGGGCGCGATCGCTCCCTAAGGAGGTCACCCGTAACTGCACCTGGGGGCGACGGGAACAGAACTGTTGCAAAACTGGGGGCAAAAATTGGGCGCAGGTTGAATGAATGGCCGCTACACATAACTCGGTCTGTTTCCCCTCCGCCAATTCCCGAATCTCGGTGACTGCACTGCGCCACTCCCGACAGATACGATTGGCATGGGGAAAAAAGCGATCGCCGGCCACGGTGAGGCTGGCTTTGGCCTGGCGGTGTAACAAGGGAAGCCCCAACTCCGTTTCCAAAGCCTGTACCTGACGACTCACGGTGGATTGGGTCACCCGACACAAACGGGCAGCTTTTTGAAAACTGCCCGTCTCCACAACGGCTAAAAAGGCTTCCACCTGTTCTAATCGCATTCGACTCGTTGATGAATCTGACCTATCCACTCTACAGAGGCAGGAACCTTGTAAAAAGTAAGCCTTGATACGGCAGGATAAGACAAGTCACCATAAGCCGGGCCTGAGTCTCAGGGATTAGAAGGAGAAGGTGGTGCGCAGAGTGCCGATAAATGCGCCATCGTTGTCCGCATCTTGGTTGGGATTCAGCAACCAGATAAACCCGGGTGTGATGGAGATATTTTCCGAGACTTGCACCTTATAGAGGCCTTCGATGTGGAAGGGGGTCTCATTCTCGAAGTTTTGCGTTCCGGGAATATCAATTCCCCCCAGATAGGGTTCTGATCCCACAATCAAGGCCCCAAAGTTACCCGGTAGCAGTAAATCGGGGAAGGTGAGGGTGAGGGCATAGTTCCAGATTTCCGCATCCCCTAAGCCAATCAGACGGGCGTTGGTGAAGCCTCCCCAAGCCCCCACCCGGAATTGAGGAGAGAGATCCCAGAGGAACTGAACCCCATAGTGATTACTAGAGACGGGGGTCGCTAGTTGGTCTTGGGAGAGGTTGGAACTGGCGGCCAAGGCAGCGGGGGAGAGGTTGCTGAGTTGGGTTCCGGTTCCGCCAAAGCCAAAACGCCGCCCTTGGGAGACATCATAGGCATGAATGTAGGTCAGGCCAAACTTGAGGCGATCGCTCGGTTCCACCACTAACTGGCCCAGGGCAGAATAGTTACCGTTAAATAGGCCGGCCCCCTCACTGGGATTGTTGGCCCCTCGGGCTAAATAGCCGAGAGAGAGTTCGAGACTGTCACCCAAGCGTTGCCGAAAGCCAACCCCAACACCGCCGAGGCCACTGCGATAAATGGGGTTGCGTTCCCCAAAGCGAGATAAGGCCCCAGTTGCCCCACCGCCGGCTTCGAGGCCCGGGTTGAAGGTGTCGTTATAGAACTGATGTCCTCCGGCGTTGGCCATGACAGTCACTTGCAGATTGTCCGTGGCGGGGAAGACATAGTGCAAGCGGTTTAAGTCCAGGCTGTTGTCCGTGTCACCATCAAAGGCAAACCGGCCTTCGTTGGTGTTGATTTGGTCGGCGAAGCTATTGCCCAGATTGCCGAATTGTAGACGGGTATGGAGGCGATCACGGCCGGTGAAACTGGTGACGAGGTTGAGTCGCCCCCGATTGGCGAAGATGGTTTGGGCATCGTTGCTATTGCTAGAGATGCCATCGCCACCCCAAGCATCGGCCAGCACAAAGGCTACTTCCCCTTGCAGAATGGTGGTGGTGGAGAATTGATTGGCTTCGAGTTCGCTGGTTCGGGCTTCGAGGCGATCGGTCCGTCCCCGTAAGGTGACCAATTCGGCGGCAAATTCTTCTTGGAGGCGGCGAATCGTTAACAAATCTCCACTATCAATGGCATCACCGCCGTCGACTAGGGCCACAATCTGATCCAAACAGGCGTTTAAGCCTGCGGCGAACTCGTAGCGCGTCATGAAATTGTTGCCACGAAAGGTGCCGTCGGGATAACCGGCAATACAGCCATAGCGTTCGACGAGGGATTGCAGGGCCTGGAAGGCCCAATCGGTGGGTTGTACGTCCGATAACTGGGAAACGGAGGTGACTTGGGCTAACTGCTGCGGTTGCGAGGCGGGATTGGGGGCGCTGTTTAGGGGGAGGGCGCTTCCTAGGAGAAGGGTTAATCCCCCCATGGGGCCGATGGCGGTTGAGATGGAATGGGTCATGCTGTTGAACTCCTCACAATAGCCCGAACTCTTGGAGTGCGGGGTAAAAATTACGGTTTTCGTGACTGGGGCGACTGAGTTTGATGAGTGCGAACCGCTGAAGGGGAGAGAGGGTCGCCCATTGGTGATCGCTGATCTCAAGATCGAGCGATCGCCCCTTCTCCCGCACCGTTTCTGGAACCTGATCTCCCAGCCAAGGAGGATCAGGGTCCAGGGCGAGGTCTTTGGGAGTCTCCCCGCTGCGATCGCGCACCCACTGGCGGAGTTGTCGTCGATAGTCGGCAATCTCCTGGGTTGTCTCACAGGGCATCTCTACGAGGCCCTGTCGTTCGTCGCTGTCTAACTGATGCCAGTGGTGTAGTTTGAGCTTGACGCCACAAGTATCGAGTTTATAGCGAACTTGCATGGGGATACAGCGTAGGGACTCCACAAAGTCCGCCTCAAATTGAAAAAATATCGTTGCTGCCTGCATGACGTCTGGTTATATTCTGTTAATTTAGTTACACTTTTTGGGATTTCTCCAGCAAACTTCCTAAAATGAACCTAGGAAACCTCGGCCAGACCCAACCCAGGAATCATGGGGATGGCTGAAGCTTGTTAAGGAGTTGCTGATGAATGCCCAGAACCGCGATCGCCCAAGCCGGCCAGGAAACACCCACTCCAACGCCAGGTCTGAGAACATTCATGAAATTGTCGTTGGGGTTTTGATTGCCTCCTTCACCGTGGCGGCGATTCCCATTTTTCAACTGGAGTCTCTCTCAAACTCGCCCAATCCCTCGGTGGTGGTTCCCAGTGAAGCCACCCTTTGGTCTGACCTGACTCAATAGGGGCATCCTCCACCCTTAACCCCTCTCGGGAGGGGAAATTTTGCGTCCTCACCCTTAATTTTGCGCCCCAACTCGGGACAACTGCGAGGTCGACTCTTGCGCTTGGGATGCCTCAACCTCGCCGCCGAGAGGATGTAACTGTACGGCACAGGCTTTGAGTTCCGGTTGCAGAGAATCGGGACAGGTTTCTGGATGAGTCAGAGCGTTGGCTTGGGAGTTTTCAGCCCAGAGGAAGCCCCAGTGCATGGGGACAAATAGGGTCCCTGGGGCGATCGCCTTCGTCACTTGGGCTTTGAATTTGCCCTCACCCCGCCGCGATCGAATCATCACCCACATCCCATCGAGAATCTCCAATTTCTTGGCATCTCGGGGATGAATTTCAATAAAGGGATGGGGATGCTTCTTGGTGATTTTAGGAATCCGTCCCGTGCGAGTTTGAGTATGCCAATGTTCATACACCCGCCCGGTGGTTAAGACAAAGGGATAATCCGGGTCAGGGGCTTCCGCTAGACCCCGAGTATGGGTGGCACAGAAGCGGGCCCGACCATCGTCAGTGGGGAAGCGCAAATCCTCATAGAGGCGTTTGCTATAGCGGCCTGACTCGGGGTCATCGCATCCCTCAGGGTGGGGCCATTGAACAGTCCGCTCTTGCAACAGCTCATAATTGATGCCGCTCATATCACAAACCCGTGATTTTGTCAAGGCAACAAACTCCCGATGTACCGCCGCCGAATCTGCGAACTGGAACTGGCTCTCAAACCCCAGTCGTCGTCCCACCTCCGCAAAGATTTCCCAATCGGGGCGAGCTTCCCCAGGGGCATCCCGGAATTTCGGACAGAGGGTGACCACCCGTTCTGAGTTGGTCATGGTTCCTGTTTTCTCTCCCCATTGGGCGGCCGGCAGTAAGACATGGGCATATTCGGCGGTTTCCGTGGGGTAATAGGCATCTTGATAGACCGTAAAGGGGGAGCGTCGCAGGGCGGCCTTGGTCCGTTCAATGTCGGGCATACTCACCGCTGGATTGGTGGCCGCCACCCAAAGCAGTTGCACCTGGCCCGCTTCGAGTCCCAGCATCATATCCCAGGCGGCTAAACCGGGGGTAGCATCGATTTGGCCGGGGGGAAGTTGCCAATGGCGTTCCACCTCCGCTCGATGTTGGGGGTTTTTGACCACCCGATAACCGGGAAGCAGATGGGATAAGCCCCCCGCTTCGCGTCCTCCCATGGCATTGGGTTGTCCCGTCAGAGAAAACGGGCCGGCCCCGGGTTTGCCGATGGAACCGGTTATGAGATGGAGGTTGATGAGCGATCGCACCTTGGCGGTCCCCTCGGACGACTGATTTAAGCCCATGGACCACAGCGACAGCACCCGCTCATTCTCCGCCCAATAGCGAGCGGCGAGTTCCAACTCATCTAAGCGGATGTTGCAACGGCGAGCCACCAGTTCCGGGGGATAACTCTGAAGGGTCTGAGTGTACTCGGGGAAGCCTCGGGTACAATCCTCGATAAATAGAGAGTCAAAGGCCTGCCAGCGTAACAACAGATGGCCAATGCCATGCAATAAATCAATATCGGTTCCGGGGCGGATGGCCAGATGTAAATCGGCGGCTTTAGCGGTGGGGGTTTCCCGAGGATCGACCACCACCAATTTCACCTTACGATTTTTCTTGTGATAGTCCCGCAAGCGGTTAAAGGCGATGGGATGACATTCGGCGGCATTGGTGCCAATGAGAAAGGCACAATCGGTTTTTTCCAAATCGTCATAGCAACAGGGGGGGCCATCGGAGCCAAAACTCTGGATATAGCCTGCCACCGCCGAGGACATACAGAGACGGGAGTTGGCATCAAAGTTATTGGTTCCCAAACAGCCTTTCATCAGCTTTTGGGCGATGTAATAATCCTCCGTTTGGAACTGGCCCGAGCCATACATACAAATCCCCTGGCTGCCATAGGCTACCCGAATTTGACGAATCCGATTGACGATGCGATCGAGGGCTTCATCCCAACTCACGCGCCGGAATGGCTCATCGAGGGAATCTCGCATCATGGGGTATTTCAGCCGGTTTTTGTCCAGGGATTCGGCGACTGTGGCGCCCTTAACACAAACCCGGCCGCGACTTGACGGATGTTGGCGATCGCCCCGTACGCGCCAGGTGGGGGTCCCAGCCTCATCCCGATAGGTGGCTTTCCCCGGTAGGGCCGGCGGTTGGACTTCTAAGCCACAGCCGACACCACAATACGGGCAAAGGGTTTTCGTCGGCGTTGTCATGATCTCGTCCTCCAATTACCAATTCACAATCGAATACACAGCCCGGTCACCCGGTCGGAGCCTTCAGTTCACCGGCCCCGACGTTTAGAAACTTATTAGGTGTTGCGTTTATAGAGACTCCTCTGAGCCAGACTCATGACTTAGGGTGGCCATGGGAGCCATTTGCATGGCCTCATCCTCCCCCTCATGGAACTCGGCAAAGGAGCCGTGAGGTTCCCGGAGAAAGAAGCCACAGAGGAAGGCGACGACCATCGAGCAGACCCCTAAGGTTTGGAAGAAGATCAGGTTTCCCGTGGCCCCTTCGGGTAACAAGCTATAGAGGGTCAGATAGGCCACTGCACCGACATTTCCGTAAGCGCCAACATTTCCCGCAATCTGTCCCGTCACCCGGCGTTTAACAAGAGGCACAATGGCATAGGTGGAGCCTTCCCCGGCTTGAACAAAGAAGGAACAGGCCATGGTCAGCAGAATCGCCCCAGGAAGCCACCAGTTCTCGCTCACGCCTCCCATAAAGAAGTAACCAATCCCCATAGCGGCAGTTAAGACGGTCATCGTCCATTTGCGACTGCCCAGGGAGTCGGAAATTAACCCACCTCCAGGACGAGACATCAGGTTCATAAAGGCATAACTGGCGGCAATCATCCCCGCTTGGGCTGGGTTGAGACCAAAGGTCAACTCAAAGAAGGCCGGCAACATCGAGACAACTGCCAATTCTGAGCCAAAGTTAACCACATAGGTCAGTTCCAAAATGGCAACCTGACTGAACTTATAGCGGTCTTCGGGGGGATAGTGTTTTTCACCTTTGAGAAGTTCAGCGTTGGTGGTCCAGCAACCGTAGGCCTGAAACAGATAGAGTCCCACGAGGGCAGCCCAAACCAGGAGCAGTGCCGTGGGACTGAGGAAGCCCACGTTGCTCAACCGCCAAGCCAGAACCGCGAGAATACCCACGAGGGGGATATTCATCAACATCAGGAAGACAAAGTCTTTGCGACTGGTCACCTCTAGGCCCCCGGAGCGATTGGGCCGTCGATATTCTTTGCCGGGAGGGGTATCCTCAACGCTGAGGAAGTAAATCACCCCATAAATGGCGGCGGCAAATCCCGTTAGGGCAATGGCTAAACGCCAGTTCAGCTCACCCCCAGCAAACATCGAGAGTCCTAGGGCGATGGTGGGTAAACTAAAGGCAGCAGCCGCTGAACCGAAGTTGCCCCAACCGCCGTAAATTCCTTCGGCAACACCAATTTCGCGGGGAGGGAACCATTCGGCAACCATGCGAATGCCAATGACAAAGCCGGCCCCGACGATGCTGAGCATCAAACGGCTGACGACCAGGGTATTGAAGTCTTGCGCTAGGGAGAAAGCCAGGCAAGGAATGGCAGCGTAGATGAGCAGAGCCGAATAGGTGATACGGGGACCAAAGCGATCGAGTAACATCCCGATCAGAATCCGTGCCGGTACGGTGAGGGCAACGTTACAAATCCCGAGGGTGCGAATTTGTCCGCTGTCGAGTCCGAAATCTTGTTGAATGGTGGTGGCGAAGGGGGCAAAGTTAAACCAGACGACAAAGGAGAGGAAAAAGGCAAACCAGGTTAGGTGGAGAATGCGGTAGCGACCGCTGAAGGAGACTATTTTGCTTAACATAGGGCAGACTATCCAAACGGTTCAGGGGGGTCAAGAGGAATGATGTTTGGGACATCTCCTGGTTTATGAGCGTGGGGTAGCACCAAATTTTTCCAGGAGTAGGTCTCGCAAGACGGGTTTGAGATCCTCGCAGGGAATGGATTTAATGACTCGCTCCCCGAGTTGGGCATCTTTGCCGACTTTGCCACCCATGTAGACATCCACGGCTTCGACGGTTTTGCCATCTTTGCGGGTTTTGGTTCCCATCAAGCCAATGTCCGCCACTTGAGGCTGTCCGCAGGAGTTGGGACATCCGGTCCAATGGATACGCACGGATTGGGAGAGGTTGAGTTCCTCGGTCAGTTCTTGGGCCAGGGCCAGGGCCCGTTGTTTGGTTTCGACGAGGGCAAAGTTACAGAAGCGCGCACCGGTACAGGAGACCAGTTCCCGGACGAGGGGGGCTGGGGAGAGGGAAAAGGTCTGAAGGAGGGGTTCTTGTTGAAAGGCGTCGAGTTTGGCGCTTTCAATGCCGGTGAGAATGAGGTTTTGTTCGACGGTTAGACGGATCTCGCTGTTGCCATAGACTTGGGCCAGGCGGGCGATTTCAAACATCTGTTCGGCGTTGAGACGACCGACGGGAACATGAAGGCCGGCGTAGTGGAGTCCGGCTTGTTTTTGGGGATGGATGCCGATGTGATCCCGTTTGTCCCAGGCGATTTCGTCTTTGGGTGCGGCGTCGGGGAGGGATTGACCAAGTTCGGCCTCGACGGCGGCCCGGAATTTTTCGAGACCCCAGTCGTCGATGAGCCACATCAGCCGCGATTTTTGCCGGTTGGCTCGGGGGCCATGATCGCGGAAGACCCGTAGAATGGCGCAACTGAGGTCTGCCAGTTGCTCGGCGGTGACCCAGGCATTGAGGGGGATGGCGGCTTCGCAACGTTTGGCCGAGAAGAAGCCCCCGACTAAGACGTTGAAGCCGAAGTTGCCATCTTTGAAGGCGGGAACGTAGGCGATGTCGTTGATTTCGGCATGGACGGAGTTATCGGGGCCCCCGGCGACGGCAATGTTGAATTTACGGGGCAGGTTGGTATAGTCGGGGTTGCCTTGGCCATGGTTGGTGATGGCATCCTGGATGGTTTGACAGAGGGGGATGGTGTCGATAAATTCGGCGCCATCAATGCCAGCGACGGGGGAGCCGGTGATGTTACGGACGTTGTCCATGCCGGACTGGACGCTGGTGAGACCCGTCTGCTGAAGTTGGTGCAGGATATCGGGGAAGTCCTCGAAGCGAATCCCCCGCAGTTGCAGGTTTTGCCGGGTGGTAATGTCGGCGCTGCCGTCGTCTCCATAGCGTTGGACGATGCCGGCGAGGACTCGCAGTTGGTCGCTGTTGAGAATGCCGTTGGCAATCCGTAAGCGCAGCATAAATTGACCGGGGGTAACGGGTCGGAAGAAGATGCCTAACCATTTGAGACGATGAACCAGGTCGGTTTCGTCTAAGGCTTCCCAACCTAGACGACTGAACTCTTCTAGTTCCTCTTTGACGGCTAAGCCATCTTTTTCGACTTTGTATTTCTCAAATTTGTTGAGTTTTGTTGGGGCGGATGCGGAGGGTGTCATGATAGTTTGTTTGGGTTTGACTTCAGAAGTGATAGGGGTAAAACTGTCCCTAAATGGGGATTTATTGCTTTATAGGTGCTAGATAATTGATTTCATGAGTGGATTTAGGAGTTACTAAAACTGGAGCAGTTCGCGCTTTTTGGGGTTTTCTTGTTGGTGCTGCCTGGGAGCGAGTTGGTGTAAGGGTCATGTTGGGTCTAACGTTAAAAGAAGTTCTAGGACTATTTCGTAGTGTTGACTACAAAAAAATAGTTTTTTTTTGAGTTGCGCATCAAGGTCATGCAATTTATACATTAAATCGAGCATTTCATGTGTAAACTGCCTTGGCATCTGGGAGCAATTTGGGTCAAGCTTGAATAGGTGCTCGTCTGGTGCAGAGGTTCGACGCGTCCTATTGACTCGCTGTACCCCCATGAGAGAGGACATCAATAATCCCTGAAGACAAGATTTAAGAGGGAATTTCCTCGTTGTTCATGATTGATTGTTCATTGTTCATTGCTATATGACTTTTATTTCCTCAGGCGACCACAAGGGTACGCCCCTACCTGGTTCTCAGAAGCGTTCACAGCCCACCTCGGCTACGGAGATCTCAACGGAGAGTATTGTCGCGTCTCAAACCGTGAGGGTTCTCTTGGACTTGTTAGAGGTTGGAGACTTTCAGGAACGCTGGGATGCGGCTAAACGCTTGCCCAGTTTTGGTCAGCTGGCTCTGGAGGGGACGTTGATGTTGTTGCGATCGCACCCGGAGGATGATGAGTTGGCGTGGTTCGCGGCTCAGGTGATTGGCCAGTTTCACTCCTCTGAGGCCCTGTCGGCGTTGCTGGAGTTGCTGACGAGTGCCACAACGGATGAGGATGTGAAGGGGATGGCGGCGCGGACGTTGGCGAATTTGGGGGAGGTGGCGATCGCCCCCCTGAGTGAGCTACTTGAGGAGGAACGCTGGCGTTTGTTGGGGATTCGCACTCTGGCACAGGTTCGTCATGGGGATGTGGTTGAACGGGTGGTTCCGTTTTGGGATGATGAGAATGCGGAGGTTCGCGCTCAGGTGCTGGCCCTGTTGAGTTGTCATCGTCATCCGCTGCTGCTGACACCGGTATTGAAGGGGGTACGGGATTTGTCTCCCTTGGTACGCCGGGAAGCGACGATCGCCCTGGGGTTACAGCATGAGTGGATTCAGGAGTTAGCGCCTGAGGTGGTGATTGTGCCGTTGCTTCGGGAACGACTACTGGATTTAGATTTGGCGGTAAGTCAGCAGGCGGCCATCGCGCTGTCACGTGTGGGAACCTTAGAGGCGATCGCGGCCCTCGGCCGGTGTTTGCGATCGTCGGAAACGCCGGTTCCTCTGAAGTTGGAGGTGATCCGTGCCTTGGGCTGGGTTCAACGGCCCCAGTCGATTGAACTGTTACAAACGGCGTTATCTCAGCCGAGTTTACAACTCTGTTTAGAAGCGATCCGGGTGTTATCTCAGGTGAAGCCGAAGCATTTAAAACACCGAGCGGCTAAAGCATTAACGACTTGGTGGAACGGTCATCCTCCCCATCGGGAAACTCCTCAGGTTCGCCAGGCGATCGCCCTAGGGTTGGGGAATTTCGGGCAACCAGAGACTCAGGCGGTGGTGCGATCGCTCCTAGAAGATACCGATGAAATGGTGCGCTGGCACGCCATGGCTGGCTGTGAGGCTAGTCGCTAATGCCTGGCTGGGCCCATTCCCCTCTTGTTAACGATGGCGGAGATTCCTCGGGAACCCCGGATTGAGGTTCCCTGGGAACCTGTTGAGATTCTCAGTACGCTAAAGTTAAGCAATATAGAGTCCCCGCTCATCATGAGTGGGCATGACGGCATGACGTTGAGAAAGGGGGGATGGACCTTGAATGCAGCCGAACAAGCTAAGGATTTCCGTATTGCTAGTAAGATTGCGGCGGTAGTCAACTTGTTTAAGACGGAGTTTCCGGATTTGCGCTCTGATCTCAAGCCCTGGACCGATGATGTGGAAACGCGGGAGATGTTAGATCCTGATTCAATTGATATTAGTTTCCACTTTCCTGGCTATAGCTTCCGCTGTCATTGTCGCAGTATTTTGATTCAGATCCGCTTTCATGCGGTGGATGCTGATGTGCGGGCGATCGGCTTGGAGGCGGCTGGGTTTGGCGGCTTGGGTCGTCTCTGGCGCTTGTCCACGGTGGATCGCTGGCACTTTGTCGGTCGGAAGGAGCCGGTTCTAGAGATGCAAGAGAAGCTCAAAGGCTGTTGCCGCGAGGCGATCGAGATCTTTAACCGCGATCTCGATGTCTGTGATGAAACGGCCTAGACGCGCCATAGACACCCAACTGTGCAAAACCCGGTGTCGGCTCTAGGAAAAGGACCTAGAGGCTGACACCGGGTGAGGCGTTGGGGAGGTCGGTTATCGTCTTACGGAGACTTGCACCGCTTCGCTTTGATTGGAGAGAGCATCAACGGTTCGCAGGGCGTAGCGTCCTGGGTTCACCTCCACCTCGGTTTGCTTACGGGAGAGGACTTGTTCGAGCTGCCAACGGCGGTTTTGGCGTTTGTATAGGGCCAGCGATCGCACGTCCTCGGAGTATTGGGGTTGCCACTGGATACGATGGCCCGTGGTTTCAACGCCTTGGGGTGCGTTGGGGGCTTGGGCATCGAGCCAAGGCATGGGGGGAATCAGGGCGGGGGTTGGGTAGAGGCGCGATCGGAAGCTTTCGTTGACCCCAAACCGGTTTTCCATAAAGACCTTAACACTGAAGAAGATATTCCCCAGAGATTTGCGAGAATTAGCCCGTCGGGAGATATCCACCTGACGCAGAAATTCACTCACCGGCCAATCGCTGTTATTGAGGCGACTGAGATAGTTGCCGGTATAGATATGACGATCCAGGGGATTCTGGCCAAGCCACCAGTCGAGTAAGCGAGGATAACTCTGTTCGGGAGGGTCAATGCGCCAGTAGAGTTGCGGGGCCATATAATCCACCCAGCCTTGTTCGAGCCAGAGTTTGGGGTCAGCATAGATTTGAGCAAACTGATCCATACCCCGAATCCCAGGGGGTTGGCCAGGGCGATAGATGCCAAAGGGACTAATACCGAATTTAACCTCGGGTTTGGTGGCTTTAATGCCTTCATAGAGGCGACGCACCAGACGGTTAACATTATCCCTACGCCAATCATCGCGGCTTAAGGTACCGCCATTTTTACGATACTTCCCATAGGTGTCATCATCGGGGAACTCAACACCGGGTTCAGGGTAGGGATAGAAGTAGTCATCCAGGTGAACGCCATCGAGGCTATAGCGGTTGACTACATCGAGGATGACCTCATAGGTGCGATCCTGAATCACTTTCGCCCCAGGGTCCATCCAAATCAAGTTGCGATAGGGATAGGCGTATTGGGGGTACTGGCGAGCCATGTGGTTGGCGGCCAGGTCATAGTTGCCGCCGAGTTTAGCGCGATAGGGGTTAAACCAGGCGTGCAGTTCAATGTTGCGGGCGTGGGCTTCCTCAATGGCGAATTCGAGGGGGTCGTAGAAGGGGCTGGGGGGTCGTCCCTGTTGTCCGGTGAGCCAATAGCTCCAGGGTTCGATGTCGGAGTAGTAGAGGGCATCGCCAGCGGGGCGCACTTGCAGAATTAGAGCGTTGAGGTTCAGCTCTTGCATTCGGTTGAGAATGCCGATGAGTTCTGCTTTCTGTTGGCTGGTACTGAGATTGGGGCTAGAGGGCCAGTCGATATTGACCACGGAGGCAGCCCAAACGCCACGAAATTCGTATTGAGGGGCGCTGGCCAGGTCTTGTCGGGCCAGGCTGGGGAGTTGGGTAAGTAGGAGGGTGGTGAGGGTGAGGGCAACCCAGAGCAGCCGTATGAGTCGGCGTCGTTTGGGGATGCCAGAGGAGCGAGTTAGAGTCATAGAAGTTCGGAATCGTCTCGTAATGTCAGAGAATGGCGATCGTTGCCGTGCGACATTGTAATCTTCTTTGCCGGGGTTTGACGATCCGGTCTAACCGCCTGGGGAATTGACCCCCCTAGGGTCTGGTGTTCCATGACTCCTCACCCAGAACATGATTCAGTTTCGCTGGACGGACTGGCCAGTTGCGGGTTCTGTTTACGGATAGTTTCTAATTCTGCGCCCATCAGTTTAATAGCTGCTTGTTGAGCAAGATAGTCGTAAAGAGGTTTCGCATGGCTAGAGAGGCGATAGGGTTTAGAGTTGAAGCCCGTCCGTAACCCTTGCCGTAACTCCTCTGTGGATAATCCCAGGCTGTTGAGATAGGGAACGATGTCAATCAATTGTTGATGGGAGTTTTGCGGTTGAAAACTACGTTCTGGATCAGCTTTGAGCGTAAAGCGCCGCCGTCGTTTGAAGAAATGCTGACTGGCCCAGAAGTAGTGATCGCAATAGGCTTGAGGGGTGTCTACCAAGGAGTCTTTGGGGGCAATAGCGTTGGCTTCAGTCCAGTACTGTTTTTCTGCGACCACAAATACCAGATCGCAGTAAAGATGGGAGAAGTTGGGAAATGTGTCACCGCTGACCCAGAAATTGATATCGCCAATCGTTGGAGACATCTGAGTAATATGACAGTAACTATGAAGGAAACCTGTATTCCAAATATAGGGATCTTGATTGCCACTGGTTGAGTCATGGTAAATCACCCGGTTCTCAAGTTGTGATACAACTCGCGAGGGATGGTAGATAAGATAACCACTCATAATTAATTGCAAGACCTTTCAAACAGGATATAGAGTGAATACGGCACGGGAACCCAATCATGTCTAACTGGAGCATCCCAAGTTAGACACCGCGATCGGGGGTTTCGCTGAGTTTATCCAGGTAAGTGATTATCCCCTTGACGATGGGGCTCTTTTCATAGGTAGACTTCGCTACTTCAATCAGGGTGGCTTTGATGGCTTGCAGGTGACGTTCTGGGTTGAGGATCTGCTTGCGGAGGGTGGCAAGTCGGTGGGTTGGAGTTTGGCGAATTTCGGTGAATTCAGCCTCGATAATGGCTGAGGCTTCCTGTTCACTGGTGACCTGAGGATGTTGAGTCTCCAGTTGAGCTAGAAGAGTTTGCAAGTCGGCGACGGCTTGTTGTATTTCTGCATTTGTGGTTTGATTATGATTCGTCCCAATCTGATCGCCTTCGACCGTGCCGCCTAAGTTTATGGCAGCATTGTTGGCGTTAAAGCTCCCAAAATTGAAGTTATTGTTAATAGTTGTTGTCTGTGCTAGATTCTCCCCCTTGTTTTGCCTTGGAGATTTTTCTTGTAAAGGCGCATTTTGCCAAAGTTCGTAGTTATAGAGCTGGCAGCGGTTTTGGATTTTAGTAATGGCATTCCACAGGTAGACATCCACTCGCTGGCGATACAACTGCCAGAGATCACTCAAGGGTCGAGCATCGCCGATTTCCCCCAACGCTACAGCTACACTTGAACTTAAGGGTTGAGCATCGCCAATTTCCCCCAAGGCTATAGCTGCACTTGAAAGTATAAAGCTATCTGAGTCCTTGAGGAGAGTTAGTAACCCCTCAACGGCTTCCTTACTCCCAATTCCTATTTGCCCCAAGGCTTCGACGACACTGCGCTGCACAGATGAGTCCCAGTCTTTGAGGGCATCTAGTAATGCTTCAATCATTTGCTCACGGTTGATTTTTTTCAATGCCTCTTGCTTGCTGACGATTTGCCCCAAGGCTTCGGCAGCCGTCCTACGCAAATATCTGTCCTTATCATTAAGGGCAGAAAGCAACCCTTCAACGCCTTGCTCACTGCCGATTTCACCCAACGCTTGGGCGACACTACAGCGCACAGAGATATCTGAATCTTTAAGGGCAGTGAGCAATCCCTCAACTGCTTGCTCACTGGCGATTTTTCCCAACACCCAGGCGGCACTGGCACGTACAGAGATATCTGAGTCCTTAAGGGCAGTGAGCAACCCCTCAACTGCTTAAGGCGGCACTGGCACGTACAGAGATATCTGAGTCCTTAAGGGCAGTGAGCAACCCCTCAACTGCTTGCTCACTGGAAATTTCACCCAACGCCCAGGCAGCACTACTACGCATATCGTTGTCCGAGTCCTTAAGGGCAACGAGCAACCCCTCAACTGCTTGCTCACTGCCGATTTTCCCTGATGCCTGGGTGGCACTGATACGCACACCCTCGTCCTCGTCTAAGTCTTTAAGGATAGAGAGCAACCCTTTAATCGCTTGCTCACTGCCGATTTCACCCAATGCCCAGGCGGCACTGGCACGTACAGAGATATCTGAGTCCTTAAGGGCAGTGAGCAACCCCTCAACTGCTTAAGGCGGCACTGGCACGTACAGAGATATCTGAGTCCTTAAGGGCAGTGAGCAACCCCTCAACTGCTTGCTGACTGCCGATTTTACCCAAGGCATAGGCGGCACTCTTACGCTTAGATATGTCTGGGTGCTTAAGGGTAGGGAGCAACTCCTCGACCGCTTGCCCACTAACGATTTGTTCCAAAGTCGTGGTAGGTTTGCTATGCACAACCTTGCCTGGGTCATTGAAGGCATTTCGTGGCCCCTCAACTTCTTGCTCACTGCGGATTTTCCCTAACGCCCAGGTGGCTCTCCTACGCACAGAGATATCGGGGTCGTTGCGAGCATTTCGTAATCCCTCAACCGCTTGCTCACTGCCGATTTCACCTAAGGCCCAGGCGGCTCTCCTACGCACATCCTTGTCTGAGTCCTTGAGGGCAACGAGCAACTCCTTAACGGCTTGCTCGGAGTGGCTTGCCTCCCAGCATTGAACTTTGAGCTTAAGAGGCAGTTCCTTCTCGTCAATCAAACCGACGGTAGCGTATTGAAAGTAAGGCTTCACCTCCCCAGCCAGCCGCGCCCCCAAGATTAAATCCACTTCATCCATTGCTAACCGCACCACCCGCAAGGCGGTGGCTTCCTCATCCAGCAGCGCCAACATCAATGCTACGGGTTCTGTCCACTTCAAATAGTTGAGATAATCTCGCTTCAGTTCCTCATCGCTTAGATGGGGCAGGCGTCGCAGTAAGGATTCCGCTGCGTAATACTCCTGAATCAGTTGGTGGCGAAACTCCAGATGTTCTTCAAAGTTTGGCTGCATTACCGGTTGGATCAAATGGTATTTCAGTAGATCTTTGAGCCAGTGTTCCGCACAACCTCTAGGATTTGCCCGACCCTTTTGCTGCAAATACTCAGTTAAACAGTCTTCGGCTTCCTCCCTGGGAATCGAGAGCCGCAAGTCTTTAGGCGTTTTCCCCTGCATCATCACAAAAGCTAGATGGCGTAGCAGCTTCGGCCACTGTTCCCTCGAATCTGTTGCGGCATCCTCTTGGATCTCTTGGTCATGGAGTTTGGCGAACTCCCGAAAGGCTAACCCCAAATTCCTGGGAACCTGACCGCTTTGGGCAAACACTCGACAAAGCATCCACAACAACAGTGGCGTTTCAGCAAACTTGCGCAGCCTGTCGCCCTGAAGCTGCTGAAATAAGCGATCGCCCTCCTCACCCAGATACCCCCGCACAAACTCCCGCATTTGCCCTTTCGTCAGGGGCAACATTCTTAGAGTCTTTTCAATCCCCAACGTGCCACCGAGACTCAAATCCCGCGTTGAGACAATCATCGCTGTTGTCCGGTGATAGCGATCGCGGAAATTCTTTATCTCCGTTCTGAAGCTTTCCGGTAACTCATTCAAGCCATCGAGCAACAATAAGAACTTGCCCTGGCCCAACAGTTCCTCAATGTCCTGTCGTTCCAGAGTCACCTGATGCCCGATGAGGAAATCTCGAATCAGTTGTTCGATGCTGCTCCTACAGTTGCGCAATTTCAGCAACACCGGAATCCGAGCCTTGGCATCGTGCAACGCTCGCTCCGCCTCCTCCCAGAGTAACCGTTCCAGGGAGGTGGACTTTCCCGATCCCGGTTTGCCAATCAAGACTACATGATCCGTCGCATACTGGCGCAGCCCTTCTAATACATCCCATTGTTTAACCTGCTCTTTCCCTTCCTGGGATTCATCAGGAGGATACTCCTGCCCCTGTTGGTCGCGCTTTACCGTTTCCACCCGCAACTTCAAGCGCGAGGAAAACCGCCGTTGGCCAGGCTTAGCCGTTTCCCGCCCTCGCACAGGCCGCCGATCTTCGAGGGTTGTGGGGGTGTAAACCTCTTGCCCTTCTTGATAGTCTTCATCGTCCCGGATGGACTTTAAATAGGGCTGAAAGTCGATTTTGGCTTGCGGTGCCAGGAGATTGAGCCAACGCTTATCGCTTTCATGAAACGCCTGCTGACGCTCTCGCAACTCCGGGAATTGCTCCAAAATGACCCTTGTTGGAATTGCCCCACCGCCAAGATCAAAATTGGCATTACGGGTTTCCTTGACCATGCCGCAAACCTGACGTGACCTGAGGTTAAGTAATGCCGCACCGCTAATTCCAGACTCAATTTGTGCCTGTTTCAATTTCAGTAAGGGTGGCTGGTCTCCCGTCAATCCTTCATTGACCAGATGCACAGGGGCTGCATGGGGGTAAGAACTTAAATAGCCGTAGGCATAAAGTTTTTCACCGTTGGCGACTGGCTCCTTATGCAAGTCCAATAGCACACAAGGATGATTCGACAACGGTTCAGATAGTTCAATAAGAGCCAGGTCAAGAGTTTTACCATCGTCGGCTATCTTCTTCACCATCGCCGACAGATGCTGTTCTTGATAAAAAACAGTGACTGGCCGATCAGCCGCTTGGCGTACTACATGAGCGCAGGTGAGAATCCAACCCGGAGCCACAAAAAAGCCTGTCCCCCACCCCTGTTGACCAGGAAGGGACAATTTCACGGTAGAGTGCTGCACCAGAGTCTCTAGCAAAATCACGGCTTAACTCTTAGGCTGTGCCTCCCATTCTAGGGTAATTTCCAAATTTGCCTTTCCAGACCCCTGGACTATCACTCCTGTCAATTCCCCAGACTTGATCTCCAGTTCCATGCCGAACTTTACGGTCGCCTTCTTCGGTTTCGCCTTGCGGATAGGAGCGGCAATCATCTCCACCACCCCTTCGATCACATCGGCCACGGGCTGAAACTGTTTCACATTAAAGCCAACGTCCTCTCGCCCGGTATTGGTGACTTCAACGTTAACCACCGCCCCATTGGGAAGCTGAACCGGAACAGTATTACTTTGAGATTCGGAAAAGGACATAACAACTTGATCTCCTTAATCTTAAGTATCGGTCTCAGACGACTGGATTGTACTCTACCACTGAAATTGCTCCAGAATTGATCGCCCGATCGCCCTCCTCACCTAGACCCCCCCGAAACAGCAACAGGCACAAAAAAACCGTAACGCCCCGAAAGACGTTACGGCCACCGGTCAAGACATCACCCTCAAACTACGACAACCGAGCCTTAATTTGAGCGTGGCGTTCCACCCCTTCAAAGCTGTAGCGGTTGTAATTATTCCGCTCAATCAACTCCTCCATATAACGAACCCGAGTGCGCGGGGCCGGGTGAGTGGAGAGATAGGGAATTGCAGGCCCACCACCATGACGTTCGCGCAGAGTTTGCATGAAGTTGCGTAAGCCATCCGCCGCATACCCGGCACTGTGAATCACCCGAGTGCCAATAATGTCGGACTGGCGTTCATGTTTACGGCTGTAGTCCAAACTCACTAGGGTTCCCAACAAGTTACCAAAGGGAATTTCCCGAGATAAGTTCGCCAGGAGGTTATTAGTAACCACACGCTGGAAACCGTGAGAGAGAACCGCATGGCCCACTTCATGGCCCAGTAACCCCGCTAGTTCCGCCTCGGAGTTAGCCGCTAAAATTGCACCGGTGTTGACAAAGACCTTACCACCAGGGAGGGCAAAGGCATTGAGATTCTCGTCATCGACCACGAAAAACTCATAGTCAAACTCATCTCGTCCCATATAACGAGCAACGTCCTGGCCTAACTCATCTACATAGCCGAGAATTTCTGGGTCACTCACCATCCGTAGTTGGCCCTGGATTTGTTGCGAGATTTGTTCCCCGAGGCGAGATTCTCCAGCAATCATTAATTGAGCCAGGTTGATGGCCTGAAACACGGTGGAGGTGGTGCGCCCAGTTAACACGCCGACGGCTAAACCGCCCAGACCGCGCAGGGCAATACTTTCCCGTAGGCGACCCCGGAAACTGCTCAGATAATCTTCTGCTAATTCTGTCATCTCCCCAGCTTGGGGATGTTCGGGGTTGACAATGGCAAATTCCCGAGCGGCGATGGAGGCTTCTAGGCGTTGTCCATCGGCTCGTAGGGTTTCCGCCAGCATTCGCGCTAATTCATAGGAACCGGGGAAGCGGGAGGTGGCTTCTTCGAGGAAGGCGATCGCCTCGTCGGTGTCTCCCTCATCAAGATGGCGTTGGGCAATGAGGGTATAGGGAGGCGCAAACCCAGGAGCTTCTGCAAAGAGAAGATCTAAGGAGGCTTCAACCTGAGATTCGCGGTCTTCAGCTAGGCCCTCTTGAACATTATTCCAATAGACGCGACCGGCTGGGGAGAGTTGATCCTCCGTGATGGCTTCGGCAATTTGGATACTTCCTTCGGCGGGAAACTCCGGTTTGGCTTGACGGTAGAGCCGTTCGGCTTCTCGGTAATTCCCCTGGAGATGGTAGCGATCGGCTTGGGCCAGTAGGGCCTCCCGCTCATTGAGGGAAACGGGGGCGGCGGGTTCCTGGGGAGCGTTGGGATCGGGTTTTTGCTGGGCGGTGTTGGTCGAACCAACTGGGTACACGGCCAGCGCGTAGTTGCCTCGGCCCCGAGAATTGAGGGCATTGGCAATAATGCGATAGGTTCCATTTTCAGGAAGGTTGAGGACGAGTTCGGAGTTGGTATCCCCAGGGGCGCGATCGTCGTTCTCGGCTAGGGGCCGATCGTTGGGGCCAAGGAGAATTAGATAGGTATCAAAGTCTGAACTTTCGAGTTGAATGCGAACCTCCTGCCCCGCATTGCCTGAAAATTCATAGACATTGTAGCGACTGCCATCTCGTAGTCGGGAACTACGGTTGGTTAAACGGCCTTGTTCTTGCAGCAGCGGCCGCTGGGCCAGTTGGCGATCGCCCCTCGATGGCAGGGCTTTAAGGGATTTCTCCCCGCTTCCACTCATCTCGGGGTGGGTTTTGAAGCTAATGGATTTATGAACCACTAGGTCATCGGACGGCTGAGCAGCCACGGCTCCCTGGCGCAACAGGGGTAAATTGGGCAAGAATAGGTTTAGGCTTAGGAACAGGCTTGTCCCCAATAGGAAGCACAATAGATTTCGTAAGGGTTTCATAATGATTAAGATGAGACAATGGCCGATGTCGGGGGTGGGTACTTGAGGGCGAGGGTATGTCTATGAGTATTGATGTAAAACTAGGGTCAACTGTTTCGCGCTCTCAGACAGTTTATGGATTGGCTTGATCGAAGACGACCTGCCCATCTCCGTGGAGATGACGCCTCAAGCCAACCCTTCGGACACTCACGTTTATCACTGTTCCCAGGCGGTGATGGATACTATACTACTACAGTCCTGTTCTTAGCACAGGTGAGGATTTTGTCAAGTTTTTGCCTGAAAGTTCACCGGTTTATCCAGGAAAACGTCACAATCCGTTACAGATTATCCCGGCCTTGGCCGTTCTATCGGCGGTTCTATCTAAGGTTAACAAGGGTTAAATTTTCACAAAAAATGTCTTAACTTAAGTTCCTGTGGAAACTGTGGAAAAGTTGAATTAATCAGCTTTTCTTCCTGGCTACCCGAGGTCAACAACTGTGGAAAAACTGTGGAAAAGTCCACCCAGAAATTCTCTCTTCAGGGGTCATCCTCAACTTAAGGTACGTCCCTAAAATCGGACCCAGACTACCTCTGCAAGGGCGATCGCCCAGACCCGAGCCGATGCCCTAAAATCATCAAATCCCGTTCCACGCCATCGAGTTGAGCAATCCTCGGCAAATAGCCCCACTCCTGGAACTTCGCCTGCTCAAACAGACCCAAACTTGCCAAGTTATGAGCAAACACAAACGCCAGGAGTGTCGTGAGATCCAACATGGGAGCATTGGCCACCGCCAAATCCAAAAGGAACCGTCCCAACCCTTGTCGCTGATATTCTGGGTCAATATAAATTGCCAGTTCCGCCGTCGCTTCATAGGCGGGCCGACCATAAAACGGACGAAAACTAAGCCAACCCACCACCCGATTATCTCGTTCCGTCACCCAGAGAGGATACTGATGAGGAGAATGCCCCGCAAACCAAGGACGGCGACTCTCAACGGATACTGGGGCTAAATCCGCCGTCGCCATTCGCCCCGGAATAGCGGCATTATAAATTCCCACAATCGCCGAGAGGTCATTCGAGTGAGCATGACGGACATTCATAGGCGTAGGAAACTAGGGAAAATGGTGGGTAAATAAGACATCATCAAGACCGGCGTGGGGTGTTACAAGGTGGGGGATATCGGTTGTACTCGGGTTCGTGGCCTGAGGGCACCTGAACCTAGGTTGGATTTTGGGCGACCTGAGTTCGTGAGTCGCAGCCTAGGGCCAAACTCCCTCCCCGACAGCCTTCTACGAGATGCTAGGTCCTTCTCAGACCCGCCCCCCCTTGATTTGTGATCCGGTACACTACCTTCAATCCAGTAGAGCCTTAAAATGTAGCAAGTCTTACCTACATTTTGCAACTTTTTCTAATTAATATGAAGCAATAGTAAAACTATCTTAAAATTCAGCATTGTTTCGGGATCTCCCGGTACACTGAGGCCAATGGAGACTAAGGGCATATCATGCCTTCACTCTCGGTCACTTGTCCTGGGACGATATAAGGGCGAATGTCATGATGCTAGTAGAGTTACGGGAACTTGGTGCAGTCCTGCTGATCCATGATCCCAGCCCTTAAATTGCCATTCAATTGTCCTAAAAATCGTTTTTTAATGGAGTCAACCTATGGTTACGACAATCCCCTATAAAACCGATCCGGCTCATGATGTTCTGCGGTCTCAAAGTGATTTACTGCGAGCCATTTTTACTCCAACAAATGTTGCCGTAATTGGCGCCACAGAAAAGCCGAACAGCGTAGGGCGGACGTTGCTGTGGAATCTGATCAGTCACCCCTTTGGCGGGACGGTGTTCCCGGTCAACCCCAAACGCAGTAGCGTCCTGGGGATTAAAGCCTATCCTGACATTGCCTCAGTCCCCGCCCAAGTGGATTTAGCAGTCATTGCTACTCCTGCCCCCACGGTTCCGGATCTGATTCGCCAATGTGTTGCCGCTGGCGTGCGCGGGGCAATTATCCTCTCGGCGGGATTTAAGGAAGTGGGGGAAGCGGGCCGAGAACTCGAACGACAAATCTTGGAAGCCGCCCGGGGCAAAATGCGCATTGTCGGACCCAACTGTTTGGGCGTGATGAGTCCCTTATCAGGTCTTAATGCGACCTTTGCCGGTTCCATGGCCCGTCCCGGAAGTGTGGGCTTTATTAGCCAGAGTGGCGCTCTGTGTACCTCCATTTTAGACTGGAGTTTTCAATCTAATGTGGGCTTTAGTGCCTTTGTCTCCTTGGGGTCAATGTTGGATGTGGGTTGGGGGGATCTCATCTACTATCTTGGCGATGATCCCCGCACGGAAAGCATTGTCATCTATATGGAGTCCATTGGCGATGCCCGGTCTTTCCTGTCGGCGGCCCGAGAAGTTGCCCTCAGTAAGCCGATTATTGTCATCAAAGCTGGACGCACTGAAGCCGCTGCTAAGGCCGCTGCCTCCCATACTGGGGCCTTAGCGGGGAGTGATGAGGTCTTGGATGCCGCCTTCCGACGGTCAGGGGTGTTGCGCGTGTATCACTTGGCCCATTTGTTCTATATGGCGGAACTGTTGGCTAAACAACCGCGCCCGAAAGGCCCCCGTTTAACGATTTTGACCAACGCGGGGGGTCCCGGTGTCCTCACCACGGATACTCTCATTACGGAAGGAGGGAAACTGGCGGAACTGGCCCCGGAAACCTTGGACCGTCTCGATGAGATTTTGCCGCCTCAATGGAGTCATGGCAACCCCATTGATATTTTGGGGGATGCCGATCCCGATCGCTATGCCAAGGCCTTACAAGTGGCGGTGCAAGATCCCAATAGTGATGGCTTGATTGTGGTCTTAACGCCTCAAGCCATGACCTCCCCCACGGAGACGGCGGAGAAACTGAAAGCTTGTCCTATAGAAGGCCGTAATAAAAAGCCTATCTTTGCGAGTTGGATGGGGGGGGCGGATGTGGAAGCCGGGGCCCGGATTCTCAATCAGGCCAATATCCCGGCGTTTCCGTATCCCGATACGGCGGTGCGGATGTTTAACTATATGTGGCGCTATAGCCGCAATTTGCGCAGTTTGTATGAAACGCCGATGTTGGTGCAGGATGATGAGGAGGAGGAAACGGCAGGCCGCCTTCCCTTAGCCCATATGATTATTCAGACTGTCCGAGATGCTGGGCGGACTCTGTTAACGGAGTTTGAGTCGAAGCAACTCCTGGCCAGTTATGACATCCCCATTGTTGAAACTCGCATCGCTAAGACGGTGGAGGAGGCCATAGCTGCCGCCAAGGATATGGGCTATCCGGTGGTGTTGAAACTCCTCTCAGAAACCATCACCCATAAAACGGACGTGGGAGGGGTACAACTGAACCTCAATGACCAAGAGGCGGTGGAGAAGGCCTATCAACGGATTCGCGATCGCGTTAGTGAACTCCATAGCGAGGAAGATTTCCATGGGGTGACGGTTCAGCCGATGTTGAAACTCGACGGCTATGAACTGATTATTGGCAGTAGTTTAGATCCTCAGTTTGGTCCGGTATTGCTGTTTGGAACGGGGGGACAGTTGGTGGAGGTGTTCCGCGATCGCGCCCTGGGGCTTCCTCCTCTCAACACTACCCTGGCCCGCCGTTTGATGGAAAACACAAAAATCTATACCGCCCTCCAGGGGATTCGCGGACGAGATCCCATCGATTTGGTGGCCCTAGAACGACTGCTGGTGCGTTTTTCTTATTTGGTGGTCGAACAGCCCTGGATTAAGGAAATTGAGGTCAATCCCCTCCTGGCGAGTCCCGAACGCTTGATTTCTCTGGATGCACGGGTGGTACTCCATCCACCGGATACGGATGTGGCCCATTTACCGAAACCGGCGATTCGCCCCTACCCCAGTCAGTATGTGGGACAGTGGACGGTTCGCGATGGACGGGAGGTGACCATTCGCCCCATCCGCCCGGAAGATGAACCCATGGCGGTGAAGTTCCACGAAAGCCTCTCAGACGAAAGTGTGTATCTCCGCTACGCTCACGCCTTTCAACTCAGTCGTCGGGTGACTCATGAACGCCTCTCCCGCCTGTGTTTTATTGATTACGACCAGGAAATGGCCCTGATTGCGGACTATCGCAATCCTGAGACGGGAGAACATGAACTTGTCGGGGTGGCCCGTTTGAGTCTGATTCACGGAACCCGTGATGCGGAGTATTCCTTATTGGTAAGCGATCGCTTCCAGCATCAGGGGTTAGGGACGGAAATGACTCGCCGTTCGATTGAAATTGCCCGCGCGGAAGGTGTTGATTTGGTCTTTGCCGAAATTCTCTCGGATAACCGGGCCATGCAACGCATTTCTGAACATCTTGGCTTCAAGATTGAACGGATTTTAGGGGAGTCGATGGTTCGGGCGGAGATGCGCTTAACCGGTGAGGCGTCATGATTGTTTGAGACCTCCTAAGTGGGGTTAGTTTGGCTTAGCATAGGGTATAGGGTCAGTCTTGGATGAACGGGCTGGGCCTATGCCCTATTTGGTTTAGTGTTAATTTTGTTTTGATGAGGACTGCTCATGGTCACACCGACACAGGTTTGGACGATTCGCGATCTCGATGCGATGCCCGATGATGGGGGTTGGACTCGCTATGAAATCATTGATGGAGACCTGTTTGTGACTCGCGCCCCTCATTTTCGTCATCAGGATGTTAGTGGAAATCTCCAGTTTGAACTCCAAGTCTGGTCTCGGGAAACGGGCTTAGGTCGGCCTCTGGCGACTCCAGGGCTGATTTTTAGTCCTCGGGATGCGGTGATTCCTGATTTGGTCTGGATCAGTCAATCTCGGTTAGAGACTGGGGTGGATGCGTCGGGACATTTGACGGTGGCCCCGGAGTTGGTGGTAGAGATTCTCTCTCAAGGGGAAACTAATGAACAACGCGATCGCGAGGTGAAGTTAAAACTCTATTCTCTCTATGGGGTTCAGGAGTATTGGCTGGTGAATTGGTGGCTGAAAACGTTGGAGGTGTATCGTCGTCAGGATGCCCAACTCCAGCGGGTTCAGACCTTGCTAGAGGGCGATCGCCTAACCTCCCCCTTATTTCCTGAGTTTGAGGTGGAAGTTGCCTCTATTTTTTCTTCTTAAATCTCAGGTTAGTTAATTGAAAAAAGAACTTGTACCTCAACAGGACAACCTACCTATGATAGTAACATCAACGCAAACCTACAGCCCTGCTGACTATCTGGAATTAGAAGAAATAGCCTCAGTTCGCCATGAATATCGCAATGGAGACATAATTGAAATGACTGGGGGAACTCCAAATCACAATGAACTCATCCGCGTCTTGACGGTCATTCTAAGTTTGTCCCTGGCGGGAAAACCCTATCGTTTATTTCTGGCGGATCAGCGCCTTTGGGTTCCTCAAGCGAACCTTTATACCTATCCTGATATTCTGGTTCTTCCAACTCCAATTGAACTTCAAGAGAGGCGAAAAGATACAATTTTAAATCCAGTCTTTATTGCCGAGGTTCTATCCGATTCCACCCGCAACGATGACCGCAGTGAGAAATTTGCGGCGTATCGAACCATTCCCAGCTTCCGAGAATATCTCCTAATTGACCAGTCTAAGATGTATGTGGAACAGCATCTCAAGCAAAATTCTAATCAGTGGTTGATGACTGAATATCAAGACCCTGAACAGAATGTTGTTTTGGAATCTTTAGGCGTTGATTTAAAGTTGAAAGATTTGTATCAAAACCTTGACGTTTCCTCATAATCATTTCCAGATCCGTAATACCAAGCATCAGCCCAACGCCGGAGTTGATAGCGTTGCTGGGGATTGTCAGACTCACGACTCCATTGCGCGATCGCCCGCCCCAGGGGATTCAAGGCTTGATAGCCTCCCAACGCGAGATAGTGACGTAGCCAATTGAGTAACGGGGGAATCCCCACTTGAGGAACCACTTTCGCCACGGTTAGAGGACTAGAAATCGAAGTCCGAAATAGGGCTTGGGATAAACTGCCAAATTGGACGACATCTTGCAAAAAGGGACGTAACACCTCATCCCCGGCTGCGTTCATGGCTTGAAATACGGCGGCTAATAACCCATTGATGGCTTGGTCGTCTCTGACGGTTTCTGTTGCGCCGACGGTCATGGTTTGTTGAAATAGCCAGGTGACGGAGAGATTGGGTTGATAGGGTTGTAGGAGGTCTAGGGATGGGCGATCGAGACAATCGGCGGTTAAGGCTTCACTAATTCCCTGGGTTAGCCGGTTCAGGTGACGCACCATGGCCCCAAAACCGCCGAAACTGAGGGGGGATTGACTGCCGCTACTGTCGCCAATGGGGAGAAGTCGGGGAAAGGGCGATCGCACGGGGGAATTGCGATAACTGGGAAACATCCCAAATAAGGCCCGTTTGACGTCGAGTTGATCGAGTTGACATTGTTGATACTCGGGGAGAAGTCGCAGATATTCGTCAAAGAAAAACTCTAAGCTAAAGCGATCGGGATGGGTGTCGAGATAGGTAAATAGATAGGTGGTGCGTCCATCTCGGGCCGGGAAGGCTTCCCAGAAATACTGACATTGGTTGAGAATCGGGGTGAAGGAGACGAATAAATCTCCTGTCTCATTTTTAGGATAGCCTTGGGCGCAGGTTCCCACCACCAAACAGACGCTATCGGGCCGTTGCTGGCCGCGAATTTGTTGGATAATGGGGGAAAAATGCCCCATTGCATCGAGAAGTAGGCGAGTGGTGAGAACTTGGCCATCTGTGGTCACTCGCACCCCGTCGGGATGAATCTCGGCCCTTTGAAAACTAATCTGTTCCAGGAGGGTTCCCCCAGCGGCGAGAAATTTCTGTTTTAGGATGTCGAGGAGATAGACGGGATCGACGCCGATGTTGAGGATATCCTCGACCCAGATTTCTGGACTTCCGGGAAACGCTACCCGGGCTGGGTTATACTCACTGGCGATCGCCGTCTGCAATTCCTCGGGAGTCAACAACTCCAACTCGACAAAGGTTTGCAATTCACTGCGGGAGATGTTCCATTCCTGGTCGCGCCCTTTGAGGACTCCTCGTTCCAAAATGGCTACCCGCCATCCCCGTTGGGCTAAACTTGCCCCCAGGAGGATTCCCAGGGTTCCACCACAGATGACTACATCCCACTCGCACTCTCCGAGGGAGTCTGGGGATTCCTGGACAACCTGAGGACTGGGGGGAGGGGTTTGGCGCAGTTGACTCCAGCGGCGATCGGCGCTTTGTAAGCCTCGCCAGGGATTACCGGGAATTTGAGTGAGAAGGTCTTGGCTTTGGGACATGGGGGTGGGGGAACGGGGAACTGGTGATGATCACTCTCTTCAGCTTAGGGGAATTTGAGGGAATGACCAGTCCCTTATTGCCAAGATATACTAATTAGCTCCATAATGAGTTCCGTCTCTTGAGCTGTCTTAAGTCTCTGATATGGCAACTCCTATGACCGTCTGTCAAGGTTGAGCGATGACTGACCCGCCTAGGGTTGGGGCAAGTTTATTAACAATAAGTGGCAATAAATATAAGGACGCAGGCTAAGGGCGATTCACAAGGCTTGCTTATGATTAATGAGCGATTTTGACGTGTTTATCGAGAAGAGGGCGCAATGTTACAGTACAGCCAGTTAATTAAAGACCAGCGATCGCAGGACATTCAACGGCTAAAACGGCTGTTGTGGGGCTGTTTGGGGGGGTCGGCGATCGCCCATGGTGTGGTGATCGGCGCTGGGCTATTGACGCGATCGCCCGATCTTCCCCGGGTTCAAGCCGACGAACCCCTAGAATTGGTGCTTTTGCAAGAGTTCGCCCCCGCAGCGGTGGACCCTTTAGACTCAACGCCAGACCCAGTTAGCGACAGTTCCCCCCTGGAGGCGAGTCCTCTGGAGGCGGATGTGAATTTTACTCCCGATTTTCCGGCTGAGGTCGCTGATGGGTCAACCCCGGTTGAGAGGAGTCAGGATGTCACGCCGGACTCACTAGAGGACAGGTCCCTGACTGAACCAACGTGGGTGGAGGAGTCTCTGGTGAAGGAGTCTATAACGGAAGACCCTCTGGCGGAAGACTCGTTACGGTCGGAGTCGGTCACGGACACAGTTAACGCCAGCCCCATTACACCGGGGACGATGGCGACGAGACTGTTTAATTCGGGGAGTGAGTCCTCCCAAGGGTCATCCGCAGGGGATGAGGAGACGCGCGATCGCCCCCAAGCTTTGCGATCGCCTGTAGCCCCCAGTCGCCAAGGTCGGCCCTCTCCTCCCCCAGCCCCCTCTCCCACTACGTCAGAAACGGGAACGGGAACAGGAGGGGGTTTAGCCTGCGCGGAAGGCTGCGAGGGAACCTATGAAGCGTCTGACTCAGACAGATTGGAACGAGATCCTCTGATTCGCGCCCGTCGCAATGAACGGGGAGAGTTGGAGTATGAGTTAATCGAGTCTAGTGGAAGTGACGCCGCCGATCGCGCGGCCCTGGAAACGGCCCGTCAATCTCGGTTTGAGGGCGATCGCGATGAGTTCCTAATCCGGGCGCAAGTGGCCCAGGATGAAGAAGAAGCCCGGCGATCGCGCGAACGGGTTGAACGACAACGGGAACGGGCCCGACAAGCGGCTGAACCCACTCCGAGACCTGATTCTCAAGAGACGGCGGTTCAGGAATGGGACAATCCTCCCAGTTCAACGGTGAACTCTGATTGGGAGGAGGACGTTATCCCGGAACCCCTGGCTGAACCCTCGGTTGAGGAGAACGTTCCCCAGCCGGAGGCTACACCTACCCCAGAACCGGTGTATGAGGACGCGAAAGAACCGGTGTATCAGGAACCCGTTTATCAGGAACCCAAACAACCGGTATATCAGGAACCGATGCAAAAAAAATAGGGACTCTCCTGACTCCCTTCTCGGGAGATCAAGCATCGGTCTGTCAGAGGGTTCATTTTATTCATATTGTTCATTTTCTTGACTGTTCATGCTGCGATCGCCTCTTTTCCTTATTTCTGTACTCAGCCTGAGTTTGAGGCGGGCAAACCTCACGGTGAAAGGGTTTGGGAGTTTCACGATGGGAGTCGCTATGAAGGACCCTCAGTGAATGGACGCTTTGAGGATTTGCCGAGGGGGATGTCTATGAGGGACACTTTGAGGGGGGTTAGATGACTGGGGAGGGCCGCCTACAGTTCCAAAATGGCGATCGCTGTGAGGGGGAATTTGAAGGGGAATTTCAGGAATGATGTTTCCATCAATTGGCTGGAACTGGTGATTGAACGTTAGTTTGGCTTGGAATTGGGTTAACGTAGGATTCACGTGAGGAGACGCATCATGAATTTAAATATCTTGACATCGAGTGGTGTTGTTGCCATTCCATTGCTAATTTTTTCCGTATTATCTTTGGCGTTAATTGCTGAACGCTGCTACTTTTGGATTCAACTTTTGCGCCAGCAAGACCGGATTATTAAAAAGGTCTTTCGTTTGGTGGAGTCTGATTGCTATTCGGCAATTCAACTGCTGAAGAAGAATCTTAAATTTCCCATGTGTCGAATTTTTTTGGAGGCGTTGGAGTTAGATGACCCCACCATTGAGGAGTTTCAAATTGCCCTAGAAACTGCCGCCCGTGCTGAAGTGCCGGTGTTACGTCGCTTTAATACTGTATTTGATACAATTGTCGCCGTTGCGCCCTTGTTGGGGTTATTGGGAACGGTGTTAGGGTTGATGACCTCCTTTGCGTCGTTGCAGTTAGGAGATGTGAGTCAAAGCGATACCATTGGGGTGACGGGGGGGATTAGTGAAGCCCTCGGGTCAACGGTGTTAGGCTTGGTGGTGGCGATTTTTACGTTGCTATTTTCCAATACGTTTCGGAGTTTTTACCGTCGTCAGATGTCTCTAATTGAAGAATACTCGGGTCGCCTAGAGTTACAATTTAGGAAGTTAAAACCAAGGTCTAGTGTATCCATGAAGAATTAGCTGACTTTCGCCATGATTTGCCATCTAGATTGAGCCATGAAACTGCTTGACGACGACCCAGATATTCCAGCACAAATCAACATTGTCTCTGCGATTGATGTGATTTTTGCCATTTTAGCCTTCTTTATTATCTCCAGTTTATTTCTCACCCGAAATGAAGGCTTACCGGTGAACTTACCCCAAGCCCAGAGTTCCCAAGTTCAACAGGAGACCCGCATCACCGTCTCGGTGACCGCTGAGGGAGAGATTCGCGTTGATGAAGATGGGGTGACCCTAGAGACGTTACAAGACCGAGTTCGCCAACAAATGGCGCAAGCGGACACCAGCTTAGTGGTGTTGAACGCCGATGAAGCGATCCCCCATGGTCAGGCGATCGCCATTATGGATCGCTTACGTCAAATCGAAAACCTGCGCCTGGCCATCGCCACCCAGTCCCACCGTAACCCAGCCGATTAAATGACATCACCCCTGAGTTACCCCAGCAAGTCCCCTCAAATTCACTATCCTCGGGTGTTTCTGGTCACCCTGGCGTTACTGGGCCTCCTCGTGGGGGTGGGCTAGTATTGGCAGCTTGATTGGCTTTGTGGGGCTGATTATTCCCCATGGGGTGCGCCTGTTGGTGGGATCAGACCATCGTTTGAGTTTACCGCTGTTAGCCCTGGGAGGGGCGATCATCCTGATTCTCGCTAGAATACTGACTATCGATAACACAGGAACTATGCGGGGAACCCCAATCCGTCCATCTCAAACTGGTAAGACTATCCCCATCGCCGCCTCTGACCTGACTGGAGGTTATAGCAAACAGGCGATTATCAGGGATATTTCCTTAACCCTCCATGACGGTGAATGGCTAACCCTGATTGGGGCCAATGGGTCAGGGAAATCGACTCTGCTGCGGTTGCTGAGTCGTTTGCTTCCCCGCCAACGGGGCCAGGTGTTTCTGGCCGGAGATTCCCTTGACCAACTCTCGAACCAGGCCGTGGCCCAAAAGTTGGCGGTTCAAACTCAGCAACAGCCTTCTGTTCCTGGAGGGATGACCGTTTGGCAATTGGTGGCGATGGGGCGATCGCCTCATCAACCCTGGTGGCAATGGGACAGTAGCCCAGAAGACCGCTATTGGATTGAAAATGCCCTAGAATCGACAGATTTAAGGGATTTTGCTGAGCGTCCCTTGGTTCAGCTATCGGGCGGTGAACGACAACGGGCGTTTCTGGCCCTGGCGTTGGCCCAAAATCCTCAGGTCTTGTTCCTCGATGAACCCACCACCTTTTTGGATGTTCGCTATCAATTGGAACTGTTGGAGTTACTGAAACGCTTAAATTGCGATCGCCGTCTCTCCATTGTCACGGTTCTCCATGAAATCAACTTAGCCGCCCGCTATAGTCATCGTCTCGCGTTAATCCAAGAGGGGCAGATTCGAGAAATTGGCCCCCCAAAGGAGGTGTTAACGTCCGAGAACCTTAAGCAGGTGTTTGATATCGAAGCCTTAATCCTGGATACCCCCGTTGGCTTACAGGTTTGTCCCTTGCGTTCGGCCCAGTCTCACTGAGGAGTCTCTAGGTCAGGATCTGGCGACAGGTTGCGATGGGATCTCCTCGGTTTCTTCCTCTGGGAAGTCATCGCGAGGTTGGAAGTAATGGAATAGGTTAGCAAGGGCAAATTCGGAGGCTTCGTTGAGGTACTGAGGAATTAGGGTTCGATGACCTTCTTGCTGGGCGCGATCGCAAATATAGTCAATGCAATCAACCCGTAACTGGGGCTTCATCATCAGCCGAATCTGGTCACAGAGGGCTAAGGGATGAGATTTTTGCTTAAAGTCTTCATATTGGGCGATCGCCGGGAGTTGAGACAGTTCCTCCCCAGAGAGTTCGCGATCGGAGGCGGGAGGGTCACTAATTTTCAGGGATTGCAGTTGTTTTTTGTCTTCTGGGGGGAGCGATCGCACCCAATCGAGTTGATTGAGTTCCACGTCCAAGAACGCTAAATCATTATCATAAATATGCAATAATTCAGGTCCAACAAAATCCAGATCGGCTTCCGTTTCACAGCGATCGATGACCTCAACTCCATCCTTACGGATATGCTCGGCTAAACTCCGTAAAGACTGACAGGAAGACCCCAGTTGATTTTGTAGGGAATAGCTACGAGCAATTTCATACTCAATCAGCCAAGCACATTCAACCCGTCTTAAGTGTCCAGGAGCCTTAACATCGCCTAAGATATTGGGATTACGATAAATGGATAAGGCTTTCCCCAACATTGACCGAGCGTTCGCTAAATCCGTATTACGAATTGACTCATCATCACAGGATAAACCCGTTTTAATTAATTCGATTGCACCGCTAAATTGACCATAGGCTTTCACCAACTCCATCCGATGCTGCTCAAATTTAATATCGTCAGCCACTCGATCTAACTGTTCTTGAATGGCTTGTCCTTGATCTTGAATGAGTGAGGTAAGGTCCAGAAAACCTTGCTCAATTTTGATTCCTAGCTTTTCAACATCTTCTCGCAGTTTGAAAATTTGCCTTAGGCTGACTGCACCGATAGCAACATTTGCCACAGTTCCCACCCCAATGAATCCCATAGTCGTTTGTAATACGCCCAAAGACCTGGTGACGTGAGCAAGCTGTCCGATAATATGCTTGTTTTGCTGAACAATATGGTGATTTTGGGCAACAGATATAACTCCAGTCAACCCAGCAATTGGATTCATCCCCAACAAAGAGGTTTGAGCCATTTGACCGGCGACATTACCTAAAACCTGACCAAGCGCCTGATTCCCGGTCACACCAATCGCATGACCCACAATGCGACCAGTCGCCTTATCGCGGGCCACGCCAATCAGTGGACCGGCTCCTGTCTTAACAATCTCGTATGCCCCAGCTGCCAGGCCCGCTTGAAGATGAGGCGGAAATATAAAACTTACCATGGTGAGACCCCAAACTAGGAGAATAACCCTGATCCTAGCAGTTTTTTCGATATTTGATAAGGTTTGTTTTTTTTACGAATTGAAATATTTTGCAAGGTTGCTTAACGTTTTATTCTCAACGAATCATAACTTTTCTGAACAGATCCTCATTCTGAAAAAAAGTAGTACAATCTGAGGAAACATCTATCGCGAGTAGGGTGATGAAGAACCGACCAGTGGGAACCGAGGCGATCACATTGCTGTCACGCATGACTGGCGAAGACCTAAAATCAGAGCATGTCAGTCCATCTGTCCTATTTTTAGCTGCTATCTCAACCCTACTGCTGAAAGTCATGTGTGCCGATGGGGTAGTGAGTGAGGACGAAAAGCGTCATTTCCAGACGACCTTGAAGCAGGTGATTCCCTCGGAAGGAGATTTACGTCGCTTGGCCCAGTCGATGGTGAGTCGAGTCAATAAACAGAAACTCTATAATGATCCTCACACTTTACAAATTCTAACATCAACCTTTTCTCAGTCTGAAAAATTATTGCTCATTAGTTTTGGCTATCAAATGTCCAGTATTGACGGGACAATGCACGTTAAAGAACTGAAAGAGTTGAACAAAATTGGAAGTTACTTAAACCTAAATCCTGATTATTTAGACGTTTTAGAACATACATTCAAAGGTGAGTCGGTTCGCAATCGCACTGCCTTAAATAAAGTTCGACGATTGCTAGATCCCTCTCAGTTTTATGATTTAGAGCCTATCTTTAAAAAAGCGGCTAGTCTGATTGAAGATAGATTTCCTCAACCTGAAGAAGAGCCAGCAGAAGTTCTGACCGCTGAGAAAGGGGGAAACGCTTACTTAAAATTAGCGCAACTTAAAAAAATCAAAACTCAAACCAGCATTCAGGGATATCACTACTTTCAAATTCTCCAAAGTTTATGCGATGAAAAAGTGATACCTGAAGAACTATTAGAAACCACCCGTAATTTATTCAATAAGCTATCTGATAGCCACTTTCGTATTTCGGTCATTGGTAGCTTTAGTGTGGGTAAATCGACATTACTTAACGCCTTGTTAGGGTCGAAAGTTCAACCTGTTGCAGCTATCCCTTGTACGGGAGTTCTGAGCATCTTGCGCTATAGCCAGCATCCCCGAGTCATCTGTCACTATAAAGACGGAACAACCGAAGAAATACCGTTTGAGGCGTATCAAGATAAAGTTAAGATCGCTGAATCCCAGTCGGAGACTGAAGCCAATCGAAATCAAGCATTGGTCAACTCATCCCTAGAATATGTTGTGTTTCAGACTCCCGATTTAGAGTTTTGCAAACATGGTGCTGAAATTGTTGACTCACCGGGATTAAACGAACATCCTGAACGGGAAAAAGTCACGCAACAGCTAATCAAAGAAACTGATGCAATTATCTTCATGATTAGTGCTCAACAATCTTTGACAGCAACGGAACGAGAGTTGTTTGAACAAATTAGGAATCCTCTGAATCTTATCGATGACGCAGATATCCAACCCGCAAAGAACATTTTTGTGGTCGTCAATTACATGGATCTACTCGATAATGACGATGATGATGACGATTATGATAGTGAAGGCAATACCAGTGCGGTCAAAAAACGGATAAAAGACTTCTGTTTTCATGAACAGCCAGCACGAATTTCTGGAGATAACCGAGTTCACTACCTTTCTGCCAGAAAAGCTTTGACGGCTAAATTAAAAAATAAAGACAATCAATATCTTCAGGACTTTAACCAATTTATCCAGTCTCTTGAAGATTTTTTGATTGATGACCGAGGCGGAATTCAGCTTGAAAACTTTTCAAGTAGTTTTAATAGTTTAATGAAAAGTGCTTTAGCTAAAATTCAAAACTATCAAACATTACAACAGTCAAACCTGAAAAATATAGAACAGGAAAAGAAACTCATTTGGGATAAGATGGGGGAAGCAGCCGCTTGTCAAGTTCGATTCGATGAATTTGTTTTTGAACTTTACGATGAGGTCGTTGACTTAGCAGCTGAATCATTCGAGGAATGGGACGCCGGATTGTATGAGCGGGTGGTCGTAAAATCGGAACAATGGATATCCGAACATCAATGGCTTCTCAGTCGTGATAAGCTCATGGCTGACTATATTCGCCAGTTTGAAGCTGATTTATCAGATGAAACTAAAACTTGGGTAAAGCAAGACCTAATCGAAAAAGTTATCAACCCCAAACTTGAGGAGCTTGACTCCTTCATTGCCAAAGAACTTGAGTTAGTTAAAGAGAAATTTAAGCAACATCGGTCAGGAGAAGAAGACTATGCAGAAAGCTGGGTTTTTTCCAGTGTATCCCCATTGAAAACTGATGACGATTCAGGGGGGGGTCTGAATCTAGGAATGGTTGGCTTAGGACTGGTTATGATTCCCGGACTTTTCTTTGGTCCTTTCCTTGCAACAATTGCAGGTATCATTGGTGCAGGAATGGCTGGATTCGGAGCAGCAGGAGTCTTCGACATAGACGGGAGAATTCGTCGAAAGCTGATTGAGGAGGGAATGAAGCAATTTCAAAATTCTGAGGATGATAGATTACATAAAGTTGGAGAGGCAATTAGGAGCGAATTTACTCAACGAATTGATGAGTTTAGCGAAGTCATCAAAAATACCCTCTCGGTGTATGAAAATGACATTGAGCGCCTGATCAAACTGAATAGTCAATCGAAAGAACAACACACCTCAGAAATGGAATGGCTCAATCAGCAACGGGAGCGATTGCAAGAGATTCAACAGGAGATTAACCAAATCCTCTCAGTTTAACGGCGTTCCTCAGCGTCAGATTCAGGCAACCGTTGGGAAGCGTTGAGGGACATCAGCGGTTGGGGGGAGTCATCTGAAGCCAGCCGAAAATGCGATCGCAGGTCAGAGTTAGGGAAAGCTTAGCAAACTGGGGGAGAGGTGTGGACCCTTCATAGAGGCCCGGTTCACGCTGAGGTTGGAAGACGAGGATGGAGCGATCGCCGGGATCGACGAGCCATCCCATTTGACTCCCATACTGGAGACAATGGAGAAGCTTTCCGGCGACACGGTTGGGACTTTGCTGGGGGGAGAGGATTTCAATGACCCAGTCTGGCGCCTGTTGGACATCATCAACCGGTTCGCCAGACGCATCGAAAACAATCCGTTCCCAGGAAAAGACCGCAATATCGGGAACGAGGGAGCGATCGCCAAAGGTGCAACGCAATTCGGAAAACCCATAGGCGAGTTGCGCGTCTTCGGCGACGGCGTTAATAGCTTGGAGTAGCTTTGTTTGAAGCCGCGAATGACGCGCCTTTGGCATTGGTTTTTGGATAATTTGTCCATTGATATATTCGCTCTCCGGCTGAGTTGGCGGTAAGTTCAAGAACGTCTTGAGACTGAGCGACTGGTGTTGGCTTGTGGTCATCGTTCGAGAATCCCGTGATATATCTGTTGCAGGGAAATGTCGAGGGCGATCGCCTCCAGAGAAATCGTCGCGTTTACACCTTGGCGGTCACGAGTCCGAGTCCTCAGAAGCGTCTCCATCCGATAGGCGATCGCCTTCTTGCCAAAGTCTATCCTGTAACGAGTCATCACAATGGCTATGCAGATGAATGGTGGTGGCGACGAGTTCCGCGATAATGGTGGCGCGATCGTTGTCGGAAAGGGGCGATCGTAACTGGTTTAACAAATCGAGGGTCATCTGACAGTCCTCGGCCAGTTCCTCTAGGAGGCGATCGAGGGTGCTATCTTGGCTTAACTGTACTCCTGTCTTAACTGGCATCATTATTTCTTTCCTAACCGCTTTTTCGCTCGTTGAATCCCATTCTGAAATGCCCGAATTTCCTTACGCCAATGGTCAATGAGTCCTAAATCTGGAGAGTCCCGATCTAATTCTTGATCTATTTTAACCTGATGCTCTTGAATGCGGCGTTCCAAGCTTTCGATAGACTTGTAGTAATGCCGTTTTCCCATAGACTAAACCCAAAAACAGGCAGGAGTTTCCCCCCACCTGCTTTGACCTGCTTTTAGATTCAGCTCAGCTTATGCCTTCACGACAGCTTTCTCCTTCGCCTCATCCGAAGCTAAGAACTTCTCCAACTCCGTCAACGCATCCGCATCCACCTTGGTCTGCATTGGACAGAACTTCGGTCCACACATCGAGCAGAACTCCGCCGACTTGTAGATATCCGCCGGAAGCGTCTCGTCATGATATTCCCGAGCGCGTTCAGGGTCCAGGGATAACTCAAACTGCTTGTTCCAGTCGAAGTTATACCGCGCCGCCGAGAGTTCATCATCGCGATCGCGCGCACCCGGACGACGACGAGCAATATCCGCCGCATGAGCCGCAATCTTATAGGCAATCAAGCCATTGCGCACATCCTCAGCATCCGGTAACCCCAAATGCTCCTTCGGCGTCACATAGCACAACATCGCCGTCCCATACCAACCGGCCATGGCTGCACCAATGGCAGAGGTAATATGGTCATACCCCGGCGCAATATCTGTCACCAACGGACCCAACACATAGAACGGTGCTTCGCTGCACTCTTCCATCTGTTTCTTGACGTTGAACTCAATCTGGTCCATGGGGACATGGCCCGGACCTTCGACCATCACCTGAACATCATGTTCCCAGGCGCGGCGTGTCAACTGTCCGAGGGTTTTCAACTCCGCCAGTTGCGCTTCATCACTGGCATCATGGGTACAACCCGGACGCAGGGAATCCCCTAAACTGAACGACACATCGTATTTCTTGAAGATTTCGATGATGTCATCGAAATGAGTATAAAGGGGGTTTTGCTTGTGGTGATGTAACATCCAGCGTGCCAGGATTCCGCCACCGCGAGAGACAATCCCCGTAATGCGATCGCGCACCAACGGCAGATGTTCAATCAAGATTCCTGCATGGATCGTCATGTAGTCCACACCCTGCTGAGCGTGTTTCTCAATGATATTCAAGAAATCATCAGCAGTGAGATTTTCCACACTGCCATGAACACTCTCAAGGGCCTGATAAATGGGAACCGTACCAATGGGAACCGGAGAGGCCTTGATAATCGCCGTGCGAATCACATCCAAGTCCCCGCCGCCGGTAGACAAGTCCATGACGGTGTCCGCACCATACTTCACCGCCAAATGGAGTTTCGCTACTTCCTCATCAATATTAGAGGTGTTGGGCGATGCCCCAATGTTGGCGTTGACCTTGCATTTCGATGCAATGCCAATGGCCATCGGTTCGAGATTGGTGTGGTTGATATTGGCCGGAATAATCATCCGGCCCCGGGCCACCTCGTCACGGATTAACTCGACTGGCAAGTTTTCCCGTTTGGCGACGTAGTCCATCTCCTCGGTAATCACTCCCTGACGAGCGTAGTGCATCTGGGATACATTACCCTGACCGCGTCGCTTTGCTACCCAGTCTGTACGCATATTGAATTTCCTCGATAAACAGCTTCCCTTCGCCGGTACTAGCCGGTCTCAGGTTCTAAGGGTGTAATCTCAGCCTGACGACTCAGGCACCCCTAGCTTGCTTAGGTGTATTGAGTTTAACATCATTCTGGGTGCTTGGCAGGGGTTAACTTTTGTGACACTCTCAGCTACCGAAGTTAGGCAAAAAAAAAGCGCCCTCCGGAGAGGACGCTTTTTTTAAGTCTTAGTTAACCACTTTAGCTAACTTCCCAAGGGCTAATCTTAGCCGTTGATGGAAGGAGCTTCGGTAGCAGCCAAGTCGAGGGGGAAGTTGTGAGCGTTACGCTCGTGCATAACTTCCATACCGAGGTTGGCGCGGTTGATCACGTCAGCCCAGGTGTTGATGACACGACCTTGGCTATCCAACACGGACTGGTTGAAGTTGAAACCGTTGAGGTTGAACGCCATGGTGCTGACACCAAGAGCGGTGAACCAGATTCCGACAACGGGCCATGCACCTAAGAAGAAGTGCAGAGAGCGGCTGTTGTTGAAGGAAGCGTATTGGAAGATCAAGCGACCGAAGTAGCCGTGAGCTGCAACAATGTTGTAGGTTTCTTCTTCTTGACCGAATTTGTAACCGTAGTTCTGAGACTCGCTCTCGGTGGTTTCACGAACCAAGGAGGAGGTCACCAGAGAACCGTGCATCGCGGAGAACAGAGCACCGCCGAAGACACCAGCCACACCAAGCATATGGAAGGGGTGCATCAGGATGTTGTGCTCAGCTTGGAACACCAACATGAAGTTGAAGGTTCCCGAGATACCCAGTGGCATACCATCGGAGAAAGAACCTTGACCGATGGGGTAGATCAGGAAGACAGCGCTAGCAGCGGCAACAGGTGCGGAGTAAGCCACGCAGATCCAGGGACGCATTCCGAGACGGAAAGACAGTTCCCATTCACGACCCATGTAGCAGAAAACGCCAATGAGGAAGTGAAGGATCACGAGCTGGTAAGGACCGCCATTGTAAAGCCACTCGTCGAGGCTGGCAGCTTCCCAGATCGGGTACAAGTGAAGTCCGATCGCGTTAGAAGAAGGAACAACAGCACCAGAAATGATGTTGTTTCCATACAGAAGAGAACCGGCAACAGGTTCGCGGATACCATCGATGTCCACGGGGGGAGCAGCGATGAACGCGATGATGAAGCAGGTGGTAGCGGTTAAGAGGGTGGGGATCATCAAGACACCGAACCAGCCAATGTAAAGGCGGTTGTCAGTGCTGGTGACCCAACTGCAAAACCGTTCCCACAGAGACGCGGATTCGCGTTGCTGTAAGGTGGTGGTCATAGTATGAATTATTGCGTTGTGTTTGGTTCTGTAACAAGAGCGAATAATGTGTTTGCCCTTGTTGTTACTACATTAACGCAATTGTTTCGTGATGTAAAGGGTTTTTCCGTTTTTTTTGTAAATTCTGCCTAAAATCAGAGTCTCAAAACCCCTGAAAGCCTTGTCCAATGAGGAATTCAGTCGTTATGATGGTTTTCTTAACACTTCGCAATCTAACGCCTAGGGTCAGAGAGGGAGGTTTCTGTCCCTAGGCTTGGGTGGGGCATCTTAGCCGGGGGGCCAACTCATCGGTCGTCCCCCCAACACATGTAGGTGCAGGTGATCGACGGTTTGCCCACCATCGTCACCGGTATTAATAACGACTCGGTAACCTTTCTCTAAGCGTTCAGTTTCGGCCACGGTTCTGGCAATGATGAGAAGATGCCCCAGCAGTTGCTCATCGCTGTCGTCAGCATCAGCCAGCTTGGGAATCGCTTTCTTGGGAATCACCAGAAAGTGCGTGGGAGCTTGAGGGGCAATATCGCGAAAGGCGAGACAATGCTCGTCTTCATGGAGGATATCCGCCGGAATCTCCCTGCGGATAATTTTGGCGAAAATGGTATCGGTCATGGGGATAGGGGATAGGGAACAGGGAACAGGCAATAGGGAGCAGGCAATAGGCAAGGGCCTGTTGTCCCAATGCTTACTGTATCAAACTCCTGAAATCAAATCACGGATGGCGATCGCCGTGGCCGGAGCCAGTAACACGCCGTTACGATAATGACCCGTGGCCAGCAACACGTTCTCATAATTCTCTAATTTACCGATAACTGGGGCGCTGCGTCCTTCGGGACGGGGTCGTAAGCCAGACCATTGTTCAATCACCTTAGCCTCAGCTAACGGGGGATAGAGGGCGATCGCCGCCTCTTGAACCTCCTCCAATAACCTCTCATCTGCCGTCACCTGTCCCGCTGCATCAGGAAACTCCACCGTTGCCCCCACCCAACACTCATAATCCGAGAGGGGAACCACATGCACATCTCCCCCAGTCACCACAGGGAATCTCTGAGGAAACGGCTGAGAGAGACGATATCGCACCGCCTGGCCCAACACCGGGCGCACGGCGATCGCCCTCTGGAGTTGGTCCGTCAACAGACTCGTCCCCAAACCCGCCGCAATTACCAGCCAATCCGGTTCATACTGATCACCGGTTTGAGTCATCACCTGGCCACAGCGGCGAGGATCTCCGGTTGTCATTTCTATATCCGTAATCTCAGTCTCCCAATTTACCTGAACCCCCTGCAACTCAGCCGCCGCCAGCAACGCCTCTGTGAGGGGACGGGGTTGAATTTGGCGATCACAGCTCGAAAAGACCGCCCCCGAAATCCCCTCCCTCCCCAACTGAGGAAAACGAGTGTAAAGCTCATCTAACAACCATAATGCCAAGGGAAACCCTTGCTCGCAACGCACCTGAGCCAAGTTCTGCCATTTTGACCAATTTTCCTCCCTTGAACAGAGTTTTAAAATCCCCGCATCATTGCGGGGCAAATGACAGTCAAGTTTTGCCTCTAACTCAGGAATTAAGGTCAGATAGCGTTGCAAACTCTGCTCTCGGAGTTTCCAGGCCCGACTCTTGGCTTTTTTCTGACTAATTGCTCCCATTAAGACTCCCAGCGCCGCCCCCGTTGACCCCTGACCCAGGCGATCGCGATCGCACAGAATCACCTCCAGTCCAGGAACACAACTCAACTCATAGGCGATCGCCGCCCCAACCACCCCGCCACCCACAATCAAGACCTGAGTCATGTCAACAAATCCTCACTTTTTCAAGAAATTCTGATAATAGTTAGCCTAAAAGAGCCAAACCCCGCTGGCAACTGCTCCCTCATGAGATTTGACCTCCATCTCAACCCAACCCAAGATTTTTTTACCCAGGTTCAGGACTGTAATACAATGAACAATTGGCTGCACCAGCAGTCCATTGTGCGTTACATCGCTCCTCAAAGGTTTTACCCTCTATGACCGCATCCACTCATATCCTTATGTGTCCGCCTCATCACTACGATGTGGACTACGTGATTAACCCTTGGATGGAAGGAAACATCCATCGTTCTTCCCGCGATCGCGCCGAAACCCAGTGGGAACAACTGCATAAGATTCTCAAAGATCATGCCACTGTCGATCTCGTCGACCCCCAAAAGGGCGTTCCTGACATGGTCTTCACCGCCAATGCTGGGCTAGTCCTCGGCGATAACGTCGTCTTAAGTCGTTTTTACCATCCCGAACGTCAAGGAGAAGAACCCCACTTCAAAAAATGGTTTGAAGACAACGGCTTCACCGTCTACGAACTCCCCAAAGACTTACCCTTTGAAGGCGCCGGTGACGCACTCCTCGATCGCGAAGGACGCTGGCTCTGGGCAGGATACGGATTTCGCTCCGAACTCGACTCTCACCCCTACCTAGCCAAATGGCTCGACATTGAAGTCATCTCCCTGCAACTCGTCGACAGTCGCTTCTATCACCTCGATACCTGCTTCTGTCCCCTCAGCAACGGCTACCTCCTCTACTACCCCCCCGCCTTCGACTTCTACTCCAACCGCCTCATCGAAATGCGGGTTCCCCCAGAAAAACGCATTATTGTCAACGATGACGATGCCGGCAACTTTGCCTGTAACGCCGTCAATGTCGGTGATGTGGTCGTCATGAACCAAGTCAGCGACGACCTCAGCCGCCGTCTAACCAAGGTGGGATTCCAGGTCATCCAAACCCCCCTGAGTGAATTTCTCAAAGCCGGTGGAGCCGCCAAATGCCTCACCTTGCGCACCACCGAACCGGTGATGCCCAACATTCACGCCGTGGACTCCGTCGTCTCCACCACCATCACCCTCGAAGGTCATCTCCTCGATGCCGGCATTATTAACCGTGCCTTAGATCTCGTCGTCGAAGGGGGGGGAAGTTTCCAAGTCCGCAACTTCAACCTCGGAGAACAGCGTCAAAGTACCTCAACCGCTGACGTTCATATTTCCGCTCCCTCCAACGACGTGATGGAGGAAATTCTGGCACAACTGATCGAATTGGGGGCCGTCTCTCTCCCCGAAGAGCAGGCCGATGCCCAACTCGAACCCGTAACCAAAGCTGGCGTAGCCCCCGATGACTTCTACGTCACCACCATTTATCCCACGGAAATTCGCATTAACGGCGAGTGGATTCGCGTTGGCAAACAACGGATGGATGGGGCAATTGCCGTTAAGGAAACCCCACAGGGAATTGTCGCCGAATGCAAAATTCTACGGGATTTAGAAACGAACGAGACAGTCGTGGTGGGGGTTTCCGGTATCCGCACCGTTCGTAAACCCGAGTCTCGCGAAAAACGAGGAACCCAGGAATTTGGCTTTATGTCAGCCGGAGTCTCCAGTGAGCGACGGGTTGAACTGGTGGTGGAACAAGTGGCCTGGGAATTGCGACGAATTCGCGATCGCGGCGGCAAAGTGGTCATCACCGCTGGCCCCGTCGTCATCCATACTGGGGGAGCCGAACATCTCTCCTGGCTCATTCGCGAAGGCTATGTGCAGGGCCTCCTCGGCGGCAATGCGATCGCCGTCCATGACATGGAACAGTCTTGTCTAGGAACCTCCCTCGGGGTGGACATGAAACGGGGGGTCGCCGTTCGCGGCGGTCATCGTCACCACCTGAATGTGATTAACACCATTCGTCGTCATGGCAGTATCGCCCAGGCCGTTGAAGCCGGTGTGGTCAGTCATGGGGTGATGTATGAATGCGTGAAAAACAACGTACCCTTTGTTCTTGCCGGTTCTATCCGCGATGATGGTCCCCTTCCTGATACGGAAATGGATTTAATTCGCGCCCAAGAACGCTACGCCGAGTTGGTGCGTGGCTCAGATATGATTCTTATGCTCTCGACGATGCTGCATTCGATTGGGGTGGGGAATATGACCCCTTCTGGCGTGAAGATGGTTTGTGTGGATATCAACCCGGCGGTTGTCACCAAACTCAGCGATCGCGGTTCCGTCGAATCCACTGGTGTGGTGACTGATGTGGGCCTGTTCCTGAGTCTGTTGGTGAAGCAATTAGCTCAATTAACCAGTCCTCTGGTGAACGTTTAAGCTACTCTTCTTGATAACGGACCAAGAATTGTCTCTAAGTCTAAACTGGCGGCAACGGCTGCCAGTTTTTGGCTATCTCCACTATCAGACAGATGGGGGATACAACCTAACACCGGTAACTGGGTTAGAGATTCGATTAAATCCTGGGGAGTCCATTGCGCAATCTCGTCTGGGGATCGGGGTTCCACGCAATTGAGGACAATCCCCAAGATATTTACTTTCATCTGACGGGCCAGGGCTACATTGGCCACCGCCTGGGCGATCGCCCCCAGTTTCACGGGAACCACTAAGAGAGTCGGAAGTCGCCAATCCCGAGCTAAATCCGCCACCGTCAGTTCCCAGGTCACCGGGGAGCCTAAACCGCCGAGAAACTCCACCAAGAGTAAATCACGGCTGTTGCGCAACCCTTGCAGTTCCCGCCAGACTGGGGCTAAATCAATGTTACGTCCTTCTTGTTCCGCCGCTAGAGGAGGGGCCAGAGGGGCATTGAAAAACTGAGGATTGAGGGATTGGGGAGATTGATTCAGCTCAAAGCGTTCTTGGAACCACTCGCGATCGCCCACCCCGGACTGAATTGGTTTCATTAACCCCACGGAGAGTTGGGGGAGATACTGCTGAGTATAGGCCAATAGGGCCCCGGTGAGGATAGTTTTGCCCGTATCAGTATCGGTTCCGGCGATCGCCAAAGTTGTCATATCTGCTGAGTTCTGGGTGATGATTACTAATTAATGATGACTGAGGAGCTGCTGATAAAAGGCCAACTGCTTCTGGGCGATCGCCCGATTGGTATAGTCAGCTAACCCCCGATGATAGCCCCGTTGAGCCAGTTCCCCGGCTAACTCCGGGTTTTCCATCAACCTTAGCAAACAATCCCGCAGTTCCTCGGCGTTCCCTTCAGGGAACACCAAACCACTCTCACCAATCACATGGGGAATTTCCCCCGAATCGGAACCAATCACCGGAACTCGACAGGCCATCGCCTCAATTAGGACATGGCCAAACTGTTCTTTCCAGCCCACCGAGGAAAGGGTTTTAAACTCATAGGTGGTTTCCGACGGTAACACTAAGGTATCCAAGAGATTAATATAGCGGCAGACCTGGTCATGGGGAACACTCTCGACAAAAGTGAGTTTGTCCGTTAACCCCTGTTCTTGGGCCCAGGACTCTAGCTGTTCCCGCAGGGGTCCTCGTCCTAAAAGAAGCCAGCGCCAGGGGCGATCAGCTAATCCCTCTAAAGCCTTCGCGAGAGTCAGTAAGCCTTTTTCTTCCACAAAGCGTCCCACAAAGCCAACCACAAACTCTTGCGGGGTGATTCCTAGTTCCTCTCGCAAATCCAAAACATTCTGAGGACAGAAAAGCTGTTCATCCACCCCAAGTTGTGGCAAAACTGTCATTTCCCCCTCATAACCATGGTCTCGTAGGATATTTGCCCCATCTTGGTTTCCCACTACCACCCCATCGGTATGTTTTAAGTTATACCGCTCCAACACCGACAAGGGGAACTTCACCTCATAGGGCAAGTTCCACCACGTAAAAAATACATTTTTAGCCTTGAGTTTCAAGAGTCGATTAAGGGTAATAAACTCCGCGTAGCCTAAAGCTTTAGCACCTTGCTCAACTTGAATAATATCCGGGCGAAACTCTCGCAACAATGAGACTAAATCCCAGCCAAATGTTAATAATCCCTGTTGATTCTGACTAAAGTTCGACACCGGCACAACCCGAAATGCTCCCTCATCAATGGGCTGACTTTCTACCTGTTTGTTCTGGACTCCTCCCGGTTTCCAACGTTTGGGAACCACAACGGTCACCTCAGTTCCGGGTTCTAAACGGGCTAACTCCCGTAACTTTTCCCGGTTGAGGTCAACAATGTAGGTATGACTAGCAACTAAAATTTTCATGGGTTTGCAGATAACAGGGGGCCTCTTAACGGGTATTTTTAGCGGGAGGGTTGATACAACTCATCTTGACGGCTGTAGATTTGTCCATCATCCCAGAGAGATTGTATCCAAGTCTTCATGGCTTTGAGCAGTCCGAGCTTGTAGAAGCCAAGACGCACCACAATTTTAAGAGGCGAGCCACTTTTATTACAAGGGGGATGACCTAACACATGGCAGTCAAACAGTTTGGCAAAAAAGCGCAAGCATTGACCCATGGTTAAGTTATGGAGTCCTAAAAAGAAGTGATTGTGATAGAAGGTGATTTGGTACTGAACCGATTTGGTGCCAATATCATGACAGCCCCCTGTTTCTTCTCCCAGGTGAATCAAAGATGCCTCTGGATCGTACCAAATCTGTCGGTTGGTTTTACGGAACTGCAAACAAAAATCCGACTCTTCCCGAACCGCACTTCCCCGGTAGCGTTCATCAAAGTGCAACCCAAACTTTTCAAATAACTCCCGCCGGAAGGACATATTGCAACCCCGAGCCGACAAGACTTGTTGCGGTTTGATGGTATGCACCAAATCGATATGATACCAAGCAATACCGGGGTCCATCGCTTCTGGGGGGAGATCCTCGATTTTCAGGGCCCCACCGGAGTCGGCCAGTTTCATGCGATCGAACACCCGGCCCGCCACAGCACCCACCTCCGGGCGATCGCGATAATTGCGAGCATGGGTTTCGAGATACTGGGGTTCAAGTTGCACATCATCATCGATAAACACGATGATATCCCCCTTCGCTCGTCGAACGGCGTAATTCCTCGCTCCAGGTAAACTCGCCCAGTCCACCCGATACCAGGCAATTTTACCCCCATCACTGAGGTCTTGCAGATAGCGATCGGTTTCCGGCTCATGGTCTGCCGTTTGATCGACGACAATCACCTCAAACTGGGGATAGTCTTGTTTGAGGACATCAGCGATGGTGTCCCGGAGAGCCGCTTCCCGGCGAAAGGTCGGAATTACCACAGAGATAGATAGAGGGGTCACAGTCGGGCTGCTCCTTGTCATTACTTGCGCTTTTTCTTCTTCTTCTTCTTAGTCTTAGCATTTTCTTCCTCATCTAGCCCTAGAGCCGCTCGCTCCTCTAAATCCTCCCGTTCAATATCGGGCAGCCGTAGAACTAACCCTGCAATCATCCAGTAATACACTGCCACAGGGTCCACATCCAGGGGATAGTAGTAGGTCTGATAGCTAATAAAGAAGATGAACACCCAGAAGGATGCGGCGTAACTGCGCCAAACTTTGTCTTTGAGCGATCGCCAGACCTTAAAGGTTGCCACCGTAATCGAGGTGACCAAGCCCAAGAATGCAACCGTTCCCAATGTTCCAATTTCATAGAGCAGCTTAGGATAATAGGTTTCAATCAGCCGAGTGTCACCAAAGATACGGGTTGAGTTGGTCGCTCGGCCCACCCCATAGCCCAATGGCTTCTGACTCTGAGAGGAGTTGTCTGCCTGATCAGCAATAAAATTCGTTGGAGGCGAGGCATTCCAGCGATCGACGGTACTATCAATTCGTTCCTGAATCACGTCAGGGAAGAGAATAAAACTCACCATAATTAGACCGGCTAGCCCTCCAACAATGGGAATGAAGCGAGCTGGCTTAGATAGCTGCCCGGTCACAATCAACATGATAATGATGATCAGAGGAACCAACAATAAGGCAATCCGTTGTCCTGAAATAACAGCATTGGTAAATACCAGTGCCATTGCCAGGAAACTCGTTAACTGCCAGATAAGAGATGGGTCACTAAACGCTGAAGCAAACGTTAAAAAAGCATTCGCAATTAAAAACCAAGCCCATTGCCAGGGAGCCACAAACGTCCCCGGTAGGCGAATCATATTTTGAGAAGGACTATAGAGCAATGATCCTCCTACCAAGCATTTAGAATCTAACGTCGCCTGAAATAAGGCTCTCCCAGTCAAATGGTCTGTCCCCTGACAAACTCCAGTCGTTAACATCAGAAATTGCAGGAAGCCTAAACCACAGCAAATAATAGCTAGAACGATATGAAGACGAGTAAATAGCAAAAATGTCTTTTTATCTCGGATCATGTAGTAAGTGCACGTGATTAGGGGAAGATATCCGAGTAACACTTTGATTCCCAAAATTCCCTGAAAGAAAAACTGTCCTTCAGGGGGCTTTCTAGCCATAGGATTTGCCGGAGGATTGCCACTGGCAAGGTGCATCGGTAGATTGATGGTGAATAAGGTTAGGAGTACCGATATGCTCAATATAATGAGAGGTATTCTGATTCCTTTGGGGATAATCAGAGGTTTTCCCTGTTTCTTAAGACTTAAAAATATGGCAATAATGGCAGGAATGGCAAATCCATCTTTCGCAAGCTGAAAAATAGCATTTCCACCGGCAATCCAGTAGGTGACGGTCCCAGCAAAGGGCATATAAATCACAAATAGCCATAGGGCCAGATAGGGATAGACAAAAGACACCCATAAGACGGTAATCCCCCCCCCACCAGCAAGCGCGAGGATAGGGCTTGCAGTAAAGAATAGAGCGGTTCCAACAACTGCTCCAATCCCTCCAGCGGTAATAATCGTTTGAATAAAGGCTTTACGCTCTTTCGCCGCCTGTCGCTTTTTCGCCGCTAACTCTTTTTTACTGAGGACTGGCTCATTAGGGCGAGCCGTCTCTTGACCTTTTTTCTTGGATTTTGTTTTTGGCATCGTCCAAACTAATGTTAGTTCCGTGTATGCCAGACTATTTTTATAGGAAGCGAAGTTTTAGTTAAGACGCTCTACCGGAAAGGGCAATAGCCCCTACATCCTTGTCCTATGTATGCCTGCTATGGCTATAATATAACTTTTCTCCGGGAAGATTGTCATATCGGTGTTTCCGCATCTGTACTGTGACCCCCCCCAAGCTCGGTAGTGGTTCGGACCAATCAGCCGAAGAAGCGTTTACGCGACTTGGTGACCTTCGTTGTCTTGGCCTAAGTCCTGAGACAACCGCTTTTCTGGAGCCTGTTGTTCAAGCTGTTGTTCAAGATTGGGTAGTCGCAGTACCAACCCTAAAATCATCCAGTAATAAATTGCTACGGGGGCGGCATCTAAGGGATAGTGGTAGGGGGGATAGCTAATCAACAAGATGAATAGCCAGAAACAGGCTGCATAGCTGCGCCAGGTTTTATTTTCGAGCGATCGCCAGATCTTGAACGTGACGACTGTCAATGTTGTCACCAAGGCTAAAAACGCGGCCACTCCCAAAATGCCAATTTCATACATCAGTTTAGGGTAATAGCTTTCAATTAGGCGAGTTTCCCCCAATATACGAGCTGCATTGGTGGCGCGTCCCAGTCCATGTCCCAATATTGTGATGTCCTGAGATGAAGCTTGCTCAATCATAAAACTGGTGGGTGCAGATGCCAGCCAACCCTCGATGATTTCGTTAAATTGAGCTTGAATCATCTCTGGAAATAGAACCCAGCTCATGATACTTAACAACGCCAATGCTCCTATCATAGAAGCCCATCGGGTTGGGGGAACCAACTTTCCTGTTAAGGCTAACATCACCATGATGAAAACCAGCATCACAAATAAAGCCGCACTCTGTCCTGAGACAACAGCATTAGCCACAAGTAGGGCCAGGGCTAAAAAACTGATCAATCGCCAAACTGGGGAGCAATCCTTGATGGCTGATGCAACAGCAAAAAAAGTGTTGGCAATTAGAAACCAGCCCCATTGCCAAGGGGCTGCAAAGGTTCCGGGCAAGCGAATCAGGTTTTGAGACGGACTATAAATCAAAGAGCCACCTACTAAACATTTGGCATCGAGGCTGGCGGCCAATACAGCGTTATCGGTTAAGTGATCTGTCCCTTGACAAACTCCTGCCCGCAACATCACATACTGCATTAGCCCTAAACTACAACAAGTTATGGCTAAGATAATATGCAAACGAGTGAATGTCCAAAACGTCTTCTCGTTTTGAATCATATAATAGGTACAGGTAATCAGGGGTAGATAGACCAATAATACTTTTAAGCCTAAAATCCCCATCAGAAAAAAATCACCTGTTGGAGGCGGCTGAGCGATAGAGTCACTAGGACTGCCTAAAGCCGCGCTAGCAAGATCCAAGGGTAAGTTAACGGTGAATAGCGTTGCCAGGGCAAAAATCAATACCGTCAGCAAGGGAATCTGAATGTTTTGGGGAATGATTAGGGGCATACCATTTTTTTTGAGATTCCACAAAATGGCAATCATTGCTGGAATGGCTAAGATGTCTTGGCCAAACTGAAGGAGAGGATTCCCCCATTCAGCCCAATAGCTTACAGTGCCAGCAAAGGGCATATAAATAATCAACAACCACAACGCTGAATAAGGATGAACAAAGGAGACCCAGGCTAGAGCACTTCCCACTCCTCCGGTGAGGGCAAGAAGGATTTGATTGGTAATTAGAAATAGAGCAATACTAACAATTAGACTTAGCCCAACTACTGTGATGAGGGTTTGGATAGGTGCTTTGGGTTCTCCGGCTGCTAGGTCTGTTTCGTTCAATGCTGACGGGTCAGAGTGAGGTCTGGCGTTCCCTTCTGAATCAGAGTTTGTTTTGTCCATGATACCGAAGTGATATTGGGAGGTTATTCGGACGCTCATACCAGCCCCACTATAGCTTTTCTATTAAAGAGCCGCTACATCAGAATCCCGTATTTTTAGGGACGATCGCACCTGTTCGCAAATTTGTTTAAAGATTCGTTTAGAGATTCGCTCAGAGATATGGGTACAATGGACCCTTACCATGTAGCGGTATCAAGTTCCCGGTTCTGATGTTTCATGTCTTTGCCTAAACCGTCTTCCCAGGGCCTGATTGCTAAAATTCCCCAACCCGGGGACTATCATCAGGGAGATTGGCCCATATCTGCGGCCGCTCCCTTGCAATTTTCGTTGGTCATTCCCACTTACAATGAGCGACATAACCTGAGGACTCTGATTGAACGCCTCAGTCAACTCCTCGATCGCCTCCTCGGTCCTGACTATGAACTGATTATCGTGGATGACGATAGCCCCGATCGCACCTGGGAACTGGCCCAACACCTCGCAGACACCTATCCCCAGGTTCGCGCCCTACGTCGTCAAGGAGAACGAGGACTGTCCACCGCTGTCATTTGTGGGTGGCAACGGGCAAAGGGGCAAATTCTGGGGGTCATCGATGCCGACTTACAGCATCCGCCAGAAATCTTAGAACAACTCTGGCAACAAATCGAACGGGGGGCCGACTTAGCCCTAGCCAGCCGTCATGTCGATGGTGGAGGAGTCAGTGACTGGAGTCTGCGGCGACGCATCCTCTCACGAGGGGCCCAATTGTTGGGACTGATTCTTCTGCCGGGAGTGGTGGGGCGCGTCTCGGACCCCATGAGTGGATTTTTCCTGGTGCGACGCGGGGCCATTTCGGAGCGTTTCCTGGACCCCGTCGGCTATAAAATCCTGATTGAAGTCCTCGGCCGAGGGGACATTTCCTGGATTGGGGAAGTGGGGTATGTCTTCCAAGAACGGGAACAAGGCGAAAGCAAGGTCACCTGGAAACAGTATTGGGAATATCTCCAACATTTATGGAAACTGCGTTTAGACTTGTTGCCAGTCCAGCGTTTCTTGCGATTTGGAGTGGTGGGGTTGAGCGGCGTTGTTGTGGATTTGGCGGTGTTCTATGTCCTACGGGAACAGTGGCAGTTGGGGCTAACTCGTAGTGCCATGCTGTCGGCGGAAGTGGCCATTCTCAATAACTTTTACTGGAATGACATTTGGACGTTCTCCGACTTATCCCGTCAACAACAGGGATGGCGTAAGCGCGTCAAACGCCTACTCAAATTTAATATCGTCTGTTTAGCCGGATTGATTCTCAATGTGCTGATTGTGAATCTCCTCTTTAACCTTTTGGGGGTGAATGACTATCTGGCTAAACTGTTGGCGATCGCCCTGGTGACCCTTTGGAACTTCAGCATCAACCTGAAACTGAGTTGGCGAGTCACCGACGTCAGCGACCCCTAATCACCCCCTAATCGCCTAACACCCCAGTTTGCACCTCCAGGGTTTCTGGGCTGCCATTACGAGAGATATCGATGCGGAGGCGATCGCCCACCCGAACTCGGGAGACAGCCTGTTGAACTTCTTCAGCGGAGGTGACGGAGTCTCCCTCAATTTGGCGAATCACATCCCCCGCACGTAATCCCCCTTCATCGGCCGGAGAACCAGGCATGACCTGCACAATTAAGACGCCCTCATCCTCCTCGACTCGTAGCGCCTGACTCTGATCTCGGTTGACTTGCTCCTTCACTTGAGGGGACAGATCAACCATTTGGATGCCTAAAAAGGGATGATCCACCCGTCCATTTTCGATTAATTCCTCCGCGATCCGAGCCACCGTGTTGATGGGAATCGCAAATCCTAAACCCTGGGCATTTTGGATGATGGCAGTATTCATCCCCACCACCTGACCATCTTGATCCAACAGGGGTCCCCCAGAATTACCGGGATTAATCGCCGCATCCGTTTGAATAAAATCAACCCGCTTATCCGCCACACCCACCTCGCTGCTGGAGCGACCGATCGCACTAATAATCCCAGTGGTTACTGTATTATCTAATCCCAAGGGGTTGCCGATGGCGATCGCCCACTCGCCGGGCTGTAACCCCTCACTGTCTCGTAAACGGACCGCTGGCAAATCTTCCGCCTCAATCTGTACCACGGCCACATCCGTAACCGGGTCTGTCCCCAACACTCGGCCCTCCAAACTGCGGCCATCTCGCAGAGTCACCGTCACCGAATCGGCCCCATCAATCACATGAGCATTGGTGACAATTTTGCCATCAGAACTGAGAATAAACCCCGAACCAGAGCCTTGTTGAACCCGCTCCTGCTCAGCATCAGGCATCCGAAACCCAAAAAACTGGCGCAACATCGGATCATCCAACCCCGGGGGTAGCGATCGCGCACTGACCCTCCGCTCTGAATCAATCCGAACCACAGCCGGGCCTACCCGAGTGACCACATCAGCCACAAAGTTACTCGGAGGTACGATTTGCGCCTCCTCCGTCCGGGGTGTCACCGTTGGGGCTTCGGCACTGACCGCAGGCAGACGTTCCTGAGACTCACTCGTCCCCAAATCTGAACCCATCTGAGAGTGGGATGAGAACACCTCCGTCGCCCCCCAGGCCACAGCTCCTCCGACGAGGAAGACAAGCAAATAGGAAAGAACAGGAAACTTGGGGCTGGGGGACTCCGGTGGCCGTCCCTTCACATCATCAGAGCCGTAACCTTGGGGGGGAGTTCGCATGGTATCGTATGGGGACTCGCGGCATTGTTATCAAGAGGAAAGTCAGTCCAAGACTTGTAACTGGTGTGAGGAGTGAGGGAATTTGAGGAACTGACCCATCATGCTTGGACTGACTTATAGACTAAGATAAGTGGTTGATGTGACGCTCGTGTGACAGTTGGATCTCACTTGTGTGACACATTCCGTTGCACCTTCAGTTTAATCGATTAATGCTTGCCATGTTAGCTCAGGGCCTTTACTCCCTTGATGAGTTACGAGAGCGGATCCATGGCGATGGCGATCGCTGGCGGCCGCTGGTGTTCACCAATGGCTGCTTTGACCTCCTACATTGCGGTCATGTGCGCTATTTACAAGCCGCCAAAGCCCTAGGAAAAGCCCTGGTCGTCGGCGTCAATAGTGATGATTCCGTCGCCCGTATCAAACCCCCCGCTCCTGGACAACCTCCCCGTCCCATTATTCACGATGAGCAGCGTGCCGAAGTTCTGGCCGCCCTCAAACCCGTCGATGGAGTCTTTATCTTTCCGGAACCTACCGCCATTGAAGCGATCAAAGTCCTACAACCGGATATCTACGTCAAAGGAGGTGATTATCGTCGAGATACCCTACCTGAAGCTCCAACCGTCCGCGCCTACGGTGGACAAATCCATTTGATTGAAATTGAGGTTCCTCAATCCACCAGTCACATCATCCGTCGTATTCTGGGAAAATAGAGAGCACAACAGGACATCCCTGTGATACTTAATGCCAGACCATGATGATTGATCCGACTCTTGCCCAGGATATGTCTTTAGACTCCGATTACAATCTTGACTATCAGCCGCTGAAAGAGCTGCTAGCCGAAGAAAAATTTGAGGAGGCCGATCGCCTGACACGAGAACTCCTGTGTCAACTAGCCGGGGAAGGCGCAACCGCCCGAAAATGGCTCTACTTCACCGAGGTTGACTTAATTCCCGTGACCGACCTACAGACCATTGACCGTCTCTGGGTTGCCTATTCTGAGGGAAAATTCGGCTTTTCTGTACAACGCCAACTGTGGCTAAGCGTCAAACAAGACTGGGACAAACTCTGGCCCAAAATGGGTTGGAAAGACGGCAACAGTTGGACACGCTACCCCCAAGGCTTTACTTGGGATCTCAGCGCACCTAAGGGGCATCTACCACTATCGAATCAACTCCGTGGGGTCCGAGTGTTAGCAGCACTCTTTAACCACCCTGCTTTTCGTTAACGCCTCCGTTTTGAGGTTGCGTCTCGTCCCCTTGAGGGCGATCGCGATTTCAAAATCGCCCTTGGCGCCATGATGATGCGAACAGAATCTATGACCGATCTGGCCCCGACCCCCAATTCCCTAACCGCACTCCGTGATGGCGGTGTTCTTGACCGCAACTCGAGGGTAGTATTTCAGACTGCTGTAGAGACTGTTGCCCATGCTCTGGATCTCCCCATTGCCTGGATCTGGCTGCTCGACCATCGAGATCAAAAAATCGAGGTACAACGACTCAACGAGGAAGACGCCAGTCTCTCCTTGACGGGATTTAATCGGGATAACAAGCCGTCGTTGTTTTGTACCCAAGTTGTGGAAACTCAACAACCTCTGAGGGTTCGTGACGCCGCTCGTCACCCCGACTTCGCAAATCAACCTCTGGTTCAAGAGGATGGGGTGCGAGCCTATTTGGGGGTCCCCTTGATGACTCGGACTGGCGATTGTCTAGGAACCTTAGCCGTTATGGATACGGCCCCACGCTCCTTCGGCGTGCAGGAGGTAACCCTTGTTGAACTGGCGGCTGGGTTAGCTATGGTTCAGTTAGAATCTCCCTCAGCCCCGGGGTTGGCTCCTGAACCGAGGTCCTTTCCTCAGGAGCATCAGGAACCGGAACTATCCGCCTCAGCCATTCAAACTCAACTGCTGGATCGCTTTTTACAAGACTTGCGCACCCCCTTAACCTCCGTGATGGGGATGACCAGTGTGCTAAATCGGGAAATTTATGGCCCCTTGCGGCCCAAACAAAAGGAATATCTCGACATCATCCATAATAGCGGCCAGTATATGTTGGCGATGGTCGAAGAAATTCTGCTGTTACGGGAGTTGCGGGACTTCGATTCGAGTCAGTCCATGGCTTCTGTTGATTTGCATATGCTCTGTCAACAGGTGCTGAAAATTCTCGAACCCCTGGCGAGTCGGCGGGAACAACGGTTACTGCTGTCGATTGAAGAGGGCGATCGCCTCTGGACCCTGGATAAGGCCAAGTTTCAGCAACTGCTGTATCATCTCGTGGCACATCTGATTCAGGTCAGTGATCTCGGGGCGAGCTTACATCTCCAGGTTCGACGCCATTCCCCCAACCAGGTCGAGGTATCCTTAGCCACTTCCGACTCCCCCGGCCGGGAAAATCTTCCTCAAAGTGAATTAGAGCGATTTGGACTCCTATCCACCACGGCCACGCCCTCCAACTTGGCCGCGTCATCCCAACGGGAGGTCAGTCTGTTTGGTAAACTGCAAGCGAAGCCTATGCAGGCCGATGACCCAGATTTAGGGTTGTTCTTTGCCTGTCAACTGGTTCATGTCCAGGACGGAACCTTGACCATTCGAGGCTCGGCAACACAAGGCTATCGCTATGTTGTTGCCTTGGGCGATCGCCGTGATCCCCATGACTAAGCACCCCCTTGTGCGGTAAATTGGAGAGTATGTATAACGACGACCTCGGCACGATTGATAGTGAGAATAATCTTGAGAGTCCTCTGGATCAGTTGGGGGCGGCTGATGCCGATGATGCCGCTCGCCCGGATCCCGAGGCCATGTTGCCCTTGCTAGATGCAGCGGAGACGCCACAACGGATGTTGGCGGCCCGGGCCTTCTGTGAAATTCATGATGAACGAGCAATCCCGAAGTTGATTGCTTTGCTTGAAGATGCTTGTCCTCTGGTGCGTGTGAGCGCGTCCTATGCCTTGGGACGGAATACTCACCCTGATGCGGTTGACCCCCTCATTGCCCGCCTGGAGGATTGGAATGGCTATGTTCGTAAGGGGGTGGTCTGGGCCCTCGGCAACTGTGGCGATCGCCGGGCCCTCGACCCCTTGCTCGAAGCCCTACGCACGGATATTCCGGCGGTTCGTCTCTGGGCCGCCAGTTCCCTGGGACAGTTGGCGAAGGTGGGCTATGACACCATTGTCGGTGCTGTCCCGCCCTTGATTGAAGCCCTGCGCCAAGATAAGGTCTCGGCGGTTCGCAGTAATTGTGCTTGGGCCCTGGGACAGATTTGTCGTGAGTTACCCTCTAATGTGGTCTATGCGGGGGCGATCGATTCTCTCTTAGAAGCCCTACAAGAGGATGAGGATATGGGGGTTCAAGAAGATGCTCGCTCCTCCCTGTTGCGGGTAGGAGATCCCAGAGGCTTACAGGCGATCGAAGATTTGGAACGGGATGGCTGGATTTAGGGGTGGCGGCGGCTGAGTTTGAGGTTGACGAGGGAAAACCCCAACACCACCAGGAACAGGACTAAGCCAATGGCACAAGCATAGCCAATTTCTAGGCGATCAAAGGCCTGTTCATAGAGATAATAGACAATCGTTTTCGAGCGGTTGCGTGGCCCCCCCTGGGTCATGACATAGACCTCTTCAAAGACTTTCATCGCCGATAACGCGGAAATCGTCCCCACTAACAGCAGATAGGGACGCATTAGGGGAACGGTGATATCCCAATGTTTCCGCCAGCCATCGGACCCATCTAAGGCTGCCGCCTCATAGAGTTCGGCGGGGATCCCTTGTAAGCCGGCCAGGTAAATCACCATGTAATAGCCCAGGCCCTTCCAAACGGTAACCGCCATGACACTGAACAGGGCCAGGTGCGGACTGGTGAGCCAGGGAATCCCCGTCAGTCCAACTCCTGCTAAGAGTTGATTGAATAATCCCGTCTCCCCGTAAAGATATTTCCAAGCCAACCCCGCCACCACCATTGAGACAATGACTGGGGTGTAATAGGCGGCACGAAACCCCGCGATTCCTCGCAGCTTACGGTTGACCAGAATCGCCAGCAGTAGGGGCAGACTCACGAGCAGCGGCACGACGCAGACTAAGTATAATAGGGTCTGCCGTAGGGTTTGCCAGAAAATGGCATCTTGCCAGAGTCGCTGAAAGTTTGCCAGGCCTACCCATTGGGGGAGTTCGGTTAAATCATACTCATAGCGAGCGAAACTGAGTAGGAAGGCCTGGGCTGCCGGCAAAAACACCGTTAAAATGAGGAGGATTCCGGCGGGAAGTAGAAAGAGATAGGGAGTCAGGCGCGGTTTAAGGGCAGGGTCGGTCATGGGCGATCGCAATCCAGAATAAACCAGTTTAACGTGACGTATCCTTATTCGGTCGAGCCTCTGTGTGAACGAAGATGAGCCAACCCAGCCCCCAACTCCAGGAACAAACTCGGAAACTCCGCCAACAGTTGCAAGAGGCGGCCCATGCCTACTACGTTCTCGATGCTCCCATTATGGAAGATGAGGTGTACGATCGCCTCTATCGAGAACTGCAAGCCATCGAAGCCGAGTATCCGCAACTGATCGCGCCTGACAGTCCCACCCAGCGTGTCGGCGATAAACCAGCGGCTCAATTTACCTCCGTTCGCCACAGGATTCCCCTCTATAGCCTGGATAACGCCTTCACTATCGACGAGTTTGCCAAATGGCAAGATCGCTGGCAAACTCGTCTCGATTCCCCCATCACCCCTGAGTACATCTGTGAACTGAAAATCGACGGTTCGGCTCTGGCCCTAACCTATGAGGATGGTGTTCTGGTGCGGGGAGTTACCCGAGGAGATGGGGAAACCGGGGAAGAGATTACCCCAAATGTAAAAACCATTCGTTCTATCCCCCTCAGACTTCAGGGTGAGGCGATTCCCCCTCGGGTGGAAGTGCGCGGCGAAGCCTTCCTCCCCCTGGGGACCTTTGAACGCCTGAATCAGCAACGTCAGCAGAACCAGGAACCGCCCTTCGCTAACCCTCGGAATGCAGCGGCGGGAACCCTGCGACAACTCGATCCTCAAATCGTTGCCCAGCGTCAGCTTCAGTTTTTCGCCTATACCCTGTATTGTCCCAGTGATGATGGCCCCAGTGATGAGGGCGATCGCCCCTTCCACACCCACCAAGAAGCCCTCCAACGACTGCAAGAGTTGGGCTTTTGGGTGAATCCTAACCGCCAACTGGCTCACAGTATCGAGGATATCCAGGCCTATTATGAGCAATGGGGACAGGAGCGACGGGATCTTCCCTATCTCACCGATGGGGTGGTGGTGAAACTCAATGACATCGCCCTGCAACGTCGCCTCGGATTTACCCAAAAAGCTCCTCGCTGGGCGATCGCCCTTAAATATCCCGCCGAGGAAGTCCCCACCACTGTCCAATCTGTGGACTTCCAAGTGGGGCGCACGGGGGCCGTGACTCCGGTGGCTAACCTCAACCCCGTTCAACTTGCTGGAACCACCGTGTCTCGGGCCAGTCTCCACAACGGCGATCGCCTGCGGGAATTGGACTTACATTATGGGGATACCGTCGTGGTGCGCAAAGCTGGGGAAATCATCCCCGAAGTAGTGCGCGTTCTGCCGAAATTGCGTCCTGATGGGGCAGAAGCGGTGAAAATGCCAAATCACTGCCCCGAGTGCCAACAGCCCCTCGTGAAGCCCCAAGACGAGGCGGTAACGCGCTGTGTGAATCGCTCCTGTCCAGCAATTTTGCGCGGTGCCCTGAAACATTGGGGCAGTCGGGGGGCCTTGGATATCGATGGCTTAGGGGAGAAGTTAATCGCCCAACTGTGCGATCGCCGCTTCCTCAACTCCCTGGCCGACCTCTATCGCCTACGGGCAGAGGATTTAAGCCATTTAGAGCGCCTCGGACATAAATCTGCCACGAAGCTGGTCGAGTCGATTCAGCACTCTAAACAACAACCTTGGTCTCGAGTTCTCTATGGCTTAGGGATTCGTCATGTGGGGGCGGTGAATGCCCAAACCTTAGCTCAAACCTTCCCCACGGTGGAGGGGTTAGCCCAAGCCAGTCAGGATGATATTGCCGAGATTCAGGGGATTGGCCCCGAAATTGCCGGGGCGATCGCCGACTGGTTCCAACTCAGGGCCAATCAGGACTTAATTGAGCAACTGCAAGAGGTGGGGGTCTCCCTCGGGAGGACTCCCGAGGCAGAAACCGCCCCCGAGTCGCCCCAACCCCTCGCCGGCCAAACCTTCGTCCTCACCGGAACCCTACCCAACCTCAGCCGTAAGGAGGCGAAAACTCTCATTGAAGAGGCTGGAGGAAAGGTGACCAGTTCCGTCAGTTCCAAAACCAGTTATGTGGTCGTCGGGGAAAATCCCGGTTCCAAACAGACCAAAGCCCAAGACTTGGGAATCCCGCAACTCTCAGAAGCCCAATTGCGGGAGTTGGTGGGGTTATCCCCCCAAACCTGACCCCAGCCCGCTCCCGAAAAACGATACATTAGGTATTAACAGCGCAACAATCTGTAACAAAGATTGGAGACCGAACGTAACAATCCTTCAATTCCAGGCGGGTCTCGGATAGCCTAGATCTAGTCCGCCACGCGATAACAATACAAAGCAGAGGTTTTATGGGTCATATCAGACTGAGCAAACTCAAACCAATTTTAAAATCTATTTTCCTCGTCGGCGTCATCGCCATTCTCTTCTTCTCCCAAGCGGACGGCGCTCTGGCTGCCCGCAGTGGGGGACGGATGGGAGGAGGATCATTCCGCGCTCCCAGTCGCTCCTATAGCGCCCCGAGCCGCTCCTATGCCCCGAATAGAGGCTATGGTGGCGGTGGCTTTGGCTTCCCCTTCCTGATTCCCTTCTTCGGCTTTGGCGGCGGCTTTGGGGGACTGTTTTCGATTCTGGTTGTGATTACCCTCGCCAACTTCCTTGTCCGCAGTTTCCGAGGAGCGATTGGAGACGGTGAAGGAGGCGAACCCCAAAGCCTCAACCCCACGGTTTCCGTAGCGAAGCTACAGGTTGGCCTCTTAGCCCAAGCCCGAGAGTTACAAACGGATCTCGATCGCATCGCCCTGACGGCCAATACCCAATCAGCTCAAGGTCGCACCCAGGTGCTGCAAGAGTCCACCTTGGCCCTGTTACGTCACCCGGAATACTTCGCCTACGCCAGTTCCGAGACCGAACAAACCCGCCTCAATAACGCGGAGGCTCAATTTAACCGCTGGTCTCTGTCAGAACGGAGTAAGTTCTCTGAGGAAACCCTCAGTAACTACGACAATCAACTCAAACAGGCTGCTGATAAATCCCTTCCGGGCGAGTCAGAGTCGGGGGCAATCACGGAGTCTGAGGCACCGAGTGAGTATATTGTCGTGACCCTTTTGGTGGGGGTTCAGGGCAAACTGAAGCTCCCCGCGATTCAAGATGCCGAGGGCTTAAACCAGGCCCTGCGAGATCTCGGTGGCGTAGGGGCTGAACAACTCCTGGCGGTGGAAGTTCTCTGGACTCCCCAAGCCTCTGGAGATACCCTCACCGCTGACGACTTAGTCGCTGGCTATCCCCAGTTGCAGTTAGTTTAAGGCGATCGCCCTGAGGCGGCCCTGTAGAACCGGTGGGGGGGACTCGGCTCAATGCCAGTCCCCCCGCTGTTTTGATGCTCCAGGGCGAAATATTTCAAACTGATACTAAATTCAAATAAATATTACGACCTTGAAGGTTGTCACGAATCTTCGCTATTCTAATAGGTAGAGGAGGTACTTTGTTGCCTCAGAACTCTAAATTTGTTGTCACACGGGGTCATGAATTATGAAACTCTGGAAGTGGACGAAAGACTCAGCACAGTACGTTTCTGAAGGCTTCTTGCGCATTTTTGCCCCAAGCAAAGATGAGTATCCTGACAGTGGCTTGCAACCCTTTGAAGGTCGCCCAAATAAGAAGTCCGTGTAGAGCATCCGCTTTTGATCACATTAACTATGTCCAATACGTCCTCAAACGGGCAATCCTCGGGGGTTGCCCGTTTGAGTTCGAGTCCGTAAAGCACGACCACAAGGCTCACTGGTGTCAAGTTAAGCTCTCTATCCTATTTTCAAGGGAATAGGGAACAGGGAACAGGGAACAGGGAACAGGGAACAGGGAACAGGGAACAGGGGACACGGAGGAAGAGAGGGAGTAGGGAGAGAGTGGGATGTCTTCCCCCTACTGCCTTCTCTTCCCTCTACTGCCTTCTCCCCCCCGCTCCCTGTTCCCAACAATTGTCGTTTAGGGGAACAATAGACTAAGCTGCTAGTTATAGTCACCTATCAGCACCTTGACGGGATACCGTGCCAAAACGTCATTTCTGGATTTCTCTATTGATCACCCTGGGCTTAGCGACTGCCGTTGAGCCGGCTCGCGGACAGGCGCAGCTCCCCCATGTTCCTGACCTCGATCGCGAACAACTCGAAGAACTCGGGTCAAGCATTCTTCAGGAAGCCGATCGCTGGGCCCGTTTCCAGCAGTACGATCGCGCTGTTCCCCGTGCCGAGTTGGGGGTAGAGCTATTGCCCTCAAATGCCCAAGCTTGGGGGATTTTGGGCAGCTTGTACCTACAAGTAGATCGGGTTGAGGATGGCATCGCGGCATTACAGACCGCCCGTTCCTTGGAACCGGAGAATGCACTCGTTCGCTTTGCCCTCGGGTCTGCCTACTTCCAGGCGGAAAACTACGCTGAGGCGGTAAATGAGTTGCAGGCCGGATTAGAACTAGAACCCGGGGAACTCGGCGCCTTGTTTGACTTGGGGAATGCCTATTACATGAAGGGGGATTTCGACCGAGCCATCGAATACTATGAAATTGCCTTCGAACAGAATGAAAACTTTTGGCCCGCGATTAACAATATCGGCCTAGTTCGCTATGAAATGGGTGAGGTGGATGAGGCCCTAGAACTGTGGAAAGCCTCCCAGGAACTGGCCCCCCAGGAAGCTGAGCCTCAGCTGGCGATCGCCGTGGCTCGTTATGCTCAGGGCGATCGCACGGCGGTTCGCCTTGCAGAAGTAGCCCTAGAACTCGACGTTCGCTACGCTGAAATTGACTTCTTAGAACTCAACCTTTGGGGCGATCGCCTCATTGCTGCCGCTCGGGAGCTATTGAGTACGCCCCAGATTCAGGAAATTGTCGCCAGCGTGCGCAATCAGCAACAGCCTCTCTCCATCGAGATGAATCCCTAGTGGATGGGCTGGCTCAGCGATGCTTCGAGGCCCTGAAGTCCCGTCGATGAGGCGAGTTGTACGCTCTACTCATCGACGGGAAGCAGGGCCCGGATGGCATCGACAAACTCCTGGTGATCGACGACAGGTTTAGAAATATAGCCATCGGCGCCACTTTGAGACAAGAAGGTCTCGCGATCGCCGGCCATGGCGTGGGCCGTCACCAAAATAATGGGTAAGTTGGCCGTGGCAGGATCAGACTTAAGAATTTGGGTAATCTTAATCCCATCAACGGATTGCCCTTGATAGACACTGTGGGCCAGAGAAACATCCATCAGGATGATATCCGCATCTCCGGCCTTGGCAATCTCCATCACCTCTTCCACATTTTCGGTGTGTTTGACTGCCATGCCGCCTCGTTTCGTCAAAATCTTTGAGAACACCCGCGCATTAACTAAATCGTCCTCTACAATCAGAACGGTCTTCATCTGCTGTTTTAACCTAAACGTTATTTGACCCTAACGGTGGACATTCGACCTGTTCTCGATCGTACTCCGAAACGCCGAGCAAATCTAGCCAAGGGATGGGGCCCGAGTTCAGTTCGGAGACGAAGACGGAACTAGGAGGACAAACGAGACACACGGTACACTATCCTACGCAATCTGACTTGTACCCAATCATTGTAGCCGATTGCCAGGGCCGACCCATCAGTCAACGCCCTGTTATTCACGCCGCCCTTACGCTTAAATGTTAAAAATGTCGGCGTTTGGGAAACTTCGCACGTCGCTCCCGTTGCACCAACACTGTCAGACCTTAAGGAAACGAACTTCATGGCTAAGCAGTTAAACCTCCTCTCCGGCGGACAAATCGTCCCAACCGCTTTGCACCAGGAGATGCAGCAGTCCTATCTTGAATACGCCATGAGTGTCATCGTGGGGCGGGCGCTTCCGGACGTGCGAGATGGACTCAAACCGGTTCACCGGCGGATTATTTACGCCATGCACGAGCTGGGACTGACCCCAGAACGGCCCTATCGTAAATGCGCTCGTGTGGTTGGGGATGTGTTGGGGAAATATCACCCCCATGGAGATCAATCGGTCTATGATGCCCTGGTGCGCCTCGTTCAGGACTTTTCGAGCCGGTATCCTCTCTTGGCCGGCCATGGGAACTTTGGCTCCATCGATAATGACCCCCCAGCGGCAATGCGGTACACCGAAACCCGTCTGGGGGAACTGGGGAACCAAGCTCTCCTCAGTGAAATTGGCACTGCTACGGTTGACTTTACGGGAAACTTCGATAATTCCCAACAAGAACCGGTGGTGTTGCCGGCCCAACTGCCGATTCTCCTGCTCAACGGCAGTTCCGGGATTGCCGTGGGGATGGCCACCAATATCCCTCCCCATAATTTGGGAGAACTGGTGGATGGCTTGATTGCCCTAATTGATCGCCCCACCCTCTCGGACGATAAACTCTTAGAACTCATCCCCGGCCCCGATTTTCCGACGGGGGGCGAAATCATTGGCATTCAGGGCATTCGTGATGCCTATCTCAAAGGACGGGGCAGCATTACCGTTCGCGGTGTGGTGGGTGTGGAAACGGTGCAAACCGGCAAAACCCGGCGATCGCAGCGGCCGGCCCTGATTGTCAGTGAGTTTCCTTTCCAAGTCAGTAAATCCAGTTGGATTGAAAAACTGGCCCAGTTGGTGAACCAGGGCAAAATTGACGCCATCTCCGATATTCGTGATGAGAGCGATCGCGCTGGGATTCGGGTGGTGATTGAGCTGAAGCGAGAAGCCAGTCCCCAAAAGGTCCTCAAACAAATCTATCGCCTCACGGCCCTGCAAAATACCTTCGGGGTCATTATGTTGTCTTTGGTGGACAATCAACCCCGCCAACTGACTCTGCGAGAAACCCTCCAAGCCTTTCTCGACTTCCGCGAGCAAACCCTCACCCGTCAGTACCAAGACGAACTCGACAAAATTGAAAGCCGTCTCCATCTGTTGTCAGGATTGCTCAAAGCCCTTGATCATCTCGATGCGGTGATTGATATCTTGCGTCATGCCCCCGATGGAACGACCGCCAAAGCCGAGTTTCAGAGCCGTTTGGACTTCAGTGAACAGCAGGCCAACGCCATTTTAGCCATGCCCATGCGTCGTCTGACGGGGATGGAACGGGACAACCTGAAAGGGGAATTTGAGGAACTAAATCAACGTCGTCAAGTGTTGCAGGGGTTGTTGGGCGATCGCCATGAACTGCTGAAATCTCTTAAAAAGGAGTTGCGTCAGCTTAAGCGCAAGTTTGGCGATGAACGCCGCACTCGCATTGTCACCGCCGATGGGACCGTGAAATCCGAGGCGGTTCAGTTTGAAGAGGCGAAAAAGCAACCCCTAAGCGCCTCATTACCCCTCGATCTCAAACCCCAAGCCGAAGCCGCCGTCTTAGAAATTACACAACGGGGCTATGGCCGCCGCCTCCTCCCCAAAAATGTCACCCCCATCGAGGGGGTACCGCCTCAGGGGCAACTCCTGGAGATCACCGAGGACTTTCCCTTACAGCAAATTCCTAGTCAAACCGATCGCGAGTTGTTGATGTTTGTCCGGGATGGCAAAGTTTATTCTGCCCCCATTGGTGAGATTGCCAAACTCAATGGCCGCAACGATCGCGGACAGCCTCTGGTGGGCTTGTTACCCCCGAGCGCTCAAGGAGACCCCGATGCCATTGTGGCTCAGTTTGTGGCGGATGAGGTCTTACAAGAGAAACAAGTGGTCTTCCTGACGCAAGCGGGACGCATTAAACGGTTGCCCTTTGCCGACATGACTAACATTACGGCCCGAGGATTGACGGTCTTGAAGTTTAAGGGAGACGATGGACTCCATGGCATTGAGGTCGCTCAGCCGGGACAACAGGCGATTGTGGCGTCGAGTGGCGGCCGTTTGTTGCGAATGCCGGTGGATGATGAGCAGTTGCCGGTGTTGGGACGAACCGCCCAAGGGTATCAGGCGGTTCGCTTGCGTAAAACCGAAAGCATTGCGGGTTTGAGTATTGTGGAGGACTCCGATGAACTGGTGTTGATTACTGAGCGGGGATACTGTAAACGCTTAGCTGTGACGGAGTTGCGCCTCGGGGAACGGGGGGCGATTGGCACTCAGGGCCTGCGCTTTGCCAATGCCAGCGATCGCCTGCTGGCGATTGTGCGCGCGATTCCTGGGGCCGAGTTGGTGCTACACCTCAATGGCGATCGCCTGCTACGTTTGCCGATGAGTTCTCTGAAATCTCAAGGCAAGGATGGAACGGGCCAGCGTCCTAAACTGATCAAATCTAAAGACACCGTGATCTCTACCCGCATCTGTTTGCCAACTGAGGGAGAATAAGACCAAAGGTCTGAAACTCTAGTGTTGAAGAGGTATTGAGATATGAGTGATTTCATGGACTTCCTACGCCACAAATATGCCTATGTGGCTCAAGGAGAATTTAAACCGGGCTGTTTTGAGGAAGCTAAAGCCTTGTTTGATGAGGCGGTGCGCAATTATCGCGAGGGCTTTGAGGGGGCGTATCTGTTACAAGAACCTGGGACTGATCGCGGCATTGCGGTGGTCTTCTGGGATGATCCAGATGATATGGACAATAATCGCAATGCTAAGGTGGATGAGATTTTAGAAGAGATGTCTCATCTGTTCCTGACGGCGCCCAAAACCGGCTTCTATGAGGTTAGCAGTGAAATTGAGAAGTCGGTTCCCGTGGCCAGTTAACCTCGTCTCTCGCCTGTCGATTTGTCCCTAACTCGGGTAGCTTTGTCCAACGTGCAACGTATTACCGTTGAGTCTGTCCAGATTTGCGATCGCACCCTGACCCTCAATCGCGACCAACACCATTATTTGACGCGGGTGTTGCGGTTACGGGGGGGCGATCGCTTTGTGGCCATGGATGGTTCTGGGCGTTGGTGGGAAACGGAGTTGGTGCAACGCGAGGATGGACAATGGCAGGGAAACCTGTTGCAGGTGCTGGATCTCAATCGGGAGTTACCGGTGAGGGTCACGTTGTTGGCGGGCCTTCCTAAAGGACAAGGGTTTGATGAGGTGGTTCGTCAGACGACGGAGTTGGGGGTGAGTCGTATTATTCCGGTGGTGAGCGATCGCACGCTCCTCAACCCCAGCCCGAATAAGCTGCAACGCTGGCAACGCATCGCTACGGAAGCGGCGGAACAGTCGGAACGACAATGGGTTCCCCCGATTGAGGAACCCCTGTCATTTGCCGGGGCGATCGATGCCGTGGCCGACAGTCGGGCCTATCTCTGTGTGGCTCGGGGAGAGGTTCCTCATTTACAAACCCAGTTACAGCAGCCTCTGAATTTTCCCCCCCCAGATACTGAGGAGATTGCCATCGCCATTGGCCCAGAAGGGGGTTGGACTCCTGAAGAAGTGCAACAGGCTCGACAGGCTCATTGGCAACTGGTGTCCCTCGGGCGGCGTGTTCTGCGAGCCATTACGGCTCCGACTGTGGCCCTGACGATGATTGCGGCTCATTATGAAAGTCATGACCCGTAATGGATTCCCCAGAACCGAACAAGAATCTACTTACCATTGACTTAAATCAAGGTCTTCTTGGGGCGATCGCGCCACAATAGGGATAGTTCCAGAGGACCGCCCCATGACGACTAACACCTTTAATCCTAAAACGGCTCCCGGCCACCAAGTGCTGGCGGCGGCGGGTAAAACCATCCTCCGTCCCGGTGGACAGGCGGCGAGCCGACAGTTATGGACTTGGGCTGAGTTTACCCCTGGGGATACGGTTTTGGAGTTGGCGTCGAGTTTTGGCATGAGTGCGATCGCCCTGGCTCGGGAGTTTGGGGTGAACGTTGTGGGTGTCGAACAAAATTCTGAGAGTGTGCAACGGGCAACGAAGGCGGTACGTGAGGCGGGGTTGAGCGATCGCATTCGTTTTGTTGAGGCCAGTATTTTTAAGCTGGATCAGCTTGAGGAACAGTTTGATTTTGTGCTGGCTGAGGCCATTGTCACCATGCAAGCCCCCGCAGGGAAGGCCAAACTATTTGGGCTGATTCATGATCGTCTCAAACCCGGTGGGGTGTTCCTCTCCCATGAGATGAAAACTACCACCCCTGAAGTGTCCCAGGCCTTGGCGGCGAATTTACGGGTGAATGCTCAACCGCTGACCGCTGAAGCTTGGCAAGAACTGGCTCACAATAACGGTTTCACGGTGCAACAGCAGGCCTCGGGACCAATGGATTTGTTGGATTTGTCCCGTCTGATTCAAGATGAAGGGGTGATGGGAACCGTGAAATTTGCCTCTAATCTGATTCTGCACCCTCAGTTACGCGATCGCATTCTGGAGATGCGTCGGGTGTTTCATCAATACCAGTCCAGTTTAGGCTACTGGCTCATGGCGGCTCAACGCCGTCCTCAATAAACCTAGCAACGTTATTCACTGGAGATTTTTCTCATGGCTACCCTAACCACCGCTGATGTCTGCTTTGACTGCCACGTCTCAGATTTGATTGAATATCGCGATCGCGCGGTTCTCAGTCAAGTCATTCTTAAGGATGCGGTGTCTCAGTACACCCTGTTCTCCCTGGGCAAAGACACCGATATCGAAGAACATACCGCCACTCGAAATGCGGCGATTACGGTTCTGGAGGGGGAAGGAACCCTAACCCTCAATGGCAAGGCGATCGCCCTAAAACCTGGCGTTTTCGTCTTCATGCCGGCTAACGCTCCCCACGCTCTCAAAGCCTCGGAAAATCTCAGCTTCCTGCTGACGTTAACCGCGTGAGCGACAACTGAGGAAAGGGCCTATGATGGTAGGGGGCGGACTCAGTTTGCCCCGAAACCGTCTGCTTGACCACTGACTCTTCCCCCAGTCAGTCCATCCTAATCGTCAAACGAGATAGGACATATATGAGTCTCTAAACTCCTACTTTAAATGGATTCAAATTTTTTTGTCGTCCATTTATAAGTGTCTATAAGAATGGTTTGTGTTAACAGGCCAGTGTTATAGCAATCGAAGATTGCCCGATTGATACTCAGCAAGGATACGCTGAGTTGGAAGAGAATCCCCCAACTCTTGCCTCTTGCCTCTTGCCTTCTTATCCCCTATTTTTTGCCCTATTCAGACCAAATTTTGCTATAAAAAATGCCCTCTCTCGAAGATGCGATCGCAGCGATAGAGATGGGAGATTATCGCACCGCCTCCCGTCATCTGAAAGTGTTATATCGAACAATGCCCGAAAATCCCTGGGTAAAGTTTTATATCGCGCGACTCTATGAAGAGAGTCAGCGAGTTGATGAAGCTGAGGCCGCCTATCGCGTTCTTTTGCGAGATTGTACCTCTCCTAAAATTATCAATCAAGCCAGACAAGGACTGCAACGGCTCGATGAAAAACAGAAGCTTAAACGAGAGAAGGCGATCGCCGATGCAAAAGCACAATCTGACCCCAGTGAAGCTGGGGTTCTCGTCTTAGAAGCCACCCCCAAAGAACGCCGCAAACAAGCGGCGCAACACCTGGCGCGTATTGTTGAGATTGATGCCTATGCGGCGCGCTTAATACTACAGGTTCGCGGCTGGCGGCTCTATCGCACGGGGCCTCTGGCGGAGTTGGAGATCTATGAACAGGAATTGCAGGGGGCCAATATCGCCGCTTTTTCCGTCTCGTTAAACGCTATTTCTCAACTCAATGTCTTGCGCGTAGACTATGTAAAATCCTTGACCCCGAAACCGGTAGTCATTTGCCGCGATCGCGATAATCGTCAAGGTCAGTTTAGTTTTGATTGGTCTGACGTTCGTCAACAGATTCGCGGTGGGATTCCCTGGTTTATTAATGCAGTGAGCTATGATATTAGTCGCCGCACAAAAGACCAAATTAAGCGCAAACCCGAAACTCAGGATTTTGTGCAAATGTGTGATTTACATCTGCCGCAACGGGGGGTAATTTTGCGCTTTTGCGATCGCTCCTATGATTTCGCGAACGGGGTAGTGTTTGCGCCGGAACAACAACAGCAAATTGGCAAACTCCGGGTGGCTACATTGCGGATTAACTGGAATGGCATTCTTAAGGTGTTTGACCATCATCTGACGGAGGCTCTCCTCTGGTCCGACTTTTTGCAATTTGCGGAGACGGCGATCGATTTCCATTTTCTTATGGAAGGCATTGACCATTATGTAGATATCGAACGTCCTGAAGCCAGTCCTTGGGACCCCGCCTTTCAACTCTATAGCGGTGCCGCTTGGATACGCTATCTAAAATCGACCCATACGCCGTCTTAAGGGAGACTCCAGTTCCGGGGTGGATCTCGACGCAAGGGTTAAGCTGAGAATTAGTAAAGAATCCGGGTCATGGGCGATCGCATCTGTGATACAAAATAGCAAGCGACTATACGACCTGGTTTAATCCGTGGAACGCCAACCAGACCCCTACAATTCCCAAATGAGCAACCTTGAAGCTCTAATTCAAGCCATTCGCTGGTCTTTACGGTCGGATGCCATCGTTGTCCGAATGCAGGAACAACAGCCGTGGTTACAGGTTTTATTTGAAGCGCCTTTTATTCCCGACCGAACCGTCTGTATTCCCCTGGCTCGACGAGAATTACAAGACTATACCAGTCCAGGGGTACGGGCGATCGTCATCTATGGACGACGACTGGGAGACCAAGAGGCACAATGGACTTATAAATATCCCCTGAAAGAGTTTTCCCCCACGGTGGCCCCGCCTCAGTCGTCAGCCGCTCCATCTCGTCCCTCCCCTCAAGCGCCTAAAAGAGCCTCAAATCGTTTACTGATAAGGGTTTCGGCATTGAGTCTTTTAGGGTTTAGTCTCGGGGGAGTTTTGGGACTGCTGGATCACCCCCAGCTACAGAGGTTGACGAGTCAACTGAGTCAAACCTTGGTGGCCAGTTTTTCCCAAAACCAAGAGTATCTCGCCACCTCATCCACAAATCCCCCGGCGGCTGAAACCAATCTCACGGAGATTCTGCCACAAACTCCTGAGATTCCCACCCCAAATTTACCGAGTTCTATTACGATTAAAGCGGTGGGGGATATTATTCCGGGGACTAATTATCCTAATCATCGCCTCCCCGCTGACCCAGGAGTGTTTTTTGCTCAGGTGCAGCAAGACCTCCAAGGGGCCGATATTTTATTTGGCAACTATGAAAGCACCTTAACCGACCATCCCCATAGTATTAAAGATACCAGTCGTGGCACCCAATTTGCCTTTCGCTCTCCTCCGAGTTACGCCGACTTATTTCGGGAGGTGGGATTCACGATTCTCAGTATTGCCAATAATCATTCCATGGATTTTGGGGAAGTTGGCTTTCGGGATACCATTCGCCGTTTGAATGCCGCAGATGTGGCGACGACGGGGGAAAAAGAGAAGATTACTTATCTTGAGGTTGAGGGAGTTAAGGTAGCCTTTATTGGCTTTAGTACCTATGATTTTCATAATTCTATCAATGATTATGAGGGGGCGAAGCAACTGATTCGTGAGGCTAACAAAAACGCCGGAATTGTCGTGTTATCGATTCATGCGGGGGCGGAAGGCGTAGGGGCGATGCGGGTGGGCGATCGCCAAGAATACTTCCTAGGGGAAGATCGCGGTAATATCGTCCGTTTTTCCCGAGAGGCGATCGAGGCGGGAGCGGATTTAATTTTAGGCCATGGTCCTCATGTTGCCCGAGCCATTAACCTCCATAATAATCGCTTGATTGCCTACTCTTTAGCGGACTTTCTCGGTTATCAAACCCTATCAACTCAGGGAGCCTTAGCCTATTCCTTAATTTTAGAAGTTGAATTAGACTTAGATGGGGAGTTTGTTTCAGGGCGAATTATTCCAATGCACTTAGGAAATGATGGGATTCCTCGTCCAGACCCTCAGTTTCGCAGTGTTGACTTGATTCGCAATTTAACTGCACAAGATTTTCCTGATGCGCCTTTAGTTATTGATGAGAAGGGACAAATTACTGTAAAATAAGGCTGAGCTAATTCATCCCTCCTTACTGGTAAGCGTTAAGTATTGTGCTAGCTATTCTAACTCGATTGATTGTCCAAGGATTCTGTTGTTTCGTTGTCTTCGGTCTGTTGGCCATGCCAAGTGCCCTGGCAGATTCCTTGAGCGATCGGGTTGAGCGATTTCCCTATTGGCAACGGAAACCGACTGTGACGGTGGTGAACCGAGAGGATCTCCTCTATCCAGACTGGATGGCGGGAACTTGGGATGTAACGAGTACCCTATTACAGATGGAAGCCCCTTTAGCACCCGATTTAAAGAGTCCGGGATTTGAGGGAAATCGACGGTATCTCAATCAACCCTTAAGCTTCCAAGTTCGCTTTCAACGGAATCGCAAGGCGGGGGGAGTTGTGGGCGATCGCACTTTCAACAGTGCCAACATTAGTCAAGCCTATTTTGGGGACACGAGCGAGATTAAGATTCGTCCCGATGCCGATAATCCCAACCGCCAAGTTATTGATATGGCTGGGGGGCAAGAGTTAGTGTCGGTGGTGCGCGGACGTAGTCGTGAGCAGCCTGAGGGCGATCGCTTTTTGTCCACAGAAATCATTTATCAAGTCTTCCGAACACCTGGACAAATCTATTTTAACGAAGTCGAAACCACAACCGATTATCGACAAGAGGATTCCGATCATCTCGATGCTGAACAACTCACAGCCATTTATTTATCCCCCAAAGACCCCGCCTATTTCCGGGCCAACGGCAGTCCAGTCGCCCTCTATCGCTATCACTTAGAACTAACACGAGCCGAATCTGGGAAATAATAGAAACCCCCCCATTCTCCCCTCCTGGGAGGGGTCAGGGGTGGGTTCTTTCTCCTTCTTTTCGACCTGTTCTCGGGCAACCACAAGGGATTGCCCCTACGTGGTTCCCCCTCTCCCCTACATTAAAGCGTATCCGGGTCAACCCCAAGTTCTCGCAATTTGGCAATAAGTTTAGCATTTTTTTGCTGTTCCATTTCCGCCCGTTGCCGTTCCGTTTCCGCCCGTTGAAACTCCGATTGTGCCGCTTCTTCAGGCGTAGGAATTAGGGTTTCTTCCGCACTAAAGAAACGCAAACGCTCCTCATGAATCCCCAGATAGAGTTCCAACTGTTGGCTCCATAACCATCCTTTGTTATTCGCCTCTAAAGGATGATAGGTCCCATCGACTAAATGGAACCCCTGAAACTCTAAGCTATGGGGGTCAAACCAGAAATAATCGGGGGTTCTAAAGGTATCTTGATAAATCTCTTTTTTGAGTTCCCGGTCAGTTTTTGCGGTACTGTCTGAAAGCAGTTCAATAATGAGATTGGGATATTTTCCCTCTTCTTCCCAAACCACCCAACTTTTGCGGGGTTGGTTCGGGGTTCCGCGCACCACAAAGAAATCAGGTCCCCGGAAATACTCCGATTTCAGTTGGCGGGGACTATAGTAAATGGTTAAGTTACCGGCACAGAAGTAGTCCTGACGGTCTTGCCAAAGCCAGTTAAGACAGGAGATTAGCAACAGAATTTGCTGGAGATGTAGGGAACTTTCCAAGGGAGGTTCGTCACTAGGGATGTCACTAGGGGGAAAGATAATCTCATCCGTTGCGATGGTTTCTGGGAGCGTCTGCGCAGGATTAGAGAGGGAAGCAGACATCACGATTTTGGGTTGAGGATGGACTGGTCTCAGTCTAGCACGGGTTTTTGGGGATTTGCTAGGTTTAGATACTAGGTGTTATCTGGTGATTCTCTTAGCAGTCTTCATCAAAAATTTAGTTAGACCTCATGATTATATAAACAAATGTAACATCGTAGAGAGGGCGATCGCCGTGCCGGGCCATTTTCCTTTTTCTATGATATGATGCCCGAGACGGATGGCAAAACCCTGTAGATACGTTGCAATATGACTAAGGCACAGGACATCAGCGGCATTATCGCGCAACGGCAGCCTCTCGCGGAGAAGTTGGGAGAGATTGAGACGCGCCTCAACAGCTTATGTCAATCGCTGGGCCGCTTGGAACAGGAACGTCAGCGACAACTTAAACAGTGGTCTGGAGACTCAGAGACAACGTCCAAATTACAGAATTTAAAGTTAACAGAATTTGAGCAGCGAGTTAGGGACGAGTTAACGACTCTACATCGACTTAAGGGGAGATTTTCCCGTAATACCCTGAATATCGGCGTGATTGGCTCGATGGGCCAGGGCAAAAGTACCCTATTACAAAGTTTAACAGGACTAACGAACCAGGTCATCCCAGCTTTTCCGGGTAAAGCCTGCACCGCTGCACGGAGTAAGATTTCTCATCAAGACGGACAAATCACCGAAGCCAGAATTGAGTTTCATAGCCGTGACTCGTTTTTGAATGAGGTCATTCTTCCCTATTATGACAAGCTGGAGTTAGAGCCAAAGCCGAGTTCATTTAAGGCGTTTGAGGAGAGTCCCCTCCCGGATTTACCCTCGCAGGATAATACGACTAAAGAGAATATTTATAATCGCTTGAAGAATGATTACCGTCGCCATACTGACCAATATCGCGAGTATTTAGGACGTGACTGGTTACGGTTGCAGGATGAGTCGCAAATTTCGAGCTATGTGGCTCAGACTTATGAAGATAATCAGCTTGTCAACTATCAATGTTTGGCGGTGAAATCTGTTGAGATTTCCTGTTCGTTTCCGGTTCAAGAAATTGGTGCGATCGCCCTCATTGATGTTCCCGGTTTAGGGGACTTTCGGTTAGGGGATGAAAGTCTGGTGATTGAGGCGTTAGGTCAAGAAGTTGATTTTATCCTCTTTATTTATAAACCCTCGAAAGACCGGGCTAATTTCGAGCAACGAGATACAAAACTTTATAATCTGGCCAGCCAAGCCCTAAACAATCTATCCCGCCGTTCTATTTTTGTCTTGAATGCGGATAGCAATGGTCAGAATCAAGACAGTTGTCGTTCTCTGAAGCAAGATTTAGACAGCAACACGGTCAGGATGCCGGTTTTAGAGTCCGTCATTGCCGATTGTTCCTCGCCAGAAGAAGCTAATACTCAGGTGCTTGGGACGGTTCTCAATCACTTACGAACCAATGTGACGGAACTCGATAAAGCCTACGCTCAAGAGAAGATTACAAGTCTAGAAAGTAGTCTCCAGGCCCTTCAAAGTGATTTGGAGGCAGCTCAATCGATTCTCCCGGAAATTGATGGTGATGAAATCTCCGAGAAGTATGACGAGAAATTTGAAAAATTTTGGACAACGATTACCAATGGACTTGAGAAGCTAAACCAAGACTTAATCAAACATCGTGATACTCCCGATGAAAATCTGAAGAACAAAATTCAGCAAGTCATCGCAAGCTGTTATGAAGATGTTAAATTTCCGAGCCTTGATGAGATTGAGAAACTCCGAAATGAAAAAGGAGCTTATGCCGATACTTATACGGCATACCTCCAAGATTTAAGAACCAGCCTATCCTTAAAGTTTCTGGAAATTGATAAGGGTTTAAAAAAGACAATTGAAGGAGCCAAGGAGAATGTCGCAAACGTTTTGATTAGTCAGTGTGAAATCGGCGGTTTAACTGATGCTCGTGGTTCCGCGTTCATTGCTAATCTGGCTCAAGAGATGCCAGACGACTATGTGGAACTCAAAACAGGCTTTCAAATTCTTGCAGAATTTACACTTTCTTATCGAGGCTTGATTCAGCATCATATTCGCCTGCAACTCGATAAACTCGCCCCCGATGAAGCTTACCCGTTGAAAGAAGGGCCTGGAGCCCAAGACATTTTAGACAACTTGGAAGAGTCATATAAAGAAACCGTTTATAACTGTGAACAGTCTTTGAAAGACTTTTTTGTAAAGCCAAGTCAAGCATCTTTTGCAATCGTAGAGGAGTTTTCTGACCGAGTTTTACGAGCTAAGACTGCCAAACGTGACTGGAGAAAGTTTTTAAGAAAAAAACGGCATACAATCTGGTCAGATTTTGCTAAGCTGCAAGAGCAAGCTCAATCTATACAAGGTTGGGTTAAGCAGCTTCATGGGATTAATACTGAAGTGGAAGAGTTAGAGAGGGCATTTCAAGAGCTGTGATTATCCTAGCTAATTCTCAGATTTTTATTTAGAGGGACTGACATGATATCTTTTCTGAAGAATTTTTTACCAGACGATTTTGATAAACCTCAACAGCTTCCAATTTTGAAGGTTACCATGTTAGGACCTTCAGGGGTTGGAAAAACAAGTCTGTTGGCAGCAATGTATGACCAATTTGACGAAATTAGTCAGGACTTGCAACTTCGGGCTGATGAAGACACAGCCCCCATTTTAGATAAGCGTCTTCAAGAGCTTAAAAATATGGTGGGAACAAGCATTAAACCAGGAGAGGGGATTCGGGGAACTGCTGGCGATGAACCCATGTGTTATAGCTTTGAGTTTGGCGAGACGGGTGTAAATCCTGAACTTGAGATTCAGTTTCAAGACTATCCAGGTGGATGGCTTGAGAAAACCAATCAAATCGAGAAGGTTAGGACGTTGATTGGAGAATCAGCTGCAATTCTGATCCCCATTGATGCTGCAATTTTGATGGAGAACAATGGAGAGTATCATGAGAAGTTTAATCAGCCGAATAAAATCAATGACTTGCTTAAGAAAGTCTATAGAAATTTAGACTCCCCGCGTCTGGTCATTCTGGTTCCGGTCAAGTGTGAGAAGTATATGCAGGATAACCCTAAGCAGCTCTTTGATAGAGTTAAAGAGGGTTACAAGAAAGTGTTGAACCAGTTGGCTGGAGCAAAGTTAGCACCTAAGGTTGCTGTTATTATCACGCCAGTTCAAACCGTGGGTAACATTGTTTTTTCTAGGATTGAAAAAACGAGCGACGATCAGGTGATATTTCGCTATAGAAAGCGTGGTCCGAATGACCCCTACCAACCCCGAAATACTGAAATTCCTTTACGATTTTTATTGCGATTTTTACTAAAGTTACATTTAGACAAAAAGCGAAGCTCGTGGCTCGATTTTATTCTGGACTTTTTGGGTCAAAATGACTCACTCCGGAATGCAGTTATTCGTTTTTCCGAGGAGAGAATGGATGACGTTGAGATTGTGCAGGGTCACCACCTATTAAAATTAACTGACTAAGGAGATTAAGATAATGAAAATTTATGTCAAAAGCCGTGGAGTTTCCCAAGATTATTGTTGGTTGGATGCAGAGAAAGGAATTGAGATTGATAAACCCCCAGAACTTCCTAAGTTTAAAGTAGATATCGATGACTTTTCTCTAATTCTGCAACGTCAGGGAAATCAACTGGCTTTGTTGGTGACTGGCTTGATATCCTCGAAACGGGTGGATTACCAAAATCGTAAGATTAGAAATTCTGTTTTGTGGGTTGCAGATGATGAATCTTGTATGAGAGGTCTCGTGATTCAGGCTTTGGGGAAAGAGGGAGAACCGCTGGGGGGTCAGTTGGCGGCTCAACTCGATGAAATGATTTCTTCAATAACGACAGAACCCGGCTTTCAGGTAGATTTTCCTAAAATAATGGAAACTCTGGCGAAACAGACGATTTCTAGACTAAAAACTGAGCCATCAACGTCAGAAGGTAAAATTGGAAATTTATCCACATTGAAGGATAAGTTACGAGATGAATTGATGGAGTCTTCTTTCCCAAAAGGCGACGGCTTGTTTTTGGTAGTTGTCTCTCCAACTCTGTCTCAGAATAATCTGGAACAGGAGAATATCTGGAGAGGTTTGTCAGACCAAATTGACCCGGATGATGAATGGATAGAAATAGAAAAAAAAAATACCAGCCTCAACAGAAAAAGAAACAACGAGCCTCCCAATCTCCAACAAATGTACCAGCATCTAGCCGAAATCAGCAGGCTTCTGGAGGAGCTAAAAACAGCCCAGGAGTAGTACAGAACAGAACAGTCCTTACCTGGTTGGGTTGGGTGGTTTTTTTGGTTTTTGCGGTCACTCTCTTAATCGTTTATCAATATAAGAAAACGCCAGAACACAGTCAGCCTACAGACAAAAAAGAAACTTTTTTCGATGAACAAGAAACACGAAACAATGAAAATAGTAGGTATCAAAATTATCGAATTATAGAAAGTACAAAAAAATTCCACCAATTTATTAAAGATAATAATTTTGAACCTTCCCCTAGTATTAGTGAGGAGCAAGAAGAGCTTGGTTCGGTATAAGGTGATTCTGGAGATATGGTGTATTTGTTTGCAGAGGACACCCTATTGTAGGGGCATAATATCAAGTCCGGCTAATCGCCTATGGTATATAATCAGTGTGGTGGCAGACTAAGGATAAAAGGATAAACGAGCATGGGACGGCGACTTAACCTAGAAGCTCATTTGAGCACCGAAGAACTAGAAAAGCGTTACCGAGGCGCTAAAAGTGGGATTGAGCGGGGGCATTATCAGCTAATCTGGCTGCTGCAACTGGGTAAGACGACGGCTGAGGTCTCAGAGGTGACCGGCTATAGCCGAAATTGGATTTATGAAGTAGTCAGGAGCTATAACCATCAGGGGCCAGAGTCCCTGGGAGACCAGCGGCGACACAATCAGGGCCATGGTCACCTGATTCTCGACGATGAGACTCAAGCCTTATTGTGCCAAGCTCTGCAGCAAGACCCTCCCGAGGGTGGATTCTGGAATGGACGCAAGGTGGCCGACTGGCTTAGCGAGCGCTTAGACCGTCCGGTTCACCGCCAACGGGGCTGGGAGATTCTCAAGCAGATGGAGTTCTCCCTGAAAGTCCCTCGTCAAGAGCATCAACAGTCCGCCACTGAAGAGGAGCAGCGGCAGTGGGAAAAAAAAGCTGCACCAGCAACTCGCGGCAATCCGACGCGACCATCCCGATGCCGACGTTCAGCTATGGGCCATGGACGAACATCGCCTAGGGCTTCATCCCATCAGGCGTCGCCGCTGGGTCAATAAATGGCATGAGTCGCCCAAAGCTCAGGTTCGCATTCGCTATGAGTGGTTTTGGCTCTATGGGTTTGTCCATCCCCACAGCGGTGAGACCTATTGGTGGCTGCTGCCTCGGGTCAATATCGAGCTGTTTAATCGAGCCTTAGCTGATTTTGCCCAGCACTTTGACATTGGACCCGAACGACAAGTCGTGCTGGTTTTAGACCAAGCCGGGTGGCATATCTCAAAAGAGGTGGTCTTACCCGAAGGCTTACACCTAGCCTTTCTGCCCTCTTACTCCCCCGAGATGCAACCGGCAGAACGACTCTGGCCAGTTGTCAACGAAGCCGTAGCCAACCGAGTGTTTGAGACCTTAGAGGACTTACTCGACCAGGTAGAGCGACGCTGTGTCCAACTGCTAAACCAGCGCGATTTCATCTCGGGGTTGACCCAGTTTCACTGGTGGGAGGCATACCAATGCTAAGTATGGCTAATTAACCGGACTTGATATAACCCACCCCTGCCCCTCCCAGGAGGGGATTTTTCGCCCTTACCGCAAATGTTTGTAATTTGCTATGAATTTTTCTTCAAACATTCCTAATCGTCTTCATCAACAATGGGACTGACAATTTCCCCGACAATTTCAACCTCTCCCGCTTCAGGTACAGGGAAACGACGCTTTGGCTTTTCAGGACTGGTGTGACTTTTTGGCAAAATGGTGACGATGACTCGGGAATGCGTCACGTCAGGCTGGTCATTGAGCCACGTTAGTTGACCATTTTTGTAGATGGCTTCGTAGCTGTGTAACATAACTTTACCACATGACGAATTGGATTGAGTTCAACGACCGGGTTAGGTTTCACGTTGGTCTACTCAACCGACTCTTAATAATCATAGCTTAACTCTCTTGAAATTGGGGAGAATTACTCAGGAATCGCTCGAATTGAGGTGTCTTTAAAAGGAACAAAACAGCCTTGAGATTTACCAGTTAAAGTGGAGAAAGGAACGAATAACCAGGGCGAACCTTGATCATCATAGAAAAAGGCCTCTCCCTCATGGGGTTGACTGCGGAATCGTTGTCCCCAGGTGAGACGACGTTCGATCGCCCACTCCTCAAACTTCAACGAATCCCGTACCTCCTCCATCGATAAATCCGAGTTCCAGCGACAAGGAACCCCCACTGGATGAGTATCAATCACTCGCCACTCAGTAGGGGCGAAAGATTTTTCGCCCCTACTGGCGGACGGTGTCATCAATGGAAGTCGATCATTGGAAATTCCTAATAGTAGCCAAAGCAATAAGCCCGAATAGAGGAGGTGTGTGATACCGCCAATCATCCAGGATGCGAGAACGGTCAAAGAATTAACGATCATCAAACTATAAATTTTTCAGACGGGCCGTTAGCCCCTCTCGTGCTTGTTCTCGGTCATCGAAATGGACTTTTTCTGTCCCTAAAATCTGATAATCTTCATGGCCTTTTCCAGCAATTAACACCCCATCGCCAGGTTTGGCCTCTAAAATTGCTCGGCGGATGGCTTCGGCGCGATCGGGAATCACCCAGGGCTTCGTGACTCCAGGAATCCCCTCTAAAATATCCTTAATAATGCGATCGGGGTTCTCTGTACGGGGATTATCTGAGGTGACGATCGCCACATCCGCCAATCGGGCCGCAATCCCTCCCATTAAGGGCCGTTTCGTGCGATCGCGATCGCCCCCACAGCCAAACACACAAAGCATTCGCCCCGGAATAAACGGCCGGGCCGCCTCCAACAAATTCTCCAAACTATCCGGCGTATGGGCGTAATCCACAATCACACTCACATCCTGTTGCGGCGACACTTGCACCCGTTCCATTCGCCCCGGAACCCCCGGGAAGCGGGGTAATGCCGCCACCACATCTTCCAAGGCGACACCCAGATGAAGAACAACCCCCACTGCGGCCAACATATTCTCTAAATTATACTGACCCACCAAGGGCAGAGAAAACGCCGCCGACCCTTGAGGCGACTGAATCGTTCCCGAGACGCCTGTTGGCGTATACGTAAGATTCTCCGTATACAAATCCGCCGACGTATCCTCACAGGCATAGGTCCAAACGCGATCGCCCGGAATCTGATCTGCTAACAATTGTCCATAGGCATCACTAACATTCACCACCGCACGACCTTTCAAATACTGGGGCGAAAACAACAAGGCCTTGGCCGCAAAATAATCATCCATCGTCTCGTGATAATCGAGATGGTCTTGGGTCAAATTCGTAAACGCCGCCACCTCAAACTCGCAACCCAACACCCGCGACTGGGCCAAGGCATGAGAACTGACCTCCATCACCCCCACTTCAGCCCCCGCATTTCGGGCTTGAGCGAGTTTGTCTTGCAAATGGACTGAAAACGGGGTTGTATGGCTTGCCACTTGCTCAAAGCCCTTCCAGCGGGCGTAAAGCGTACCAAACAAGGCCGTCGATTTGCCCCCTTCCCGTAACAAAAACTCGATTAAATGAGTCGTAGTAGTTTTACCATTAGTTCCCGTCACCCCCACCAGGGGTAAGTGGTGTCCCGGATAGCCGTAAAAACAGCTAGAGACATAGCCGCAAGCCGTTGTGACATCCGGAACCGCAATCACACATTCCCCCGACTGGGACGGATATCGCTGCAACGCCGCTTCCGAAACAATCGCGGCTACGGCCCCGGCTTCCATGGCCCCGGGCCAAAATTCACCGCCATCCACCCGCGTTCCCGGCATTCCAATAAATAAATCACCCTCCTGACAAGCATGGGAATTGGTACTCAGTCCCTTAATTTCCATCTCTAAGGCGGGATGTTCAGGGAGGCTGTTTAGATTGGGAATTACAGCAAGCAGTTCACGGAGTTTCATAATTTAGGCAACAGGGAACAGGCAACAGGGAACAGGGAACAGGGAAAACCCACCCCTAACCCCTCCCAGGAGGGGAGACGTTAGGAACAAGACCCATTACTTGGCGATTGTTTTAGCTGGAGGCAGAAGCATACTTCTGTAACATCTGCTGCAATTGTGCCACATTCGACCGTGGGGAGGGGCGGGGGATGGGGTGTTCTCCCCCAGACGCATCTACCGCGAACAAGACGGGAACCTCGTATTGATAGCGTTGGAACCACTCTTCATTTTCGGTGATATCCCGGATTTCTAGGGAGACGAACTCAATTTGTTCGAGTTTTTCCTGTAACCCTTCGCAGAGATGACAGTCGGGTTTGCTGAAGAGAATCAGTTGCATAGTTCAGTGGCGGCTGGCTGGCCTGGGGTTTACGATAGAGGCTAGATGGTTTCGAGGAGGGCAATTTGCCCCGCGATGAACAGCTTAACTCTAAATACGGACGCACTCCATCTCGACGATGAGCGGTTTTTCCAACTCTGTCAGGATAACCGTGACGTACAGTTTGAACGCAATGCCAACGGAACTTTGATTATTATGCCCCCCACTGGCGGTGACACGGGACGTCGTAATTTTGAACTCTGTCTAGAATTGGGATTGTGGAACCGTCAGACACAATTGGGAATCGCTTTTGACTCGTCGACGGGGTTCAAACTTGCCAATGGGGCCAACCGTTCGCCGGACGCAGCTTGGATTCCCCAGGAAAGCTGGCAGGGGTTGACGGCGGAGGAGAAACAGGGATTTTTGCCCCTTTGTCCCGATTTTGTGGTGGAATTGCGATCGCGAACTGACTCTTTAACCCGCCTAGAGGAGAAAATGCAAGAATATATCGAGAATGGGACTCGTTTGGCCTGGTTGATTGACCCAAGTTCTCAAACCGTCCAGATTTATCGCCCTCAGCAACCGGTGGAAGTGGTTAATTCTCCCTCACAACTGTCTGGGGAGGATGTTTTGCCGGGGTTTGTCTTGAACTGCGATCGCCTCTGTTAATCTCTAGTGGGTTCGCCCGAGTCCAACTCAGGCAATGGATGGGACCGGTTCACAAATCGTTGCCAACGGGCCTGACGGCGTTCGGGGACGATAAACCCCTCTTCCGAGTCCAAACGATAGCGGCGGGAGACTCGTCGGGCATCCCGACAGGAAATCGAGAACTCTCCCAAGGCGAAATTTCCCCCATCCACTGCATAGGTCCAGGTTAGCTGTTCCCGAAACTCCGCTTCCTCACACCAATCCTGAGTGCGATCGTACAGAATTGCCATGTGAAGGTCGTACAGTCGTAGGGTTTCTCCCTCAGCAACGGGTTCGGTCACATCCGTCTCGAACACCACAAAGTCTGCTACATTGCTCGGCTGCAAGGCATCGGGGGCGGCCTGCAAACTCAGCACCAACAGTCCCAGGACGCTGAATTCCATCATAATCTCCTTAATATCGCCAATCCAGCAAAACTAGGCACACAACCGCCAACTTTAGCCTGTGTTATCCTACTGTAAACGTTTCCTACTTTTTTGTCAAGCCAATTCTACAGATTTCTTTTAATAGTTGCTGTCATGACATCGTTTCAGTTTACATCTCCGTTTCAAGCTACGGGTGACCAACCTCAAGCCATTGCCAAACTTAGCCATAACTTACAAAAAAACAGTCGTTTCCAAACCTTACTGGGGGCAACGGGAACGGGAAAAACCTATACGATGGCGAGAGTGATTGAAAATTTAGGCAAACCCACCCTCGTCCTGGCCCATAATAAAACCCTTGCGGCGCAACTTTGCAATGAGTTGCGGGGATTCTTTCCCAACAATGCCGTTGAGTATTTTGTCAGTTATTACGATTACTATCAGCCAGAAGCCTATCTCCCCGTCACCGACACTTATATCGAGAAAACCGCCTCGATTAACGATGAAATTGATATGTTGCGCCATTCCGCCACACGCTCTTTATTTGAACAGCGGGATGTGATTGTGGTGGCGTCGATTAGTTGTATCTATGGATTGGGGATTCCCAGTGAATATCTCAACGCCTCGATTCTGTTTCAAGTTGGGCAAGAGATTGACCAGCGGCAACTGTTGCGGGATTTAGTCACGATTCAATATCAACGCAATGATTTAGAAATGGGACGGGGTAAGTTTCGGGTTAAAGGGGATGTCGTCGAAATTGGCCCAGCTTATGAAGACCGGCTAATTCGCATTGAGTTTTTTGGCGATGAAATTGATGCCATTCGCTATATTGATCCGGTGACAGGACAGGTTCTATATAGTGTCAATACGTTGCGAATTTACCCAGCACGACACTTTGTTACGCCGGGCGATCGCCTCGACATTGCCTGTGATGACATTGAATCAGAACTAGAAACGCAACTGGCGGCATTAGAAAAGGCTGGAAAACTCCTAGAAGCCCAACGATTAGCCCAACGCACCCGCTATGACTTAGATATGTTGCGAGAAGTGGGATATACCAATGGCGTAGAGAATTACTCGCGACATTTGGCGGGACGACACGCAGGAGAACCGCCGGAATGTTTAGTGGATTATTTCCCTGAGGATTGGTTGTTAGTCGTCGATGAGTCTCACGTGACGGTTCCGCAAATTCGGGGAATGTACAACGGCGACCAAGCCCGAAAACGGATTTTGATTGACCACGGCTTTCGTCTTCCGAGTGCGGCGGATAATCGTCCCTTGAAAGCCGATGAGTTTTGGCAGAAAGTTCGGCAATGTGTCTTTGTTTCGGCGACTCCCGGAGATTGGGAAATTGAACAGTCGGACGGACAAGTGGTTGAGCAAATTATTCGCCCCACGGGAGTGGTTGACCCGGAAATTTTTGTCCGACCGACGGAGGGACAGGTGGATGATTTGTTGGGAGAAATTCGCGATCGCATCTCCCGCAAGGAACGCACTCTGGTGACAACGCTCACCAAACGCATGGCAGAAGATTTAACGGAATACTTCCAAGAGCGGGGGGTTTTGGTGCGCTATCTCCATTCAGATATTAACTCCATTGAACGGATTGAGATTTTGCAATCCTTGCGTCAGGGAGAGTTTGATGTCTTGATTGGGGTAAATCTGTTGCGGGAAGGGTTAGATTTACCGGAGGTGTCCCTGGTGGCGATTTTAGATGCCGATAAAGAGGGGTTTTTGCGGGCCGAGCGATCGCTGATTCAAACCATCGGCCGCGCCGCCCGTCATGTTCGGGGACAAGCGATTCTCTATGCGGATAATCTCACCAAAAGCATGGAGAAAGCGATTTCTGAAACCCAGCGGCGGCGGGAGATTCAGTTAGCCTATAATGAAAAACATGGGATTACCCCAACCTCGATTGTTAAAAGCATTGATAACTCCATTCTCTCATTCTTAGAAATTTCCCGGCGGCTGAATCGGCAACAATTGGATACGGCGTATGAACAAGTCGATGAAATTCCCTTATCCCAGATTCCCGAATTGATTCAACAGCTTGAAGCCGAAATGCAAGAGGCCGCGAAGAATTTGGAGTTTGAGACGGCGGCGAGTTTGCGCGATCGCATCAAACACCTGCGAGATAAACTCGTTGGACGTCGGCCAGAACCCTAATTGTTTATCACTTTGACGGAAATCAATCGTTATATTGATGGAAAATTCGGGTTAAGCCGAACTCAGGTTAGGATTAGCCCTCAAACCACCGCAACAACACCGCCCCCGCCTGGTCCAAACTCTCCCCAAAACTCATCACCCCATCCTCATGACCCGCCATCGCCAAAATACGCGCCTCAGACAAGTTTTCCTGCTCAAATAAGCGAAACATCTCCTCCGCCATTTGCGGCGTGCCATAGGGAACCTCAGCCCCCGTTGTGGGAACCCGATGCAGGACCCGCCGCCAAAATTGACCCTGATGAACATGGAAAATCGCCCGAACTTGGGGACAGCGTTGATAAATCGCCCCATGAGTCAGCGATTCCGACGAAGCCTTCACCGGGCCACAACAGCGCAGACGATTGGCCCCCAGGTCAAACTCACACACCCGCGTGTACTGGTTCGCCTCCAGATGAGGAACATGGCCCGTTTGCGTTCCCGAAATGACAAACTCATCCCCATCTCCGAGGCGTTGACTGACATTTCCGAAGCCAATCCCATTCTCATAGGCCCCAATCAGTCCTAACCCATAAAGGCGATCGCGCCACGCCATCAAATCCCCCAAAACCGCCTCAGACAACGGTTCCCCCGCCTCCCAGACGGACTCATACTTAATCACACCCTCATCGAACATCCCCTTAACCTCCTGAGTGTCTATCATTCACCATTAACCCATTGCGGGCCTATTGCCTAGAGACCGGCGATCGCGATATGATGAGATGCTGTGTCAAAATTTCTGCAATTATGCCGAAACTCAAAACCCGCAAAGCCGCCGCCAAGCGGTTTAAACTCTCTGGCAGTGGTAAGAAAATTATGCGCCGTAAAGCGTTCAAAAACCACTTACTGCAACACAAAAGCAGCAAACGCAAACGCAACCTCAGCAACAAAGCTGTCGTAAACGAGCGTGACGCTGAAAACGTCCGCGAAATGCTGCCTTATTTGTAAACCCATCCCAGAATCTAACCCATGGCTCGAGTTAAACGGGGTAACGTCGCCCGCAAACGGCGTAAAAAAATCTTAAAGCTGGCCAAAGGCTTCCGGGGATCTCACTCCCGCAACTTCCGCACCGCTAACCAGCAGGTGATGAAAGCCCTGCGGAACGCCTATCGCGATCGCCGCCGTCGCAAACGCGATTTCCGTCGCCTCTGGATTACCCGCATCAACGCCGCCGCGCGCATCAACGGAACCACCTACTCTCGTCTCACCGGAGACCTGAAAAAAGCTGACATCCAACTCAATCGGAAAATGTTGGCCCAATTGGCCGTCCTTGATGCCGATGGCTTCGCCAAAGTCGTGGCCGCCGCCAAAAGCGCCTAGAGACCTCCTCAGAGACCTCTTCCATGATGCAACGTCCCCCGACGTTCCCCAACGGATATTATCGACGGCTAGCGCGTCTCGGTCTGAGTTTGAGTCTCCTGGTGGGACTCACCCTAGTCGAGGCGCGTCCGTTTGAGGGACTCTTCTTTGGGGGCTTGTCTGAGGTATTCTCCGGGAACTCCGCCCTCGCGGCCCCTCTGTCGGAGATTCGCCAGCGGGGTTATTTGATTGTGGGCGTGAAGGACAATCTGCGCCCCCTGGGGTTTCCAGATGACGCGGGAGGCTTACAGGGGTTTGAAATCGAGATCGCCCATCGTCTCGCCCAAACCCTCCTCGGGGATGCTGAGGCGATTCAGCTGCGGCCGGTCGCCAACCGCGATCGCCTCCCCTGGCTTCTAGCCGATGAAGTGGATCTGGTGATTGCCCAGGTTACCCATACCCCAGGGCGATCGCGCCTCGTGAATTTTAGTCCCCCCTATTACTTCGACGGAACCGCTGTCATTACCCGTCAGCCGGAGATTCGTCGTCTGGCTGACTTACGCCAGCGTCCAGTGGCGGTATTGTACCAATCCAGTGCGATCGCCGTCCTCCGCCATCAAATCCCCACGGTGGAGTTAGTGGGAGTTGAAAGTTATCAAGAGGCCTACCAAGAACTCGAAGCCGGAACCGTAGCGGCCTTTGCCGCCGATGCAACGGTTCTCGCCGGTTGGCAACAAACCCATCGAGACTATCACGTATTGGGCGATCGCCTCTCCTCGGTTCCCCTAGCGGTGATGATGCCCAAAGGCCTGGAGTATGACCCCTTACGGCAGGCCGTCAACGGGGCGATCGTCCGTTGGCAGCAAGAGGGTTGGCTAGACGACCGTGCCAGAGATTGGGGTTTATCGACCCCATAACCCCCTATAATATTCCTAAAGTCCCTGTAAATACGTGTTTTTAAGTCCCTTTTTTCTGTTTTATGGATAGTAATCTCGCTCTGTTTTATCTAGCCACATTAGTCGGTTTATTAGCCATTGCCGCTTGGTTTGTCATTCGTCAAACCCTACGAACTCGGCGCATGGAAAAAACCCTCGCCACCCTCCAAAGCCGAGTTCGCAGCAAAGATGCCACCGCCAAAGATTTTTATGAACTCGGGGGGGTTCTCCTTGACAAAAAGCTATACTCCCAAGCGGTCATCAACCTACAAAAAGCCCTCAAAGCCAAAGACTTAAAAGAAGACGAAAACAAAGCCTTGGTGTATAACGCTCTCGGCTTTGCCTACGCCGCCCAAGAGCAATATGACCTCGCTATTCGTCAATATAAAGAAGCCCTAAAACTCACCCCCGACTACACCACCGCCTGGAGTAATCTCGGCTTCTCCTACGAAAAGAAAGGACTCGACGCCGCCGCATTAGAAGCCTATCAAGAAGTCCTACAACGAGAATCCGACAACGCCGTTGCCAAAAAGCGCAGTGAATCCCTGCAAAAGCGCCTCCCTGTCACCTCTAAAAGTAATAGTTAATCAGACATTCGTAGGGGCGAACGGCATCTCAACTATCGCTCAGTGAACACCGTTCGCCCTCCGCTCATGTTATGAGCCATTAACCAACTCAACAACCTGTTGATAAAACTGCTGATTCTGCTCCCGACATTCCGCTAAACTGTCAGGATACTGTGGACAATCTTCAAGATAATCCTGCCAATTCTCAGTCGGGCATTGAAACCATTTTTTAGAAAATTTTTGGTATAGCGTCTTACCGAAAACAGATATCTTATAGTGTTTTGGTCGCCAACGCTCTATAGGATACAAGCCGGGACGATGCTTTAAGCCATAAAACTTACTACTAAAGGGAAACGCCAGCACCCTGCGCCCCAACAAAGCCCCCCAATAGGCCCCATGAAACGAACTGGTCAAAATTGTCTCACCCGACCCTAAAAAATCCAGAACAGCGCGGAAATCAACCTGTTTATTCGTGAATGTCGGTAATCCCTGGATATTAAGACGAAACTTTTTATGAGAAAAGACCACAATCTCATGTTTTGGAGAACGGGGACGGTCAAATTCCGGGTGCAGACAACTGGCGCAGGGAACCCAAGGTAACCCCACATCATAATCCCGGATTCCCACTAAATCTACCCCATCGAGATAGGGGGCATAATCAAAGTGTCGCCAGGATGTAGAAGCGTTGTCATAGAATTGCTGTCCCACTCCCCAAAGAATCACCCGTCCCGAGGGGTTCCGTTGTCGCAACTGTTGCAGATTCTTCAGGAAGCGTGGAAACAACAGGCCACCACCGCCGATGATGACATCAGACGCCTCTAGAGAGGGGTCTAATAACTCATCGATATCCCTCAGTTGAGTCTGGCGGCCGGGAATATCAAAATAACTTAGGGGAGAGGAGACGAAGTCACCAATATTCACCGAATGCCGAACATGATAGTTAATGATATCAGCCATCTCGTCTCCCGCTGCTGAGTATAGGTTGAGTCATCTCCCCTAATCTGACTCCTGAAAGTAGTCCGCCACTGCCATCTGAATTTCGCTGATAAACTGTTCAACGGAAAAGAGATCTTGCTGTTTTTTCAGGGAATCTAGCAAACTCTTTTGTTTCTCTGTATTTTCTAGAACGGCGATAATCTTCTCCACCGCATCCGGTTGCCGATGAAAGAGGAGGTCTTGATGGTGGTCGCCGACAATTTCCACCTGTCCCCCTTTATTGCGGACAAAGGGAATCATCCCGGCCTTGACCATCTCCGCCACCGAAATGCCAAAGGGTTCAGGTTTTTGATGCAGTCCGTAGCGGCAACGGGCTAAAATTTTCAGATAGTCTTTATAGGGTAAATCTTGATAGACTTGAATCCAGTCCGAGTTCTCAGCTGCAATCTTCTTGATACGCCGTTCATAGGACTGTTGGTAGGCACCGCCTCCCCCACCCGTAATATGCAGCTTAACATCAAAGCCGCGATCGCGTACCTTTTGCAGAATTTCAATCACCTGATGAGGCTGTTTTGGCTTCACAATACGACCACTACAGAGGAATGAATTTTCCTTCTGTTCCCAGGAAATCGCATCAATCTCCGTCACAACCGGGGGATAAACAACCCGTGACTCAATCCCATAAGCATCCTTGATATTGTCGGCCGTGTACTTTGAGTTAGCGAGAGTTATATTGTCTTGAAGATTCTCCAAAGAAAAATCGGAGATTTTCATAACAATGTTTCCCCAGGTGTTCATCTTCTTGGGGTTGGGTTCCACCACATGCACCCAGTGTAGATATTGAAGCCCCCGCCGTCCCATGTCAATTCCATTATAGGTTGACAAGACCAGGTCATAGTCTCGGTTTAACTCCTTAAACGCTCGCACTGACCAGTGAATTAACCCTGAACGAACTTTGCTATTATTCGCAATTAAAGGTTTAACAAAGTCACGATTGAGTGCAGATGGCAGTAAAGGTTTTACCGTTATAGTTTGTTGAGATAAATGAGTATTATAAAGAATATCAAGGCGTTCTAAATCAATAGAATGTAGGGTAAACAGCGTTACGTCATAGTGCGGAGCCAAGGCTTCTAAAATCCAAAGGCTTACCGCTTCTGCCCCTCCTCCCATGAAATAAGGTTGCCAAACGGCAATGGTTTTGGATGTTGGTGGGGATTGATTCATCGTGTAACCAGAATCATGAAGGAGGACAGGGCAAGACACCAAAGGCAGCCGACCGTAACCCGGTTTATGCGTCCTTTGGTGTCTATAGTAAAGACTTACCAGGCTTTGATTGCACTTGACTGGAGAGACTTAGCGACTCCCAGCCAGCAAATTATAGCCTGATTGTCAATCGATGACAAGACTCCATCTCAGCTTAGAGCCAGCATTCGAGTTGGAGATCATAATACCCCACTTGCTCTTGAGGAGCTTCCCCTCGCTCAATGTGATCGATAATCTTCGGTAGATTTTCGACAAATTTTGGACCATGCTTAAGAGGATGTAACGTCCAGGCATCTGGATGAGCGAGGGTGGCTCGGACGCAATTCATTTTTTCCAATTGACGGGACATAATAATTTCCCAAGATTCTAACTTGCCACGGCCCGTCCAAGTGTTAACACTGGTAAGAACCCGAGAGGGTAAGTTAGACAACCATTTCCGCTTAAAGCACCGCCATGAAACGGGCATGGGACACAACCGTTCAAGCTTGCTGCGTTTGAGTAAAAAGGCCCGGAGACTAAAGAACGTAAATTTGTAGAACCCTTCTGGATCATACTCATAGGATTGAGTTTGATTAACCAATGCTTCACTGGGCATGGGAAATCCGGCGAAAGGACGAACAAACATCACGTCATCACGGCGATTGAGTAAATCAATTCCCAATTGAATCCAGTTGAATCCTGGTTCTTGATGAAGCAGCATATCACTGTCTAGGTGAAGAACATAGTCTCCAGGGACTTTGTCAATGGAGAACATATAGCCAAGCATCGGAGAACCCTTATAATTATGGGTGGGGCGAATCTCTGAACAACCAAAATATTTTTGATAGGTTTGGCGGCGATAACTCTCAGAGTAATCTATCTCAAGAATTTCATCCATGACCCCATCATCAACCAGCTTTTGACAGCAGGCTCTCAAGTCTTCCAGGCTTCCTAACCCTGGACGATTCACCTTCTCTTGGGATAGGGGGGCTGTGTCCATGACCAAGACCCGTTTAAAAAAGGGAAAGTTACAACTGCGGACAAGGTGAGGAATGGTCTGCATCATAAAGGGAATATCTGTGCGAGCCACGGTAATTGATAAGGAACAGGTTTCCGTTTGTGTGGCGCGAGATTGGGAGGGAGCCTGATGAATTAGAGTAGATTGAGCGTGATTCATGGTTAAATTTTTAGTAGAACTGTACATTGAGGTTTGCCCAGGTGAATCCATGGGCAATGTCCTAGGATTCACCTGGGACAGGTTTAGCTGGTTTTGATGATTTGGATTTGTAGGCTGAGTCATGATGATAAAATGCTAGGAGAACAAAATTTTTGCAAGCGCTGGTAAGTGTCTTGGTAGATGGCATTTGCTTCGGCTTCTATATCGTTAGATAAAGAATGGTTAGGGGTTTTTGAGTGCCGAACAATTTTGCCAGTTTTGATTTTTTCATTAGAATCTCCAACCCATCTTTTTCCTGTAGTTTTTAGTAGCTTGTACTGTTCCGAAAACTCTGCCTTGGTTCCCAAAAACTTCTGAAAGCAGCTCAATACAGGTTGTGTCTGATTTAACAGTTGCTCATAGGTGACCCATAGTGTTTTTTCTCTGTCGTTGACAAATTCTGCATAGTCTCCCAGCTTGATTAAGCGATTTTTATAGTAGCCAAATCGCTCCTGATCCGGAAGGTATGGTTTCAATTTTTGCAGGCTTGCTAAACTTCCAACAGGCTCACGAATCAGGAAGATTATTGACACTTGGGGATGAATTAGAAGAGACTCATCGACGAGCAGCTTGTTGTGAAGAATCTTATCTAAGACATATTGATGTGTCATCCTCAAATGTTGTAAGTCGCTCAGCCTTTTGAATTCATTACATCGCCAATAGACTCTCGCCATGAGCTGCTTGAAATCTTCGGCGGATTCGTAGGTGATATGAGTTTCACCATAGCCAAGAATGCCAGGATTGTGATTTAAGATATGGGTTAGCAGCGATGACCCCGATCGCATGTGTCCTAGGATAAGAAGAACCCGTAAGGGTTGCGATCGCCCCCAAATCTGGTAAGGACTCTCATGCCGATAAATGCGCTGATGAAAGTAATTTTGAATGGCTTGATTTTTATGGTGACGAACTTGTTCTCGTAAGGTTTTGGGTGACATCATAGTGCTCCTTAAGGTTTTACCTACGACTGTGGTTACTGAAACAAAATGATTAGGGAACTACTAAATACCACCAGGGTTCCCAGCACCGGAATGACTCGACGGGGTATCGGTAACTTCCGACGACGGGTGAACCAACTGAGAATTCCATAACTAATGAGACCGAGAACGGCAGCTAAACCAAAGCGGAGAACACGACCGCGATAGATATAGACATACATTTGAGTCTGTTCCATCGCGGTGGGGGCCGCTCGTGCGAGGCTGGGAACTCGCAGCGTTTCCCAGGTCATTCCCTGATCCCGGGAGCGATAGAGGGTGGTTGTGGTATCCCCCATGGCGTAGAGGGTGTTGTCCTGGCCGTAGTTGGGGGAAAACTGGATGGCCATCCCACCCGAGGCCATCCGATTCAGCTTCGAGAACAAAAGCTGGTTATCGCCAATTTGACTAAAACGTTGACCGCCATCGGTACTACGCCAGAGTCCTTGACCCCGAATCGTCGCCACCAGAGTGCGATCGCCCCCAAACTCCGGAGAGACGGCGATCGCCTCGATATAGCTATCGGCAAAGTCAGCTAACCCCGGCAGCCGTTCCCAGGATGCACCAGCATCGGAAGACCAAAAGGCCCCGGCATCCGTCCCCACAAAAATGGTTTGGTCTTCCTCATAATTGGGAGACATGGCAATTTGTAGATTACGGCGTGTCTCCCAAGCGGCATCTAGGGTTAGCCGTTCCCAGGTTTCAGCGCGATCGCTCGATTGATAGACCCCTCCGGGGCCGGTTGCTAACAAGATGCCATCAGACTCGACGTTAGGAGAAGCCACAAGGGAGTGACCGTAATTCCCTCCGGTAACTCCCAGATCAGCCACTTCCTGAAAATGCTTCCCCCCATCCTCAGATCGGAAAAATTTACCCCGCTGTCCAGTGACATAGATCGTTTGATCCTCAGCAAAGTTGGGAGAAATAAGGAATGTGACTCCCCGCATTTCCGAAGGGAGAGAGACAATCTCCCAGGATTCTCCCCTATCCGTCGATCGCAACACTTTCGTCCAAAGAACGGAAGCAAAGAGGGTGTCATCGTTGGCGTAATTCGGAGAAAAGGCGATCTGAAAATAACGGCGGGGATCCTGATACTGCTCCTCAAAGTTGCTGGTAAACCAGGGCAGATGTAAGCCACGACTGGGACGAGTCCAAGTCTGGCCGCCGTCATCGCTCAAATACATACCATTGACATAGGTTCCAATGGCTAGGCTTTGGTCCTGAGCGTAGTTGGGAGAGAGATCAAAGGTGGTAACAAGACTCGCGGAGAGGGTTTCTAGATTTTGCCACTGTTGACCACCATCCTCAGAGCGATAGAGACCATTAAACCCCCCTAGGACAATAGACCCCTGAGCCAACGCTGTCGGGGAGGTATCGAGATCATAGAAGTGAGGTTCTTCGAGTTGATCGGCTTGCTCGTCTTTGTCCAATCCCCCTCGGGCCGCCGTCCAAGTTTCTCCACCATCTGCGGAACGAAAAAATCCGGCATCCCACGTCGACAGAAGTAACTGGGGTATGTTGTTCTCATCGTTCACTGCCAGCAGGGCCGTGATATGGGGGTCAGGGATATCCGAATCCAGGGCCGTGAACTGGTTTCCGCCGTCGTTGCTCCACCAAAGTCCAGCGGCTTCTGTTCCCAGCCAAAGCTGATTGTCATTGCCGAAATTGGGAGAGGGAGCGATCGCCGTAATCGGGCCAGTCCCATTCAGTTGGTTCAGACGAACCCAGGTCACTCCCCCATCATCAGAACGATGGACTTCCCCCTCATGGGTTCCCACAAAGACAGTATCTGGGCGATCGCCACTGAAGGCCAGGGCCGTGATTTGCCGGTTGTCCATCCAGACGGATTGCCAGGCTTCTCCTCCGTTCTCACTGCGGTAGAGACCCCCATCCTGGCCCGCCACCAGAACCTGGTTAGCATCATTGGGGGAGATGGCGATCGCCCCTAAGTCAAGACTTCTTAAACCATTGGTTCGCTGAGTCCAGGAGCGGCCTGCATCCGTCGATTGATAGACACCCTTCCCTCGGGTACTTAGATATAAAACATCTCGGCTCAGAGCCGATAGGGTTAAATCAAAAATTTCATCATAGTCCAGTCCCTGAACAAGCCGTTGCCAGGAGTCACCGGAATTTGTCGATTTATATAAGTTGTTGCGGACGACAATGAAGAGTGTTTCATCGTCATCGAAGCTCGGAGACATGGCCACACGAGTCACCACATCATGGGGGACATGGGCCCAAGCCGCTTGAGGTACGCCAATCAGACCACTAAGTAGGATAATTAGGATCAGGATTAGCCTGACAAACCCGCCGTAACGGGGATAGGGATGAAACCGATTCACAATCACAAAGCCTCCTCAAATTGAGGAACACGTAAACGTCTTTTCTGAAGAGAACACGCAAGGTTTACGTTGGCTTATTGGCAACTAGGGCAAGTTTGGCCCGATAGTTAGCATTCCAGAACGGGCCGGAGGGATAGTCCCAACCCAAACGACGGCCATCTTGGCATAGAAAAACTGAGTTTGGGGCAATGTTGAATTTCTTAAGACTTTTTTAAGATTCAGGTCAGAACTTCCCTTGCACCCATGATAAATATGGGCTAGATTGGTGAGTTCAGCAGATGCAACTCAGAGTAAGCCATGATTTCCAAAACCTCTCGTCGCGACGAACTCGCCGCCTTTGACGATCAACTGTCCAAACGCTTTATTCAGCTTGACCCAGCCGGCTATTTTTTAATCTATCTCGATCGCGAGGCAGGACTCATTTGTGCCGAGCATTATAGTAATGACATTAATGATAAGGGCCTCGCCGTTGACCCTGAAACCGGCGAACCGATCCCCTGTGACGGGGGAGCAAAACGGCGACCGACGGCCATCTATCGCGGTAAGACTGCCAAAGACCTGGGCATCAAGATTACGGAAGAGGCGGATCCCCCCCCATTGACCTACTTGGATCATGCCCTCTATCTAGGCCGAGAGTTTGTCAAAGCTGAGGCGGCACTCCTCTCAGGACAGGAGTATATCCAAGATTAGGGCTTAAGGAAAGAACTCTCAGGTTTTAGCCTCCCCCAAACTCGGAAGACTGCCAGGCCCTAAAACCGCTCTTCAAGGTCGCCCGATTCCCGATGGCCGAGACTTAGACCACTCTCCTCCATGGGAGACGAGTTTGGGGTATCGAGCCAGTTTTCCAAGCCAGTCTTGAGATCACTGACATTGTCGGCGCAAAGCTGGGAAATCAAGTCTTTGATTTCATCAGGATTGAGGTTTGAGCTGAATTGAGAGGTCATTGAATCTTGAGCGGTTTCAATGGGGCTATCGAAGCGGAATCATTGGGGAGAGTTCAGGGAATCCTCCGAAACTTGGCTCGACTATACCATATTGGCTTGGAGGGTCAAGATCTGGCCGCCAACCGTTAACCATTGAGGACAATCTGTTGTGGGTGAAGCGAACGTAACTCAGCAGGAGGGAGCGGCTTCCTTTGAGGTGGGGCCAGGCTTTTATCGCCGTACCAGTCAGGTGGGGCGAGATTTGGCGATTCTGGCCGCTCAGTTGGAGAAGGGCGATCGCGGCCAGTTGCGGGTGTTAGATAGTATGGCCGGCTGTGGGGTGCGATCGCTGCGCTATTGGCTCGAAGGCGGCGCAGACTGGGTGCTAGCGAATGAAGGGAATCCCGAGATGAATAGGATTTTACGGAAGAATCTACATCCCCTGTTGGCAGCCAAGGCCGCAGAGATCTCTCACCGGGATGCCAACCGGGTCTTTTTCCAATGTTACGATCGCCGCGACTATTACGACCTGGTGGATGTGGATAGTTTTGGGGCACCGGTTCCCTTTCTCAGCACCAGTCTCTGGGCCGTCCGCTTGGGAGGGTTAGTCTATCTCACCAGTACCGACGGACGCAGCGCCACGGGCCATGAACGGCAGCAAAGTTTACGAATTTATGGCGCTTACGGGCGATCGCATCCCAGTAGCCATGAACAGGGATTACGATTACTCATTGGCGCCACCCAACAGCAAGCCGCCAGCAAAGGACTGGGCGTAGAACCCCTATTTTCCCTCTACGCTCATTCCGTCTATCGGGTCATGCTGCGACTGGTGAAGGGACAACGGCTGACGGAAGCCAACTATGGGTTTTTAACCTATTGTCATCACTGTGGCGAATATGAAACCCTATCTTGGCGTCACCTGGGACGGATTCACCCCTGTCTGCGAGATGGGGCAGTGCGGGTAGTCAGTGGTCCTCTGTGGCTGGGGCCCCTCCACGATCGCCAGTATCTCCAACGCATGAGCCATCTAGCCCAAGAGCGCCGATGGGACAAACGAGTTAAGCTGTTGCAGACCATGGCCGAGGAGTCAGACTTACCCCCCTACTTCTATGGCCTGGGAGAGATTAGCCGACGGAATCAGCAAGACACCCTCCCCCGAGAGGTCTTACTGGAACGGTTGAGGGCCCAGGGCTACCGTAGTAGTGGCAGCCATATTGACCCTCAAGCGGTGAAAACGGAGGCCGATTTAGCCACCTGCGTCACCATCGCCGCTCAGCCCCGATAATTCAGCCAAAAAAGGGCCGTTTCCCACTCAGGTGTACCCTAAGCCAGAAACAGCCCCACGCTCCCAAAATTGTCTCAACGGTTCAGTCCTGATGGTCAGTTCCAAACCGAGTTAACGGCTACATACCAGATCTTGGCTTTCCCGTTCCAACAGTTGTAAAAGCTTTTCATCACCGCGATCGCGAGCAATGGCAATCCGAGCTGACAGGCGCTTACAGAGGTTGGCCTGATGGATCTGATTGACTTGAGAAAACTCGCCAGCCGTCATGGGAATCGAAGACCCCAATGGCCGCAAAACACCCCGTTCTCGGGGTTCCGCGCCACCATTGACGGTGCTGCGATAGGGAACTCCTCGATAGCTGAGATCGGCGATCGGTTGTACTAGAGTCATGTGGCGAGGATAGCGTAGGGGATAGGACTGACCTCGATAGGTCGCCATAATCTCGCTTTCCGTCATTTCTAGGGATGGAGGGGTGTAGTCGTAAGGAACACCGCGATAAGAGAGTTTCATGAATCAGAAATTCCTAAACGTTCGTGACAACAAAGAAAAAAAATGATGCGGTCGAGACTTCGCTGCCGAAATCTGAACTGAACACCTGCTTGAATCGAATTTATATTCTGTATCGATTTTAACACTTTTTTTAGAAACATGTCAAAGAATGCAGACATAAAACGTTGCAATCTAACCCCTCGCCAAAGGTGATCCCCACCCCTGATCCCGGTTGAGGGTATGCTAGAACCACAGTTTTAGACGTCAACCTTGCGACCCGAAAGGCGTGTATGATGCCTGATCCCCGACCTCAGCCCCCCAACCTACCCCCCTATACGGACCCGATCCCTCCAGAGAAACAGGAGCACCCAACCTCCCCACGACTGGTTAGACTGCGGCAATTGCGACAACGGCAAAAACAGCGAGTGCAGCTGTTGATGGTGCTTCTCGCCTTTGGTCTCTTGTTCGGAGTGATGGCCTTACCTATCAGCGTTGAGAGTCCCCGTGAGCGAGTTGAACGCCATCGCAATCGCCTCAGCGACTATTTCACCTCAGAACCCGAACGAACCCGTCACCGAGACAACCCCTTCATCGACACCTACCTCGACCACATTACTCCAGAAGTGCGGGCCCTCCTCGACACCATCGCCTTTGCCGAAGGAACCCATGACGACCTGGGGTATCAGACCCTATTTACCTTTGCCACCTTCAACGGCTATAGGGATCACCCCCGTCGTCTTCGCTGCGCCTCTCATCGGGGCCGTCGTCTCTGTTCCGACGCGGCCGGCCGCTATCAAATCATTAGCAGTACCTTTGACAGTGTCGCCAACCGCTTAAACCTAGATGACTTTTCCCCCAAATCCCAAGACTTAGCGGCAGTGGAGTTAATTCGCCTGCGGGGGGGACTCCGTAAAATTGAAGCCGGAGACTTTGACGGCGCCATCCGGGCCATCCGACGAGAATGGGCCAGTCTGCCTGGTGCTGGCTATGGGCAACCCCAAGCCGGTCGTGATGAGTTAAAGCAGGTCTATGAACAACGGCTTCAGCATTATCAAGGGTTAGACCCAGTTCAAGAGAGGGGCCCCGCCGTCCACGAAGACCATCGCCCCTAGTGATTGAGCAAATCCTCCTTTTGAACTGTACTCGGGGCGCCAGAATAGACCACACCGCGCTGGATATCCAAGGTCAGAATGGCCCCCTCCCGAATTAACTTGGTGGCATTCTTAACCCCTAAGATTGCCGGTTTTCCTAACTGAGAACAGATAATGGCGGCGTGACTGGTGAGACTTTCTTCCTCCGTCACCACCCCTGAGGACTGCTTAATCATCTCAATGAAACTCGCATCCGTATAGGTCGTCACCAAAATCTCCCCGGGATTGAAGTTCCCCACCATCGAAGCCGTGGGAGCCACTCGTGCCGGACCGCTGACGGTGGCAGACGCACTACCAACCCCAGTTCCTTGGCCCAACACGGAGGTTACCACGCCCACTTTAACTAAGTCTGTGGAACCGGAGACTCCCTGAAGGGTTCCGGCGGTCATCACCACCAAATCTCCTTCGTCTACCAGGTTGTTTTCCAAGGCCACACTAATGGCCGCGTCAAAGGTTTGTGAGGTGGAGGGCAAACTCAAAATCAAGAGGGTTTTCACGCCCCACACCAGTTGTAACTGACGGGCAACATTAACATGGGGGGTAACGGCCAAAATGGGGGCGTGGGGCCGGAACTTGGAGACATTGCGGGCCGTTGAACCGCTTTTGGTCAAGGTCATCACCGCCGAGGCTTCGAGTTGGGCGGCAATTTGTCCCACGGCTTGACTAATAGCGTTGGGAATCGATCGCCCGGTATCATCCACACCGCCCACATTCTGGACAATGCGATCGGCTTCAATGCGGGTGGCAATCTGGGCCATCATAGCCACGGCTTTAACGGGAAACTCGCCCACAGCGGTTTCGTTAGACAACATCACCGCATCGGTTCCATCAAGGATGGCATTGGCCACGTCGGAAATTTCTGCCCGAGTGGGACGGGGACTTGAGACCATGCTATCGAGCATTTGGGTGGCGGTAATGACGGGAATCCCCAGGCGATTGGCGGTGACAATCAAACGTTTTTGCAAGATGGGCACTTCTTCGGCCGGGAGTTCCACCCCAAGGTCTCCCCGGGCCACCATCACCCCGTCACTGAGGGAAAGGATTTCCTCCATCTGTTCGATCGCCTCATGTTTCTCAATTTTGACGATGACGGGTACAGATTTCCCGGCACTGGCGATGAGTTCTTTGATTTCTAGGACATCCTGGGGGTTGCGTACAAAGCTCAGGGCCACCCAGTCCACCCCCCGATCTAAGCCAAACATGAGGTCTTTGCGGTCTTTATCGGTCAAGGCCTTCACCGAAAGACAGACGCCGGGAAAGTTAACTCCCTTATTGTTAGAGAGTTTGCCGCCAACAATGGTTCGACAGTAGAGTTCTCCGGCGGCGGGATCGACTTTTTCCACGAGCATTTCCACTCGTCCATCGTCGAGGAGAATGGTTGCCCCGGCGGGGACTTCTCGCGCTAGGGGTTCGTAGGTGATGGAGGACATTTTCTGGTTGCCCTCCATGATATGACTGGTGAGGATGAAGGGGTCACCGTCTTTGAGAACGATAGACCCTGTCTCGAAACGCCCTAAGCGAATTTTTGGCCCCTGTAAGTCTTGCAGGATGCCGACGGGTTGATTGAGTTCAAAGGAGGTTTGACGAATGAGACGGATGCTACGTTGATGATCGTCATGGGTTCCATGGGAAAAGTTGAGTCGTAGGGTGGTCGCCCCTGCCAAAATGAGGTCTCGCAGCACGTCGGGTTGACTGGTGGCGGGTCCAATGGTGGCGACAATTTTGGTGCGGCGCAGGGGGGGACGTGGTTGCATGAACTCTCACTCTCAACAAATGTGGTGCTGACGGGTCGGCGTTGGAGGGTTAGTCGCCGAGTCAATGGACGATGTAAATGAACTGTGCAAATGGACTGTTAATCATAGCCTGTCAGGGGCTAATCAGCATAGTTTCTCATGATCTCGGTGCGAATTGATCGACCGCGGCTGCTAACGATCGCCCTTAGGAGTTGGGATCACCCGAGACTGGGGATTGCCTGGTGAGAGCTTTTTTGCCAATTCCTCCTCGCAGGGCGAAGACCGTTAGGCTCAACAGGAGCAGCAGGAGCGATCGCAGCCAGTTGTCCCAGGTGGGGGAGAGGGTGCCGAGATAATGAGATCCGAGGGTGAGGCCATGGAGGGTGGCCAAGACTAGGGCAGGACGAGTCAGACCATGCAGCCGCCGCCAGTGGGGGCCGAGAAAGCGTTGGGCGCGATCGCTGCTGCTGAGGGCGGCGGGGGTCATGAGAAGGAAGGCGCTAATTCCGGCCCACAGGGCCCAACGCTGTCGCGGAACCATGAAGGCGATCGCCCCTGGGTTCCAATCTAGGCTATGGTCGAGCATATGCCCAAGATGGGCTAACACCAACACATAAGCCCCCACGCCAATGGCGCGACGATAGCGTAGGGGACTCGGCCAAAGGGGACGCAGGGGACGGGCGGCCAGGGCTAACATCAGTAACAGTAATGCCCCATGACCGGTCAAATCCACCATAGCATCGGTTCGCAGCAGGGTGAGAATGCCAATGCTTAAGGTCACCCAACCCCCCAGGCGAAATAATTGACTGCGACGATTGGCACTCAGGCGTGACACGGACAGGCCCACGCCTACCATCATGGGGGCGGTTCCTAAGCCAAAGGCGGCCATGGCTAACCCCCCCAAGAGGGGATCGCCGGTTTCGGCGGCTTTGAGTTGGGCGGCGTAGAGAAAGCCACAGGGAATCAGTCCCCAACAAATCCCGAGTAATAAGGGAACGGCACCATGTTTTTGGAAGGAGAGATGGTTCATCATCCGGCTGAGGCGATCGTGCAGGGCCCCTTTTAGAGGATGCAACAGCGGCAGGTTGGGAAGACTCTCGGGGTTAATTTGTCGTAAACCGAGAAAAATTAACAGGAGTCCGGTGAAGATGACGATCGCCTGGCGAATCCAACTCCCGACTCCGGCCAGTTGTCCCCCGGCGACGAGGGTGGAACTGACGGTTCCCAGAAGAACGCCGACGCTGGCATAACTGAGGATTCGCCCTAGGTTTAGCAACAGATGAAAGCGCCAGGGAACTCCGTTGTGCTGTTGTCCTAGGGAAAAGGCCACGGTCAACGGGCCGCACATGCCGACGCAGTGGCCAAAGCTACCTAAAAAGCCAAGCAGGGTCAGGGGCAAGAGTTCCAGGAGATGGGTGGAGGTGAGATGGGGCATGGGTCGAAGTTTGACGGCGCGTCTTTTGGCGTTTGGCTGAGTCTTTGTGATAATGACCTTGCCATCTTCCATTTAGCCTGAATCGTTTAAGTGGTATCAATACTAGCAGGTTTTGAGGGATTTTAAAATGTGGGGCAAGGTCAATTAAACCCTCGAATTTTTTGTAATTAAGTGGGGATAATTTATGTTGTAGATTCCCTGAACAAAGATGGTATTCAAAAACAAAAAATAGACTCAATTTAGGATGACCACCACCCTTAGAAAAAGCAACCAGTTTGAAATCGCTCACATTGTCAAAACGGATGGCGATGTGGGAGCGATGTTTCACTTAGAACCGAATCATAATCCCCGTTCTGGGGAAACCGCTCAAGTCTGGTTTGCCCTGACCACCTCAGGAGGACGCTTAATTCCCCTAGAGGATTGTGACTGTCGCTTAGAGGTCTTCACCCAGGGCGATCACAGCGAGGCGATCGCCACTCCCGAGTTAACCGCGATTTCCGCAGAAAACTATCAGAATATTCCTGGAGCCGATGTGGTTTTTCCTGAGGCAGGAATCTACGAGTTGGTCTTACAGGGAACGCCTCAAAATGAGGGAAATTTTCGTGAATTTAGCCTCACCTATGATGTCACGGTGCGTCCTGGAACCCGAACCTCAGAACTTCCTTCAGAAACTCACTCAGAAAGCCCCTCAGAACCCTACTTAGAAACCCAAGCTCAGGAGCCGAGCCTAGAGATTGAACCGAATGGAATGTTTGGCGTTAGCATCTGGGAAGGCATGATTGTGGGACTGCTGATTCTTTTAGCTAGCGGTTGGTGGTGGATGCGATCGCGCTAGATGGACTCCTGAATGTTGCTTCGTCCCATGACCCCAACTTCAAGGAAAAGAAAGACCAAAAAATCATAGCCGAGGCGTAAAACGTAAAAAAACTTAACAGCGTAACCCCGCTAGCAACCTTGAAATTTGCCCGAAGCGATCGCACTATCGGTAGTGGGGAGCCGGACTGAGATAGCTCGGCTAGGTTGTATCACTAGAAAATAGTATAAAGAAGGATAACCGGTGGGTTGGTCTGATGTCCCACAATCGCTATCCTCCGATAACACCGAGTAATGATGATATTGAAATCAATTTGGCGTTCGTTCAGACATTCATGGCATAGCCTCTGGCAAAAACGAGTCTTCTACGGGGCGATCGCCCTCGTCACCGCTGTCCTCGTCTTTGGGATTCATCGGATTGTCCTCAGTCAACAGCCTGTTACAGTAAGTGTTCTCATACAGGCCTTAGAACGGGCCCAATGGGAACCCATCGTTGAGCGGTTCGAGGAAGAAAACCCCGATATTCGGCTGGAGATTATCGAGGGTCCTAACGCAACCAATTTAGTCGAGGACCTCTATACATCTGCCTTTCTCCTGGGCGATTCCATTTACGATCTCGTCTACATGGATATCGTCTGGACTCCCAAGTTCGCCGCTGCGGGTTGGCTTGATCCCCTTGATGACCGAGTCAGCGAGGAAGAACTGAGTGAGTTCCTAGACGGGGATGTAGAAGGGGGACGCTTCAACGGCGAACTCTATCGGATGCCCTTCCGGTCTGATGCCGGGATGCTGTACTACCGAACCGACTTACTCGAAGAAAACGGCTTTGACCCTCCCGAGACGACGGAGGAGTTACTTGAGATTGCCCGAAGTCTACAAGAACAGGGGGCCGTGGAATGGGGCTATGTTTGGCAAGGACGACAGTATGAAGGGCTTGCGGCTGTGTTTGTCGAAATCCTGGAAGGCCATGGTGGCTTCTGGGTGAATCCGGAGACGGAAGAGGTGGGTCTCGATGATCCCGAGGCCATCGCCGCCTTAGAGTTCCTAACTCAAACCATTGATGACGGAATTTCCCCTCGGGGTGTCACCACCTATCAGGAAGAAGAGGCGCGACGCTTCTTCCAAAATGGTCGAACTGTCTTTATGCGTAACTGGCCCTATGTCTGGCCACTTGCCAATGAGGACAACTCGGCTGTACAGGGAAAAATTGCCATTCAACCCATGGTTCACGCAGCCGGTTTCAGTCCGGGGGCCTGTCAAGGCGGTTGGGGATTGGCCTTGGCTAAGGATAGTTCCCATAAGGAAGAAGCCTGGCGGGTGATTGAATTTATGACCAGTGAATCGGCGCAGAAAGAGTTTGTCCTGGATACCGGCTATGTCCCCAGTCGGCGATCGCTCTTCAATGACCCGGAGATTGTGGAGAAATACAGCCATTATCCGGATCTGTTGGAGGTGCAAGAACAGTCCGTGTTACGACCTCCCATTGCTCAATACGCCCAAGCTTCAGATATTCTGCAACGGAACATCAGTTCTGCCCTAACGGGTCGTTTGAGTCCCCAACAGGCGATGGAACGAGCCGCTGCGGAAACTCGCCGTCTCTTAGGTCGCGGTTAGAAACATCGTCAGTGGGAGGCTGTTCCAAGGTCTGAATCTAGTTTCGTGCAATCTCGTTTGTCCTTTATTGTTTTAACTCTATGGCACAAAGCAATATGCGTAAACGCCAGCAACTCACCGGATGGGTGCTAGTTTTGCCGGCCCTATTAGTGCTGTTGTTGGTCTATGCCTACCCGATTGGGCGAGCCTTTTGGTTGAGTCTGTTTACACAAAACTTGGGTACACAACTCGAAGCCGTCCCCACTGGCTTGACTAACTATGGGAGGATTTGGGGGGATGGCGCCTTCTGGAACAGCCTTTGGAATACAACGGTGTTTACCGTCATTGCCTTGGTATTAGAGTTAGTCCTGGGGATGGCGATCGCCCTGGTTCTCAATCGTAGTTTCCGGGGACGGGGGTTGGTGCGTACCATTGCGATTCTGCCCTGGGCCCTCCCCACGGCCATTATGGCCTTGGCCTGGACTTGGATTTTTAATGACCAATATGGGGTCGTCAATGATATTTTGATGCGCCTAGGATTGATTGACAGTGGAATTAACTGGCTTGGGGACCCCACCTTAGCGATGATATCGGTGATTACGGCAGATGTCTGGAAAACCACGTCTTTTGTGAGTATTCTATTGCTGGCAGGATTACAGTCAATTCCCCAAGATTTATATGAGGCCCACGCCATTGAAGGGGCGACCCCTTGGCAGAGTTTCCGACAGATTACGCTCCCTCTGTTGATGCCGCAAATTCTGATTGCGGCCCTATTCCGGTTTGCCCAGTCCTTCGGGATTTTCGACTTGATTCAGGTGATGACGGAAGGCGGCCCGGGTGGTTCAACTCAGATGGTGGCACTTTATATTTATGACAATGTTCGCCGCTATTTAGACTTTGGCTATGGTGCGGCGTTGGTGGTGATCACCTTCTTAATTCTGATTGCCGTGGTGGCGATCGCGTTCTATGTCTTAGAACGAGTCCGAAAATCCGCCGGAGCTGAGATTTAAAGAGGGCGACCACAAGGGTACGCCCCTACGTTATTCCCCTCCTAGGAGGGGTTAGGGGTGGGTTCTCCCTATTGCCTATTGCCTTCTTCCCCCCTGTTCCCTTCTTGTTAACCATGACTACAACAAAACCCCAATCCCAAGGATTTGACTGGAGTAAACTGGTGTTACCAATTTCAGTCTTACTCGTTCTTGCCTTTAGCCTCGGTCCAATAATTTGGCAATTTTTGACCTCCATTAAGACTAATGATGCGATCGTCTCGATTCCCAACGTCTATATTCCCGCGCCGGATCAACTGACAGCCACTCACTATACGGATCTCTTTGCCCGTCGTCCCTTTCATCGCTATATCTTTAATAGTGCCTTTGTTGCCTTTGTCTCTACCTTGCTCTGTTTAGGGTTAGGGGCCCCAGCCGCATATGCTTTGACGCGCCTGAAACTTCCGGGGGAGCGAATTATTCTGTCATTAGTGCTGATTATTACCTTATTTCCCTATATCCTCCTCTTTTTAGGGCTGCTGGAGTTAGTCCAGTTTTTTGGCTTAGGGAATAATTATTTGGCCTTGATTGTTCCTTATACGGCGATCAACTTGCCGTTGACCATTTTGGTGATGCGGAGCTTTTTTCAACAACTCCCGAAGGACTTGGAAGATTCTGCAAAAGTTGATGGCTATGGAACCGTCGCCATGTTGTGGAAAATTGTCCTTCCCATGACCCTACCAGCGATGGTAACAACAGGAATTTTGGCGTTTATTTTTGCTTGGAATGAGTTTATTTTTGCTCTGACGTTCATCACCCGAGATGTCATGCAAACCATTCCGGTAGCAGCAGCACAACTGGGGGGAGCCTCGATTTTTGAAGTTCCCTATGGAACCACCGCAGCGGCAACAGTATTAGGGACAGCACCGCTGGTAGTGTTGGTGTTGTTCTTCCAACGTAAAATTGTCCAAGGGTTAACCTCAGGAGCGGTGAAAGGGTGAGAGAACCTGTGGCGATCGCCCTTGGGAGTAACTTAGGCGACTCGCGAAAGATTTTAGAGGGAGCGGCGAACTCGTTGCGATCGCTCCTGGAGGGGGTGCAACTGTCCCATTGGTATCTCACCAAACCGGTGGGGCCACCCCAACCGGATTATCTCAATGGTTGTGTCATTGGCACCACCTCCCTAGAGCCTCTGGAACTCCTCCAGAGGCTTTTAGAGATTGAAGCGGCGTTCGGGCGAGTTCGAGGAGAACGTTGGGGAGCCAGAACCCTGGATTTGGATCTGTTACTGTATGGCGATCGCATCCTCGATCATCCTCAGTTACAGATTCCTCATCCCCGCATGGCTGAGCGCGCGTTTGTCCTAGTTCCCCTCGCAGAAATCGCCCCCCATTGGCGAGATCCCCACTCTGGTCATTCGATCGGGCAGCTACAAGAGGCGTTAAACTGTTCTGATGTACACTTAATTTCTTAAGTTACGGTCAAGCTAGAGTTATTTTCTATGTCTTTTGCTCAGGAATCCCCAGAAATCCTTAAAAAGCGTCTGTTCTTTGGGGGTCGTAAATTTAATTTTGAAGTTAATCGCTTGCGTTTGCCCAACGGAGCGGAAGGAGACTGGGAGTGCATCCGTCATCCGGGAGGGGCCCTGGCGGTTCCTGTTACCCCCGAGGGGGAACTGGTTTTGGTCAAACAATATCGTTTTGCGGTGCAGGGGCGAATCTTGGAGTTTCCCGCCGGAACTGTGGAAGTCAACGAAGATCCTGGGGAAACGATTCGTCGGGAAATTGAGGAAGAAACCGGCTATCGAGCCAGTCAATGGCGTAAGTTAGGAGAATTTATCCTCGCTCCGGGTTACTCTGATGAAATCATTTATGCCTATCTAGCTCAAGGCCTGGAGAAGTTGGAACGTCCTCCGGCACAGGATGAGGATGAGGATATTGAAGTGGTTTTAATGCGCCCTGAAGCCCTAGAAGCCGCGATTTTGGCTGGGGAACCTGTGGATTCTAAGTCGATGTCTAGCTTTTTGTTGGCTAAACCCTTTTTATGACGGCTTGCTGGCACGATAACCTGTCTAACATTTGCATAAATCTAATACCCAATGATGACTGACCTGGTTTTATTTTGGCATCGCCGAGACTTACGACTGACGGATAATCTTGGCTTGGCTGAGGCGAGAGAACGTAGTGCAAAACTAATTCCCTTATTTTGTTTCGACCCGACTATTTTGGAACAAGATGATATTGCTCCTGCCCGTATGGCTTATCTCCTGGGGTGTTTAGAGTCCTTAGAGCGGCGTTATCGTCAAGTGGGTGGACGGTTGCTATTTTTGCAGGGAAAGCCGCAGGAAAAAATACCTCAATTGGCGGATGTTTTAGGGGCCAAGGCTGTCTATTGGAATCAGGATGTAGAACCCTATGGACGGGAACGCGATCGCCAGGTTAAGGAACGATTAAACCAGCAGGGGATTGAGGTTTACGAGAGTTGGGATCAATTGCTCCATGCTCCTGGTGACGTATTAACAGGAACCAGTAACAACTGTAAGCCTTATACCGTTTATACTCCCTATTGGAAAAATTGGAGCCGTCAGCCTAAAGGGAAACCCGTGCCGAGTCCAGAGTCCTTAGAGATGCTGACCGAGCGAGAGGAGCAGAAGCTGGAAACTGTGGGGGCGATCGCCCTGCCTAGCTTACAAGAGTTAGGATTTACTTGGGATGCGCCTTTAATCTTAGAACCAGGAGAAGCGGCTGCCAAAGCACAATTAGAGTCCTTTTGTAGTCAGGGAATTTACAGTTACGATGAGCAGCGAAACTACCCCTTTAATGATGGAACCTCTCGTCTGAGTCCGGCGTTGAAATTCGGGGCGATCGGCATTCGTGACGTTTGGGCAGCAACAGAATCTGTGATGGAAAATGCCCGCAGCGATGAGACTCGTGACCATATTTTGACCTGGCAACAAGAGTTAGCCTGGCGGGAGTTTTATCAAACGGTAATGTACTTTTTTCCCGAACTGGCTCAGGGTCCCTATCGAGAACCGTGGGACCGCTTCCCTTGGCAAAATGATGAACAGAAGTTTGCCGCTTGGTGTGAGGGAAAAACAGGATTTCCGATTGTAGATGCCGCGATGCGACAACTCAATCAAACGGGATGGATGCACAATCGTTGTCGCATGATTGTGGCAAGCTTTTTAACCAAAGACTTAATGATAAATTGGCAATGGGGGGAGAAATACTTTATGCAACATCTCATTGATGGGGATTTATCGGCGAATAATGGGGGATGGCAATGGAGTGCATCCAGTGGTATGGATCCTAAACCCTTGCGGATTTTCAACCCGGCCAGTCAAGCCAAGAAATATGATCCCCAAGCGGAGTATATTCGCCATTGGCTACCGGAGACTCGCGCATTGGAGACTAAGGATTTAGTGACGGGGAACATTACGCCTTTAGATTGTGAGGCCTGTGGCTATCCTCGGGCAATTGTTAATCACAATGAGCAACAACGGATATTTAAGGAGATTTATAAAGACTTGAAGAGTTAAACCTTGGGGTCTTCAGGATGTGAGGCAATCAGCAAATGACAATACTCTAAATAATCGTCGATCGCCCCCTGAAAATCCTGTTTCAGCTCTTCATAGCTAGAGCCATGATAGGCAATTACATCTTTAATATCCAAAACATAGCCATGAAACATGCGGCTGTCAGTATCGACCTCAATTTTGCCGGTATAGCCTTTATAGGTCAACATAATTTCGAGATCTCCTTCTAGTTTTGGTCTTTGGACAAATGGCAAAAACCCGGCCTCCTCAAGAAACCGGATCTCTGACTCCCCTGGAGGATAACTCCCCCTACACCGTCGCCAACTCCGCCGGGAGGCGTTTGAAGGCTAGGCGTTCATTTTCCACATCCACAAACACTGTATCGCCTTCGTTGAACTCTCCGCGTAGAATCCCCTTGGCGATTTGGGTTTCGAGTTCCCGCTGAATCGCGCGCTTGAGCGGACGAGCGCCATAGACGGGATCGTAACCCACTTCTGCCAACACATCGATCGCCCCTTCGGAGAGTTTGAGGGCCATTTTCTTGTCCGCCAGCCGTTGTTCCAGGCGCACCACCTGTAACTTGACAATCTCCCGCAACTGGGACTTCTCTAGGGCATGGAAGATAATCGTATCGTCGATGCGGTTGAGGAACTCGGGGCGGAAGTTAGCCCGCAAGGCCTCCAAGACGCGCGATCGCATCTCATCATAATCCGCATCATTCCCAGACACATCCAAGATGAACTGAGAGCCAATGTTACTGGTCATAATAATGATGGAATTTTTGAAATCTACCGTGCGCCCTTGTGCGTCCGTGACTCGTCCATCATCTAACACCTGTAACAGGACATTAAAGACATCTGGATGAGCTTTTTCCACCTCATCAAAGAGAATCACCGCATAGGGACGACGACGCAGGGCTTCCGTTAATTGTCCCCCTTCGTCATAGCCCACATATCCCGGAGGCGCACCAATCAGGCGAGACACAGTGTGTTTCTCCATATATTCGGACATATCAATGCGAACGATCGCATCTTCCGTATCAAACAGATAGGCGGCCAGGGCTTTCCCTAACTCCGTTTTACCCACCCCAGTCGGTCCGAGGAAGAGGAAACTGGCAACGGGACGGTTGGGGTCTGAGAGTCCGGCCCGAGACCGTTGAATCGAGTCAGCGACAGCGGTGACGGCTTCTTCTTGGCCCACCACTCGCCGATGTAACTCCTCTTCGAGATGCAAGAGTTTCTCTTTCTCAGACTCAACCAACTTACTGAGGGGAATCCCCGTCCATTTAGAGATAATCTCGGCAATATCGGCCTCGGTGACTTCCTCCCGCAACAAGGCTTCACCACTGTTTTGGGCATTGGCAAAGCGGGCCTCAGTTTCATCGAGTTTTTTCTGAACCTCGGGATATTTACTATATTTCAGTTCAGCCGCCCGGTTGAGGTCATAATTGCGCTCGGCCTCCTCGATTTCGACGTGCAGGCGATCGAGTTCTTCTTTGAGGCCTTTGCGTTCTTCGAGGAGTTCTTTCTCAGCTTTCCATTGGGCGTTGAGATGAGACTGTTGTTCTTTACAGTCTGCAAGTTCCCTCTCAATCCGTTGCAGTCGCTCTTTAGAGGCGTCGTCGCTTTCCTTTTGCAGGGAGAGTTTCTCCATCTCTAACTGCAAGATGCGGCGATCGATTTCGTCGAGTTCTTCGGGTTTGGAGGTACTCTCCATTTTCAGTTTCGCCGCCGCCTCATCGATGAGGTCGATCGCCTTGTCGGGGAGGAAGCGATCGCTAATATAGCGCGTCGAGAGAGTTGCCGCCGCCACCAGGGCGCTATCAGCAATTTTGACGTTATGGTGGGTTTCGTAGCGGTCTTTCAAACCCCGCAGAATCGAGATACTATCAACGACACTGGGCTGATCTACATAGACCTGCTGGAAACGCCGTTCTAGGGCTGCATCCTTCTCGATATACTTACGGTATTCATCCAGAGTCGTCGCCCCGATGCAGCGCAATTCACCCCGGGCCAACATCGGTTTAAGGAGGTTTCCGGCATCCATGGCCCCCTGAGTGGCCCCAGCACCAACAACGGTGTGGATTTCGTCAATGAACATGACGATTTGCCCGTCGGAGTCGGTCACTTCTTTGAGGACAGCTTTGAGGCGTTCCTCGAATTCACCGCGATATTTAGCCCCGGCGATCAGCGATCCCATGTCGAGGGCGATGAGTTTGCGATCGCGCAGGGATTCAGGGACATCCCCTTTGACGATACGTTGGGCCAGTCCTTCGGCGATGGCCGTTTTCCCAACCCCCGGTTCCCCAATCAAGACTGGGTTATTTTTGGTGCGTCGCGAGAGAATTTGCACTGTGCGGCGAATCTCATCGTCGCGCCCAATCACCGGGTCTAGTTTCCCCGTGCGGGCGGCTTCCGTCAAATCCCGTCCGTATTTCTCTAAGGCGTCGTATTTTCCTTCTGGGTTTTGGTCTGTCACTTTCTGGGTTCCGCGTATTTGTTGGATCGTGTCTTTAAGTTTCTTCTCAGTTAGGTTGAAGCTTTGGAAGGTGGATTTTCCAAATCGCTTATCCTTGAGGTAGGCCAGGACAAGGTGTTCGATGGAGATATACTCATCACCATAGTCTTTACGATAACTGTCGGCATGGTCGAGGAGTTTGTCAAGGCTCTGTCCGAGATAGACAGAACCCCCACTTCCACTGACTTTAGGTTGTTTTTCAATAAATTGTCGGGTGGCGTCGGCGAGGTTAACCACCGAGATCCCGGCCCGTTTAAAGATACTACTGGCGAGTCCTTGTCCTTCGAGTAAGGACTGCATCAGATGTTCGCTTTCAATCTGTTGATGGTTCGCCTGTTTGGCCATATCTGGGGTGCGGGCGATCGCCTCCCAGGCCTTTTCGGTAAATTGGTTAGGATTGGTCGGTTGCATCGGTTCCCTCCAGTCTTGCTCACGCACATCCTTATTGTAAAGACTACGGTGCGACCACCGGGATCGGCGATCGCACCATGAGCAGTCTAAGTTTCCGCCTACGGCTTTCCGAGATGGAATTAACCGGCTATTAGGCTTGACAAAACGGAAGATATATGATATTTAGTTGGCAATCCGACCTGAGATTCCTATACGTTGGCGGCTGGTATTACCGGGAACAGCACCATCGCCACCGGGATTGACGGGTGTGGTGGGGGGATTGCGACGAGGCTCAAAATTCGGGTCTCGTTCGGGGTCGGGGTCAGGATCAGGATCGGGTTCTGGGTCGCCACAAGCCTCGGCATTACCGATATTACGCAACTCACAGATGGCATGGACAAAGCCTTCGCGCACCTTTTGCAAATGCTCACCGAGCCATTCGCCCTGGGCCTCCCGGTCATTCTCTAAGACCGTATCGAGTCCCTCTTCATAGTGATCGTAATCGGTTAAGTCGTCTACATCCTCCATGTTGGGTTCCTCATCCATGCGGTTGCGCATGGTTTCCAATTGCTCCTGGGTCTCTCGGGCCTGGTTATAACGTTCTTGGGCCTGTTGCCAATCCACATCAGACCCTTGTTGAGCTAGGATGTTGAGGCTGGCGACCTCTTGATGAGACCATTGGGAGAAGTCAGCATTTCCAGTGCTAGGAGTTCCCACAAACGTCCAACCGCGATCGCGCACTTCCAGAGTATCGTCAGGACTAATCAGGCGAATGGTACTAAAGCGATAAATCTCTAAATCCGGTTCTCCGGGAACGGGGATTGCGCCAATCTCATCGTCATACTCGGTTTGCACCCCATAGCCGTCTTGATAGTCAATGGCCGTAATGCGGTGGCGGTCATCTCGGACCACTCGGACGGGACGGGGAACCAGGATATCCACCTGAGTTCGGGGGTAACCTGAAGGAGAATAACGAACGAAATAGCCGTCAGGATGCAGAGACCAGCGGTCTTGAGGGATTTCGCGACTTCCCTCTCCCTCGGGGACTGTTCCCGTCAACACGGCGATATTTTCCAATTCTTCATAGACGGCGTTGGCTTGGCTGAGTTGTTCGCGGATTTCGGCTTTCGCATTGAGGACATCTCGCACCTGGGAGGGGAGATTGGCAAACAGTTCCCGTCGCGCCGAGTCGGGAATCAGTCCCAAGGCACCGCCATTGATTTCGGAGATTTCCGAGTCTGTGAGCATTTCCTGGGCGATCGCCTGGAGGTTATCATCCATATCATTGAGGCGAGTCTGTGCCAGAATCCCCCACAGCAGCATCTGAAGATCCCGCCGTTCAAACTCAGGATAGTTAACAGCTTCCCGGAGAATCTTACGAACAATCTCCCCGCGAGGGCCGTCGAGGGTGGCATAGCCATAGCCATTTCCCTCACCGGGGCCATGGGTTCCCGCGTGTAGACAGTAGCTTTCCAGGGTGGCTTGATAGAATCCTGGGGGAGCGATGTAGCCGCGATCGCGCTCCCAGGGTAAATCGGCGAGGGGTTGAGGTTGACCAAAATCGCGACCATCGAGGAGAGGAATGTCTCGATTTACATCTTCCAAACTGGTGGTGAGGGGGGGATCTCCGTCCAGGATATCCGAGACATCGGGAATGGGGAGGTCGTCAATATCGACATCGGGGAGATTGTCGAATAAGGCAATGTCGCTGGGGTTAGAGGGAGAGAGGAGGGGTTCAGACGCGGTAACAGGGCGATCGCGCTGAAGTCCAAGTCCCACCACCCCCGTCAACAGCAGGGTTAACCCAAATAGAATCAGGGGTTTTCGCAAGGAACGCATAGAAACTTCTCCGAATCGCTGAGTGCGATCGTGGCGCAAGATAGTGAGAATTGCCCTCTACCTTTAGTTAGAAGAAATTGTGTTGTTTTATGAAGTTTGGGGGGCGATCGGGTTGGGTTTCACTGCATACGTCGTTCCTCACGGCTGATTTACATCTCGGAGAACTATCCACCTGAGTCTGAGATTCTTCCCGATTCCATGGATTGACGGACTCGTTCGATTTGTTTGGGAGCATCAATTCGTTCCCACAAGGTGAGTGCTTTTTGGAAATACAGTTGGCTGTTTTGGCGATCGTCCATCGCTTGATACGTGAGTGCCAGTTGGTAGTAGGCTTCGGCTAAATCGCATTTTGCACCTATTTTTTGTAGTATTTCTATAGATTTATGGTGACTAGAATTTGCTTTTGTATAATCTCCTTCGAGGCGATAAATTTCAGCTAGTCCAGTGAGTGCTTTCGCTTGAACCTGACTATAATTGATAGGCCCGGAAAAATTAATAGCATCTTTATACTTTTGCTCGGATTTTTTATAATCACCTAATTCTTTATAAGTTAATGCCATAAAAATAATTCCGTATCCAATATCCCATGAAGTTGCATCTAGTAAAGAAACTTTAAAATTAGATAAGTAGTTTTTGGCATCAACTAAGTTACCAAGCTTGGCTTCACAAAAAGCCAAGGGGAGAGTGATGACATAACCTTTACTTTTGTTGCGAGGAGATAACGTTTGGAAATCTTCATAGAATTGGTATATGCAAAGATGAGTTGAATAAAGTTCCTTGGATTCCAGCAATAGTTCTTTGGCTTTTTGTATTTCGAGCCTATCAATTTCGGAAAGTGACATATTAAATCTGGAATTCGCAAAGATTCTGCTACACTTTATTAAATCCTTACTGTCAAGCAACTGATTAGACAAAACTTCTCCAGAAAGTTTCTTTGTCATTTCATGATATCGAATGCTTAATGATAAATTTCCCCTAAGCCATTCTATATCACCTAGTATATTGTAAGATTTAACAAGAGTATAGCAATTTGGTATTTTACTGATGACTTGTTGAATATAATCACTCATGGGTTTGAGCAAGCCTAATCGATACCATGCGTCCCCTAATGCTTCTCCAAGTTCAGCAGAACTGTTCCGCTCATTCGTAATCACCGTTCCAGCGTCAAGATAGCTTCCGATATTTATGTAATGATGATAAGACTCTATAGCGATTCTTGCATCATTAACATTTTCCACACTGCCAACCTGAGCAGTCCAAAATTCTGCTGCTACTTGATTAGCCCTTTCCCAATCTTCACTACTCCTCAGTCGTTCAACCGCCTCATCTCGAATCAACGGATGTAACTTATACTCCCCATCCACCCGTTCCACCAAAGCGCGATCGCACAACGCCTCAATCATCTTAACCTTGTGTTTCGCTGGCAGCTCCCACAATAAACAGAGCAGTCCCTCCCGAGGAACCGTCGGAACATCCTGATAGCGAAAACATCCCATCCGACAGAGAAGACGATACGCCATTGGATGCACCGTAGCCAGACGCTCAAACTGCTCTGAGATTAAATTCTCAATATCCGTCTCAACCGAAACCCCGTCTTCCGTCTGATGAGCCTTCCAATATTCTTCAATCTGTCCCTCGTAATCCAACGTAATCCGTTCCCGTAACACTTTCATGGCCAAAGCATTACCACGATACGCCTGATGAATCTCTACCAAGACTGGTGTATCACTCCGGAGATTTGTCTGATTCAAGTATTCTTGCCAGGCTTCTAAACTAAGATGCTCGAGAGGATAAAGATTGATATTGAGACTTTCACGGACTCGTTCCCGACTGGTGATGAGTGTTAGAGATTTTGAAGACGCATCGGATAAGACCCGAAATAACTCAACATAACTGCGGTGAGTCTCTATCAAGCGTCCATTTTCATCTAAGGCCGGTTCTAGGTTATCCACTAACACCGGCAGTGCCTCAGCCTGAAGTTTACTGCGGAGGCGATCGCATGACACCATAAACTCTCGTCCCGGTTCTTCCCCCAAATCCCGTAACTTCTGCTCAATCAACCCTTCCGCTGAACTAATATTCTGGGTTTCCTTACCCAGATCGAACCTTAAAATGGGTCGGTCAAATCTCTGACTAAGATAGCGTTCAGCTAAAACTGTTTTTCCCACACCCCCAGGACTTTGAATCAAGATACAAGTTGCACCGGCGGCCCTCAACCCATCCAAGTCTGCGATCGCCTGTTCCCGTCCCACAAACCCCTCGGAGGTTAATTGATTAGGCTGGAATGACTCAGCTTCAGGAGACTCAATCAAGGGTGGGGAGGTCTGTTGTCGCAATTTCCATTGCTGTTCCACAAATCCCGGAAATGTATATTTCGTCACCCTCTCACGGGGAAGCTCAAATAAGTCCGCAATGGTATTCCACAGTCTACCCCCAGCTCTCCGAAAGTCAACGATATGAGTATAGATATCGAACTTGCCCCGGATTTGGTCATAGGTCAAGTTTTCCCAGGAGCCACGAAAGATGGCCTTCTCGTCTTCACTGAGACGGCGACCTGATTGACGTACCAGTAAGTCTTCGACAAACTCCAATGCCTTTTCAGCCGTTAACGAGTCTGACATTCAGTGAGCCTCCCCTACAAACGTCCTACAGTCCTACAACAGTCCTACAAATTGAGTTACAAAAATTCCTACAATCTCCCCACCTTTTGACTTGATCACCTTGCCATACTTGAAGACATAGAGGAACAGACCTCTTAAGTTCATCTCAACTTTGAAAGGAGAACGAATCATGCCTAACGAAACTGTTTACACCGGCAAAAGCTTCTACGGTGGTTACTATGCCAAAGATTCTAAAGGCAATCGCGGCTATGGTAAAACCGAAAGCAACGCCGTTGAAGCTCTGAAAATGGCGAAAGACAAGTCTAAAAAGTAGTCGAGTGGCTCTGGGTTCGGGCTTGATTATAGCACAAGTCTGACCTTCCAACTCAGCTCATTTCATCTCATCGGTGTGGGGAGGCCAGACTGCTAACCCCCACCGACCCAGTTCCCTACCGTTCTAGTTCAACAGATTTAAGGAGAACAAATCATGTCTAATGAAACCGTTTACACCGGCAAAAGCTTCTACGGCGGTCACTACGCCAAAGACTCCAAAGGCAACATCGGACGTGGGTCTAGTGAAAGCAACGCCGTTCAAGCTCTGAAAATGGCGCAAGACAAGTCCAAAAAGTAGTCGAGCGGCTCTGGGTTTGGGCTTGATCATAGCACAAGTCTAACCTTCCTGTTTGGCTCATTCCATCTCATCGGTGTGGGGAGGCCACGCTGCTAACCCACGCCGACCAAGTCTCTTACAGTTCTAGTTCAACAGCTTCAAGGAGAACGAATCATGTCTAACGAAACCGTTTACACCGGCAAAAGCTTCTACGGCGGCCACTACGCCAAAGACTCCAAAGGCAACATCGGACATGGGTCTAGCGAAAGCAGCGCCATTGAAGCTCTGAAAATGGCGAAAAACAAGTCCAAAAAGTAGTCGAGCTGCTCTGGGTCAAGTTGTTGTTTGACCATAAACCCGACTCTTGAGCGTTCAAGTTCAGACCCCTTTAGGGGAGTCGCGTCTTGCACTCCCCTCCATCGACCAAGCTTTCTTAATCTCCGTCAATCTCCCTAGATGCAGGGATTCGGGTCAATTCTACATCGCCGATGAGGTGACAGTCATGTTTAATCTAAATCAACGACAAACCAGTCCAAACCCCTTTCGCAATATCCGAGGCGAAGCCACGGTCTCAAAACCTATCTATCCTCATCGAACCGGCCGCGTTTACTGTCGGGGAACATGGTGGTCAGCCAAATGTTATGAGGAGATAACATTTATAACTGACGAGATTGTGGAAGTGGTCGGGATTGACAACATCACCCTCATTGTACAGCCGGTTTCCTGGAAGGCTCCGAGTCGCCAACCCTCAGAAGTTTATTCGCAAGTGAAGTAATTGAGCGGCCGACAGCGGACGCGAAACCAACATTTAATACCTCTGACCCCATCTTCTCAATCTTGATAGTGCGTCCATCGTCCTCGATTTCCAAGCCAGGAGATGGACGCACTCGCGATGGTAAGAGTAAACATCAGCCATTAAGAGTCCAGGCTGTCCAGCCATCCATCCAAGTCATTGAGACTCTGGAATTGGAACAGTTGACGCGCCAGAGCATCCAGTTGGCTTGAGGAGAGTTGGTCCAGCCGAGACAGCATCTCAGCATCCAAGGAACCCAGACGCTCACTCAACAGTTGACGTACTAATTCAACCTTACCCAGCCGAACTCCCTGTTCAAGACCTTCCTGTCTAGCGCGACGTTCAAAGCTCGTCATATACTGCATACGTTGTTCCTCCTCTAACAGACTGACTTGTTGCCACAGTTGCTGATTCAGTTCTTCGGGGAGATTCATCAACCAATCGATGAAATGTAGGAGACTAATCACCTCCTCCGCCTCAAAGCCTCGTTGATAGAGTCCTCGAATTAGGGCAAACTTCCAGCGTTGGCGCTCTCTCCCATTATGACGAGTTTCGAGGGTTTTGAGGTGTGCCATCACGACAATGGCAAACACATTGTCGCTGGCCTCTAACTGGTCCCACTGGGTCTGGTAATCCAGAAGCTTGACGATGGGAAAGCGGAAGTCCACCTGACAGTCAAATAACTCATCCGTGAACTGCTGCGGTCGCCAGGAGGGTTGGTCATCGCCGAGAACTGCGAAACTCGCCACTTGGCGGGAGTAGCGATCGCGAATCCGGTAATAATAGCAAAACATCCGCTCGGCAAAGTTCGACTCGGGTTGATTCTGCACTTCAACATGAATCAACACCCAAACCTCATCCCCGGTCCTGAGGGACACTTGTACCAGTTTATCCGCTAGGCGTTTCCCCAAATCGGCGTCGCGCACCACCTGCTGGAGTTCTTTATCGAGAAAGGTGACCGGTTGTTCCCAGTCAATTTGTGCCGCCGCGCGAGGGAAGAAGAACTCCATGAACTGCTGAAAATCCGCTTCTAGGAGTTGTTTCCATGGACTATCGTAATCGGTCTTCGGCTCTTGGGTCATGGCAGTTGCGTCGAGACAGCCGTCTTCCAGGGTAGAAGATTTTCTAACTATTAACCATCAAATCTCATAATGCCAAGGTTTCGTCGTTGAAACTAGCGTGATTTTGCGGGAATCCCTAAGGATTAAACCATCTTCCTCAAATTGTTTCAACAAACGAGTAACTGTCACCCGGCTAGTCCCGCACAGTTCTGATAAGTCTTGATGTGTTAGATTTAAATCAATCAATAAGCCCTTATCGTCCAATTGACCAAAACGTTTTGATAACCAATTTAAAATATTCATCAAAATGAGGCTAACACTCATCTCAGCACGAGCTAAGAGTAAACGTTCTGTTTGCTGCCAGTACTTCAGAATTAGTTCTGTGGGAGGCTGCCAATTTTGGGTGTAAATTGGGATGGCTTCAACGGCTGTCATTGCCTCGATAAAGTAGTTCGGAACGGAGGACAGTGAAGGGCTAATAATATCACCACGTCCCCAAATCCCCAAGGTGACAGTATTCCCATTTTCGGTATACGTAAATGTGCGAACAAAGCCTTTTCGTATTAACCAAAAAAACTTAGGATCTCCGCGTAAATAATTTCGCCGAGAAATAAAACTTGGGGGAGTTTGGAAAATCTGTTGACTCACTGAATCAGAAAACTGGTAGTCTTCAACTTTTTTGAAAGCACTATCAGAGATTAGAGCGGCTGGTTCTGAAGGAATAAGTAGACTCATTACTAGGACTCTCAAACATCAATGTAACTACAGGACAACACCAAGGTTAATGACTGACAAGAAACTCCAGAGACATCATCACCATGCCTCTATTTTTTGCACTACAACCTTCAAGTCTGTTAGATAGGCGATCGCAGCTTGAATGGACTGTTCTTCTCCCTCAAGATGAATCTCAAACCAGCCACTACTATAGCTATCAGTCCCTAGCAAAGCTGCTGAGATATTGACATTCAGGTGATACTCTGAGGTCAATTTAGAGATGATTGGTTCTTGTTGATATTTCTTGGGAATGCAAAGGTGAATGGTTCGATTGATAGTGTCAGACATTGGCTTGAATGAAGAAAGGATAAGACGTGATACAACAACGAGTGCGGTTACGGTAAAACCGGCAAAATCAGAATTGTATAAATCAAACCTGAACCAATTAACAGCAAAAAGGAACTAAAAAATATGATCCATTTTGCCACAGGAACATAGCTTATTGCGTCAATTGATTTTTGGTCTGAAAAATAGTTATGGGTACAGACAACAATCGTCATCATTCCTAAAAATGATGTAGCTAAGCCAAGAAACCAACTGTGACCTGTTCCCGGAGAAAGGCTAGGGATTAGGTAACGCAAACGAGCCAGAAGAATGCCAATCCCCATTAGACCTAGAGATGTGCGGATCCAAGCTAGGTAAGTCCGCTCATTGGCAAGGTGATCTCGAACTCGTGAGGGATTGTGGGAACGTTCTTGCTCTCGCTTTCCCAAATTACTACTCACTCTAAACATGGACTTGTGAATATTTATAGTTCGCTTCAGAAAAGGTCTTTGTCTGTTTTAAGGAAAGATAAACTTTCTGCTGTCGGGTTAGCCCAAGGCTGCGGAAATCATCACTATTTAAAGTGGCTTGAATGATACTTCCATCTGCCAAAGACAACTCAACTTGTACATCCCAGCCCATGTAGATGACACGCCCGACAACGGCTGGGCGAGTTTTCTCATCGGGTTCCAAACTAATCCGGATATCATGGGGACGAAACAGAACCTGCTGGTTAGAGGGAGACCGATTACCATTGGTTAGGGGAGCGATGCGATCGCTCGGCAAAACATTGACCGGACCGAGAAAGCCCATAACAAAGGGATTTTTAGGCTCATCATAGAGACTTTGGGGACTGCCTACTTGCTCGATGCGTCCTTCATTCATCACCACAATCCTGTCAGCAATTTCCATGGCTTCTTCGCGATCGTGCGTGACAATTAATGTTGTCACGTGAACCTCATCATGGAGACGACGCAGCCAAAGCCGTAAGTCTTGGCGAACATTAGCATCCAAAGCACCAAAGGGTTCATCGAGTAGCAAAACGCGGGGTTCAATCGCTAACGCTCGGGCGAGAGCGACCCGTTGTCGTTGTCCTCCAGAGAGTTGAGCTGGATAGCGATCGCCCAAACCTTCTAGCTTAATCAAATCTAATAACTCTCCCACCCGCTGACGGACATAGCCCCTAGGATGACGAGCAATCTGCAGAGGAAATGCAATATTTTGACGAACAGTTAGATGTTTAAACAGAGCATAATGTTGGAAAACAAAGCCAACGCGCCGCTCCTGGACTTTAGCATGAGTTACATCTCCATTTTGGAGATAAATTTCTCCAGAATCTGGCTGTTCTAAGCCAGCAATTGCCCGCAATAACGTTGATTTTCCTGATCCAGAAGGTCCTAAAAGAGCAACCAGACTCCCCGTCTCAACGGAAAGGTTAATATCATCGAGTGCCAGGAAGTTCCCGAATCGTTTCACGAGATGGTTCACTTGAATCGTCATGGCTAATTTGGCGCGATCGCCTACAAAAAATTCACGAAAGATTGAGAACGTGGGAAAAGTTCCACGATCCAACAGACCCCACACTGAACTGGGGAAGATATTCCAAATTAATACAAGTTGTGGACTCAGACTATTTCAGGGGCCACCAGTCCACCTTGTCTCGGGTGGCACTATAAACCTCTTTCAAGCCTTCCGCATCGGCAACCCGAAGCGTATCGGTCGAGGGATCATCATCCTGGGGCGGCAAAATGAGTCCTTGGCGACGCATCCCTTTTAGGACTTGTTCAACCGTGCGATGGTTCAACTGCGCACTGTGGGCAATGATATCCACGGGTAAGTCAAAGACATAGAGGCCATCCGCCTGGGGTTGATTCCCTAATGATCGCTCTTGGTAGATTAAAGCCCGCAAAAGAGTTGCCACAGCTTGGGGAGGATAGGTACTGCAATTGAGCAGGTGATATTGAAATTTCTCCCGCAATTCAAACAGATAATCGTAGCGTTCTCGAAACACCTCGTTCTCGGTGTATAAGGTTTTGGCAATCCCAACCGGAATCTCGATCGCATTCGTAGTCTTATAGGCTTCTACCAAACTAGGAAAGGAACGACTCACTCGCCCATAAGCCAGAGCCAGGTTACGCATCCCGAAACAGCTTCCAGGATAGGTCAAGGCAACAATGCGATCTAAAGGAGTACTGCGGACAATGACAGGCCCACCACTCACCACGACATATAAGACGTCGGTTGAGGTATCCGGGCGAAACGCCGTGTAGACCGGTCGGCTCGAATAAAGCTTTTGCCGAGCGACACCCTCAGAGTTGAGTAACTCCGATAGCTCCATCTGATCCATTCCCCGAAATAAATAGTTACTCCGGGTTACCTCCTCCGCAATCGTCGCCGTTGCTGGAGTGTCCGCAGGCTTTGCCATAACCACTGCTGTTGTTCTCTGTAACCAAGGTAACCGATCTTAAGTTAGATTGCAAGTGAATCACAAATGTTTTTCGATTCAACTATAATTGACATGAGATAAAACCGTGCTACAATCACATTCACGTTCAAATCCGGTATTCCGACCTGTAAACCGTAGATTAAAGGAGAAGAGCCATGAAACTCAGAACTGGCCAAGGTTTAAGACGCTTGATCGAGAGATCGAAGCTCTGGAAAAAAAGCGTTGCCCTATTCCTGGTGGGAACAACCTTAAGCTGGGTGATTTCTGCCTGCGGCGGTGCCGTCGGTGGAGGAGACCGGGTGGAACTCACCTTAGTGTCTTATGCAGTCACCCGGGCCGCCTACGAGCAAATTATCCCCCAGTTCACTCAGCAGTGGCAGGCTGAACATGATCAAGACGTGGTCATTCAACAAAGTTATGGAGGATCAGGTTCTCAAGCCCGAGCTGTCATTGATGGCTTAGAGGCTGATGTAGTGGCGCTAGCCTTAGCCTTGGATACACAAGCCATTGAAGATGCAGGTCTGATCGAACCCGGCTGGGAAAATGAAGCCCCCAATGATTCGATCATCCATCGTTCTGTTGCGACCATCATCACCCGTGAAGGCAACCCCAAAAATATTCAAGGTTGGGACGATTTAGCCCGAGATGACGTCAGTACGATCACTGCCAACCCTAAAACCTCCGGTGGTGCGCGCTGGAACTTTCTAGTCCTCTGGGGTCATAAAACTGAAAATGGGGGTAATGAAGAACAAGCCTTAGAATTTGTGCAACAGGTTTATCAAAATGTGCCTATTTTGCCCCGCAACGCCCGTGAAGCAACGGATATCTTTTATGAACAAGGACAAGGAGATGTGCTGATCAACTATGAAAATGAGGTACTCCTAGCTCAACAACAGGGACAAACGCTACCCTTCGTCATTCCCGAGAGCAACATTTCCATCGATAATCCCATCGCTGTCGTTGATGCCAATGTAGATAGACATGGAACCCGGGAAGTTGCTGAAGCTTTTGTGCGTTTTCTCTATACCCCTGAGGCTCAACGGGCATTTGCTGAAGTGGGCTTCCGTCCCGTTGATGAAGCCATTGCTGGAGAATTTAGCGAAAAATACCCTTCCCTAAGTGGCCTGTTCACCGTCCAAGATCTTGGGGGTTGGGACACAGTCCAAGATAAGTTTTTTGCCGATGGAGCAATTTTTGATGATATTCAAGCCAACATCGGTCGTTAGTGTTTAATCCTTGCTTCTCGTTCTCACTGTTGCTCTGTTCTCTTCTCGAACCCTTGCCTTAAGCCACGCTCAAGTTGTTTTCTCTAGTCCCGTCTTACCTCGCGTCTTATAAATGTCCCCAAAAACCATGAATAAACTTCCTTTCTCCTCTAGTAAGCCTTCAATTCCTGTTCTCAATAAAATTCCTTGGTACTGGTGGGGGATTGGCGGCTATCTGAGCATCATGCTTTTCCTTCCTCTGGCGGCAGTCGTGCTTTATACCCAACGGCTGAGCTTGTCAGAAATCTGGCGAATTGCGACGACTCCTGTTGCCTTGGCGGCCTATGAAGTTACCTTTAGTACTGCTTTGTTCGCGGCCCTATTCAATGGGTTGACTGGGGTAGGTATTGCTTGGGTTTTGATCCGATATGAGTTTCCTGGTAAGCGTATTATTGATGCTGGCATTGATTTACCGTTTGCTTTACCAACAGCTGTTGCTGGATTGAGCTTAGCTACAGTCTATAACGAGAGGGGATGGATTGGTTCCCTATTGGCTCCCTTAGGGATTCAAGTCTCGTTTACACGCCTGGGGGTTCTAGTGGCAATGGTCTTCATTTCTCTTCCCTTTGTAGTTCGGACGGTTCAACCGGTTTTACAAGAGTTGGAGCCTGAATTGGAGGAAGCTGCGTGGTGCATGGGAGCGTCCCGTTGGCAAACCTTTCGTCGCGTCTTACTACCACCATTATTGCCTGCTATTCTCACGGGTGTAGCCTTAGGCTTTTCCCGTGCTGTGGGAGAGTATGGTTCGATTTCGATTATTGCCGGAAATATTCCCTTTCAGGATTTGATTGCACCGGTTTTGATTTTTCAACGGCTGGAACAGTTTGATTATGCTGGAGCAGCGGTGATTGGTTCTGTGATGTTATTGGTGTCTTTAGTTTCTCTGTTGGTGATTAATTTCTTACAGCGTTGGGGAAAATGGATGAATCAAGCTTGATATAAATCGCTCGCTCAAACTCATTCTCATCCTGAATAAGCTATCGCCTGTTGTTCTCTCTTATGATTATTTAGCTGATTTCTTCGCCATGAATTTTCAAAATTTGACTATTTTTCAAAAGTGGAATCCCCTGCATTGGTCTTGGGAAGTCTGGGATCCTCGGTTTTGGATTAAACCGGTGCGATCGCAGGGGGCAAATTCAAAGTTGACCCTAGGAGAAATTTCCCTGGTTTTTGGCGTACTCATCTTGGTGAGTCTGATTCTCTTTATTCCCGCCATTAACATCTTTGTGGGTGCTTTTGCCGATGGATGGGAACCCTTTGTAGCCACCTTAAGGTCGCGGGAGTTTCTTCATGCTGCTGGCTTAACTTTGCAAATTGCGTTGGTGGTTGTTCCCTTAAATGTCGTCTTTGGAATCATCACGGCCTGGGCGTTAGCGCGCCATCATCATTTTCCGGGACGAACTTTATTGTTAAGTTTAATCGATTTACCCTTCTCGATATCTCCAGTGGTGGCTGGCTTGATGCTGGTATTACTCTATGGTCGTCAGGGTTGGTTTGGTCCAACCTTAGAGTCTTGGGGAATCCGTATTATGTTTGCATTTCCTGCAATGGCGATCGCAACAGCATTTGTTTCAATGCCCTTTGTAGCCAGAGAAGTACTACCCGTATTAGAGGAAATTGGACGGGAACAGGAAGAAGCTGCAAAAACTTTAGGAGCTAATGATTGGCAAACATTTTGGCGAGTGACTCTCCCCTCAATTCGCTATAGCTTACTCTATGGAATTGTTCTGACTAATGCTCGGGCAATGGGAGAGTTTGGTGCTGTTGCTGTTGTCTCTGGAAATCTCATTGGACGAACTCAAAGTCTGCCTTTGTATGTCGAAGAAATGCACAATCAATATCAAACTCAGTCCTCGTATTCTGCTGCCGTTGTTTTGGCTTGCTTGGCAGCCATTACACTGATAGCAAAAGCATTTCTAGAACGTAAAACTGGACGAGTTGGAGGTCATTAAATAACCTTGGCTGAAGCCGGTATCTAGGAACGTTAGTCTTCTTGTTCAAGTACAAGCTAAAATCTGACTGAATCTTCTCAAGTTTCCTAGATACCTAGAGTACAACTAGCCAGCCTTTAACTATTCTTAAAAAGAGCCATCTTCTAATCCCATTTTTCAAAAATTGTGCGATAGATGTCCGTAGGGGCGAACCCTTGTGGTCGCCCTCTTCGGTTTGTATGTCTGGCAAAGATTTCAAAAAATGGTATAAAATATCAGATCAGGTTGGCATCTAAATCATCATCTGGGGAGTCGAGAAGTTGCGATCGCCAATCAACCAGATTTTCAAAATCTACAGCCGTCCAACGGTCATAATACCCTGTCTGCTCTAACTGTTGACTGGCAGTCTGTAAATGACTCAGCCGCTGAAGTAAAATCAACAAGTATTTATGATTACTGGTACTCGTATGAGTAAGACTTGTTGCTGGATTGCGGGGAGAGTCTACAAGAGCCACAACATCATGCTGAGCGAGTGTAGGGTTCAAGGTTTCAATCCGCCGTTCCACATCAGGGATAGGCTCCCTGCTTAAATTGGCGAGTATGCAAACATCATAGCGATCGCTCCAACGATCTGCAATCTCCAAGATCTGAGATTCTAAGCGGTCACGCTGACAAGGTTGAACATCGACCCGATTCGTAATCCAGGCCTGACGGCTAAAAGGACAGGGAGATAGTCCGCCAAAATGAGGATGACTGACATCAAGAAAGTTTTCAATCCATTTCTTTAGATGCTCACAAGCTGCATTTAAGGAGTAGTCTGACATGAACTAGAGATAGATGAAGTACGGTCTTTCCCCCAGGGTAAATCATCATATCTCTAGTATCTTCTTCCATTAGGAAGATAAATCCAAACGAGTCACTTAGTGGTAATATTATTATTTTTTAAATTAATTTAAACCACAATGAGAATCATTATTGCTCAGCAATTATCACTTCTCCGAGCCAGATTTTCTCTTGAATCGAGCGAAAGATAGCACATTCTTCAACCGATACTTTGCCATCGGCATAAATAGCCGCTACGATCTCATCCCGCTCTTGACGGGAGATCACACCATCTTCCAAGGCTTTTTTAGCTCGCTTGGCCAAGTCAGACAGTGCTTGTTGTTCCATTTCAGAGAGAGGTTGATGACGATTACTGTGAACCTCCATAGACCCTTGCCTCGACTCATCAGTGCCAATCATAGCCCACCTCAACGACGACCTGTCAATCCTGCTAACTCTCGTTCAGAGGGGAACCCTAAGCCTGACTGCGATATAATAGATCCACGAAGGCAATGCCGTTTAACAAGCCATATGTCCGTTACCTGTGTAACAAAAAGCTCAAGAACATCTTTAAAAATAATTAAACTTAACCACCGAACCTAGGGCGATCGCCGTGGGTTGCCTCAAACCTGTCGTTAGTGACTCTGATAAATCACCATGAGCGAACCATTAGAAACACTTGAATCCTCTCTAGGGGTCGATCCGGTCTTGTTAACCCCCCCTGATACCGATAATTCGAATTCTCCCTCCTATCTCCCGGAGTCTCCAACGCTAACTGGAGGGGATGATGAGCTGTCTCAGGACTTTTCCCAGGATAATGTTTCGCCCCTGCAACCGGGTGAGCAATCAGGAGATGACTCATTCCCCGAGGAGGAACGGCTCGCCCCTCGTGACTCCCCCGCCAATGAGGACGAGAGTTTGAACTTAGAGGCGGCGATGGAGGATGAAGCGGCTATGTTACGGTCAGGACGGGGAGACGACCTCTCTGAGATGACCCCCCTCGACAACGAGAGTTCTGAGACCCTACACCCGATTCTCTAATGTCCCTATTGCTATGTCTGAGTCGAATTGCCAAACTTGTCCAGTCTGCAAGGTGAAAATTCAAACACTTCCCATGGGCGATCGCGTCCTCTTTTCCTTCGGTCCCCCTGGAACTCGGGCCGACCTCTGGAACAAAGTCTGCAAGCACGCCCAAAATGGCCAGTGCATTAACCCCCAACGGTTATAAGGTCAGTTGCCATGTTATCCGAAGTTATGCAACCGATAGGTTGTTTTAATGCCTGAAATTGTTACGGATGTGTAACAATAGACCCATAACAAAACGAAAATAAGAGAGGTCATCCTATGGTCGTAGCCGCCGCTCCCAGCCAAAAACGCCTCACTATGCAAGTCGAGGACGTCGCCGCCGACACCACTGCTATCCGTTCCCTCGACTGGGATCGCGATCGCTTCGACATTGAGTTTGGCTTACAAAACGGAACCACCTATAATTCCTTCCTCATCCAAAGTGACAAAATTGCCCTCGTGGACACCTCCCACGAGAAATTTCGGCAACTCTATCTCGATACTCTCAAAGCCCAAATCAACCCCCAAGACATCGACTATCTCATCATCAGCCACACCGAACCCGATCACAGTGGTCTCGTGCGCGATGTCCTGGAACTGGCCCCTAACGCCACCGTCGTCGGTGCCAAAGTCGCCATCCAATTCCTAGAAAACCTGGTTCACAAACCCTTTGAGAAACAGATCGTAAAAAACGGCGACACCCTCGATCTCGGCAACGGCCACATCATCGAGTTCGTTAACGCGCCGAACCTGCACTGGCCCGACACCATCTTCAGTTACGACCAGAAAACCCAAGTCCTGTTTACCTGCGATGCGTTTGGGATGCACTACTGTTCTGAGGCACCCTATGACGAGAACCTCAAACCCATCGAACCCGACTTCCGGTTCTACTACGAATGTCTCATGGCCCCCAACGCGCGATCAGTCATCTCGGCCATGAAACGGATGAAAAAACTGGGCGATATCCAAACCGTCGCCACCGGCCATGGCCCCATTCTGCGTTATCACGTTAGCGAACTCACCGGACGTTATTGGGACTGGAGTAACGAGAAAGCCAACGCCGAGACTTGCGTGGCCGTCTTCTATATTTCCGACTATGGCTATAGCGATCGCCTCTCCCAAGCGATCGCCCGCGGAATCACCAAAGCTGGAGTGGCCGTGGAAATGATGGATCTCAAATCCGCCGACCCCCAAGACGTTCACGAACTCGTCTCCCGTTGCGCCGGAATCGTTATCGGCACCCCCCCCTCCTCCGGAAACACCGCCAAAGCCACTCTCGACGCCTTAGGAACTCTCTTTGCCGCCATCCACGACAAACAAGCCTTCGGAGTTTTTGAATGTTATGGTGGCGACGACGAACCCATCGATCCCCTCGTTACCAAATTCCGAGATCTCACCCTCAAACCCGGCTTTGCCCCTATTCGCATCACAGACACCCCCAGTCAAGCCACCTATCAACTCTGTGAAGAGGCCGGGACCGACATGGCTCAATTGCTCACTCGCAAAGATGCCATTAAAAAAATGAAAGCCCTCGACAGTGACCTAGATAAGGCCTTAGGTCGCTTGAGTGGTGGACTCTATATCATCACCGCCAAAAAGGGTGAAATCAGCAGTGGAATGCTCGCCTCCTGGGTCTCTCAAGCCAGCTTTAAACCCCTCGGCTTAACCATTGCCGTGGCTAAAGACCGCGCCATTGAATCCCTAATGCAAGTCGGCGATAGTTTTGTCTTGAATGTCCTCGAAGAAGGCAACTATCAGCATTTGATGAAGCATTTTCTCAAACGCTTTCCCCCCGGTGCCGATCGCTTTGCCGGCGTCAACAGCCAAACCGCAAACAATGGTTCTCCGTTACTAGGGGATTCCCTCGCCTATTTAGAATGCACTGTAGCCAGTCGCATGGAATGTTCGGATCATTGGATTGTCTATAGCACCGTAGAAGACGGTCGCGTCTCCAAACCCGAATCCCTCACCGCCGTCCATCATCGCAAAGTCGGCAACCATTACTAACTCCCAGGAATGGAACAGGACGAATCCCAAATATCCCCGTTCCAATCCCCTCCTCGGAGGGGTTAGGGGTGGGTTCCCCCCTGTTCCCTGTTCCCTGTTCCCTGTTCCCTTCTTCCTATGACTGACAAACCTAGAGACGTACAAGTTTTACCCATTGCCGAGAATACGCGAATCCTGCGATCGCGCACCTGGGGACGACTCCGCTTTGAAACAAGTTTTACCCATTGCCGAGAATACGCGAATCCTGCGATCGCGCACCTGGGGACGACTCCGCTTTGAAATTGAATATGCCCGTCAGCGAGGCACCACCGCCAACACCTATCTCATCGAAAGTAACAAAACTGCATTAAATTGAATATGCCCGTCAGCGAGGCACCACCGCCAACACCTATCTCATCGAAAGTAACAAAACTGCATTATTCGATCCTCCTGGAGAATCGTTTACCCCGATTTTTCTGCAAACCTTAAAAGACCGGGTGGATATCAATAGCATTGACTATGTGATTTTGGGTCATGTTAACCCAAACCGGGCCGTGACCCTCAAGGCCTTGCTGGATATTGCCCCCAAACTCACCTTTGTCTGTTCCAACCCAGGGGCGATCGCCCTGCGGTCTTTCCTCGCCGACGAAGGCTACGAAGCCAAAATCAAAGTTATGCGGGGAGAAGAAACCCTAAACCTCGGACAAGGCCATCGCCTTCTCTTTACCCCCACCCCCACCCCCCGCTGGTCCGATGGACTGGCCACCTACGACACCAAAACCCAAATCCTCTACACCGATAAGTTTTTTGGCGCTCATGTCTGCGGCGATCAAGTCTTCGACGAAGGCTCATCGGTATACGCCAATGATCGCCGCTACTACTTCGACTGTCTGATGGCCCCCAACGCTCGGCAAGTGGCCACCTCCCTAGAGAAAATTGCCTCCCTGCCCCCCATCCGTTTCTACGCACCGGCCCATGGTCCGATTGTGCGGGAAGGAATGCGGGATTTAACGGCATCCTATCGCCAGTGGAGTGCTGAACAGAAAGATAAAGATGTCACCGTGGCCCTGCTGTTCGCCTCCGCCTATGGCAATACCGCCACCATCGGCCAGGCGATCGCCCGAGGACTCACCAAAGCCGGGGTCAACGTCGAAGCCGTTAACTGCGAAGTCACTCCCCCAGACGAGATCCAACGCCGGGTTGAAAACTGTTCCGGCTTCATTATCGGCTCTCCCACCCTCGGCGGCCATGCTCCCACCCAAATTCAAACGGCCCTGGGAATCGTCCTCTCCACCGTTCCCAAAACCACCCCCGCCGGTGTGTTTGGCTCCTTTGGCTGGAGTGGCGAGGCCATCGACCTCTTAGAGAGCAAACTCCGCAATGGCGGCTATCAACTGGCCTTTGACCCCATCCGCGTTAAATTCAAACCCACCGAGGTCATTCTCAAAACCTGCGAAGAAGCCGGAACCGACTTCGCCCAAACCATCCGTAAAGCCAAGAAAGTCCGCAGCCGCCGCGAACCTGCCAGCAACGTCGAACAAGCCGTTGGGCGTTTAGTGGGGTCGCTGTGCGTGCTTACCACAAAACAGGGTGACTTGTCAAGTGCCATGTTAGCCTCTTGGGTGTCCCAAGCCACCTTTAGCCCTCCCGGCTTAACCGTCGCAGTGGCCAAAGAGCGGGCGATCGAGTCCCTACTCTATCAGGGGAGTCCCTTCGCCCTGAATATCCTCGGCGAGGGGAAACACCTGGGCTTAATGAAGCACTTTCTCAAACCCTTCAACCCCGGTGAAGACCGATTTGCCGGAGTGGAAACCCGGGAAGCCGAGAATAGCTCGCCCATCTTAGAAGATGCGATCGCCTATCTCGAATGTACCGTGCAACGGCGTATGGAATGTGGCGACCATTGGCTCGTCTACGCCACCATCGCCGCCGGGAACGTCTTTAACCCAGACACCCAAACCGCCGTTCATCACCGCAAAACCGGAACCCATTACTGAGATTTCCCCAGTCACCATCGCCAAGTGAGGAAATCCGAACTCAATCCGTTGGGGAATTGCACGAAAAGTTCGCAATTCCCCACTTGTCGTTTTGACCAATTCCCGTCAGGATCAGGATAGGCTTATGCCATTCCTTTTATTCCCTTGTCAATCCTCATAAAACTATTATGACTGTCCTCGAAAAAGGCAACATTACAATCCATACCGAGAATATCTTTCCCATCATCAAAAAGTCGCTGTATTCAGCCCATGAAATCTTTTTGCGGGAACTCGTCTCCAACGCCGTAGATGCCATTGAAAAACTTAAAATGGTCTCCTACGCCGGAGAATTTGATGGCGACACCGACCATCCCAAAATTGTCCTCAAAGCCGATAAAGACAACAAAACTCTATCCATTAGCGATAACGGCATCGGCATGACCGCCGATGAAGTCAAAAAATATATTAACCAGGTTGCCTTCTCTAGCGCCGAAGAATTTGTCCAAAAATATAGCGGCGGTGCCGATCAACCCATTATTGGTCATTTCGGCTTAGGCTTTTATTCCTCCTTCATCGTTGCCAAAACCGTCGAAATCGATACCCTCTCCTATAAAGAAGGAGCAGAAGCCGTCCATTGGACCTGTGACGGTTCCCCAGAATTTGAACTCACCGAGAGCGATCGCCAAGAGGTGGGAACCACCATCACCCTCACCCTTCAAGACGAAGAAACCGAATATCTCGAATCCCCTCGCATCCGCCAGTTGGTGAAAACCTACTGCGATTTCATGCCCGTTCCCATCGAATTTGAAGGGGAAATTCTCAACGAACAACCTGCCATTTGGCGCAAATCTCCCAGCAATCTGACTGACGAAGATTACCTAGAATTTTACCGGTATCTCTACCCCTTCCAAGACGAACCCCTCCTCTGGGTTCACCTCAAAACCGACTATCCCTTTGAAATTAACGGCATCCTCTACTTCCCCAAACTGAAACCCGACGTGGATGTCACCAAAGGCAACATTAAACTCTTCTGCAACCATGTCTTTGTCAGCGACCATTGCGAAGAAATCGTCCCTCAATTCCTGATGCCCATGCGCGGGGTCATCGATAGTCCTGACATTCCCCTGAACGTTTCCCGCAGCGCCCTACAAGTCGATCGCAAAGTCCGCAAAATTGCCGACTTCATCGCCAAAAAAGTGGCCGATCGCCTCAAAGAACTCTACAAAGAAGACAAACCCCAGTATCTCAAATGCTGGAAAGACTTGGGAACCTTCGTCAAATTCGGCTACATCAACGACGAGAAGTTCAAGAAACAAATCGAGGACATCGTCATCTACAAAACCACTGCTGACTTAAGTTCAGACCAAAGCGACAGCGCCAGCGTACAAGTCGAAACCGAGGGCGATGCTTGGCAAGATGTCAACCCCGATGGTGGGAACGCCGACGGTGGAATCACCCAAAACGGGGAATCCTACACCACCCTGGCGGAATATCTCGAACGGAACAAAGAACGCCATGAGAACCGGGTTTATTACTGTTCCGACGCCGTCACCCAAGCCACCTATGTGGAACTTCACAAAAACCAAGGTTTAGAAGTCTTATTCCTCGACTCCTTTATCGACACTCATTTCATCAGCTACCTGGAACGAGATCATGCTGATGTCAAATTCTCCCGAGTTGACTCAGAACTTGATGAAAACCTCGTCAGTGGTGAAGAAAACGAAATCGTTGACCCCAACACCAACAAAACCCGCAGTGAACAAGTCAAAGAGTTGTTTGAGGCGGCCCTAAACAAACCCAAACTCACCATTCGCACCGAGTCGTTGAAAGGGGATAACGCTCAAACCTCTCCCCCGGCGATGGTGTTACTCCCCGAAGCCATGCGTCGTCTGCGGGATATGACGGCCCTGTTGCAGCAGGAACAGTCCGACTTCCCCGACGAGCATGTTTTGGTGGTCAACACCGCTCACCCGATGATTCAGAATTTGGCCAACATCGCTCAGGGTGGAATTGTTACCAGTGAGGGATCTCCTTCCTCGGAGTTAGCGAGTCTGATTTGTCATCATGTCTATGATTTGGCGTTGATGTCTCAGAAAGGCTTTGACGCGGACGGGATGAAGCAGTTTATCAATCGCTCAAATCAGGTGTTGACGCAACTCACCGACGCGGCGAAGTAGAGGTCGGCTGAAGCGTTACCGAAACGGTTAAGACTGGGGGGTGTATCGGCGGCGATGCACCCCTGCTGTTGTTTCGGCGATGGCGACCCAGCCCGGAAAAACGATAGGATGCAAGCTATATGAGCCATAAAGGTCGAGGTGAGCCATGTTAACCCGGACAGAAGAACAAAAAATCTCATTGACGTTAGAGGAGTTCCTGGATTGGTATCCCGATGGTTATGAGGGTCGATTTGAATTACATGACGGGGTAATTACTAAGGTGCAACCAACAGGAACCCACGAGCAAGTTGCCGGTTTTTTAGCCTCTAAACTATCCGTTTACATTGACTGTCAGGATTTGCCCTTTTTTATCCCCCGCCAAGGACTGGTTAAAGCCATTGATTCCCCTAAATCGGCTTATATCCCTGATGTGATGGTCTTGGATACGAATGCCCTAGACCATGAGCCGTTATGGAAACAGCGATCGACAATCACGCAGGGTACGAGTATTAAGTTAGCCATAGAAGTGGTGAGTACCAATTGGCAGGATGATTATTTGATGAAGCTGGGAGAATACGAGAAGTTGGGAATTGCTGAATATTGGGTTGTTGATTATTTAGGATTGGGAGGTCGGCGTTATATTGGAGACCCGAAGCAACCGATGATTTCGATTTATGATTGGGTCGATGGAGAGTACCGGGTTACTTTATTTAGAGGTCAAGACAGGTTGCGATCGCCCACATTCCCGGAGTTAAACCTAACCGTAGAACACATCGTTCAAGTTGGGACATGACTCGACCCCTGCAAGCTAGCGGGTTTGAAAAATATTCTGTACCATAGGCTTTTTCACCTTCGCTGCTTCCCGATCCAATTCCTCAACCTCGCCACGGTCTAACATCCAACCCAACGCCCCTAGGTTCTGCTGCGCCTGTTCCACCGTTTTCGCCCCCGGAATGGGAATCGTCCCTTTCGCCATACACCAATTTAAAGACACTTGCGCTGGAGTTTTCTCGCGGGATTCGGCGATCGCCCCCAAACAATCCAACAGCGATCGCGCCCCCGGTAAAATCTGCCGACAGACCACTCCCCGTAACCCCGAAGGGGTCTTCTCAGCCGAGTATTTCCCCGTCAATAAACCCAACGCCAAGGGACTATAGGCAATCAGTTGAATCCCCAATTCATCGCAGACCTCTTTCAACCCTAACTCCGTCACTGGATAGGTCGATAACAACGAATATTGCACCTGCAACGAAACAATTGGAATTCCCCGATCTGCAAACCGACGATGCACTCGCCGCAGTCGTTTCGGACCATAATTCGAGACCCCAACTCCCCGCACCTTTCCCGCTTCATATAAATCCATTAACCCATCAAGTAAGGGCCATTCTTGCCAGGGTAAATAATTAGCCGTAGACCAGTGCATTTGGGCTAAATCAATTCTCCCCAAACGCTCCGCTGAAGCCTCCGCCGCTGCAATCATCGAACGTCGAGTGAGTCGCCAAGGATAGGGGGCTAACTTCGTGGCCAGACAAATTTCCGTCCGTTGCACGTTAACAGCGGTATCACAGTAGCGTTGGGCAAATTGTCCTAATAACGATTCACTGCGTCCACTGAGTTTTCCAGTTCCATAGGAGTCCCCTGTATCAAACAGGGTAACGCCATTATCTACACAGAGATTAAACACCTGTTGTAGACTGCTATCCATGCTCTCATCATACTCCCAAAGCAGGCGATTTCCCCAAGCCCAGGTTCCACAGCCCATCGGTGGTAAATTCAAGGTGGTCATGGTCGTTTTTCCTGAAGGTTTGACAAGATGTAAAGCAACTAACGGCTAAGTTTTGAGGGAGGAACAATGCCCCGATCGCAAAGCGTTTTATCAATTTCCGCTAACAGTTGTAAATCGACATTAGGAAGCGGAGACGAACTCAATAACTCCTGATTTTCCAGGAAGGAAAACGCTTGACAAAATTGCTCTTTTGTGCTAATAATTTGAGGCTGAAAATGGGCAGAAATAAGCCGATCGCAGTGCCATTGAGACACCCGTTCCACCCAATCTAACGTTTCCTGGGGCGCACGATTGAGAATCAGTTGCTGCAACACGGGAGCCACGAGTGGACGACCGTTTCCCCGGAGAGCATCAAAGGAGCGTTGCCAATCGTCTTTCCATTCAAATGGATATAAGCCAAAGTAGTTTTTACGAGAGCGATCGCCGGCCTTGAACGCATCCCGAATCACCTGACTCCAGGGTGGAGTTGCCAAGACACTGGGGCGAAAATAGGTCGCAAATAAACAGATGCGTTGCCAACCTTTGCGGCGATTCTCGGGAGTATCTTCGACCACATCAAAGGGGCTATCTTTGGCGTGAAACAAGAGTGGAAAACTATCAAGCTGAACGATCGCCGGCGGATCTTCAGGAATCGCAATCAAGCTATCCGTCAGGAGTAAACTGCGGCTGGGGCGGTCATAGAGTGCTACTTCTCCAAACCAACCGGCTCCCAGATTGATGGGGCCAAGAACCTCCAGGGCGCATTGATCAGCAAAGGGGAGTTGACTGGGTTCGTCGGGAATCACATGAGTGCGATCGCCCGGAAGCCCCAACCAACTCAGCGGCAGATTGAGAGGAAAACTCCACTGTTGCGGGGCAATATACACCTGCGCCTGGGGACAGGCCCGTGCAAACGGTCCCACAAACACCTTATGTTCCAACCCCGATACCGTCGGATGGATGATATAGCGTACCGGACCATGAGCCGCCACCAATTCATTGAGAAGGGCTAAACATTCCCCCGTCGGGGCGATCGGTGCATAAACCAACAAGCCCCCCGCATCGAGTTTCAGAACGGTCATGCGGATGGGAACCACCACATAGAAAATCCCCTGAAGTTGGTCAAACGTCCAGAGGCGATCGCGCACCACCTCCCGCCGCAACGTCCGCCGCTGTCCATACGGATAAATCGGCAATGTAAACCAGAAATTCCAAGAATACTCACTCATGCCTATTGCCTATTGCCGGAAGAAGAGGGCGACCACAAGGGTACGCCCCTACGTGGGTTCTCCCCTCCAGGGAGGGGTTAGGGGTGGGTTCTCCCCTCCAGGGAGGGGTTAGGGGTGGGTTATGCCGGAAGAAGAGGGCGACCACAAGGGCACGCCCCTACCCCCTATTGCCCAAACTCAAAATACCCCGGTTTCACTTGGGTTTGCTGCAACTTGGGGTCATAGTCGAGGCGGTATTCCCGCGCGATCGCCCCAAACTCGCGTAGTTGCTTGGCTTCGGGTTCACGAATCTCCGTATCCGTTGACAGCAAAATCACCTGATGACTCGCCGCCGGGAAATAGCGTTCCACCAAATTTTGACGGTGGGACGAATCCAAACGGCCCAGAGGCGTATCGATCGCCACCGGAAGCTGACGGCCTGATACCCGCGCCAATCCCCAGAGGAAGGCGATCGCCAACAGTTGCTTTTCCCCAGCCGAGAGACGATGTTTGGGAACCATCTGCCCCTGACGATCATATAACAGTAAGCGAAAGTCCTCCGCCTCAATGACCACCCGATGCACCAAATCCGACTTGTGCAACAGATAGCGGAAACATTCCGTCACCTCCAGTTCTAGCTTATTCAACTTCCGTAGCGTCAACTGTTCCCGGAATTGAGCTAACGTCCGTTGCACCGACTTGGCGTTATCAATTAAATGATTGGCATTTTGGCGATCGACATTCTCCTCCCCATAACTGGCCAACTCCTTCTTAATTCGTTCCACCTCAGCCCCTCGCTGCTGAACCTCCCGTTCCTGCAACTCCAGCATGGCATCGAGTTTCTGGCGTGCCCCCTGAGCCTCCGTCATCGCGAGTAAGAGGCGATCGCTCTCCTCCTTCGGAGCCGCCTGAGCAATGAGCTGTTCCGTCCGTGCAAACGCCTCTAACGCCCCTTGTAAATGTTCCTGTGTCGCCTCAGTTTGACGCACCCCATCCAGGAGGCGATCGCCCAACAAGGCTCGTAACCCCTGCAACTGGCGATCGCTCAACCCCAACCACACCGCCGCCTCATCCTGCGTCTCAGGGCTATCTTCCTGCAAAAAATCTTGTACCGTCTCTAACTGAGGTTTCGCCAATCCCAACCCTTGCAACAGATCCAACAGCCGCTGATCTCGCTCCTGCATCGCCCCCTGCAACAAACGAGCGCGAGTTTCCCGTTGTTCCCAGTCCCCCTGCCGCTCGGCTGCCTCTAACAACGGCTGAACCGCAACCAGAGGTAAACAGCCCGCCGCCAAATCCCGCAGGCGATCGCGATGACGCTCCACCTCCTGTTTCTGACTCCCAAGCTGAGCCTCCAGGGCCGCCCGTTCCTCAGCAATTTTGCCCCCCTGAGCGCGAAACACCGCCGTCGCTCGTTCCTCGTCCTCCAGGGCGCTCTGGCGCTCCCGTTTCAACTCTTTGACCTGTTGCTGAAGCTGCTGATGTTCCTGCTGAGCCTCCTGCAAGCGCCGCTCAATCGCCTCAATCTCCGCCCGTTCCTTTTTCCCCGCCAACGTCTTCCGCTTGCGATTCACCAACACCTCCAAATCCACCGCCAAGCGTTCGGCCAACTCCAACCCCAACAGAGACTTAATCGCTCCCGACACCAACGGCGGTGGGGCCTCCTGTTCCGCCAACTCCTTCACCTGTTCCCCATCAAACAGAAACAGATTAGAAATTCCCAAAGGAAGCAGCGTTTCCACATACTCATCCCAAGTTTCTGACAGGCCCTCATCCTTCCAATCACTATTTCCCACCCCATCCGGCTGATAAATCCCCAGGGTTTCCTTCCCCTCCTTGGGATGCCGATCCCACGTGCGAATGATGCGATACCGCACCTGCTGATTATCCACCACCTGCTCAAACAGCAGTTCAATACTGGTTTTCGCATGGGGGTCACTATGGCGATTCACACATTGAGCCAGGAACTCCCCATAATTGAGACTTCCCCGAGTCGAACATTGGGCCCGTTGTCCGTAGAGGGCCAGGCGAATCGCATCCATGAGGGTGGTTTTACCGCCACCATTCATCCCCCCAAAGAGGATAATCGGCGCCAGTTCGCCCCCTTCGGCTTCGATGGGGCGCAGATTGAGTTCTTGTCGTCCAATATAAGGACCAAAATTTTGTAGGACGAGTTCGAGAAATTTCATGGAGTCGCAAAAGCGCCAGGGACGACAAAGCATTCCTGGCGCGAGTATGTCTTTATGGGGATCCTAGCGGATTTTGGGGACAGTTGGGCAGAGTTCCCCCTACCAACGGCGGGTTTGGCTTAGCGGGTTCCCCCAGAGCCACGACGTTCACCCCGGTTTCCGCGATCGCGTCCCCATTCTCCACGACGTTCTTCCATCCACTCGCGAACCTGGGCCCGCTGTTCCTCCGTCAGAACTTCGCGGATTTCCATCATCGAGTTGAAGCGCAACTCCGACATCTCATCGCGCAACTGCATCATCTGTTGACGCTGTTGACGAATTTCAGCTTCAGACGCGTCACTCCCCATGACGCTGTGCATGGTATCCCGCTGCTGTTGCATCCGTTCCCGAACCGAGTCAATTTGCGGTTGATAGCGATCGCGGATGGCTTGAATGGAGTTCGTTTGTTCCGACGTTAAGTCTAAGCGTTCCATCCAACGCATTTGTCCCCCATCTCGGGAGCCACGCTGACTCATGTGATTCTCACGGGGGCGTAAATCTTCAGCATTGGCGTAGGAGGAGGTTAACGTTCCCAACGCCAGGAACCCGAGAAGTCCCCAAAGAACAGCTTTGCGAGTGCAGTTTGGGTTTTTGAAGCGATTGCTGGAACGAGTTAAGTTAATCATGATGATCATTATCCTTTGTACGTGTTTGTCTTGGGTGAACCCTTGAGTGAAGGGAGTCTCGCAGGGGATTGTTTGGCGACTGTGGGTCTTAGCGTTCCGAAAATTCCCAAACCATCTCCCATTCTTCACGTTCCCCCAGGTGGGGTTCACATTCATAGCTGGAACAATACCAACTGTCTTCGAGGAAGGTTTCGAGTTGCACCAACTCGGCGGAACTGAGTTGGGGAGAGAAACTGCGGTGAGCCAACCAAGCTAAGGGAATCAGGGCCGCTGCGATCGCTCCCCCCCAGCACCGTCGTTGTCGCCATTTCAGGCGCTTTAGAGTCTCTTCCACCCGAAGTTTCTCTAGCAGCTGGTGTTCGAGGTTTGCGGCTGCGGGGGGTGGAAGCGGTCGATGTTGCCGTAAAAACGCGACGAGTTGGCGATCGTCATCGTAATCATACGCGTCTTTCAAAATGTCACCCCCTGCTTTTCAAGATACTGCCGGACGAGTTTTCGCCCGTGGAACAAACGAGATTTGACGGTTCCCACCGGAATGTTGAGAATTTCCGCCACCTGTTTTTGGGGAAGATCTTCGAGATCATGCAAAACAATCACACTCCTAAAATCCAGTTTCAGCTCTTGTAGCGCCTGTTCCACCCAATCCCGATAATGGAGTTCCATCAGATCCGGGGGGGCTACCGGCGGTTCCGGTTGGAGTTTGGCGCGCAAATCGGCGCTTTTGGCAAACTCCCGCCGTTTGTCGGTGGCCACGTTCCAAACAATACGATAGAGCCAAGTGGAGAAGTAGTCGGGCGATCGCAGTTTCGGCAGCCCCCTCCAAACCCGCAAGAAGGTTTCCTGAACCAGATCATCGAGCACCTCCCGACCACAAAGTTGGTAAAGCGTTGCTCGCACCTTCCCTTGATAGCGTCGATATAGTTCCCGAAAACTCAGTTCATCTCCTTGACAGCACCGACGCACTAACTCCCCATCGGCGGGGCGATCAGGTTTGTCTGCTGCTACCATTGCTGCTACCACCATGAATGTTGGACCATCACCGAACCTACACCTTGTGTCTAACGATACGTCTACAGTTTGTAGAACCTCAGCCATCGCCGGGTTCTAAGACTACAGACTGAGATGGCTCTACATCGGTTCAATCGGTTGTTAAGATTTTTCTGTGATTTTACCGAAACTATTTTTTTTGTGATACAACTCTCGTTGAGGTGGTCCATGGTTGAGCCAACTTGCATCGCTAATTCAAGACAGGAGAATAACATCAATGCGTGGAATCTATATCACTGCCAATGACCGCTTTTTGGACTTATCGATCGCACTCCTCAATAGCATCCGTCACTACGATCAAGAGACTCCCATCACCCTGATTCCCTATGACGAGAACGTCCAAGAGGTGGCAGATTATCTTAGCAAGCATTATCAAGTTAAACTCTATTCGGACTTAGATACGATTCAGCGAATCTCTGACCAGGCTTTAAAGATTTTCGGCGATAGTTTTTTTGCCCGTCCCAATCAGTTTCGTAAGCAAGTCTGTTGGTTTGGAGACTATGATGAATTCCTGTATATTGATACCGATATCGTCGTTTTTGATAAAATTATTGACCAACTTGACGCATTCGACAAACATGATTTTCTATGCTTAGACTACCAGCATTCTGGTGGCATTAAAAATGTATTTTCCCCAACTATTTTTGAAGAAGGTGTTTTATCTGAAGAGGATGTGAACGGAATTTTCAACGGAGGCTGGTGGGCTGGTAAGAAAGGTTTATTTGACGAAGCCGATCTCTACGACGTGTTTGCTGAATGTGCCGCCCATCCCAGTTACTTCGATTTTAGCCAGAAAACCTCAGATCAGCCCATCATCAACTACATGATCTTAACTCGCCTGAAACCAGAACAGCGTTTTAACTTAGTCCATCAAGGGGATGGTCTGCCCGGAAGTTGGGCGGGTAGTTCTCAGTTTCTGCCCACCGGTGACGGCGCGTTGCTGGACCCTAACCATGGTAACAAACGCTTGCACTATCTCCACTGGGCGGGAATTCGCATTACTCCCGGCTGTCCCTACTGGGACATTTGGAAGCATTATCGCTACCTTAACAGCTCCGTCGTTCCCCCGGATTCAGAGTTAGTTCCGAAAGTCTCCTTAGCACAACGAGTCCGAAAATGGCTCAAAAAATGATGAGTTTAAAGCCATTCCCCCCCAGGTTTATAAAGATTGCTTAAAGCTTCCTGGAAAATTCCCCAGATTCAAGATCTGTGTATCACAATGGGATTTGTGAGGGTTCATGCGCCCTCTACCCCATGACAGTCCAAGGATAGACGGAGGCGACTCGCAATATGGCATCTGTTAAAGAATCTCCCAAAGAAGCCACTAATCATAAAACTTTACCCACCTTAGCCGAGACCACCCAAGGCATCGCAGCCACCGAACTGCGCCCCTGGGGTTCCTTCACCGTCCTCGAAGAAGGAACTCGTTATAAAATCAAACGAATTGAAGTCAAGCCGGGACATCGCCTCAGCTTGCAGATGCACCACCATCGCAGCGAGCATTGGATCGTTGTCTCCGGAACGGCGCGAGTCATCTGTGATGAGAAGGAGGAACTGGTCTACAGCAACCAGTCCACCTATGTTCCTCAAGGAACCAGCCACCGCCTCGAAAACCCCGGTGTCATCCCCCTCGTTCTCATTGAAGTTCAGAATGGTGAGTATCTCGGGGAAGACGATATTATCCGCTTCCAGGACGATTACGCCCGCAAGGACAACGGCTAAACGTTGGGGCCTATTCCCCGGCCAATCTGCTCCCCTAACCCCTGCGTCAGAGGTTAGGGGAGTTGTTCTTTATCCCAACTGCACCCGAGTCATCAATCTGGCTTAGCTGGGCGGCATCTAAAATGACCCCTTGCATCTGGGCGTAGCGTAACACCACCTCCGTCAAGGTCGCCCCCGAAAAATTGGCATGATGCAAATGGGTTTGTCGTAAATCCGCTTGACTGAGATTCGCATTGGTTAAGTTGGCACCGGCAAGGTAGGAGCCGTTGAAATGCACCCCAGAAAGGTCGCTGTAGGAGAGATTGGCCTCATAGAGATAGGCCCCAATCAGTTCTGCACCGTGGAGTGTGGCTTCGGATAAGTCCGCTTGATTGAGATGAGCGCCTTGTAAATCTGCTTCACATAAACTGGCGCGACGTAGTTGAGCGCCGTTGAGGTTGGCCTGTCGCAGGTTGGCTTGATGAAAGTTGGCCCCATTGAGGTTGGCGCCACTTAAGTCTGCCCCGGTGAGCGTCGCCCCGCGAAAGTTAGCCCCAATCAGAGTCGCCCCCCGGAAATTGCAATGAGCCAGATTAAAATCTCGAAAATCTGCACCGATCAGATGTGCGTCGGTTAAATCTAAAGCGATCGCCCCCTGACCCCGTTTTGCATTCGTCCATCGGGCCGCCCCATTTTCCACTAGGGCCAGATGTATCGCGTTTGCCACAATCTCCAGTCCATTTCCCTATCGTCATTGACCGGAAGCTAACCAGATATCTTTAGCTCCCCTCATCATGATAAGGGCTGGCCTAGGCTCTTTTGCAAAATTTTTGTGATTTCTTGTTCAATCTCCTCGGCGGGGGCCTCAGCATTGAGGCGAATCATCCGTTCCGGGTCCTGTTGGGCTAGGCTGAGATAGCCCTGACGGACTCGCTGATGGAAGGCGAGGGCTTCTCGTTCCAGGCGATTGGGTTCTCCTCGCTGCTGAATTCGCTGTAAGCCCACTTCAGGGGCGAGATCTAACCAGAAGGTTAGGTGGGGCTGTAGTCCCCCAGTGGCGATCGCATTAAGCTGTTGGATTAATTTGAGATCCAGTTGTCGTCCATAGCCCTGATAGGCCAACGTGGAGTGGGTATAGCGATCGCACAGGATAATCGCCCCCTGAGCTAGGTTAGGCTTGAGGTATTGGTCCACATGCTGGGCGCGATCGCTGGCATAGAGGAGTAATTCTGAGCGAGGGGAAATCTCATCGGCATCTCGCACCTTGAGCAATAAATGACGTAACTCTTGCCCTAAGAGGGTTCCCCCCGGCTCGCGAGTCGTCAGAACCGGAACCGCAACCTGCGATCGCAGCCACGCCGCCGCCCGTTGCAGTTGCGTCGTTTTCCCCGCTCCTTCGATTCCTTCAAAGACAATCAATTGGCCTGCCATCGTCTCTCCCCTCTCACTCAAGCCTGAACGCATCTGCCAAATTGTCCCAGAATTTGCAACAAAAGGTTGACCAAGGGGAGCGATCGCCCGGGACAGATGCTAAAGTATCGTTCATAATTAGAAAAGCGAACTCATACGCCGTTGAGTTGTCTCAATTGAACCGTTAGCCTGCCGAGGAGGTCATTTTGGTAAACCTGACAGAATCTCTCAACCCGCAAGAACTTCGGGCTGAAGTCGCGCACCTGCAAGAAGAAGTGAAGATGCGAGATCAACTCGTGCAGCAACTTTCTCAGGAACTGTTCCGGCTCGTCAAGGGCAGTGGCAACGCCACCCCAGCCGCCAGCAACCAGGGGCAGAGTGAGCAACTGCAACTGCTCCATGCCCAACTTTCTGAAGTCGAGCAACAAGTCGACTTTTACCAACAACAGATTGCCGAGCGCGATCGCGAACTGGTGCAGCAGCGCCAAACGGTGCAAGAACTCAACGATCGCGCTAGAATGTTAGAGCAAGTCGTACAAGAGCTTCCTGAGATTTATAAACAAAAGTTTGCAGAGCGGCTTAAGCCCGTTCAGGAACGAGTCGAGATGTTACAGCGAGAAAATCGTCAGCTCCATTCCGAGCTACAAAGTGTCAGCTATCGCCTCGCGCAGCGGACGCGCCGCCAGTCTGGAAACCTAGATTTACCGAGTTTTGAGGAGTCTCAACAGCGGGCATCTCTCCCCTCCTTCGGTGGCGCCTAACCCCCCAATTTGGTCAGCGAATCTGTATAGGGGACAGGGTGCATCCTCCCGTTAGCATTAATCGGTGCGATTTGCGTTGTGCCTCGCCGATGCCGGGGTTCATTGCATTTTTTGACCTAAAAGTGTTAAGAAATAAGAAGATTATGAGTCAATCGAGGCATTGAATGTCTGAGGCAATCTCTTTAGAAGCGGTCGAAGAAATCGCCCGTCAGTACGGATACTGGGCGGTTTTTTTTGGAATCTCCATGGAAAATGCCGGGGTTCCCCTTCCCGGAGAAACCTTAACGCTTGTGGGTGGTTTTTTAGCCGGAGAGGGGGAACTTGACTATTGGATTGTTCTCCTCTGCGCCACGGGGGGAGCAATCCTGGGAGACAATTTTGGTTATTGGATTGGCAAGTGGGGAGGGTTTCCCCTCATGTTGCGTGTCGGTCGGCTGTTGCGGATTCCAGATGAACAACTGTACAGCCTGCGAAATCAATTTGCCAACAATGCGGCAAAAGCCGTGTTTCTGGGGCGTTTTGTGGCTCTGCTGCGAATTTTTGCCGGTCCCCTAGCGGGAATTTCTGAGATGCCCTATGGCAAGTTCTTTCTCTGTAACGCTGCTGGGGCAACGGTTTGGGCCTCGGTGATGGTGAGTCTCTCCTTTTTCGTGGGGCGCTTGGTTCCTTTAGAGAAACTCGTCTCTGGGGTAGCGACCTTTAGTGTGGGGGCTTTACTGTTGCTAGTGTTGGCGATCGCCGTTCCCCGCCTCTTAGAATTGCGTAACCCCTTGAACGTCGAGGAAAAATAAGCTCCCCCCGCTCAGCCCGGAACAGTGGCCGCTTTACCATTGTCTTGGGGGGTTAGGTTGAGGATGAAGGGAACCGCTGAACGGGCCCAGGCCTTGGGCGTGGTGTAGTTGTTGGCACTGCTGCCGAAACAGATTTGTAACATATCGGTATTGATGACACCAGGGTTCAAGGCGACAGCAGCCAAATGACGGGGAAGTTCCTGGGAGAGCGATCGCGTTAAGCCCTCAATGGCCCATTTGCTGGCACAGTAGGGGGCGACTTCCGGGGAGGTACTGCGCCCCCAGGTGGAACTGAAGTTGACGATAATTCCCCCTTCTTGCCGAATCATGGCAGGGACAAAATGGCGCAAGACGTTGGCCACCCCCTTAATGTTGACATCGATAACGCGATCAAACTCCGGGGCAGACATCTCCCAGACTGGGGCCGGTTCGTTGATGACTCCGGCATTATTAATCAGAATATTGGGACCCTGAATTTCCTGGAGAACCTGTTGACTCCATCGTTGCACTTGCCCATCATCCGCCAAATCCACGACGGCGAACTGATGGGGATCTCCGTAGGTTTTCTGGAGTTGGGCGATCGCCCCCTCATCCGTTGCACAGCCGAACAGGCGATGGCCCTGGGCAATGAACCCCTCTAGCATCGCCTGTCCGAGTCCGCGACTGACCCCAGTCAGGACAATGGTTTTGGCAGAACGGTTTGTAGAATGGGAAGTCATGGCGATCGCCTCCAACATCTCAACAGGTCTAATATCCCATATCCTGCAAGATATCGAGAATATTAACTTCAGCCCAGATTGAAACCCGATTAAACGCATTGCGCGCCACATCCGGAGCGCGTTGAGCAATGGCCCGACCTGCATCAGACTGATAAAACCCCAATAGTGCCTCCAACTCCTCCTGAGTGTAATATTCCGCATAAATTGGCGTCACCAAATCCAGATAATCCGCCTCAAACCGGCCCAGATACTCTTCCCGCAGCTGGGCCGGGAATTGTGGCATCCCTTCTAATGTCAGTCGCACCGACTCAAGCATCACATTCATCTCATTGGTAGCGCGAATAATCTCATGAATCAGCGCCTCCTGTTCTGGCGTAATCTCGGGATCGTCAAAAATTTGGTTAGGAGACTGAGCGATGACAGGTTGAGTCCAACGTGACGGGATGATCGAGGCAACAGTCCCCAGACTCAGCGGGGCTAAAAGATTCACAAGGATCAACGAAAAAACCGTGCGTTTCATAACGAGGCCAAACATAACAACGTCCTCTCCACTATACGCATCCGCCCCAGTGGCTTGAGAGAATTCCCAGAGTTCCCCAAGCCCGCTAGAATAACAACAACATTCCCCCAAACACGTCGATGCCGTTGGATTTAGCCTCAGTTCTCCCTAGTGGACGACCCCGACTGCCCTCAGACCTAACCTTACGCCCCTATCAGGAACAGGCGATCGCCAATTGGTTCGCCGCCAGTGGCCGAGGAACCCTGAAGATGGCTACCGGAAGCGGCAAAACCATCACCGCCCTCGCCATCGCCAGCCGACTGCATCAAGCCATCGGCTTACAGGTTCTGCTGATTATCTGTCCCTACCGCCATCTCGTCACCCAATGGGATCGCGAATGTCGTCGCTTCGACTTAGATCCAATTCTCGCCTTTGAAAGCATCCACCACTGGCAAGGCCCCCTAACCCGTAGTCTCACCGCCGTGCGATCGCAGAGTTTACCCTTTCTGACGATTATCACCACCAACGCCACCCTGATGCGCGATCGCTTCCAATGGCAACTCAAATACCTCCCCGCCAAAACCCTCATCATTGGCGATGAAGTCCACAACCTTGGCGCACCCCGCCTCGAAACCGCCCTCCCCCGTCACATCGGCTTACGGCTTGGCCTCTCCGCCACCCCAGAACGCCACTTCGACGACGAAGGAACCGATGCCGTTCTCGGCTATTTCGGCAACGTCTTACAACCGGAACTCAGCCTCGGCGATGCCATCCAAGCCGGGGCCCTCGTGCGCTATCAATACTATCCCCTATTCGTTCCCCTCACCTCCTGGGAAAGCGAACAATATGCCAAACTTACCCATCGCATTGGCTGGGCCTTAGGGGACGACAGCCGCGATCCCGACGAACTCACTGCCCTACTGGTGAAGCGATCGCGCCTCATCGGAACCGCCAGCCGTAAACTGGACATCTTGCGCTGGATGATGCGATCGCGCCTAAACACCAGTCACACCCTGTTTTACTGTAGCGACGGCTGCGACAGCGAAACCAACACCCCGCAAATCGAAGCCGTGGTGCGTCTGCTGGGGCGAGAACTGGGGTTCCGCATCAACACCTACACCGCCGAAACCTCCATCAACGAACGGGAACAACTGCGCCAGCAATTTGAAGCCGGAGAACTCCAGGGATTAGTCGCCATCCGTTGTCTCGACGAAGGGGTCGATATTCCCGCCATCCGCACCGCCGCCATTCTCGCCAGCAGCAGCAACCCCCGCCAATTCGTCCAACGTCGCGGCCGTATCCTGCGCCCCCATCCCAGTAAAGACCATGCCACCTTATTTGATACCATCGTTTTACCCCCAGAACTTGACCGTGAAACTTGGGAAGTCGAACGCAACTTATTAAAAAAAGAACTCAAACGCTTTCTTGAATTTGCCGAACTCGCTGACAACGCCGAAGAAGCTCAACAACAACTACGAGGACTTCAAGCAAAATATGGCATTAGTGATAATTGAATAATTCAATAAAACTTCCTAAAATAGACCTTAAAGATGGAATTTAAGATAAGTTGAAAATTTAAATTATCATTAAAGCTTAATCTAAAAAAAATGACAGCAAACTATTCAGCCTCATTCCCAGACCATCCCAATTCCGATCCCTCCATTTCAGAACCCACCCTATTTGACGATGATTGGGAGGATGCACCCACGGCAGATTGGGATGTTCCCACCCTTGGAGTCTCCTCCATTCTCTCAGAACATCGGGCCCAGTATGGCGATCGCCAAAACTTTGACGAAGTTTGGGAACCCCTACAAAGCGCCCCCGAAGACGTTAAAGAGATTATGCGCCGAGTACTCAATATCGAACTTCGCCGCCTCAACACGCGTAAAACTTACGGCGTCACCAACGAGATTTTGAAAGTCGTCTATGACATTATTCCCGAATGACCGCTCCTCTTTATATCTCTCTTAACCTTCCCCAACCTCTAAAACTCCGTGTCCTCTGTGACTCTGTGGTGACCCCGCAAAAAACCGCCAATCAAATACAGGGAACCACAGAGAACCGGGAGGCGATCGCCATCCAAACAAGCCTGATTTAATGCCTCATCTACGTCCTCGGCGAACTCAGGAGAAATATCAGGACAAAGAGCGATCGCCTGCTGCGACAACTCCTCCACAGGCATAAATTGATGGCCCGGAATCGGCAACAACATCAGGCGATCGCCCCCTCGTAACAAACTCCCCAAAATCCCTTCCGTATCCTTCGTCGCCAACATCCCCATCACCCACGTCACCGGCGTTTGCAAACTCTCCACATAAACCCGTAACGCCTGGGCCGCCGCCACATTATGGGCCCCATCCACTAAAACGCGCCGATTCTCATACATCAGCCATTGCAACCGTCCCTCCCAGCGCGTCTTGGCCATCCCCTCACGAATCGCCTCATCCGAAATCTTCCAACCTTGCCCTTGCAACTGACGAATCACCGCCAGGGCGATCGCCGAATTGACATATTGAATCGCCCCCCCCAAAGACAACTCATACTCAAACCCCTGTACCGCAACCCGATTCCCCTCAACCGGAATCGCCGCGTCCACCCAAACCGTCGGACAGTTTAACGCCTCAATCCGCCCTTGTACCACCCGTTGCGCCTCCGGGGGTAACGGCCCCACCACCGCCGCACAGTTCGCCTTGAGGATTCCCGCCTTCTCCCCTGCAATCTCCCCCAACGTGTTTCCCAATCGTTGCCAATGATCGCGACTAATGGAGGTAATCACACTCACCAGAGGGCGATCGCAGACATTTGTTGCATCCAAGCGTCCCCCCAATCCCACCTCAACCACCGCCACATCCACCGCCGACTCCGCAAAATACAACCAGGCCGCCGCCGTCACCACCTCAAACTGAGTGGGGGTGGGTTCATCGGGGACAATCGCCGCCTCAACCTGTTTCACTAACGCCTCAAACCGCGCCTCAGCAATGGGATCACCATCGAGACAAATGCGCTCACACCAATGGGCTAAATGGGGAGAGGTATAACGCCCGGTTCGGTAACCCGCCGCCGTGAGAATGGAACTGAGATAAGCACAAACCGAGCCTTTCCCATTGGTTCCCGCCACATGAATCACCGGAACTTGGTTTTGGGGATTTCCTAAATGGCTTAACAGCCGTTGGATCCGTTCTAGCCCGAGGTGGACTCCAAAGCGGGCGAATTTGTTGAGATAGGTATCAAGCATGGGGGGAGAGGGGGAACCCCGTAGGGGCAATCCGCAAGTGGCGTGCCCGAGGACACAGAGGCAGGACGAGGGGACGAGTCGGGGCTGCATCCCAGGTGGAGGCAGCTGGAGTACAATTTTCGGAAAAGAGGTGGCTGTTTATGACTGAATCTTGGCATTACGACATTTTATCCGACTCTGAGGACGGGAAGCGCCTCAATGAGATTTTGAGTCAATGTTTTCTGATTCCTCTGGAGAATTGCGCCTCCTATATCGAGTTGGTGGGCCAGGAGAACTATCGGCTTGTGCGTCGGGATAACGAGATTGCCGGAGGCTTAATCAAAATCCCTACAGGCCATTGGTTGGGGGGAAAGTTAGTAGAGACGATGGGGGTGTCGGCGGTGGGAATTGCCCCGGAATATCGGGGAACTGGGGCCGCTAGCACCCTATTGGGGACCCTGCTGCGGGAACTCTATCAAGAGAAAATTCCCCTGTCGAGTCTCTATCCGGCGACGCCCCCCCTCTATCGTAAGTTGGGCTATGAACAGGCAATCAGCCGCTGTCTTTGGCAAATCCCCATCGCCAGCTTGAAACCCCAGAAGCCTCAACTGGCCTGTGTTCCCATTGAAAACCAGACCGAGGCGATCGCCCCCCTCTATGAACAGTTCGCCTCTCGTCACAATGGCGCCGTGCAACGTCATGAGTTCCTGTGGCATCTCATCTGGAACAGCTTTATGCCCCTTGATAGCCCAGTCTATACCTATCTCTTTGGCGATCGCAGCGCCCCAGAAGGCTATATTATCTTCCGCCAAAAGCGGGGGTTCCAGGAGGGTTTAATGGAGATTCGCGATCGCGTCCTACTCACCCCCGCCGCCATCCAGAGTTTTTGGGCCTTCCTCTACAGCCATCGCTCCCAAATGACCTCAGCCTCTTGGCATGGGCCACAGCTTGACGCCACCATGTTAACCCTCCCCCTCGATACCATGGTTCCCACGGAGCAGATGATGCTCTCTTGGCGTATTGTCCATCTCGAAGCCGCCTTACGCCAACGGGGTTATCCTCCTCTATCTGGGGAACTGCATCTGGAGATTGACGATGAGATGTTGCCCGAGAATTGCGATCGCTTCGTCCTCACCCTCAAAGACGGTAAGTCCCAGGTGACACGAGGCGGACGGGGAGAATTACGGTTAAACATTCGTCATCTCGCCCCCCTCTATAGTGGGTTATGGAGTGCCTCGCAGTTACACCATCTGGGTTATATTGAAGGCACATCGGAGGCGATCGCCCTGGCAAATGGTCTCTTTGCCGGAGATCTCCCAGGACTGTCAGACTTTTTCTAAGGCCCATGACGACCAAGAGTATCAACCAAGATCGATTATGGCTCGAACAGCTTAAATTCGACGCTCGTGGCTTAATTCCCGCCATCGCCCAAGACGATGGAGATGGGGCTGTTTTAATGATGGCCTGGATGAACCGAGAATCGATCGAACGCACCCTCGACACCGGCGAAGCCCATTACTGGAGTCGTTCCCGTCAAGAGCTATGGCACAAAGGCGCCACGTCGGGCCATATCCAGAAAGTCAAATCCATCGCCTATGACTGCGACGGCGACACCATCCTCCTCAAAATTGACCAAGTGGGGGATGTCGCCTGTCATACGGGAGCCAGAAGTTGTTTCTTTAATCAAGTTAGAGCCTAAGGTGAATAACGTCCCCCACTCGCCTTTCTAGCTTGCGTTTGCCCAGTCCCCATTGCCATGAAACACCACTCCCTAACCCAGATTGCCCCAGAAGGGGTATCCCACAACCCCAACATTCGCAAACAAGTCATGTTGCGCAAGGGGGACTTGCCCCATTTAACCAACTTCTCTCAGGCCCGATTTGCCCCAGGACAAGTGGCCCCCGGTCATTCCCACGACAACATGACTGAAGTCTTCTTCGTGGAATCCGGTTCAGGAAGCATCACCATCGACGGACAAGCCTATCCCCTCGAACCCGGAACCTGTGTAGCCGTAGATATCGGGGAAGTCCACGAAATCGCCAACACCGGAGAGGGGGAACTGGTGTTGACCTACTTTGGTTTGCAAGTCAACCCCTGACTGTCTTAGGCTTGAAGCTGGACTGTCCAATCTGAACGCCAAACCCAAAATGCCAATGTGGGAGCAAATCGCCGCCGAGATTAGCCAAGCCACCGGAGAACCCTTTAACATCTCCCAAAACCGTTCTGTGGGTGGAGGCTGCATCAATCAAAGTAGTACCCTATCCGACGGGACGCGCACTTTTTTTATTAAACTCAACCAAGCCTCCACCCTCGAAATGTTCATCGCTGAGGCTGTGGGAGTCAAGGAAATGTGGGAGACACAGACCATCCGCGTTCCTAAACCCATTTGTTGGGGAACCGCTGGTAACTCCGCCTATCTGGTGATGGAATATCTGGACTTACAGGGCCGGGGTGGCGGTTCTGGGGTTTGGCAGGAGATGGGGCGCAAACTGGCGCAAATGCACCGCACGGGAACCCGCGATCGCTTCGGCTGGGATCGTAGCAACACCATCGGGGCCACCACTCAGATGAATCCCTGGACCGAGGATTGGGCCGAGTTCTTCGCGGAACATCGCATCGGCTTTCAACTGCGCCTAGCGGCCCGCAAAGGAATGCGTTTCACTGGGGCCGATGAGTTAGTCGAGACCATTCCCCAACTCCTAGCCGGCCATACTCCCATTGCCTCCATTGTCCATGGGGACCTCTGGGGGGGCAACGCCTCCGTCACCGCCGAGGGAGAACCGGTGATTTTCGACCCCGCCACCTATTACGGCGATCGCGAGGTAGACATCGCCATGACTGAACTGTTTGGAGGTTTCTCCGCCGCCTTTTACCAGGGATACAACGAGGAATGGCCCCTAGAGGCTGGCTACGATCGCCGTAAAACCCTCTACAACCTCTACCACATCATCAACCACTACAACCTCTTCGGCGGCGGCTACGGTAGTCAAGCCCAAAGCATGATTCGCACTTTGTTGAGTTGACACTCCCCAGCCTAAAGGCGTGGGGATTCTTCCTTCAACGATCCGACTTGCCCTGACAGGTTTGCACCAGCCAAAGTAGCGGTCAAATCTCCAGAAGCGTTTGGGTCTAAGACCCAAGTTCCGGTATGCCCTACCGTACTTAAGGCAGCGTTCAGGATGTTGACTGCGGCGTTGTGGTCTCTATCCAACTCGCACCCACACTGACAAACGTGAGTTCGAGTCGAGAGACTTTTCTTGACCACCGTGCCGCAACTCGAGCATTTTTGAGAGGTATAGGCAGGGTTCACCGCTACAGTTATCCTGCCGAATTTCACTCCAAAATGCTCTAACCATTTCCTAAATTGATACCAACCAGCATCGTGAATCGACTTGGCGAGACAGTGGTTTCTCACCAGATTCTGTATCCTCAAATTTTCGTAGGCCACCAGATCGTTAGATTGGATTACGCAACGCGCCAGTCTCTTGGCGTGTTCTTCACGTTGCCGACTTATTTTGAGGTGTACTCGTCCGAGTCGATTGACGGCTTTTTTTCGGTTGGCAGAGCCTTTCTGTTTTTTGCTCACCCTTCGGTGAGCGCGTTTGAGCTTTTTCTCGGCGTTTCGGTAAAACCTCGGGTTCGGTTCGCACTCCCCGTTGGAATCGGTGTAGAACTCCTTGAGTCCGACATCCAACCCCACAGTATTTCCTGACGGTTTGAGTTCTTCTCGAACCTCTACTTTGACGCAGAACTGAGCGTAATAGCCATCGGCTCTGCGAACCAGTCGAACCCGTTTGATTTGTTCGATACCGTAAAATGCCAAATCCCAGGTTCCAACTAGCTTCAGTCGCCCGACATTCTTCTTGTCGGTAAAGACAATATGCTTGGGGTCGAGTAACTTCCAACCGGAAGTTTTGTACTCGACAGAACGACCATTTTTCTTGAACCTGGGATATCCTTCTCTTGGTGCGCGTTCCCTGGCGCCGTACGACGGCGCGGGGTCGCACCGCTTCTTGCCAGGAACCGACCGGCGACAGTTCTCGAAAAATCGAGCGATTGCCGACCAAGCGCGTTCGGCTGAGGCTTGACGAGCCGTGCTGTTGAGTTCTCTAGCAAAATCGTACTCTCGGGCGAGTACCCGACAGTACTTATTGAGGTCGTATTTGTTGACCCCAGGGGTATCCATCCAATAGCGCAGTGCCTTGTTGCGAACGAACTGTGCGGTTCGGATCGCTTCGTCAATCGCCGCGTATTGGTGGGGCTTCCCTTTGATTTTGAACTCAAGAACAAGCATCGCACCGTTGGTATCGGTTGTGCGAACAATCTTGGCACAAAAAAGCAGGATTGTCAAAAGCCGTCCTAGAAGGACAGGGTTTTAGACCCAAAATTTTCGATAAGAAGAGAGAGGGCGACCACAAGGGTACGCCCCTACGTTGTTTTTCCCCGGACCGGGAGGGGCAGGGGTGGGTTCACTCAACCGTATATCCAGCCTCAGTAATCACCGACTTCACCGTCTCATCGGGCTGTTTCGTCTCAATAAAGACCAACTTCGTCTCTAAATTGGCGCGAACTTCAGCCGTCGCGTCCAACTTCTGAATTGCCTGGGTAATGGTACTTGCACAAGCCCCACAAGCCATATCCGGGACTTTCACTTCAATTGCCATATTGCACAAACTCCCAAATTCTGTCGACACTATCTTATCGTCAGACTGCCGCCAGTTGACCCTGAAGCAGTCCCTCAAACAAGCCTAAACCATCCGTAGACCCCAGTTGCGCGTCAGCGGCTCGTTCAGGGTGGGGCATCATACCTAGCACATTTCCTGCTTCATTGCAAATTCCCGCAATATTATTTAACGAGCCGTTAGGATTCCCCGACTCATCCACTGCTCCTGAGGGGCTACAGTAGCGAAAGAGAACCCGGCCTTGGTCTTCGAGTTGAGCTAGGGTGTCAGCATCGGCATGATAGCGGCCTTCCCCATGAGCGATGGGCAACTTAATCTGGGTTTGGCCACCATAGGCGCTAGTCCAGAATCGCCCTTGAGCCTCTACTCGTAGGGGGACGCGATCGCAAATAAAATGTAGATCCCGATTGCGAACTAAAGCGCCGGGGAGTAAGCCGACTTCCGTGAGGATCTGGAAACCATTGCAAATCCCCAACACCGGCTTACCTGCCTGGGCATGATCGAGAACCGATCGCATAATCGGAGAAAAGCGGGCGATCGCCCCACAGCGGAGATAGTCCCCATAGCTAAAGCCGCCCGGAACCACCACCACATCAATATCTGCTAAATCCGTCTCCTGATGCCAGACTTTGCGGGTGGGCTGTTTGAGGATATCTTGAGTGACGTAGACGACATCACGATCGCAATTTGAGCCAGGAAAGACAATTACACCAAATCTCATGCCGCTACTCCTTCCGTCAGCACCTGAACCTCAAAGCGATAGTTTTCAATGGTGGGATTAGCCAGAAGGCGATCGCACATCTGGTCCACCTGTTGCGTCGCGTCAGCCTCATCCGCCGCCGTGACCGTCAGTTCCACATATTTACCAATGCGGACCCCGGCAACCCCCGTAAATCCAAGTTGTTGCAGTCCGGATTGCACTGCCGTTCCCGCTGGGTCTAAGACCGAAGGACGCAGGGTGACATAAATTTGGGCTTGATAAGTTTGACTCACGGCAATGACTCAGATGCTTGGCACAATAGTAGTTGAGGTGCTACTTAATCTACGTTACCCCATCGCGTTCCCCAACGATCCACATTCACCCTCTAACCCTCTAAAAGTCCTGTTCATGAAAAGCCGTCGCACCCGTTCCCAGGAAAAAATCCTCACCCTCCTCAACACTCAAGGGCGATCGCTCTCCGCCCAAGATATCTATGTCAAGTTACGGGAGCAAAATCAAAGTCTGGGGTTAGCGACCGTCTATCGTTCTCTCGAATCCCTTAAACTCGAAGGCTTAGTCCAAGTTCGTACCCTCGCCAGTGGTGAATCCCTCTATAGTTCCCGCCAACAGGACAAACACCACCTCACCTGTCTCCAATGTGGTGCCTCAATCCCCATCGGGGAATGTCCCGTCCATGACCTAGAACATCGCCTACAAGACAAACATCAGTTCAAAATCTTCTACCACACCCTAGAGTTCTTTGGACTCTGTGAGGCTTGCATAGAGGACAATACAAGCGACTAGCCCGGGAAAGGCTCTGTGATTTGAGTCACCGTAGCCGGGGGAAATGACGCACAGGGCCAATGCCATTTCCATCACCCCACCTATCCCAGTAACATCACCGTTTTAGGCGAATTGCGTCACGGTTGTTCTCAGAGGGATCACCGATAGTAGGAATGACCGCGTTGAACTATCGGCGAAGACGATGCCTACTCACTTTAAAATCCCTCAACATTCTGTCGATGACCTGTTTGCTCAAATCTGGCAATCTGGATATGTCAGTCTCCATGCTCGACATGTTCTGCGCAGCCTCCTCCTCGAAGAAGCCTACAACCAAGATGAGCAAGCCACCATTGATCGGCTGCTATATGCAGTCCGGCGAGGCTGGCTCAAAGTCCAATCCTAGGTTCCTACTTCAGACATTACCTAACCACAGGCAACCACTCAATCAGACCCTCTGTTGCCCTCAACTCCCTCCCCAATGGGAACTGAATACAAAAAAAGGACGCCTCTACTGAGGTCGTCCCTTTTGAATTTGAGTTAAATGCGGAACCCGGGACTTGAACCCGGAAGTCCTAAGCGAACACTAGAACCTGAATCTAGCGCGTCTACCAATTCCGCCAGTTCCGCGTATTTATTCTAAGTTGCGTCTTTTTCATCCGCGATTTACCATTATTTAAGATATCATCGAGTTTGTCAACCCCCCACACTCAAGTTTATCGAAAATTTTGGGTCTAAAACCCCGTCCTTCTAGGACGGCTTTTGACAATCCTGCTTTTTTGTGCCAAGATTGTCCGCACAACCGATGCCAACGGTGCGATGCTTGTTCTTGAGTTCAAAATCAAAGGGAAGCCCCACCAATACGCGGCGATTGACGAAGCGATCCGAACCGCACAGTTCGTTCGTAACAAGGCACTGCGCTATTGGATGGATACCCCTGGGGTCAACAAATACGACCTTAACAAGTACTGTCGGGTACTCGCCCGAGAGTATGACTTTGCTCGAGAACTCAACAGCACGGCTCGTCAAGCTTCAGCAGAACGTGCTTGGTCGGCAATTTCTCGATTTTTCGAGAACTGTCGCCAGTCTGTTCCTGGCAAGAAGCGGTGCGACCCCGCGCCGTCGTACGGCGCCAGGGAACGCGCACCAAGAGAAGGATATCCCAGGTTCAAGAAAAACGGTCGTTCTGTCGAGTACAAAACTTCCGGTTGGAAGTTACTCGACCCCAAACACATTGTCTTTACCGACAAGAAAGGGATCGGACGACTCAAGTTAATTGGAACTTGGGATTTGGCGTTTTACGGTACAGAACAAATCAAACGGGTTCGACTGGTTCGCAGAGCCGATGGCTATTACGCTCAGTTCTGCGTCAAAGTAGAGGTTCGAGAAGAACTCAAACCGTCAGGAAATACCGTGGGTTTAGATGTCGGACTCCTTGAGTTCTACACCGATTCCAACGGGGAGTGCGAACCGAACCCGAGGTTTTACCGAAACGCCGAGAAAAAGCTCAAACGCGCTCACCGAAGGGTGAGCAAAAAACAGAAAGGCTCTGCTAACCGAAAAAAAGCCGTCAATCGACTCGGACGAGTACACCTCAAAATAAGTCGGCAACGTGTTGGCGAAGCCTGCGCCTAAGCGCATGGAACACGCCAAGAGACTGGCGCGTTGCGTAATCCAATCTAACGATTTGGTGGCCTACGAAGATTTGAGGATTAAGAATCTGGTGAGAAACCACTGTCTCGCCAAGTCGATTCACGATGCTGGTTGGTATCAATTTAGGAAATGGTTGGAGCATTTTGGAGTGAAATTCGGCAGGATAACTGTAGCAGTGAACCCTGCCTATACCTCTCAAAAATGCTCGAGTTGCGGCACGGTGGTCAAGAAAAGTCTCTCGACTCGAACTCACGTTTGTCAGTGTGGCTGTGAGTTAGATAGAGACCACAACGCCGCAGTCAACATCCTGAACGCTGCCTTAAGTACGGTAGGGCATACCGGAACTTGGGTCTTAGACCCAAACGCTTCTGGAGATTTGACCGCTACTTTGGCTGGTGCAAACCTGTCAGAGCAAGTCGGATCGTTGAAGGAAGAATCCCCAGGCCTTTAGGCTGGGGAGTGTCAATGTTTCGTTAATCTCCAGGAGTCATTCATGTTCAGCTTACGTGCCGCCGACGATCGCGGGAAAGTGAATTTGGGCTGGCTAAACAGTCGTCATAGTTTCTCCTTTGGTCATTACTACGACCGCAATCACATGGGCTTCCGCAGTCTGCGAGTGATTAACGAAGATCTCGTGGAACCGGGACAGGGCTTTTCCACCCACGGCCATCGGGACATGGAGATCATCACCTACGTCCTCGACGGGGCCCTAGCGCATAAAGACAGTCTCGGCAATGGTTCTACCATCCGCCCAGGAGACGTGCAACGGATGTCAGCGGGAACTGGGATTCTCCATAGTGAATTTAATCCCTCCGATCGCGATCGCGTCCATCTGTTGCAAATTTGGATTCTGCCCAACCAGGAGGGCGTAGAACCCAGCTATGAGCAGCGTTATGTCTCCCCCGAGGAAAAACAGGGACAACTGCACTGTATTGCCTCTCCTAGCGGTGAACTAGGGTCGGTCAAGCTCCATCAAGATGCCTATATCTATGCCACGATCCTCGAACCGGGAGAATCTGTGAAGCATTGTCTCGCCGGCGATCGCGGAGTCTGGATTCAAGTGGCCCGAGGCAGCGTACAAGTCCAAGAGCATACCTTACAAGCCGGAGACGCGATCGCCCTCTGGGAAACCCCAGACCTACAACTGACAGGTTGCCACGAGACAGCCGAAGTCCTACTCTTCGACCTAGCCTGATGTATCAAAAGACCGTCAGACCTTAAAATAAGGACTCTTGACGCGAAGAAGGACATCTCAACTATGGATGCGTTACCCGCAAACTTACAACACCTGACCGACAAAGTAGCGATCGTCACTGGAGGGTCCCGAGGCATTGGTCGAGCCACCGCCTTGGCATTAGCCAGCGAAGGCGCTAACCTGGTGGTTAACTATGCCAATTCCAGTGCCGCCGCCGAGGAGGTGGTCGCTGAGATTAAGACCATGGGGAGTCAGGCCATTGCCGTCAAAGCCGATGTCTCCCAAGAAGACGACGCTAATGCCCTGATTAAAGCCGCCACCGACACCTGGGGACGAGTCGATATCCTCGTCAACAACGCCGGAATCACCCGCGATACCCTATTAATGCGGATGAAGCCCGCCGATTGGCAAGCGGTGATTGATCTCAACCTCACCGGGGTTTTTCTCTGCACCCGTGCCGTCACTAAACTGATGCTGAAACAAAAATCGGGGCGAATTATCAACATTGCCTCCGTTGCCGGACAAATGGGAAATCCCGGACAAGCCAACTATAGTGCCGCCAAAGCGGGAGTGATTGGCTTTAGCAAAACCGTTGCCAAAGAACTGGCAACCCGAGGCATTACCGTCAACGCCGTTGCACCGGGGTTCATCGCCACCGATATGACCGATGATCTCAAATCCGATGAGATTCTCAAGTTTATTCCCCTAGGACGCTTTGGAGAAGCCAGCGAAGTGGCCGGCTTGATTCGCTTCCTCGCCGCTGATCCCGCCGCCGCCTATATCACCGGACAAACCTTTAATGTCGATGGTGGCATGGTTATGGCTTAGAGTGGCTTAGGCTCAGTTAGAAGTTTTCTGCCGTTTGGGCGATCGCATCAAACTTAAAGCGTTGAGGAAAGTCCGTTTCCCCATAGAGATTAAAGGAAATGGTCGGTTCATCCCCGAACACTTCAATCTGATGAATGGCACCGGGGCTAAAGGTGATGAGTTCTCCCTCGCAGACGATGCGATCGCCCACTTCCTCAATCTGATTCCCCGTCGTTCGCCGCCAAAAACGATTCCGTTCACAGCCACTGAGCATGGCAACTAATCCCCAGGTGGCGTGGTTATGAATTGTGGACTTCGCCCCCGGCTTCCAGGACACCAGTTGCACCGTCAGCGGGTAGTCTTGTTCAGTATAGAGTTTGGACACAGACCAACCCCGTTTCGGATCTGGGGGAACATAGGCCGTATCCAGCCAAGTTGCCGTTTCCAGGAATTCACACACCCGAGGGGCGATCGCTTCTAGGCGTTGGCGATCGCCCTCAATCTCCTTAAGGATATCCTCAAGTTCCGTCAGGAATCGATACAGCCGATAGGGTTGAGTGGGTTCCCAGGATTGGAATTCCAGAGACTGACAGTCTCCTGTGTCGGTGATAAACCAGTTCATGAGCCTTGCACCTCTCGTTTGACATCTGCCTTCACCACAGTACGGGCGATCGCCCATTTTGGATGTGCCCAACAAAACCAATCTCTTCATCGCCATGTCCGCTGACCCTTGCGCGGAACCTCCCCCTCATAACCCTCAGTTCGGTTTACCCGAAACTCATTAGAACTAACCGAATTTCGGGAAGTAGCATCTTTTCAGTACGGTTGTCTCCCTTTCGATTTTCTAATACAAACGCCACAATAAAAACAACAGCGAAGGGAGAACGAACTTCTCCCCCAGGCAGTTAGAAAACGCAAATTGGGAGGATATCCATTATGCAACTCTACACCCTTAATCCCTTCAACGAACTCGAACGCCTCGAACGCCAAATCAACCGAGCCTTTAACGAAATTGCCGGCGAAGATAACTCTCGCAACTGGTCAATTCCCATACAACTCGAAGAACAAGCAGAAGCCTTCATCTTACGGGCCTTACTCCCCGCCATCAACCGCGAAGACCTAGATATTGAAGTCACCCGTGAAAGCGTGGCGATCGCCGGTGAATATCACAAACCCCAACCCGGTGACAATAACAAACGCTTCTACAGCGAGTTCCCCGTGGGCAAATTCCGCCGTACCCTCAGCCTACCCCTTCCTGTCATGAACAGTGACGCCCAAGCCGAGTATCAAGACGGCGTTCTCACCCTCACCCTGCCCAAAGCACCAGAAGCTGTCCATCGCGTCGTAAAACTTAACGTTTTCGGCGACAGTGAACCGCAACAAATCGAACCGGAAAACAGCCAAAGCTAAGCGAAGAGAACAACAGGTTCCTCTAATTTGACATCCCAGCCCGCCCCGAGCGGGCTTTTTCTTATCCCCCTATTGCCTATTGCCTGAAGAGGGCAGCCACAAGGGCGTGCCCCTACGTCTCTTCTATTGCCTTCTTCCCCTTAAATCGACGGAGTTTTCACCTTGCCAAAACGGCGATCGCGCCGTTGATACGCCAGCAACGCCTCCCGAAACGCATGACGATCAAACTCGGGCCAAAGGGTATCCGTCACATATAACTCCGCATAAGCAATCTGCCAGAGAAGGAAATTACTAATCCGCATCTCGCCACTGGTACGGATGAGCAAATCTGGATCACCCACCCCAGCCGTATACAGATGCCGTTCAAACAGACTGGTATCAATCTCCTCCGGCTGAAGTTCTCCCCGTTGCACCTGCCGGGCAATCTCCTGACACGCCGCCACAATTTCCTGTCGCCCGCCATAGTTGGTAGCCACCGTAAACTGAATCCCAGAATTGTTCTCCGTCTGGCCCATGGCTGACTCGATCTCACGTTGGAGAGACGCCGGGAGAGTACTGAGATTGCCCACAAAGCGAATCCGGACATTCTTCTCCATCATCTCCTTCAACTGCTGACGTAGAACCCGCTCAAACAGCATCATCAGGAAATCCACTTCCTCTAGAGGTCGTCCCCAATTTTCCGTCGAAAACGCATAGGCCGTTAACGCTTCAATGCCCCAATCATCGCAACAGCGAACTAACGCCTTCAACGCATCAACCCCTCGTTGATGGCCCACCAAACGGGGAAGTCCTCGGCGCTGCGCCCAGCGTCCATTGCCATCCATAATCGCAGCAACATGTCTCGGCAATCGAGCCGGATCGAGGTCAGTGGGTAACGGTCCTAAGAGCGTTGGCTTCGCACTCATGTTTTTTTCCTCAATCACCACCGCAAACCTAAGTTCATCAGCCGTGAACCAGATTGCCTTCCGGACGTTAACCCCTGCATTGTATATGCTCGCTTACTCGTTAAAACTGCCGTTATTGTTTATCCTTGGGAGTCGAGGGGGTCACCCGGAAAAATCGGGAAATCGCCGATCCCCCCTTATGACTCAGTTGACGGGTTAAATTGCGCCAATTGGGGGCCACCACTTCCCCGTCGCCTTTGGTCGAAAAGTAAGCCTCTAGGAGTTCTTTGAGCTTACTACTCGTCAGTGGACGATTGAGGGTTCCCCGCTCCGCCAGGGAAATAGACCCAGTTTCCTCCGATACCACCACACAGACACAATTTTTCACCCGTTCCGTAATCCCCATGGCGGCCCGATGTCGGGTTCCCAATTGCCGAGACGCTTTACGTTCTGACAAGGGCAAGATGGCACCAGCCGAGATAATTCGTGATGCCCGAATCAACACCGCACCATCATGGAGGAGGGTACTCGTTTGAAAAATCGTTTGTAGGAGTTCCTTGGAGACCTCGGCATTCAGTTTAACACCTGGGACTGAAAAATCTCGCTCATCAATCGGTTGCCGGGTTTCCATAACAATAATTGCCCCCGTGCGGTTTTGGGACAGTTCTTTGACCGCATCAACCACCTCATCCACAATACTGTCAGATTTGGGCAAACTGTCGCGGGAGGACTGGAATAATCCCGATAAGTCCCCCCGCCCAAGTTGTTCGAGCAGTTGCCGGAACTCCGACTGTAGAGTGACGGCCATTGCCACTGCCGAGATAATCGCGATTTTATCCAGGACAAAATGCAGCAACGTCAGATTTAAAGCATTGCCGATCGCAGCGGCAACAATCAAGAACACTAACCCCTGTACCATCCAGAGGGTGCGCCGCTCACTGACAACCACCAAAATCGTATAGGTCAATAGGAAAACTAACCCGACGTCAAGGATGACCCAGGATTGTTGAACCAAGCGCCATAGCACGGGCTGAGTGCCGCTTGAATTTGCTAACCATTGCTGCCACAGAGATTCCATTGAACTCTGGATATTCCTCGTACTGCTCGCTACCCAAGTCCATCGCCAACCCGTTCCTGAGTGGGCGACTCAGGGACGGGATAACGGAGTGACGGCCCGTTACCAACCGCAAGACTCTGTCCTAGGAGCCTTGTTTGGGGGCTAAGCGTTCCGGTAAGCGATCTTGACGCAGCAGATCCTCGTAAGTTTCTCGCTGTAAAATCAGGTTCGCTTCTCCCTCACACACTAAGACCGCAGCGGGGCGGGGAAGCCGGTTATAGTTAGACGACATACTGTAATTGTATGCCCCGGTTCCCATGACGACGAGCGTATCGCCAGCTTCGGTTTTTGGCAGTTTGGCATCGGCAATGACCACATCTCCAGATTCACAATGCTTCCCAGCAATGGTAACGGTTTCCGTTGCGGGGGCGTTCATGCGGTTAGCAATCACAGCACGATAGAGGGATTGATAGGTAATCGGCCGGGGATTGTCGGACATTCCACCGTCGACGGTGATATACTCGCGCAATCCGGGAACTGTTTTACGAGAGCCGATGCTGTAGGCGGTCACACAAGCGGTGCCAATGAGCGATCGCCCCGGTTCACAGAGGAGACGCGGTAAGGGTAGATTCGCTTCCGCACAGGCGCGGCTGAGGCGATCGCAGATGGTTTTCACCCAAGCCTCAATACTCGGGGGATCGTCCGCCTCGGTATAGCGAATCCCCAAACCCCCACCGACATTTAACTCGGTCACTGGTAGATTATACGCGTGGGCCCGTTGCAGCCAAGATACCATGACCTCGGGTAAATCATGGTGAGGTTGTAACTCAAAAATTTGCGAGCCGATATGGGCATGGAGGCCAATGCAATTGAGACTCGGCTGCTCAGCAACGAATTGCAATACCTCATCGAGAGAGTCTGGGTCAAAGCCAAATTTACTGTCAATATGACCCGTTTGAATATACTCATGGGTATGGCATTCAATGCCGGGGGTGAAGCGCAACATCACACGCACCGGATTGGGGCGATCGCCCATTAACTCCACCAACAACCGCAAATCCTGCCAGTTATCAGCCACCACCGTAATTCCTGACTCAATCGCATAGTTGAGTTCTTGGGCCGATTTGTTATTGCCATGGAGATAGATGCGATCGGGGGCAACTCCCGCTCTCAGGGCAGTATACAACTCACCACCGCTGACTACATCCGTTCCTAAGCCTTCACTAGCGACGAGGGCGCACACCGCCAAACAACTCCAGGCTTTGGAGGCAAACAGCACCAGGCTGTCCCCCTCATAATAGCGAGCAAAGGCATCGCGATACTGACGACAGGCGCTGCGCAGGGTGCTTTCATCGAGGATATAGAGGGGGGACCCAAAGCGACGCACCAAGGTCGGCACATCACAGCCCCCAATTTCCAAGGCATCGTTATCCCCCAGACGAGTGGTTAGGGGCACTAAACTTTGATTAGGAGAGGTTGAGGCGATCGCCGTTTCTAGGAAGGTACGACCAGATAGAGGTGTTTCAAGAGAAGGAGTCGAGACCATAGATAATGAAAGAGGGACGAATAATACGGTAACCCAGGCCAAGCCGTTGGGCGATAATCGAGTCAAGCTTGCCCTCTCGATACGGGCAGCGACTCGACCTATCCCTTCTTAGTGTACGATGAAGGGCTACCAATCCTGAATCCTTTGTGGCGTGACTTCTCTGGTGCTACACCCCCTCACCTCCCATCAGTTAGAGCCAATTCTCCAGCTCGATCAGCTCTGTTTTGGCGGATTATGGACCCAGGAGGGCTATCAGCGAGAACTCGATAGCCCCAATAGTATTCTCCTCGGAATCCAGGATCAGGATCTCCCAGAGCCTCTATTGGCCTTAGGCTGTCTTTGGGCCATCCTCGATGAAGCCCATCTCACTATTCTGGCCGTTCATCCTGACTATCGCCGTCGGGGACTCGGACAATTGATGCTCTGGGGCTTGCTCCATGCCGCTCGTCAGCGTCAACTCAGCCGCGCCACCCTCGAAGTGAATGCCAACAACCTGGCCGCGCGATCGCTCTATGAGCAATTTGGCTTTCGAGAAGCGGGCCGGCGACGAAGGTACTACGGCAATGGGGATGATGCGTTAATTTTGTGGTTAAGTGGGCTACAAAATGGCAATTTCTTACAGAAATTAGAGGAGTGGGATCAGCAAATTCAACATCGGATCGCAACCTGGGGCGGAAAAATCCTAAAACGTTGTTAAATCGCCTCAAAATCACCCAGGAAAGCATCTCACTACAATTGCAAGAGCAAGTCTATAGCAAGACTTGAGTCAGGTTTGCTATGCTAATTCAAACACGACAACTAGCCTCTGTAGAACGAGTCCCCCGCCTTAACCACTGTTCGGTATCGGAAGTAAGCCATGTTTGAACGATTTACAGAAAAAGCCATTAAAGTCATCATGCTCGCCCAGGAGGAAGCCCGCCGCCTGGGGCACAACTTCGTGGGTACGGAGCAAATCCTCCTCGGATTAATCGGCGAGGGGACCGGCGTGGCCGCCAAGGTCCTCAAGTCGATGGGTGTGAACTTAAAAGACGCTCGCATTGAAGTTGAAAAAATTATTGGTCGTGGCTCCGGCTTCGTGGCCGTGGAGATTCCCTTCACCCCCCGAGCCAAGCGAGTCTTGGAACTGTCCCTAGAAGAAGCCCGCCAACTCGGTCACAATTACATCGGCACAGAACACCTGCTATTGGGTCTCATCCGCGAAGGAGAAGGCGTCGCCGCTCGGGTTCTGGAAAATCTGGGAGTGGATCTCTCGAAGGTTCGCACTCAAGTGATTCGGATGCTCGGAGAAACCGCCGAAGTGGCCGCTGGCTCAAGTGGGGGGCGCACTAAAACCCCAACCCTGGATGAGTTTGGCTCCAATCTCACTCAGCTCGCTGGAGAAGGAAAACTCGATCCCGTCGTGGGCCGTCAGAAGGAAATTGAGCGGGTGATTCAGATTTTGGGTCGCCGCACCAAGAACAACCCCGTGCTGATTGGGGAACCGGGGGTCGGGAAAACGGCGATCGCCGAAGGACTGGCCCAGCGCATCTGCACCAATGATATCCCTGATATCTTGGAAGAAAAGCGCGTCGTCACCCTCGATATCGGCTTACTCGTTGCCGGAACCAAGTACCGGGGTGAGTTTGAGGAACGGCTCAAGAAAATCATGGACGAGATTCGCCAAGCCTCGAACGTGATTCTCGTGATTGACGAGGTTCATACCCTGATTGGAGCCGGGGCCGCTGAAGGGGCCATTGACGCCGCCAACATCCTTAAACCCGCTCTGGCTCGCGGTGAACTGCAATGTATCGGCGCCACGACCCTGGATGAGTATCGCAAGCATATTGAGCGGGATGCTGCCCTCGAACGCCGCTTCCAGCCAGTGATGGTCGGTGAACCGACGGTGGATGAAACCATCGAAATTCTCTACGGCTTGCGGGAACGCTATGAACAGCACCACAAGCTGAAAATTGATGATCTGGCCCTGGAAGCGGCCGCTAAACTCTCTGATCGCTATATCAGCGATCGCTATCTTCCTGACAAAGCCATTGACCTCATCGACGAGGCGGGTTCTCGGGTGCGGTTACTGGAGTCTCAGCTTCCCCCAGCCGCCAAGGAACTCGATAAGGAGTTACGCCGAGTTCTCAAGGAAAAAGACGACGCGGTTCGCTCTCAGGACTTCGATAAAGCCGGTGGCCTGCGCGATCGCGAAATGGAAATCAAGGCCGAAATCAAGGCCATCGCCCAAAGCCGGAAAAACGAAACCGCCAACAGTAACGAGGATTCCCCCACCGTCGGCGAGGAGGACATTGCCCATATCGTCGCCAGTTGGACGGGAGTTCCGGTTAACAAACTCACCGAGTCCGAGTCCGAGAAGCTGCTGCACATGGAAGGAACCCTGCACCAGCGTCTCATCGGTCAAGATGAGGCTGTCCGCGCCGTCTCCCGAGCCATCCGCCGCGCTCGGGTGGGCCTGAAAAATCCCAACCGTCCCATCGCCAGTTTCATCTTCTCGGGACCGACTGGGGTCGGGAAAACCGAGTTAACCAAGGCCCTGGCCTCCTACTTCTTCGGCTCAGAGGAAGCCATGATTCGGCTGGATATGTCCGAATATATGGAACGTCACACGGTCTCGAAACTGATTGGTTCGCCTCCGGGCTATGTGGGCTACAACGAAGGGGGACAACTGACGGAAGCCGTGCGCCGTCGTCCTTACACCGTGATTCTCTTCGATGAGATTGAGAAGGCTCACCCCGATGTCTTCAATATGCTGCTGCAAATCCTCGAAGATGGTCGCCTCACGGACGCGAAAGGCCGCACGGTGGACTTCAAGAACACCTTGATTATCCTGACCTCTAACATTGGCTCGAAAGTAATCGAGAAAGGTGGCGGTAGTCTCGGCTTCGAGTTCGACGACGACAAAACGGAAGCGCAATACAACCGCATCCGCAACCTCGTCAACGAAGAACTCAAGCAATACTTCCGTCCCGAGTTCCTCAACCGTCTCGACGAAATCATCGTCTTCCGTCAACTCACCAAAGAGGAAGTCAAGGAAATTGGCGATATCCTCCTCAAAGAAGTCTTTGCCCGTCTACTTGAACAAGGCATTGATCTTAAGGTGACCGAGAAGTTCAAAGATCGTCTCGTGGAAGAAGGCTACAACCCCAGCTACGGGGCACGTCCCTTACGTCGGGCCATCATGCGTCTCCTCGAAGACAGTCTCGCCGAAGAAATCCTCTCCGGACGGATTCAAGACGGCGACGGTGCTTTAGTGGATGTGGATGATGAGGGTAAGGTGGTCATCAAAAGCCAAGAACCCCAAGAACCCCAAGAAGACCTCTTAGTCTCCGCTGACTAAATAGCATCGGTCTAATACACACTTCCGGTACTTTGTCAACCCCTGGCCGAATTGACCAGGGGTTTTGTCGCAAGGTTTTATCACTATATGATAGGAAAGGTCTAACAGAGACAACCTGGGTTATACTGGGACAGGGCGACCCCAAGGGCAGAGCCTCAGAGAAGGGATTGCCCCTACGTCTTTCCCCTCCTGGGAGGGGCAGGGGTGGGTTATCCCTCTTGCCTACTCTACTGCCTACTGCCTACTGCCTTCTCTCCCCCTGTTCCCTGTTCCCTATTCCCTGTTCCCTTTCAAACCATGACATCCACTCCATCCACCAACCCCACCGATCGCCTCCAGTCCATTGATCCCAGCAGCCTCAAATTGCAGTTGGATGCTGGCGAAATCCTGCTCATTGACGTGCGGGAACCCTCAGAACACGCTGGAGAAAAGATTGCCGGTTCCCAACTGATGCCTCTGTCTCGTTTCAATCCCCAGGACATCCCCAGCGATCGCCCCTTTGTCCTCCATTGTCAAACCGGGACTCGCTCCGCTCAAGCGGCACAAAAACTCTTCGCCGCTGGGGTTGAACAAGTGAGCCACCTTGATGGCGGCTTGAATGCCTGGAAACAAGCGGGCCATCCCACCATCGTCAATAAAAACGCACCCATTAGCATCATGCGCCAGGTGCAAATCGTCGCCGGTTCCCTAATTCTCATTGGAACTCTCTTGGGGGCTTTTGTGACGCCAGAATTCCTATTCTTGAGCGGCTTTGTGGGCGCTGGCTTGCTCTTTGCCGGGATTTCCAACACCTGCATGATGGCCCGCTTACTGGCCAAACTTCCCTATAATCAGCAGTTCTGAGGGCTGCGTTTCTGAGAGTCCGTCTGGGACAGCCAACGGAAGACCCTCATCCCCAGGCGATCGCTAAACCCCACGACAAATGACAGTAGCAAAATTGCTTCATCGGTCATTTGCAGTGGGGTATCTGGCTGTAAGGGGATCAACAGAGACAACAGCACCTGCAAAATAAAATAACTGGCCCCCGCCAAGACAACCCCTTGAATCGGGCGTAATAGCATCCATTGGCTCATCTCCCGTAGACGGCGAAAGGGATGGTAGAGAAAGCGAGTGATAATGGCGCTGAGGCTGCCAAACAAACTCCAGACAAACACCGGCCAAGGAAGACCAATGAGGGGAAGTGTTTGCTCACTCACCCCCTCCACCACAAAGCCATGACCCCAAAAGATCACAAATAAGACCACCAGAGCCACCACTCCCAAACTATAGAGCATCGAGAAGGTGATGACAGCGGCGGGGACTGTGCGATCGCGCCACAGCAGTCGCTCAATCACCCGCTGACGACGTTCAAGATCCAGTAGCCTCCCCAGGAGGGATTGAGCCTCCAGACCCAACAGGTCTAACTCATCCCGATGGAGGCTCGACGGGAGTTGTTCCATGACGTTGACCATCGCCCCTCGTTGCATTTGGGCCTCCTGGCGTAACTGGCGATCGCCCATGTCCTCAATCAAAGACGCGAGTTCCCGGCGATCGCTCAACGCCGGCGGAACCCAATGCCAAAATAGACGTTCTAAACGCTCCCGTTTCAGGGCGATCGCCCTATCTAAGTCCGATGTATCTAAGTCTGGTGTATCTAAGTCCGGTTGCGGTTCCCCCTCAGGAGAGTCAACCTCCTGGCGAGCGAGATTCATTACATCTTCAGCACGAGAGGCCGGCTTGAGCCTCTGAGACATCTTGGGAGGCCGCTTCAGTTTACCCTCCAACAGCCTCGGTTCCCGTAACGCCGCCAGCTCGGCCAAGGCCTCCTCTACCGGACTCAACAACATCGCCTGTTCCTGTAACCGCTGCTTGAGGGAGTCGAGGGGAGATGACCCCTGCGATCGCGACAGCGGCGACTCAGCGGGAGTGGTTGGGCTGCCTTCAACGTCAGGATTCTCCGTTGATTGAGTCTCCCGGAGCTGAGAATCAAGGGAATTAGACATCATTAAGAATCCAGTTGAATCGACTTGGCAATGGCGACGAGGGGAAAACTGGTGGGATAGCGAGCCTCATTTTTAATCCATTCCATTTCCGACGGAGGAATGGTCATGCCTGTTTTTTGGGCGATACTCTGAACAATCCCCACTCGATCCAACACACCCGCCACCGCATTGGCAGGAGTAAGAATGGTTAACTCCCGTCGTTGCGAGTTCTCCAAGAGTAAAATCGCATCCAACACCATCGCCGATTCAGGCAGCGTCACCAGTTCCGCAATGGGATGAGCAATAGTTTCTAAGGCCTGATAATCCCACTGCGATCGCTCAACGGTGCGGATATCTTCAGGACGAATCGCCCCCCGATAGCGGCCCTGAGAGGCGGCAAAATAGGGGTGATGCTGAGAATGACCCTCATAAACCTCCGAGAGGAGATAGCGATCGGCAAACTCACGAATCGTCATCTGACCATCCACCACCCGGAACTGTCGCGTCATAGCCTCCGTAACTGGGGTGTTGAGTAAGAGTTCTTGCAAGGTGGTCACCCGGCCGTAGGTGTTGGCGTTTTGCAGAATAAACCAACCAATTAGAGCCATCCAGAAGCCTCCGGTAAATCCCGGAACCAGCAGGGCCACAAATAGACCAAAGGCGATCGCCCCGGTTCCCAGGAAGACCCCAGATTTGGCGGCCCAACGGACAGCTTTGAAGCGATCGCCCGTGGCTTTCCAAATCGCCGCTTTCAGCACCTGTCCCCCATCAAGAGGTAACCCAGGAATCAGATTAAACAGACATAAGACTAAATTAATACTGGCTAAATTCCCCAGTAACACCCCCGCTGGGGTTGGAGACTCCGGTAATACCGCAACCAAGAGCGACAGCAGCACAAACAGGGCAAAACTGACCGCCGGCCCGGCGATCGCCACCTGAAAGGCTTGTCCTGGAGTTTTCGACTCCCGGTCAATGGCGGCCACCCCACCAAAGAGGAACAGGGTAATGGAGTTGACCTTAATTCCCTGGGTTTGGGCCGTCAGACTATGGCCAAGTTCATGGAGAATCACCGAAACAAACAGCAGGACCGAACTCACAAACCCCGCCACGAAGGGAATCGCCCCGCCCCAATTATACGCATCCTGCCAAGCTACGCCCTTCGCGAAGGTAAACAGGGCCAAAATCACAAACCAAGATGAATGGATATATAGGGGAATCCCAAATAACGACCCGATTCGCGCACCTGATTGCATGGCACTATCCTTTTAACCTGTTAGAGACGGTGTTGGCGGGTGAGGGAGTTGGCAGCGCCTCGGGCACGTCACTCCTCCCGTTCCACACTTCCATTGTAGCGGTTGCTTCCCGCCAACTCACGGGCTTGGGAGCCGTTTCGGGATGAAGATGGCCCGTTTCTCAGAGGGACACTCGCGAACGAGAGACCCCCTAGAATAAGCCTCGATAGCGAATAAACAGTAAAATGGCGGCCCAAGAGCCTAACGCCACCTTAAAGGCCACCAAGATATTCATTAGGGGAATCATTCCACCACTGAGAATCCCACCGAACTCCCCCTGGGGTAAGGAAAATCCGAGTAAGGTTAACGCAGCCAGGACAATAAACAGTAATACCGAGAGTTTTTCTGCTAGGGCCGCTCGCCAGCGTTGATAAATCTCCTCCATCCATTCAGAGTTAGAGGTAATCGCTACCAGACCGATGGCCGTTCCCCCAGCCACTCCTGCGGCAAAGCCTCCGCCGGGACTGAGATGGCCGCGAATCGCTAACTCGATACTGACCAGGGCCGAGATGAGGGCCCCCAGTCGGGCCAGGATAATCGAGGGGCGATCGCTAAACTGAAACACCTGACTCAGAGGTTTCTCGTTGGCTAAGAGAAATTTGCAGCCCATAATGGAGATGGTAAACACCACCACCTCAAAAATGGTGTCATACAGACGATTCCTGAAGATAATTCCCGTTACGGCGTTGGGAACCCCACTATCATTGACAATTACATCAATAATCGAGGGTTCGGGCCATTCGGGGGCTGGGTTCGGGAAGAGGAGAAATTTGAGGAATATGGCCACCACGGCCGCTAAGTAAAGCCACTTCATCGGGATGACCCTCCATAGGTGACGGGTTCTGAAGTCATTGAGATCTCGGGAGTCGCGGTGAACAACTGATTATCCGTTAGGGTCAGATCCGTTTCCATCAATTCATAGATGCGTTGGATGCGGGTGGTCATGATAAACGGTTTGTTCGCTTCATTGGCTTGATTGACCGTTTGGGCGATCGCATGAACCTCTTCATTCGCCAGGGACTGATGCAGGGCCTTGGGGTCGTCGTAGGTGACTAACTCCAGCCGCAGATGATAGCGATCGAGCAGAGGACGTAACTCTTGCCAGAGTTGACCCCAGCGGCGATCGCAGGTTGATCCCTGAAACTCCGAGGCTTGAACTCCCAACCGCAACACCAGAGACGATCGCACGGCCACGGCGTAGAGGGTAATGGCCAACATCGTCCCCACCAACGCTTCCGTCAGAGCCACATCCGCTGCCCCCAAGACCGAATACACTAAGGCTGCGATCGCCCCCATAATTCCCCGAATCACGAGGGCATGATAGGGGTTTTGCGATCGCACCAACATCAGGGCCGTTAACGGTAACAAGACCACAATCCAATCAATATAAATATCACTCATGATCCAGACGATTTTGAGAACAATAGGCCAGAACATAGCCCAAAATCGTATTCCAAATGGCTAACGACAGCAGGGCTAACAGCAACAGCGGCCATTCATTGGGAATCTTTAATAACAAACCGAGCAAAATACTCATAGACCCTAAGGTGTCAGACACCGAGAGACCATGAAGCTTAAACAAAACGGATCGGTTCCCTAGTAAGGGAAAGGTTCCCCAAAACCAAAGTACCAGACCAAATCCCATAAAAAAAAGACTTAGATTTTCAACCATAAAACCCCCGATTTGAGACATCATTGAGTCGTTTAATGACATTGGCCAACAGCATCAAGGCGGCATTGCCCACGCTGAGGATAATCACCCCAACCAAGCCAATCATCCAGTCATCCCGCAGCACCGCCACCACCAAAATAATCATCGAGGTTTTGGTTTCAATGCTAGCAAAGGCAAGGATTTTTTGCCAAACATTGTCATCCTGCCAGGCTTCATAGATCGGAAGCAACAAACAGACTAACATACCAATTAAAATTCCCGACATTTCTTTTACCTCCGATTGATTCGATGCACTTCATACCAGCCCTCTTCGTGGTACTTGACAACCACTGTTTTGGGAGTAAACGTAATCAAGAAGATATCCAAAAAAATCAAACCCGGAGTTCGTTGAGGTTTCACTCGTTCGAGAGTAATCTCTTCTTGATCATGGGGAGAGAGCATGATTTGAATTGCCTCCCAGTAGGCTTGAGGAATGGCGACGACAATTTCCCAAAAGACTCGCACCCAATCTTGTAAGCGACTGGGGGTTTTGTGAAGACCTGGAAGTAAAAAGGCGATGGCGATGCCGAGAATAATATTCAATAAACTGAAATCTGCCGTCAGCAAAAACCATATAACCAGCCGCAAACTCAGGTTGAGGTAGCCAATCATAGTAATACTCCCCAAAATAGAACAATTAAGACTAGAGTCATCACTCCCAGGAGATTGTCAAGGGTTTCTCCGACTCGGGGAATCTGCCACTGCATCTTGCGGAAAAAGACCCAGTGGACTCCCCAGCCAACCACAATAATGGCGATCGCTTTGAGGAGATTAAAGGCACTGTAGGCCGGCAAATATAAGATATTCGCCACCAGAAGCCCAAAAATTAACAAACCGATGACTAGCAGTAGATTCCCAGATAAGGGGGGTGCGGATTGGCGCTGATGAGGTAAAAACACAAACCTGGCGTACAGGACTGCGGTGCCAATTGCCGCGACAGTCATTAGTAGATTGGGGACCAAGGATAACTGATCTAGGGTCAACTTTTTAGAACCGAAGCCCACCCATAAGGGGCAGCCAGAAATGGAGAGGGAGCCAATCAATAGGGGAATCCATAAGAGACTGGCGATGGGTTTTTGCTGGAGTTCATTTAAATCACGACTGGGTAAGGCTCCCACCACAAAAAAGAGCAAGGATTTGACTAATCCATGAGCCAAAGCATAAATGCCCCCCACCGCTGGGGCCACCATGATCCAGCCTAACTGAGAAATGGTTGAGAAGGCTAAGACTCGTTTAGTGTCTCGCTCAAAGAGTCCATAGGACACGCCAAAAAATGCCGTTGCAATGCCAAAAACTTGTACGAGGGGTTGAATTTCTTCTAGCAGTAAGGCGCAACGAATTAAGGGAAATACACCCGCTTTTTCCACAATTCCCGACAGCAGAACAGAGACGGAGGTGTCGGATTCCGCATTCGTTAGGGGCGACCATAAGCCCGAGACAAAGATACCTCCTTTGCTTAAAAGTCCTAGTACAATCAGGGCGATCGCCTCGGGAGGAGAGTTCATTAAGCCCTCAAAGTGAAAGGAGTGATTAGATTGATAGACTAAAATCGCCCCCACCAAATAAAATAACATCGCCGTATTGCTAATAAATAGATAGCGTAAGCCAATCCAAATCAGACGGTCGGTGAGGGGATAGGCAATTAGCAAGAATACGGTAATGCTAATCACCTCTAGGTTCACGTAAAGACTAATAAAATCTGCCGAGATAAATACTGCATTTAAGCTTCCCTGCAAAATAGTGACTTGGGTATAAAAAAATGGAGATTTCTGCTGCTGCCAACTGTAAATTAGGACCGATAAGGTCACCAATGCATTGGTAAGGATGAAGTAGCCACTCAGGGAATCGATTTGTAAGCTAATTCCAAAGTTATCTAAAAGCTGAAGGTTTTCAACCTCCGGGTTGCGAAGAATCTGCACCCCATAGCCGAGGGAAATCACCGTTACCCCCAGGGCTAGATAACGAGCCAAGGGGGGCAGAAGGTAGATGGTTAAGCCAATCAGTAAGGGTAAGGTAATCCCGGCAATGGTTAAAGCGGTCATGGTGTGTTGTTGCCTTCAATGTTGTGGCTTTCTAAGGTTGGGTTGTTGTGGGCCAGTTTCATGGCACCAACAAGCATCAGGGCCTGGATGGAAAAGCCAATAACGATGGCGGTTAGGATGACGGCTTGAGGAACGGGATCCGCATAGATGAGGTCTTCCTCGGGTCGTTGGATGGGGGTCGCCAACCCTTTACGGGCCGCAATCAGAACGTAGTAGGAGATGACCCCGGTACCCATGACGTCCATGGAGATGATCTTCATCAAGAGGTTCTCTTTGAAGATCATGCCGATGAATCCTAGGAGGATGGTGGCGAGGAGGCTGGCTTCTAACACAGATGCTGCAAGTCGTGAATGGTTGACAGATGATTTAGAGTGTTATCATTAAACTAGCACGATTTTTTAGTGTTGTCACGACCAGGCACTATATTTTTTTGTTGTGTTAGGGTCAAATATCACTTATAGTGCGAGACTATCCATGTCATGTTGATGTAGTAGCCAGAACTCAACGATGCTAGGACCCACCCCCCCTGAGATGGCACTGAGGAGCACTCCAGCCAAGGAGTCAGTGCTAGAACTATTCGGACGACAGGCACAATTTCAAGAGATTACTCAGACGTTAGCCAAGGGCAAGGATTTGTTGATTGCTGGGGTTCCTGGGAGTGGTCGACGGACGTTGGTACGCAGGGCGGCTCTGGAGGTGGGGGCGAAGGTGATCGAGGTCGATTGTATTCGGGCCACCGATGGACGGCGATTTGTGCAACTCCTTTGTGAGGGGATTTCCCAGGGAGTGCAAAGCCAGGAGGCCATCGCCTTCTTGGAGGATTGGGCGGGCCGCGAGGGACGAGCTTGGTTTGAGTTTAACGAGATATCGGCACGCAAACTCTCTCTACACCGAGATCCGGCCCTGACTCAAGAGCATCTTTGGCAAGCCTATCAGCAGTTACTGCAATTCCCGCAACAGTTGGCCATCGCCATGGAACGACAGGTGATTCTCATTTTTTATGGGTTTCCCCATATTCGAGCTTGGGATCGTACTGCTCAATGGGAAACCTCTTTACAGGAGGCGATCGCCCGCCATACGACGGCCAACTATGTTCTAGTGACCACCCTGGCCGAAAGCCGCAATCTTCATGAGGAGCCGACTGGCTTAACCACCGTCTGTTTAACGCCCTTGGCCGATGATGTGGTGGCGGCTTGGGCCCAGTTGGTCTTACATCAGGTGGGGTTGAGTTTCGATCCGCGATCGTCGGCGTTAGAGTTGTTTCTCAATGCGGTTCAGGGTCATATCGGCGATGCGTCGATGTTAGTGCGTCGGTTACGTCAACGACGTTGGCATCAGGGCCGCTTGAATGAGGCGGCGATTCAAGACACCCTAGAAGACCTCTTAGCGGATTTGAGTAATATTTTTGAATCTATTTTAGTGCTGTTACCGGCGTCTCAACTGCAACTGTTAGAATCCCTGGCGTTAGACCCGACGGATAAACCCCAAAGCCGCGATTATATTCAAAAGCATCATTTATCCCGGGGCGGCTCGTTACAGGGGGCAATCGCCGGCTTACAACATAAGGGCCTCATCTATGGCCCGGATCTCGGCTATCGTCTGGCGTTACCCTTATTTGCTCTGTGGATTCGCCAACGTCTAGGTTAAGCCTCCCCTGGTCACCGTGGCGAGCTGCTTGCTAGTCGGGGCGTAACCGAGCTACGCCCCCCTGACTCTCCTCCCTTAGAACGCTCCAGCTGAACTCAGCCCGAGAATCATGCCAGCTCCGAGGATGTGGCCGAAGCTGGCGGTGGCGAGGAGTTCTGACCAACCAAAGCCTTCAAATAAGCCGGGGACGGAGATGGGTAACGCTGGACCGACACCCCGTTTTTGAATGGCATAGCGACCAATGGCGATCGCAAATAGATTACAGAAGACCATAATAATGCCCACCTGCAATGACCAGGGCGAGGTGAGTCCTGAGGCCGCTAGGGTTAAGGCGCTGTTGGTAAAGATCATTGTTGTAAATTAAAGATAAGTTAACGGTGCATGATGGGGCCAGATTATAGGCACAAATGCCTGGGGATGTTGCTAAACGTTGAAATTTTTAACAAATTTGCTTTCATGACCTCAATTTCAGAGACGTTTTGTTGACAGAAATACCAGAATATGGTAAAGGTCTTTAGGATGCGATCGCCGAATCCAAGCGCTTGATTTAAATCCTTGGGGGACCGGGAAAGATGCGAATTAAAATTTGTGGCATTACCCAAGCCTCACAGGGACGGGCCATTGTCCAAGCCGGAGCGACGGCCTTGGGCTTTATTTGTGTGCAAGCCTCCCCTCGATATATCACCCCTGCTGCGATCGCCGAACTTTGTCTGAGTTTGCCCAAGTGCGATCGCATTGGAGTGGTAGCCAACGCCTCCCTAGACGAGATTGTTGAGTTAGTCAGCCAGGCGCCCCTGACAGGGATTCAACTCCACGGCAACGAATCCCCCGAGTTTTGTGAGGCCTTGCGTCGGAGGCTCACAGAACAGGAACTGATTAAAGCCTTACGCATCCGCCAAACCTCAGACTTAAACCAGGGCGATCGCTATAACTCCGTAGTGGATAGCCTCTTATTAGATGCCTACCATCCCCAACAACTTGGCGGAACTGGCCAAACCCTCGATTGGCAAGCCCTGCAATCCTTTGAGCCCCCCATCCCTTGGTTTTTAGCCGGGGGACTGACCCCAAATAACATCACCCAGGCCCTGACCCAGTTGCATCCTCAGGGAATTGACCTCTCCAGCGGCGTCGAGCGATCTCCTGGGGATAAAGATTTAGACAAAGTTAACGCCTTATTTCAGCATCTAGCCCGGTTAACCTGACCCGCTCTCAGTTTACCGAGCCTTTTAGTGATCTATATCACTCCGAACAGCCCTTAAATTTCCTCATTTTAGGGCGTTTCCTCATCAGAACTTTAAAAAAGTCGCCTCAATGATGAAGATTAAGCAAACTTGAAGGGGAACATCTACCCAGACTCTCTCAGTCTGACTATATTGGGAACATAAGGGCTGACCTGTTAACGTAACGAAGAGTGCCAACCGTGACTACGACACTGACTTCGCAATTTGCTGCCTTCAATCCGTATCAAACTGATACCGCAGCAGTATATTCCGAACCGATCCATGCCTCGGCCAGTAGCCGAGCCAAACGCTTCATTGATATCCTCGGCGCGATCGTCGGATTAGGTATCACTGCCATGATCGCCATTCCTGTAGCCATCGCCGGCTGCATCTCCGACCCGGGTGGCATCTTTTATAGCCAAATCCGTTGTGGGTATAAAGGTAAACCCTTTCGGATTTGGAAATTTCGCTCCATGGTCCGAGATGCTGACCAGAAAAAACACTTAGTTCAAAATCAAGCTAGCGGCTTCATTTTCAAGAACGAAAATGACCCCCGAATTACCCGAATGGGTCGTTTCCTCCGTCGCACCAGTCTCGATGAGCTGCCTCAGTTCTGGAACGTTCTTAAAGGTGACATGAGCTTGGTGGGAACCCGTCCCCCCACTCCGGACGAAGTAGCTCGCTATAACCCCCACCACTGGCGCCGTCTCGATGTTAAACCCGGATTGACGGGAGAATGGCAAGTCAACGGACGCTCAACGGTGAAAAACTTTGAAGACATCGTTGATATGGATCTTCAGTACCAGAATAAATGGTCTGTGACCTATGACCTACAACTGATCCTCAAAACGATTCTAGTGGTTCTCAAGGGCAGTGGCGCGTGTTAAGGTTGACCAACATATAATGATTGATGGTGCACTATCTAAATAATCAGGGGTTTACAAATCTGTTAAACCCCTTCACAGCAAAACCTGCCTCCAAGCAGGTTTTTGTGATTAATCGCCATCGCCCCATCATTACCCCAGGGTTAAGGGGAGCGTCGGATTGAGCCGTTGGGACTACTGAAAGAAAAACCCAGCCAGAAAGACCGGCAACACTAACAGAGCCGCTACGATCGCAAATAAGGTCACCGGGTCCACATCAACCACCGTCACCTTAGGTTCAGAGGCCGCCGATGAGTCGCGGGGGGTGCGATCGCCATTGGGAGGGGAATCAGTCATGGTAAACATCCTCAGTTGAGGGTCATCTCCAGCCTAACTCACCCACGGAGCCAATGGCGAATCCCAACTCCTCTCAGACCGATCAGTCTGAGGTGTGCTGAGCGATCGCCTGAATATCGGGGATCGTAAATAAGGTATCAAACGCCAGACCCCGCTCCTGATAGAACTGGCCTCCCCCCTGTTGGCGGTCCACCAACGACACCACCCGCTCGACGGTATAGCCAGCATTCCGTAAGCGAGTCACCGCCTTCATGGCCGATTGTCCCGTAGTCACTACATCTTCTAAAACCACCACCTTCGCGCCTTTCTCTAGGCTCGGTCCTTCAATATAGGCTCGGGTTCCATGGCCCTTGGCCTCCTTCCGCACAATCAGCCCTGGTAGTGGCCGTTGCTCATAGGCCGAGACCACCGTCACCGCCGCAACGATAGGATCTGCCCCTAGAGTTAGGCCCGCCACCGCCGCCGTGTCCTCCGGGAGGCGCGATCGCATCAAACGACCCACACATAGGGCCCCTTCCGGGTCGAGGGTGACTAATTTACCGTTGATATAGTAAGAACTGCGTTGGCCCGAAGACAGAACGAAGTCCCCTTCCCGATAGGCCAAGCGAGCTAGAAGGGTTAAGAGATGCTGTTGCACCGTGGCAAGATCACAGCTTGCCAGCATAGTCGTTACAGAAGAGGTCATAGTGGCGAATCGTCAGGAAACGGGGTGTAAATCAAATTAGGAACGGGGGAAGTTGCTCGGACTCTGGCCGGCCTGTCGCAACGCGGCCAATTCAATGGCCCGGGGCAGAATCTCATGTTCTTGCACCTGAATCCGTTGGTGCAAGGTCTCCGGGGTATCATCCGGCAAGATAGGAACCGCGGCTTGGATGAGAATCGGCCCACTATCGACCTTTAGGCGAACGATATGAACCGTACAGCCCGTAATTTTCACCCCAGCTTCCAAGGCCTGTTCAATGGCATGTAAGCCCGGGAAACTGGGCAACAGACTCGGGTGGATATTGAGCATCTGATCGCCAAAGTGGTCAATCAAAACCTGGGTCACACGACGCATCCAGCCCGCCATAATCACCCATTCCACCCCCGATTGGCGTAGGGTTTGGGCGATATCAAAGTCAAAGGCTTCCCGACTGTGATAGTTGCGGTGATTGAGTAAGACCGCCGGAATTCCCCAACGCTGAGCGCGGGCAGCCACCGCCGCTCCGGGATTATTGTAAATCAGCACGGGAATTTCAGCCCGAAGCTTGCCATCGGCGATCGCCTGAACTAAGGCCTCAAAGTTGGTGCCACTCCCGGAGGCGAGAACCCCTAACTTCAAAGGCTGAGACCGTCGATCCGCCTCCGCAGGACGGTCGGGAGAAATAATAAACGGAGCGGATGGTTGCGAGGACTGTTGCACGTCTGAATCGAGCTACCCTAGAGAAACAACAACGGACATTTGGCGTTGCCCCTACGTCATGCTGGAACTACCATGCTGGAACTACATTGTCACAGTCAGTATTCTGACGGAACCCTGACCCCAACGCAACTGGTTGAGAGAGCCGTAGCAGTTGGGGTCAAGGCCCTAGCCCTGACAGACCACGATACGATGTCAGGGTGTCAGGAGGCGGCTGAGGCAGCCCAAGCCTATGGTCTGACTCTAATTCCTGGGGTTGAGTTGAGTACGGTACATGGGGGACGCTCCCTGCATCTTCTCGGTTTTTATCCCGACGGCGATCGCCTAAAAGGCCCCCTACAAACTCGCCTGGAGGGACGCAAGCAACGAGCGGAGGCGATGATGCAGCGATTGCAGCAGTTGGGGTATCCCATTGAACTTCCGGAGTTTCCCCCAGGGGTGGCCCCGAGTCGTCCCCATTTGGCCCGGGCCCTGTTAGCGGCCGGCCATGTTCAGTCTTGGGAGGAAGCCTTTGATCGCTTTCTGGGAGAGGGCCGTCCCGCCTATATCAACTATGCTCAATTTACTGCCGAGGAAGGGATTACCCTGCTACGGGCCTGTGGTGCGGTTCCCGTCTGGGCCCATCCCTATCTCTTTGCGGGGGGGTCGGTGGATGAGGTACTGCCCGAACTTTTGGACATGGGGTTGATGGGACTGGAGGTCTATCATCCCTATCATCGGCGATCGCAACGAGAGCATCTACAACAGCTTAGCCAGATGCATCAGTTAATCGTCACCGGTGGAACCGACTATCATGGGCCCGCCCTGGGACGCACCGCCAAAGAGTTAAATAGTTTTGCCCTGCCCTTAAGCCTCCTGGAGCCACTTCAGCGGGCAGCCGAGCAGCTTCACTCGCCCCTGTTACGCTAAACTCGCTGGGGGAGGGCCGCAGCGGCCGGACCTGGGGCAGACCAATCTGGAGTGAACGGGTGCGGTAGGACTCGAACCTACGACTCGCTGCTTAGAAGGCAGCTACTCTATCCACCTGAGTTACGCACCCAGTTTTGGGGGACTTCAAACCTTGGTCAGTCTATCCTCCCAGCCTATCACACCCAACTGAAGATCGAAAAGTGTGACGCCGCAAAAACAGGGAACCCTGGCATTGGCTTAGGTTGAACGCGGATTACAGGGTACACTAAAATCTAAACCATCCGACAGTAGTTGAGATAGAGTTGAAGTCAAACGGCAGCTTGGATGTCCCTACAATTTGCGTGGGGACATTAGATCTGTTCACTAAGACCATCGTTGATATGATGGTTTGCTGTGTCGCGACTCTGACGACACCCCACCTGTCGTGTCCCACACCATCCATCGACCCCGATCGGAGTCAATTGGCAGTGTCATGTTTATTTTAAAAAGGCAGGATGTTGAAATTACCAGTGTCCAGCACCCTAAATCCGGTCAATCCGTTCCGGTTCTGAAATATCAAGGGCAAACCTTCCGCTTGATTAGTGTCTTCAACGCCAACCAAGCCGAAGAAGCGCGCTCGTTTTGGCGGGATTTAACCGATAATCGCGGCAAAGCCTGTGTTCTCCTCGAAGAACCCGATCGCTATAGTGTTTGGGGAAAAGTTCGTTTAGAACAAATCAGTGGGGATTCAGGCGGGGACGAGGTGTCTGTTGCGGCATCGACAGCATTCACCCAAGCCTCGTTGCTGCTTCTGCAAGCCGTCTACTTCGATGTCGAAGATCTCCTAGGGACTCGGCAGGCCAGCGCCTTCGAGAAAGAAATTTCCAAAGTCTTCCAACAATGGAATTTCCCACAGGCGATCGCCCCCAACGAAGTAGAGGACCTCTTGCAGCAAGATCCCTTGGAGGGGGGTAAAGTTCCCCCTTGGCAGGAACATCACCTGAATACCCTACTTCAAGAACTGTATCGTATCGGGAAAGACTATTTCGGCAATTCTAACTTTGCCGGACGTGCCGTCGATTCCCTCGAAGATCTGCCCGATGGCGATCGCACTCAGTTTATTAATTGGATGAACCAGTCTCCCCTCGGAAAACTCTGGACCACAGCCTGAAGCCTCAGTGATACCGTGGTCAGGCGGCTTGAGTCCTTCCGTCCGAGATCACGGCCAGTACGCTATTAGCCTCTGAATGTTTTATGAGTAGCACCTCTGACAAAACCAATAAGGATGGGTTGACATCTTGGTTCTCAACCCCCAACTTAGTTTTACTCTCCGTGATGTGGGGTGTCTTAGCCCTGCTATTTTTCTTGCTGTTCAGTGTCACGATTCCCGGTGAGGGCCGCCCCTTTTGGTATGGAGTCGGCACGTTATTATCGGAACAGGTAGCGTTTGCCTTTGCCGGAGGCCTGTGTTTACGCAATGGCCTCAGTAGCAAAATTGCCAGTGGCCGTAATGTCTGGCTGGGTCTAGGCTTCGGTATGATTTCCTTCTTTATCGGCAATTTCTTTTTTAGCTGGTGGGAACTCTACTGGGAACTTGACCCCGCTGTGTCCCCGGGGGATTTGTTCTATGTGGCGAGCTATTTGTGTTTGACCGTTGGCATGATTTTGGCGGTGCGATCGCGTCGGCTCAATTTGGAGTTGTGGCAATGGGGGGTCATTCTGGCGATCGCAGCGGCTGGGATTGCCTTTGCGGCCTGGGTCTCGTATCCCTTTGAGTTTACCCTCGATACCAATAATGTTATGGCTGACGGCGCTGTGGCGATTGAAACAGCCCGCCCTGCCCCGGATTGGGTGATTACCCTAGAACGACAACTTGATCCCTTCGGTCCCCCTCTGAACCTGCTTTATGTCGTGCTTGATGTGCTGCTATTGATTATTGCCGCAGTCTTGTTACTGGCATTTTGGGGAGGACGCTTTTCTCAATCTTGGCGCATGATTGCAGCGGCGGCATTCTCTCAATATATTGCCGATATGTGGTTTAAGTACGCCGATAAAAACATCCCCAATTATGAAAGTGGCGATTTACTAGAGGTGTTTTTTACCTTCACCGGGGTATTTTTTGCCATTGGTGCCTTGCTTGAATATGATGTCTCAACCCGAACGGTCTCCCGCAGTCGCCGTCGTCGAGGGTCGTCATCCTGATCCAATCCCCCCCCTTCAACCCGTTTTTCAAGTTCTGCAAGATCATAACCCTCGAATGAGTGCTAAAAAACTATCCGATGCCGACAAACAGGACATCATAGAGCGATACCGGCAACCCGGTGAGACCACCTCAACCCTCGCTCAACGCTATGGGGTGAGCAATTCCACCATCAGCCGCTTGCTCAAAAGTAGCTTTTCGGCCCAAGAGTATGATCAGCTCGTTCAGCAAAAACGCTCTCATCGTTCTGGGGCGGGCCATGGCAAATCCCAGCGGCGCAAACCCATTTTGCGGGATGCCTCCTCAACCCCTGATTCCTCTCCTGAGTCCGCCGAGGTGGATTCGGGGGAACAGTTACAACTGGATTTGCCCAACGAGGTCCCCAACCGTCGCCGCCGTCAGTCGGTGAGTCCCAGCAGCCCCGAGGAGACTCCCTCCCGTGAGACGGAGAGTCCGGTTGAGTTGGATACAGAGGACAGCTCCAACGAGAAGCCCTCGAAGTCCTCAAAACCCGACGATCGCTCCCTGGCCACGTTGACCATTGAACCCCTCGCGAAAGCCTCAATCCCCAAAACCTGCTACCTGGTTGTGGATCGCTCCTCAGAACTCATCTCACGACCCCTGCGTGAGTTTAACGATCTCGGTGAGATCCCAGCGGCGGAGATTGGCTCGAAAACCCTACCGGTGTTTGATAATCATCGTGTGGCCCGACGCTTTGCGAACCGCAATCAACGGGTTATGAAGGTTCCGGATAGTCAAATGTTGCAGAAAACCGGCTCCCATTTACAGGCGAAGGGCATCACCCGCGTGTTCTTCGATGGTCAGGTGTACTCGCTTTAATCGCCTCTCGCTCATTATCCCCGACCCCCTAACCCCATCAGTCCCTAGCCAAAGCTAGGGATTTTTTATGTTTGACCATTGCCCCGACTTTAGATAGCAATCGAAGATTGACTTAGGACTTGCTCGTTGGGAAAGACTTCCCCACCTAATTGCTAGCCTGCCTATTGCCTGTTGCCTTCTCTTCCCTACTGCCCACTGCCTACTGCCTACTGCCTACTGCCTTCTTCTCCCCCATTTTGTGTCCTATTCAGACCAATTTTTGCTAAGAATAGGCCGAGCTGCCCAACAAACAACTGATTTTGTCAACGATCTCAATCACATCAAAATCCCTACATTATCACCGGCACTTGTGTCAATAATCACGCGCAATCTTTACACAATCTTTATATAAGAGGTTATAATTTCCACGTAGGGTTTACACAATCTTTAACAACCATGTCCTCTACCTCTCCCAGCCTGGATTATTCCCTAGAACACGTGGTTGAACGAATCTGCGCCTTTCGTCAAATCACTCCCGTGGATCGGCATCTGCTGACCCATGTCCTTACCAATCGCGCTTACTTTGGTCGTCGCGAACAAAGTCTTGTCGATCGCGTCTTCGACGGAATCCATGATGGCAATATCTGGATCGTGGATACGTAACACCTGAGTGTTTGCGATTATGGGTGTTCCATTCACGATTTACGATTTACACTACGCCGGTTGTAGTAGCCAGAGTCCTGTATACGTGTGTCCCGAGTCATCCGGCTCGATAACCAAAAAATGGAGTCCTTTCGCGTCTTTTTGGCGTTGATAGTAGAGTCGCGCTGCTGCTTGGACTTCTGCATCATCGAAAGTCGCCAGAACCCAACGATCGGCTAATCCCGCTTCTAAAATTAGACCATCTGGGGCCCCAGGAATATAATTGACCGCCACAGGCGTGATACTCTCAAGCCATTGCGCCAACTGTAGAGATTTGCGTCCCCCGTCAATAATCAGTCCAGGGAGGGATTGAGTTGAGGCTAAGCCAAGGCGAAGGGGATGGAGATCCGGGGGGAGCGATCGCACCCGCATCGGATGGGCCGCAAAACTATCTAACTCCGCCACCGGGAGCGTTGCAAACCGCCAGCGATCGCCCCATAAGTGGTTCGCCACCGGAACCGGGGCCGGACGAGGAACTGCCAGAGGTTGATAGGCATCGGAGGTATACCCCGGTAACTCCTGATACACCGCCACCCGATCTAACAGCCAGCGTTTGAGGGTGTCCGTCCGTCGCGTCGCCACTGCCGTGATTCCCAGTTTCCGGGCCGCCTCCTGAATTAAACTTAGGGATTCGGGCCGGAACGTGGCCAAGACCTGGGGAAGAGGGCGATCGAGACTCTGCAACTGCTGCACAAGCCAATCCGAACTCGCTTGGGATTGCGGACACCAACGTTGAAAGCGAAACTCAAAGGGGCGATCGCACCCCAATAACTCCCATAACACCTCTCCCTCTTCATTACGCAGAGGACGACGAAAAAAATCGAGTTCCCAAACAGACATAAACCCTTAACAATAAACACCGTACAGCGGACAGAGAGACAAGGAGGCTAGAGGGTAATCGGCGATTCCACATACACCGTCGGTTCCTGAGATGAGAACGTGATCCCAAACTGACTGAGTTTTCCCGAAATCGTCTGATTCGCCAACTCTAACAACCGTTTGCGCAATTCAATCGAGTTCTCATTCGATCCCAAAATAAAGAACGTCACCCGGGCCTGAGTACTCTGGCCCTCATCATCTTGACTAAAGCTGAGACTGGTACTCCCAGGATCAATCCCAAACACCGAATTGGTGCTTTCCGTCACCACCTCTCGCACTAAGGCCATGTCCTGCTCATCGAGGGCCTTGGCAAAATCCAGGTAAATCATCGACATCACCTTTTTGGCCCGTGTCAGGTTTTCTACTTCGATATTAACCAAAATTGAGTTGGGGACGATAAACAGGGTACTTTTGGCCGAGGTGCGGATTTTCGTTGAACGCAAGCCAATGGACTCCACCCGTCCGAGTTCCCCATCTTTGATGCGAATATAGTCTCCAGAGGTGAAGGGGCGATCGAGATATAACACCACCGTACTGAGGAACTGCTCCAAAATTCGCTGAGACGCCGCCGCCACCGCTAAACCACCAATCCCTAACCCTGCAAACAGAGCAAACAAATCAAATTCTCGGGTTTGAGCAAAGGCAAAGACCGCCAATAAGCCAATCAAGAGATTCGCAATGGTCTCAAAGACCAGTAATAGCTCATCAACTTCCAACCCCAGTTTCTTTAACAGCTCAATCCCATACACCCGCACAATTTGCCGAAAAACCTTGGAAGCGAGCCAGGCGATACTAACAATCACCGAAAAATCCAAAATCGGAATCAAAAAGGCATAAAATACCTCATAGGTTTGCAGCCAAACTGAAGACCAGTAAATTAGGAGTAAACTTCCTGCAACTTGCAGGGGTTGTTTCACCGGTTCAACCAGATTGTCATAGGTATGTACTGCTGAATCACTAAAAAAGCGATAAATCAGCGCCCGGACGAGTCGCGGTGTGAATTGTCCTAAAAGCAGGGAGAGAAGAAGAAAGCCGAGAAAGATGATTAACCGCAGAACATTCGCGTCAACCAACCAGGAAATGACAATTTCAATCGGCTCTAAAATATCACTAAAGGTCATTGTTTTTTAAAAAACGTAGAAAAAATGAGAGGATTAGCAGTCAATTTTTTGCGAGAAAAGGTCTCGAACATAACCGTTTAAATGGTGATGGGAGAGTCCACATAGATAGTAGGTTCCTCAATGTCAAAAACGACCCCATACTCTTTAAGCTGTTGGGCGATTTTCTGATTCGCCACATCCAGAACCTGGCGGCGAATTTCCATGGAGACACTGCCCGAGCCTAAAATAAAGAATGTCGTTTGAGCCTGAGTTCTGATCTTGCTTCCTGTCTCGCAAACGGATTTAAAGGCCACATCCGTATTGCGGGAGTCAATGCCAAAAATATCAGACGTACCGCGAATGATGACTTGGCGAATTAGGGCCCGCTCATCTTCGGGGATATCCTGTTTGAAGTTTAAGTATAAAATTGCCATCACCTTCTTACCCCCCGTGAAATTCTCTACGGTCATTTGCGTTAAATTGCCATTGGGGATAATCATTAAGGTTCCTTTCCCAGAACAGCGAATTTTAGTCGAGCGTAAGCCAATGGATTCGACACGACCAAAGGTTCCATCGGGAAGTCCCACATAATCATCAATGGTGAAGGGTTTATCCAGATATAGAACAATTCCTCCTAGGACCTGTTCTAGGGTTTTTTGTGCTGCAAAAGCAACTGCCAAACCGCCAATCCCTAAACTTGCGAGTAAGCCCAATAAATTGACTTGGTGTGTTTGGGCAAACACAAAAACTGACGTAATGAGAATAACGAGGTTGGAAACCAGTTTACCAAGATTTAATAATTCATTGATTTTACTTCCTTTTCTAAGAATTATATCTAAAAAATAAACATCAAATAGTTGGGCAACAACCCGAGATAAAAACCAGGCGATCGCCACAGTCAACCCTAAACTCAGAGGAGTTTCTAGCCAAGTCCCTACCTCAAATCGTAGCGCCGCCACTTCCAGAGTAGTTAAACTTAAAACAATCCCCAGAAGCTGTAAATTAGGGTACAACAAAACTCGATAGAGATTTCCTAGCGGCGAGCTATTTTCTTGAGGGCGGTTAATGAAATTCAAGATGGGACGTAAAACAAAAAGAATTGCCAGAGTCAACCCCGCCCCAACGGCCATCGAACTCCATTGAAATAAATCATTTAAATCTAACGTATTAGGTAAATATTCTGGTAGATAATCTAGCATGGTCTGCACAGGGAGCTAAAAAAACAGGGGGACAGAAACAGAACTAAACCGTTCCAAGGGAATGAAAACTGTCAGTCTGGGGTTAGGTCGAGTTCCAGGCCAGAGTGCTGTTAAAAATCACCACAATCGTTGGCTTGCATCTAGTCAGCACAGTTTGCGAGAATGGAGGGGTTAATCTGCGTGTCCGACCGCAGCCATCCTACCTAATTTCACGACATCCTAACGAATGACCGTTCCTGAAAGTTCGCAGTCCCCTGTATCTCGTAATCCGTTTCTCAGCCTAGAGTACGAAACCGCCTTAGAATCCTTGGGAGACGACTACTACGACCTCGTCGAAGCAGCGGACTTTCCCACCCATATCCTACGCTTTCGTGGCGATCGCCTGCTTCCCAAGCTGGGACTTGACCCAAAACAAGTTTCTGACGACCATTTTATCGAAAGTTTCGGAAAATTTGGCAGTTCCCGCCCATTCCTTGCTCTGTGTTACCACGGCTACCAATTTGGAGAATATAATCCCCGCCTCGGGGACGGACGAGGCTTTCTCTACGGACAAGTGCGAGGAACCGACGGGAAACTCTACGATTTTGGCACCAAAGGCAGCGGCACCACCCCCTACTCCCGAGGCGGAGACGGCCGTCTCACCCTCAAAGGAGGCGTGCGAGAAATCATCGCCTCGGAAACCTTGGCCCGTCTCGGAGTCAACACCTCCCGCTGTCTGAGTGTCATCGAAACCGGCGAACAACTCTGGCGGGGAGACGAACCCTCACCCACCCGTTCCTGCGTCATGGTTCGGCTGAGTCAGTCTCACATTCGCTTTGGCACCTTTGAACGCCTCCATTACCTGCGACGCAAAGACCTCAGCAAAACCCTCCTCGATCACGTGATGGATGTGTATTATCCTCACATCGATCGCCAACAGCCCCAAGCCTATCTCCAGTTTTACCGAGAACTGGTCGATCGCACTGCCAAACTGGCCGCCCAATGGATGGTGGCCGGATTCTGTCATGCGGTCCTAAACACCGACAACATGTCCATCACCGGGGAAAGCTTCGACTACGGCCCCTACGCCTTCATCCCCAGTTACGACCCTAAATTCACCGCCGCCTACTTCGACTATTACGGTCGCTACAGCTACGGCAATCAACCCTTAGTTTGTAAACTCAATCTAGAACTGCTGCAACAGCCTCTCTCAGGAGTCACCCCCGACTTAACCCCCGAGGCCATGAGTGAGGCTCTCAAGGAGTTCGATCGCAGCTACGAAACCAACTATCGTCAGGGAATGCTGCGACGACTGGGCCTTCTGAACCTGGATGAAACTGACGGCCGGGAACTCGTGAAACTAACCGTCGACCTCCTACGAGACAACGAGGTGGGGTATCACGATTTCTTCAGCCAACTGCGTCAACAATTCTCCCCAGAATGGCGAGATAACCCAGATGCCATCTTCGCCAAAGCCGACCCCCCCCAGATTTTACAACCCTGGACTGCCCTCTATCACCGCTTCCTCCAGGCCTACTCCACCACTGAACTCAAAGACATTCAATCCCATCTTGCCGCCGTCAACCCCAATCAAATCCCCATCCGCCCTGAAATCGAAGCCATCTGGGAACCCATCACCCAGGCCGATAACTGGCAACCCTTCTACGATTTCCTCGATCGCATCTGGGCCTAACACCATAATCCCCCTCCTCCTCCGTGTCCTCGGGCAACCACGGTTCGGCTATCGCTCGCTGACCACAAGGGATTGCCCCTACATGGTTCCTCCCCCCCCAATCCGCTAAACTGAAACCATTAAGTCCTTTACTCATACAACCGGCTTGCCCACAATGACCCTCAGCATTTACAACACCCAAACCCGGACCAAAGAACCCTTTGAACCCACAGTCCTCGGCGAGGTCAAAATGTACTGCTGTGGCGTCACGGTGTATGACGACTGCCACCTCGGCCACGCCCGTTCCTACATCGTTTGGGATACCGTCCGTCGTTACCTACAATGGCGAGGCTATCGCGTTCAGTACCTGCAAAACTTCACCGATATTGACGACAAAATCCTCAATCGGGCCAAAGAACGGGGCGTTTCCATGGCCGAGATTTCCCAACAGTATATTGAGGCCTATTTCCGAGATATCCGCCAACTGAATGTCGCCGATGCCGATGATTACCCCCGCGTCACCGACCATATCCCCGAAATTTGTGACCTCATCCAAACCCTGATTGATAAAGACCTCGCCTATGCCGCTGACGGGGATGTCTATTACAGTGTCGAACGCTTCCCCAGTTACGGGAAACTCTCCGGACGCAAACCCGAGGATATGCAATCTGGGGCCAGTGGACGGGTGACAGAAGATAGCCGCAAACGCCACCCCTTTGATTTTGCCCTCTGGAAACGCAGTCAAGAGAACGAACCTGGCTGGGAGTCTCCCTGGGGTAAAGGTCGTCCCGGTTGGCATATTGAATGTTCAGCCATGATTCGGTCCCGGCTTGGGGAGACCATTGATATTCATGGCGGCGGCGGGGATTTGGTCTTCCCCCACCATGAGAATGAAATCGCCCAATCGGAAGGGGCCCATGGTCAACCTCTGGCGAAATACTGGGCCCATAACGGCATGGTTCGCGTCAATGGCGAGAAAATGTCGAAGTCCTTGGGCAATTTCACCACCATTCGCGAGTTACTGACTCAGATTGACCCGATGGTATTGCGGTTGTTTGTGCTTCAGGCCCAGTACCGCAAACCCTTGGACTTTACCGATGAGGCGATCGCCTCGGCTAAAAATAGCTGGGCTACCCTTGAGGATGGCTTACGGTTTGGCCAGAAGTTCGGCCCCCAGTTGGGATGGTCTGAGAACGGCTCAAATCCGGGACTCGCTGAGGTGAAGGAGTCATTCAAAACCGCGATGGATGATGATTTCAATACCTCCGGTGGTCTGGCGGTGGTATTTGAGTTGGCCAAGGAGTTACGCCGCCTGGGCAACATCTTGGCCCATGGGGGAGAGATTGCCCAAGACCCCCAACACCTCAAACAACAATGGACGACCCTCGTGGAGTTGGCCGCCCTGTTGGGATTAGAAGCCCCCAGCGAAGAGTCTTCTGGGTCCGATAGCTTGACCGATGAGGCGATTGATGAGTTCATCCGCCAGCGACAGGCGGCTCGTCAGGCGAAAAACTTCAGTGAAGCCGATCGCATTCGCGATGAGTTGAAGCGTCAGAACGTGACCCTGGTGGATCAGCCCAGTGGAACCACCTTTATTCGCGGCTAAGCCTACACCGCCGATCCGACGGCAAATCGGGGACTGTCTCAGGAGGAAACCTCCGGGAACAGTCCCCGGTTCGTTACATAAGTAAATCTAATTGTTAAGATTTTAAACGTTAAATTGACAAGCTTGGGGATCACTTGACAAATTAGTTAGTGTAGCGTAACCAGTAATCACCCCCCATGATAGACGGTCATTTCCCCCTCGCCCCTCGCTATCGCCTCGATGATGAACAGCCTTGGTTACGGGGTATTGATCCCAGCCGCCGTTACTGGCTATGGATTAATGGGGAACAGAACTGTTGTACGACAGTCCCGGGGCTATCGCCGTCGAGTTTTGCAGAATTCAAAGAGACGGTGCTGCGGTTTCGGGCCTTAGAGCCGGGTGAGACTTTGGAGTTAAGTCGCATTGTTGATGCTCCTGAGATTCATTGCATCAGCAGCAACTGCTATGCGATCGCCACCCGCTATCAAGAGGCCCCCGTTTGGCATCTGTTCGACCGGGAAAGCCTGGAAAGTTTACTGATGACCGCTCATCCTGACTGGCAATGTTCTCCCAAGGATGTTGCTCTAGGACGGGAGTGGATGGAACAGATGTTTCTCCACTCCGTCGCGGCTTAGGGGATGCGCCGAGGGTCTAGCTGAACTGTTGCAGCTCTAGCAGTTGCTCGGGTGATGCTAACAGACGGATCTCAACCCGTTCGATTTGAGCCTGGGCGTTTAGGTTGAACGTCCAGGTGACAGGGACCGAGAAATAGGGGGTTTTCACATGACCCCGTACCTGCACGAGCTGACAGCCATCGCCGGCGGTTTGCACCGTAGCCTGTTCGGGGAAACAGGTTAAGCCCTGGGCTTCCGCTTCCAGATAGGCCTGGATCGCCTCAACTCCGACAATTGCCCCTTGGAAGGGTGGGTGCAGTTCGCCGTAAGCGGCAAAGTGTTGGGCAGTCTGCTGAGAGTCCCCGGCGTTGAGAGATTGGAAATACTCAATCACTACGGGTACATCTAGATCAGGCAGAATGGCTGTTTGACAGGTCGTGATATTCATAATTGACCTCGATGTGTCTAAAAGGAAGGCGGAGCAAAGGGGTTGAGTTGACCTCCACTCCGCAGGTTCGCTTCAGGATTGTTGTCTGCTTTAGGTGTTGGAGACCCTAGCTGAGAGCATCAAAGCCCATATTCACCACAGCATTTCGGAGGATGGTGATTTGCTGGCTGAAGTTGGCTTGAGTCGTCAGGATCGTTAGGATCTCTTTCACGGTGCGAGAGGGTTTGTAGCGTCGGGGGACACGGATGATGGTTCCCTCATCCATTCCTTGGGCCAAGCAGTACCAGAAGCCGAGTTTAGTGTTGGCGTTGAAGACACCATAGGCTCGACTGAGGGGGGTATCGCGCTTGGCAATGAGATCCCGCATGAAGCTCATTTGCTCCTCGGAGTCGAGGGCTTTGACTTGGGCCAGGAGTCCCTCAGCTAGTTGCAGTCGGGCGGCTCCTGGGGCGGCGGGGGTGATGGATTTCCCCATTTCTAGATAGATGAACCACAGGAGTGCCAACTGATCATCTGTGGCGAGGCGTTGGATGCGAGCCGACACTTCCGGAACAAGGGAGGTGGGTTCGACGGTCGAGAGTGCGTTGGCTTGAGTTGTGGTGAATTTGGAAGAAGTGGCGTAAGCCATGGTAGTTACTCTACTTTTGTCAACCGATTACATCCATTCTGCAACCTAACTTCATAAACCGCAAATAAAATTTACAGATTATTGACGTTAGGAATTTGAATGGAGAGAGTGATCATGATCACTCTCAAAACTTAACGAATCATTAAGCTACCTGTAGCCTAGTCAGCCACAAGCCCAGTCGGACTCCGTCTGTAGAGAGAGCTTTTTAGGGAGCGTTTGTCGTATCGGGGTAAAAAAAGTCTGCCTCTTGGGGGGTGAGGGGGGAGAGATTTGCCTCTTGTAGCAGGCGGCTGAGTTCCTCTGGAGGGAAGTGTTTGCAGCCAATACGGACGATGCGATCGCGCAGGGTTTTGGTGACCCCACTGCGGGGCCGCCCGGCTTCGAGTTCCATGACGGTTCGATAGAGTTCTAGTTGGGAGTTGGGAATGGGACTTCCATCGAGATCCACTCCTCGGGCGATCGCCCCTTCAATGGCTTCGGCTCCTCGATAGGGGGTAGCGGGATTCCAATCGCGAGACATGGTGACGGTTTTTCCGTAAAGTTAAGACTGTAATGTCTCAACTCTACCTCTACCTGGGGCCGAGATAAGGAAGCCAAGACCTTTAGAGGGTTTGAGGGTTAGGCAGGACAAGGTAGGAATTTTGAAGGCGGTGGCAGGATATCCATGGCTAACCAATGGCAACAAAACTGGGACTTTGAGTTCACTGAAGAGGCATTAGCCGAAGAAATTGCCCAAGCTGAAGCTGAGGCCGCCTTGGCTGAAGACGGCCCCCGCGCCAAGAGCGTGCAATACAACCGAGAGCGGAACCTCGTGGAAGTTCAGCTACAAAATGGGGCAATTTTTGCCTTTCCGCCCCATTTATATCAAGTCCGGTTAATTAGCCATACTTAGCATTGGTATGCCTCCCACCAGTGAAACTGGGTCAACCCCGAGATGAAATCGCGCTGGTTTAGCAGTTGGACACAGCGTCGCTCTACCTGGTCGAGTAAGTCCTCTAAGGTCTCAAACACTCGGTTGGCTACGGCTTCGTTGACAACTGGCCAGAGTCGTTCTGCCGGTTGCATCTCGGGGGAGTAAGAGGGCAGAAAGGCTAGGTGTAAGCCTTCGGGTAAGACCACCTCTTTTGAGATATGCCACCCGGCTTGGTCTAAAACCAGCACGACTTGTCGTTCGGGTCCAATGTCAAAGTGCTGGGCAAAATCAGCTAAGGCTCGATTAAACAGCTCGATATTGACCCGAGGCAGCAGCCACCAATAGGTCTCACCGCTGTGGGGATGGACAAACCCATAGAGCCAAAACCACTCATAGCGAATGCGAACCTGAGCTTTGGGCGACTCATGCCATTTATTGACCCAGCGGCGACGCCTGATGGGATGAAGCCCTAGGCGATGTTCGTCCATGGCCCATAGCTGAACGTCGGCATCGGGATGGTCGCGTCGGATTGCCGCGAGTTGCTGGTGCAGCTTTTTTTTCCCACTGCCGCTGCTCCTCTTCAGTGGCGGACTGTTGATGCTCTTGACGAGGGACTTTCAGGGAGAACTCCATCTGCTTGAGAATCTCCCAGCCCCGTTGGCGGTGAACCGGACGGTCTAAGCGCTCGCTAAGCCAGTCGGCCACCTTGCGTCCATTCCAGAATCCACCCTCGGGAGGGTCTTGCTGCAGAGCTTGGCACAATAAGGCTTGAGTCTCATCGTCGAGAATCAGGTGACCATGGCCCTGATTGTGTCGCCGCTGGTCTCCCAGGGACTCTGGCCCCTGATGGTTATAGCTCCTGACTACTTCATAAATCCAATTTCGGCTATAGCCGGTCACCTCTGAGACCTCAGCCGTCGTCTTACCCAGTTGCAGCAGCCAGATTAGCTGATAATGCCCCCGCTCAATCCCACTTTTAGCGCCTCGGTAACGCTTTTCTAGTTCTTCGGTGCTCAAATGAGCTTCTAGGTTAAGTCGCCGTCCCATGCTCGTTTATCCTTTTATCCTTAGTCTGCCACCACACTGATTATATACCATAGGCGATTAGCCGGACTTGATATTAGCGCAAGGCCTAGACACCGCCACACCGGAATAACTCGACGATGTATGGCTTGGCGGTAATGGTCAAAGTCTGCATTGGCCGAGTCTGGATGCAGACTTCAGCCTCCCGGCTCTTGTGCAAGGTATTTTCGGCAGTCGTAACTGGATGGCCGAACTGGGCCGCAAAGGAGGTCAAAAAACCTCTACGGCCAAACGCCAAGCCGCCCGTGAAAATGGCAAAAAAGGCGGCCGCACCAAAAAAGCCAAATCCCCAAGTCCCTAGAGTCCTAATCTCCTGTGCGTCTGTCTCAGGTGGATCGGCCTACTGAGGTCTCAAATCTGCCTGAGTCAGACATCCTCTTAGGACGAAATCCACGTATGAATGCTCCTCCACCTGAGTCACGCGAGGTGGAGGTGTCTTATTACAAGGCGTTAGCCCTTGCGACAGGCGGCATTCCCGCCGTGTTCTGGGAATTTTTACCCAGCAACACCCCCAAGTTGTTTCCACTATGGGGCTTTAGACTAACTTTGGCCGGGAGTCTGACGTATATTAACCGACTCGTTGGACTTACAGGGAATTAACCTCACTTAATGAATCGTGCCTCCAGAATACTCGGAATCTTTGTTCCGTCCTTTGCCGTGCCCATTAAGTTGCTCCAATTGTACCACCCGGCGCTCCTTGACCCCCACCTGCCGTTCGGCGAGGTGGGGGAATGCGTCGCTATTTTGTTCAAGATGTTTATCGATTTTAACCAAAAACTTATTATGATGTGTGTATGGAATAATTTTTTCCTTTTGCAAGCGACCCACTAAGATGCCAGGATGTCGATTTTGAGATTTTGCAAAATCTTTTACCTTCTTCGCCGAAAAATACGGAGAAGTTTGCTGAACAAATTCATCTAAAGCTTGCGCATCTAGCAACCAATCTGCCGCCAGTTGATTAGCCTCAGTTTCTTCTCGACTAACATCTAAATCATCCATATTGTCTAAATAGCTACCTTTATGACCTGCAACAATATGGCCGAGTTCGTGCATGAGCGTAAACCAAAAATTATCAATCCGCTTATGTCTCAGCGTTAGCGCAAGCACTGGCCTACCTTCTAGATAAAAGACTGCACCATCTAAATAAGTCTTACTCAAATGGGGCACAATGACAAAATGGATGCCAAGGCTAAAGAGCTTATCTGGCACTAAAGCCACATTTTCAGCATGAGCCGACAAAGCCAGAATTTCAGGAATAGCGGACTCAAGGGTGGCTTGGTCGAAGGCAGGAAGCTTTTGATGACGCACCACCCATTCAACCCGTTTCATCCAGGCAATCTGAGCCTGAGTCTCTGGGTCTCGCTTTTCAGACTTCCGACAGTTAACTGCCAGCTTTGGGGTCTCCCCGATTTGATCAATCTCGAAAAAACGGCAAACCTGTTGCTCCAATTCAGTGATTGAGTCAGTCGCTTGAATCCATCCTCGCTTAATCATTTCCGCGACCGGAGCAAAGCTGTAGAGGCAGCTTCTACGGGCAATTTCACTGGTCTGTGATGGGTGACCGGCTTCCTTTTGGGCTATGTGCAGCCGATATTTTGCCTCTAAGTTTGTCCAAAACTCCGCAGAGGTGCCCAAGGCCTCAGCTAACTCAATCGCAGTCTCAGGCGTAATTTGCTTATTCCCTTTGATAATGCCGTTGATGGTTTGGTGGGGTCGCCCCATAATCTCGGCTAAGTCTTTCTGAGTCCATCCTCTGGCTTCGAGTTCTCGGGACAAAATACGCCCAGGCGGCGAAACCCTTGCTGGTGCTAATGTCTGAGTCATGCCTCTTCCTCCCCTTGATGCCTGATTCAGTGGTAGTCTTCAATATCAATGATCAGTAGATACCCGCCATCTTCATCCCTCTCAACAGCGACAATTAGCCGCCACTGTTTGTTCAAGCGTAGAGACCGTTCTCCCGGTCGTCCTTTGAGCTTTTCAAAGTGAAAGCCTTTTAGGGCATATTAAGTCACGCTCATCTCTAGCTGCGGCGATCGCGCTCATGGCGTCAAAGAAATCGTCAATGACGTTGGGGTACTTATGGGCATTTTTCTCCTCGGTATAGAGAGCCGCTATCTTTATTCTTCTTGAATTTGAACCTCAAGAGGACGCCTCCCCAACCACGATTATGGATTTCGCAACATCATAGTGCATCTCCGATTCAGGGATGGGGTGAACCGCTGAATATATTGTATCTGTTCTGAATGAATTTTTGTATGCAGTTTTACTGACCCAGTGAATTTAGGCGACCTACCTCCCCTTGGTTAAAAGTAAGGCACTAGCCATAGAGCCTTATATACGATATGACTAGCTTAAGCACTAGATATTGATTATAAAAATATGTTTAGGATGCTATAGCAATAGCAGGGATGGATAGGACAAAAAAACTGGGGAAAAGAAGGCAATAGGCAATAGCCAATAGGTGGCACTGGTCGCCTAAGAGGTGATAGCATAGAACCCTCTCGTGGTGAGAATTTCATAGATTGAAATTGGTCGATTGCAGTATCCTATAGCCATAGCCGGGGTAGTTTTCTTCCCTAGACTGTAATGGGGGCGACTCCCGTTGTAAATTAATCGTTGCACCTCTAACACTCGCTGCAAACCCGCTACCGTCTTGGCATAGAGATTTTGTCGGCGGCGATAAGCACTACAACATCGTCTCAAAGCACTGTTATCGAAAATTTTGGGTCTAAAACCCCGTCCTTCTAGGACGGCTTTTGACAATCCTGCTTTTTTGTGCCAATATTGTCCGCACAACTGATGCCAACGGTGCGATGCTTGTTCTTGAGTTCAAAATCAAAGGGAAACCCCACCAATACGCGGCGATTGACGAAGCGATCCGAACCGCACAGTTCGTTCGCAACAAGGCACTGCGCTATTGGATGGATACCCCTGGGGTCAACAAATACGACCTCAATAAGTACTGTCGGGTACTCGCCCGAGAGTATGATTTTGCTAGAGAACTCAACAGCACGGCTCGTCAAGCTTCAGCCGAACGCGCTTGGTCGGCAATTGCTCGATTTTTCGAGAACTGTCGCCAGTCTGTTCCTGGCAAGAAAGGATATCCCAGGTTCAAGAAAAACAGTCGTTCTGTCGAGTACAAAACTTCCGGTTGGAAGTTACTCGACCCCAAACACATTGTCTTTACCGACAAGAAGAATGTCGGGCGACTGAAGCTAGTTGGAACCTGGGATTTGGCATTTTACGGTATCGAACAAATCAAACGGGTTCGACTGGTTCGCAGAGCCGATGGCTATTACGCTCAGTTCTGCGTCAAAGTAGAGGTTCGAGAAGAACTCGAACCGTCAGGAAATACTGTGGGGTTGGATGTCGGACTCCTTGAGTTCTACACCGATTCCAACGGGGAGTGCGAACCGAACCCGAGGTTTTACCGAAACGCCGAGAAAAAGCTGAAACGCGCTCACCGAAGGGTGAGCAAAAAACAGAAAGGCTCTGCCAACCGAAAAAAAGCCGTCAATCGACTCGGGCGAGTACACCTCAAAATAAGTCGGCAACGTGAAGAACACGCCAAGAGACTGGCGCGTTGCGTAATCCAATCTAACGATTTGGTGGCCTACGAAGATTTGAGGATTAAGAATCTGGTGAGAAACCACTGTCTCGCCAAGTCGATTCACGATGCTGGTTGGTATCAATTTAGGAAATGGTTGGAGCATTTTGGAGTGAAATTCGGCAGGATAACTGTAGCGGTGAATCCTGCCTATACCTCTCAAAAATGCTCGAGTTGCGGCACGGTGGTCAAGAAAAGTCTTTCGACTCGAACTCACATTTGTCAGTGTGGGTGCGAGTTGGATAGAGACCACAACGCAGCCATCAACATTCTGAATGCTGCCTTAAGTACGGTAGGGCATACCGGAACTTGGGTCTTAGACCCAAACGCTTCTGGAGATTTGACCGCTACTTTGGCTGGTGCAAACCTGTCAGGGCAAGTCGGATCGTTGAAGGAAGAATCCCCACGCCTTTAGGCTGGGGAGTGTCAATGTCGTGTGAGACTTGTCAAAGCAACGTCCCGTTGCCCAGATGCCCAAGCCTTCGCTACGGACATTGATGGCGGCGGCGACGACTTCAGGGGCGGTGCGTAAGCGTGCCATCGGTGTGCCGGTGCGTTCATTGAACCGTTTGCCACAAACTTGTAGCGCTGTTGGCGTTGGCCGCTACGGATGGCGCTGCCGTTTTTCACGGTCTGTTCACTCTGGCGATGGGGACATCTCATCGGTGATATCTCACGCATTGCCACCATTCTAAACGGCCACCTCCTAAGACACCAGTGCCCTCCCCTCTATCGGGGTCCCAAATCGGCTTGAGACAAACGCATTCGGTTCAGGGGGTTCTGGAAATGTTCCACCCGAGCATTCATCAACCCTCGCTCCCGTAACGCCGACACACGAGCCTCGGCCGCCTCGCGATCCAAATAACGACCTGCATCAATATAAGGACCCCGCTGATCATCAAAAAAGCGCAACGCCTGGGGCCGTAGTCCGGGTAAGTCATCGAGACGGGCGATCGCACTGCGAACCCGATTCATCTCTCCCAGGCGAGGGCGATTATGACGAAACGGAACCACCACCACATACCGATGGTTAGCAAACAAACGATTTAAGGTTCGCTCCGTCGCCACCCCAGACGCCTCCAGACCATTATCCCGCTGATAAGCACGCACCGCATTCTCGGTAATATCAGCATACAAACCCGTCAACGGTCCCGTAAAATAGGCTGATCCCTGAGGGTTACGGGTTTCCGACAACACCCGTTGCAACTCGCGCACCTCAAAGCCAAAATCCCCAGGCCTGAGTTCAACGGGAAACTCCGCCCGGCGAATACGACCTTCCAAGACTCCCGACAGCACCAGTGCCGTGCGGCGATCGAGTTGTCCGAACACCGGGGCATCGATTCCGTAGCGTTGTTGAAACCGCCGCACGGTGCTGGCTGTCTCATTTCCATATACGCCATCCTCCTGAATCGGACCTAAGCCAACCTGATTCAGGGCCACTTGCAACTCGCGCACCTTATCGTCCTCCCTGCCGGGAACCAACACCGGGTCGCCAAATTCGAGCCACTCATTAGACGAGAATAGGCGGCGGGACGAAGTGGAACGGCCAAACAAGGCCCGGCGAGTCTCGGCATCGACCCGTCCATTCACCTCTAAGCCAGCATCCTCCTGAAACTGTCGCACCGCCATCTGAGTAGCCCGGCCAAAAAAGCCACTCACCGGTTCATCAAAATAGCCAAATTCCGTCAGCAGCAGTTGTACTTCCGCCACATCATTACTGGCATCACCGAATTGCAGCACGGAATTGCTTTGGGCGATCGCCCCGGTCTCTCCCGATCTCAAATCGAAGGATTGAGGCACCGACGCCTGTACCTCTGACACCAGCCGGCCTCCCCCCCAAAGCAGGACAGAGAGAAGGACAATAAGTGTTCCTCCTCTCATCGAGAGCACATGGCGAGGGGGCAAGACGAGGTAAGACATAGTCGTTTGATAGGACATGGGGAGCCAACCGTAGGCCAAAACCTAGGACGAAACCAGAGAAAAAACGCCACATCCCAGATGTATTCCGTCGACTGACCGACGTTAAACTTGCAGAATATGACTTAGTTCTATGTTAACAAGTCGATGCCCCCATCAATCTCAGAGACTAGACCACGCCCAAGCGATCCAGAATCAGAGCGAGGGCTGCCGCAAAAATGGTAATCCCTAACGCCAACCAAGGGCTTTGACCCTGACTCACGGCAAACGACGTTGCCACCCCAGCTCCCAACGCGGCGGTGACTGCTGCAACGATAGGATCCTGTTTCGTATTTTTGTTATACATAAGACCGATGATTAAAATGCCGTTTGCAACCGAGGAGCCGTCGGAACGGCTAACCAATGGATTCCACGGTATCACCGACATTTGCCAAATCTCCCCCCATGCCCGCAAATCGCAATCAAGCTTTAGATTAAGACACGTTTGTTCATACTTTTGATAGAGGCGATCCCTCGTTGTGTAGAGGTTAAGGCTTCCTTAAGGAGTGGTTAAACCTCTATAGTTTGGGGGATGTAGCGATCGCTGAAGTTTTTTAGACTGAAAACAGTACAACGAATCGCTCCCCAAACACACATTATGTTTTTCAGCACTTCCCAACGACGCAAACAGATTCTGCTGGCAGGACTCGGCGGGATTTGCATCGGATCGATGGCCGTTGGCACTGCCGCCCAGGCCTCAGAGGAATCGGGCCGACAGAGTCACTTTCAGCATCCACCCGCCTTAGATAACGTCAGCAGTGCGGCTCAGACCACTGGGGCGTGGCATGATACCCATTTCATCACCATCGACGTGCCGGAGGATGCCGGAACCCCTGTGGCGGAACTGTCCATTCACCTAGAAACCCCCGACGTCTCCCTCGACTATGACACCGAGGACACCGAAAGCTTCCTCGGCCGGCCGCGCGATCGCGGACACTCCGTTGACTTAGCCACCGTCTCCCATGACACCGAAGAAGGGATGGTTCACGTCGTCTTCGATCGCCCCGTTCCTCCAGGCCAAACCGTTACCGTCGGCTTGAGTCCTGAACGCAACCCCCGACTCCCTGGGGTCTATAACCTTGGCGTGACCGCCTATAGCGAGGGAGATCGCCAAGGCGGGGAATTCCTCGGCTATGAACGCTTCCATCTCTATGACTAGGGCTAAAGACCACCGGCCAACGCCCCTCATGCCTAAACCCGGCGATCGCTCCCATTCCCATTCCGGGGGCGATCGCCTATAATGGTAGTTTGGTGTCTTGCACAGAAGCAGAGAACAATTTTTTCATGGCTAAGAAAAGCTCCATCGAGCGTCATAAGAAGCGCAAACAACTCGTCGAAAAATACGCCGACCTGCGTGCCGAATTAAAAGAAGAGTTCCGTACCGCGCCCACCCAGCGCGAGAAAATGGAAATTCATCGCAAGCTGCAACAGCTTCCCCGCAACAGTTCCCGCACTCGGGTTCGCAATCGTTGCTGGGCAACCGGTCGTCCTCGGGGATACTACCGGGACTTTGGGCTTTGCCGCAACCAACTGCGAGAAATGGCTCACGAAGGACTCCTACCCGGCCTCGTCAAGTCCAGCTGGTAAGGCCGTACCATCGAGATGGGGGTGACGCTGGCGTGTAAATCGTCTGCCGTGCCCCTATTTTTTTGGGCCTTACCTCTCGCAACGCCCAAATTACGGCCCTGGGGTTCATGCCCCGCAACACCGATCAATGCCAAGACTATCTAAGAGCAAATCACTCACCGCATTGGCGATCGCGAACTCCCCATAAAAGCTTTGGGAAAAATCAAACGATTGCATTTCCGTCACAATCGCCAGAACTAAAGACCCCACATCATTCTCCCCCTCAATACGCTGTCGCACGTATACCCGAGTGGCCCGTTCAGCAATCTCGCCATTGATCTCCTCTGGAATAAACTCCTCATCCAACCAGCGGTGGAGACTATCCTTGAGCCATTTCCCTTCCTGAGTTGGATCCTCTACTGGGGGCAAGGTTACAGGTCGGATAGGTTGGGGACTATGAGAATCTGACACCATTTGTAAACTTGTATGATGAGTTGGCTTAATGTCTTAGAGAGAATTTTTAGCAATTCTAACTCGACTATTGTAGCGCGTTCCTCTGTCCCTCCCCTCTCATCTGCACCCGCCCAGACTCAGGCTGAGATCCGCCTAAAGAGAAATGAATACCGATTTAACCCATATCATTCACGGCTATTCCCAAGGCTATTTCCTGATGGACAATGAGGGTGACGAAGATCCCTCATCCGAGAATCTGGGCTGGTATTGCAGTAATGAGCGCACCCTCATCCCCCTCGACTCCCGTTTCCGTTATCCTAAATCCTTACGACGGGTTCTCAATCAGGAGCGATTCAGCGTCGCCATTAACCGAGACTTTCCCGCCGTCGTCGAAGGTTGCGCCAATCGAGACAGTACCTGGATTTCGCCACCACTGAAGCAGGTGTATCTGGACTTGCATGACAGCGGCTGGGCCCATAGCTTTGAAACCTGGCAGGGCGATCGCCTCGCCGGAGGGATTCTCGGCATCGCCATCGGAGCGGTGTTTATCGGGGAATCCATGTTTTTTAACATCCCCGACGGCTCAAAAGTTGCGATGGTGAAACTCGTCGAACATCTACGCCGACAGAAGTTTGAATTATTTGACGTGCAACTGATGAATCCCCATCTGGCTCGTTTTGGGGCCCACACCATCGACGATATCAACTATCAACAGCAGCTACAGGCGGCCATTCACCGTCCCTGTCGATTTGTCCCTTAATGCCTGACGTTAATGGCCTGAATAAATGGGTTCCATGAGTTGATTGCTCAGGGCGATCGCCCCCAGCGCATCCTCCTGAGCCAGATGCAGCACCTTGGCCACCTTCGTCTCATCCATCCCCTGCAATTGCTCAGGATTCGGAACTAGACTTTGATTTAAATCCCCCGGTTCAAACTTATCTAACCCATTGCCATATTGACGCTGATTTCGCTTCACCAGTTTTTGCCCCATATCACTGATTAAATAAACAAAAATCTTATCAATAACACTCGCCCCAAACGGATTTGGATAAAAGCCGTGAAAACAGGTTAAATTCAGAGCATTTGAGAGATTGCGAACCACCTTAAACCGCTGGCGATGAAATACCCCCACCCACAAGGGAGACGGCTGTCGTCGCTCTAACTTGTACCAAGGGTGACGCATTTTAGTGAGATACCGCTGATGATACCCACATTCCTCCCCAAAGCTAATATAAGCCTTCAGCTCAGGCGTCTCCGCATTGAGAATATCTAAACAATAGACCGGTTTATCTCCTTGTACCAACTGTTGAAGTCTCCCGTTCGTCAACATAAAATCTTGGATTTGCTGACTTTTGCTAATGCAGTAACACCAACAGTCATCTCCTAACTGAAACTGCTCTACCTGAGAAGGTTTAAGGGCAAAAAAGGCATTGGCTCCCGTGGCAATTCCCCGTTGAAAGCGTCCATAGTCAGAAAATGAACAAAAGCCAGTCGGGGTCATTAACTTCACCATGGTTGACTCAAACACCGCAGACCACTTTTGCTCGCCGCAGAGTTGTTCTAGGGGAAGTTGGGCTTGATACCACTGAGAAAAGTCCCTCAACCCCTCCAGTGTGGATTGACTATCCATTGAACTCAGTTTTACCCGCTCATTTTTATTGTTTTTCTCACAAAGTATGATACAAATCGTGGTTAATACATTGGGGAATACATCCTGTTCGTTTTGCACTAAGATGATTTGTTTTAGGAGCTTATTTCGTAATAACTGTTGCTTTAAAGGCAAGCCATAGCCCGTATTAAAACACTCAAATGGCATAATAAAAGCAAGGCGACCTTGAGGGTTGAGTTCCGCCAAGGACTTCATTAGGAAAATTGCAGCAAGATTTGAGTTACCTTTGAGTTTGTAGCCAATTCTTTCTTCGAGTTTGGGGCGAAGTTCTTGGCGATTTAAGAATTTCTGAAATCTCATATAAGGGGGATTGCAAATAATTGCGTCAACCCCTTGAATATCTGCATTTAAGTAATCTTCGGTAAGAATTTGAAGCGATGAATTAGAAGCAATATCCTGAGAATAGGACAAAATTAAAGGGTCGATATCATAAGTAATAAACTGATAAGCTGATGCCATTAAAGTTCTGACTTCAGGGCTAAGGAGTTCTCGATAAAAGACTCCTAAACCAAACGCTGGATCAAGAATTCGACGGGGCTGAGACTGGAGAACCCAATGGAGCATCAGTCGGGCCACCCTGGGAGGTGTAAAAAACTGCCCATAGGTTTTTCGATGCTGAACGGAGGTATTTAAAAGATAGTCACTAGACGGATCAGCATTCCCCATTCCTTTCCCCATCGATTAACTGGTTAATTCCTCCATTAAGTCTAACTCAGGTTTTAGGGTTCCTCATCCACCACTAATTCCCCTTGGCTAAGCAGTTTACGGATATCTAAAATCGTCAAGGCTGTCGCTTCATAGAGAACTGTTCCCTGTAGGTACTCATCTGAAGTGGCACGAATCGCCGTTGGCATCGGGGAGATTTTGCCAGGATCGATGGGAGTCACATCAAACACCTCATCGACTAGAATACCGACGACCATCTCATCAACTTGCACCACCACCGCTCGTCCGCGCTGATCCGGACCGCGATCGCCCTCCGATAAAGTCCGCTCAAGATTAAGGCATTGATTAATCCGAATTAAGGTGAGAATTTCCCCCCGTAGATTCATATTGCCCACCACATGAGGCGGACAACAGGGGATGGGGGTGATATTACGAACATCCGTAAACTCGCGCACCACCTGAAGATCAATCCCAAAATACTCCCCCTGTAAGGCCACAACCGCCAGAGATAAGATCTGTTTTAAGTCCGGGGTTTCCGTAGGGATGCGCAGACTATTGGCCCGTTGCCGAAAGACATCTTGTTCCTCCAGACTGGCATCTGGGCAAAACTCAAAGCGATCGCGCTCCTGTTGGTCGGCATCTGAGAGATCGCGGCTGAACTTCTCCGTCAGTTCCTCCTCCTCAGGGAGTTGTTGGCGCAGCGTCCGTAGAATTGCCTCTTCGTCCAAGATTGAGACAAGATGGGTTTCAAATTGAACCACACCTTTCAAAAAGCGTTGGCGTTGACGCAGAGGCGGTGTGTGAGGGTCTCCAGGAGGGGCATCCGAGGAATGAGCGCTAGTCTCCTCAAGTTGATAGATAAACTTACGGGTAATGCTTTGAGGATCGAGCTGAACTACCTCTCGTACATGATTGACTAAAAACGTAACCGTTGTCCCATCATGATCAATGGTGATTAGGCTATCGCTCAACTGATAGCGTTGAGGGCGATGTCCTAAGCGGCGAGATAGATCTAACACGGGGACGACCGTACCCCGCAGGTTAAACATTCCCACAATGTCCCGTGGGGCTTCAGCGATGGGGGTCAGTTCCGGCAGAAAAAACACTTCCTCAACCACCTTTGCATTGATGGCATAGTGGCTGCGGTCAATATCAAATAAGAGATAGGGAGATAGATCCATAGAAGTCATACCAGTTAGAAAATCCCGCCTGATTAGGGCTGGTTAAGCTGCTGCAACAGGTCCCCCGCCGTCAGTTGAGTGTCAACATCCATGGGGGTGCTCGGCGGCAGCGATCGCAGCAGTTTCACCGCACTGCCCTCCATGTGTGCAGCCCGTCGCAGATCTCCTTCTAGGCGGTAGATTTGCGCCAGTTCCAAATAGGCTAAAGGCATGGTTGGGGCGAGATAGACAATTTTCTTTAACACCTGTTTGGCTCGGTCGATATTGCCCTGGGCCTCATAGAGATGAGCCAGGAGATAATGGGGGGCAACCGCCAACGAGTCCACCTCTAGGGCTTGTAAGCAGTAATACACGGCCTTTTGATACTCTCCAAGATTGGCATAGGCCCGGGCAATTAAAAGGTAGGCCTCCACATGACGGGGGTGCTGAGATAAGACCCGTTCGGCGGCGTGAATGGCCCGGCGATAGGCGGAGGCTTGAAAATGATGGCGGGCTTCCTGCCAATGGGGCTTCTCCGTCTCCAGGCTTGGGACTGGGTCGAACTTAGGCACCACTGGCGGGGGCGCCAGGCGTTTGAGTGGCACCGGACTCGGGGGCTGGGCAAAAACTGTTAGAGGTGTCGGTGGGGGTGGGGCCTGACAACGGGTGGGAGGGGCGATGGGACTGCGCCCAGCAAGCCGGCCCTGAGGCTCCAGGCGATCGCAGCGTTGGTACACCACCGATTGGGGAAACAGTTGACTATGGAACCGATGATGACTTGAGCTTTGTAATTCGGCATGGGCGGCAATCAGGTAGCCCCCTAAGCCCAGGCTGTGATAGAACTTGTCTAAGACCTGTTCGATCGCCCGTTGGTTGAAGTAGATAAAGACATTGCGGCAGAGGATTAAGTCCAGGTCATAGAGATTCAGATTAACGTCGGGAAAGGGGTCACTGACCAGATTGAGGCGCTTAAAGCTCACCAAGCGGCGAATCTCTGGATTTAGGAGGTAGCGATCGCCCTGTCGTTGGAAATACTGACGTTGAACCGACGCATCCACCTGACGAAAAGACCAAGCACTATAGTCCCCTCGTCGGGCATGGGCTAAGCTTTCATCATTGATATCCGTCCCCATGATCTGCAAGTCCCAGCTATCGCGATCGCTCAGTAACTCCCAGAGAACCATCGCTAACGAATAGGGTTCCTCACCCGAGGCACAAGCGGCACTCCAAATCTTCAACTGGGGACGTTGTCCCTGTTGGGCAGCGATGTTGCGCTTTTTGACCAGAATCTCCGGCAACAGACGCGATCGCAGCAACTCAAACTGACCGCGATCGCGGAAAAAATAACTCTCCGTCACCACCAAGCGACGAATCAAGGCCTTCCATTCTCGCCGACTAGCATTCGTCTGGCGATCCACCGTTAAGGGATTGTCCACTCCAAGGCGCAATAAATCGTAGTACTGCGAAGGAGACGAAAGTCCCGACTTTAACAACCGTTGTTCTAATTTTTTGCACAAATTGCGCTCGTCTTGGGGGCGAATGAGTAATCCCGTATGACGTGCAATTAACGAAGAGAAACGTTGAACCCAGTCAGCGTTGAACATTCAAAACTTGTGGTCAGCCAATGAATTGGGGGCATTGAAGGGGGGGACGAACCCTCCGGGAATCACTGCCAGTCCAGCACTTGCATGGATTCCCGAGCCAGGTGGCCCTCTTCTAAGCCTAACCCAGATTTTCCCCCTTATCGCCGCAATTCCCTCGGGGATCAAACGAACAACGTTATGATGGGAACGGAAAGTTAAGTTCTATTAAGAAAATTGACTGCGACGTTCGAGTATCCCGATCGCACTGATGCCTGCCGAACTTGGAACGCCCTTGATCTCATTTGGCAAGGGGGAGAAGACGCGGTTCGTAATGGCCTACCCCACCAGCAACTCGCCCCCGCCTGGCAAATGTTGCTCCTCGGCGATGGGTCCCCCACCCGTCACCTACGTCTCCTCACCGGCGAAGCCACCGAAGTCGATGTCATTGATATGTCAGCCATCGGCACCGACGGAGATTGCGCCCCCGATCTCATCAAAGCCGTTCCCAGTCCCCGACTACGGCGACAAGTCTGGCTACGTACTGCCTCCGGGCAACGACTGGCCTACGCCACCTCCTGGTGGGAAGCCAGTCACATCGACGACTACCTGCAAAACCGTTCTCTTCCCATCTGGGAAAACCTCTCCCGTATCCATGCCGAACTTTATCGCGATGTACGGGGCATCTATTACGGTCACTCACGACCCCTAGAACAGGCTTTTAACCAGTCAGGCCCCTTCTGGGGTCGTCATTACCTATTTTGGCATCATGGTCAGCCCCTGACCCTCATCTATGAAGTCTTTTCCCCCTATCTTCAGAACTATTTGGGGCCGATGAGGGGGGAAGAGAATAGGAAATAGGCAAGAGGCAAGAGGCAGTAGGCAATAGGCAGTAGGCAATAGGCAGTAAATAAACTTAGGTCGGTGCCAAGAGTTGTCGTAAATGGGACTCAGCGGCAGCCAGTTCTCCTTCCGTGGGTTCCGTTTGTTGCCAAGTCTGACGTTGGTGCAATAAATCACACCAGCCTTGTAACTGCGGGAACTTCGGGAGGAGATGGCCTAAACGGGGCAACCAGGGAATCACCGTACCTGCCACAATATCCGCCAGACTCAGGGCTGCCCCCCCAAAATAGGACCGTCCCTGCAACGTCTCCTCAAAGACCCGTAATACCTCATCTAGGGACTCATGCACCTCCGTTAACGCCGACTGATCTAAGCGGGTTTCCCCAAACTCATGACGCATCAGCGGCATTAAACGTGGCAATAACTCATTCACCGTCAACATCTCAATCATTCGTACCGTCGCCAACGCCTTCGGTTCTCGGGGGACTAGGGGAGGATAAGGGGCGATCGCCTCAACATAATCCAGAATCGCTAAGGACTCCAGCACCGTAACATCCCCATCTACTAACACCGGAACCTGCCCAAAGGGGTTGACCTCCCGGAACTGGGGCGATCGCTGGTCCCCATCTAACTTCAGGGCCACCAACTCAAAGGAAATCCCTTTTTCCAGCAGCGCAATCCACACCCGCCGCGCATTCCAGGACACCGGGTGATAGTACAGCCGCAACACCGTCCCCCCCGTATCATCAACAGCATCCTCCTCCAGGGGCGTAATCACCCCTTGAATCGTTCCATCCGGGAGAATCGCCTCACTCAAATTTGCCTCCTCAAGATTGGCTAAACTCAGATCCGCCCGCAACAGATTCGCGTGACTGAGATTGGCCCCACTCAAATCGGCCCGAGTCAGAATCGCCCCGCGTAAATCCGCCCCACGCAAATCTGCCCCACTCAAGTCCACCCAACTCAAATCCGCCCCACGTAAATCCGCACGGCTGAGATTCGCCTGATTGAGAATCGCCTCACTCAAATCAATCCCATGCAAAATCGTATTGTGTAAATCCGCCCCACTCAGGCGAACCTGCTCAAACTCCCGTTCTCCTGCCTTGTAGCGTTTCAGAAGTTCATCTGTCGTGCGTAGTTCTCCGTCGCGTCCTGTCATAATGGGAATCTATCTCAGCATTTAAAACCATGAAGGAATTGAGGCGTCACGGGCGATCGCCCCAACAGTCCTCAAGCTCATTGTGCCATGATCTCATCAGCGATCTCAGCCGCGAATTTCCCACAGCCCCAGCGACGGACTAAAATATGTAAAGCAATCGGTCGCGCCACCGGTTCTGCATCCTCATCCTAAACTCTGCGACTCCAACACCTATATGACCGACGTACCCGTTTCCCGCATCCGCAACTTCTCCATCATCGCCCACATCGACCACGGTAAATCTACCTTGGCCGATCGCCTGCTGTCCTACACCGGAACCGTAGAACAGCGCAAAATGAAAGAACAGTTCCTAGACAACATGGACTTGGAACGGGAACGGGGCATCACCATCAAACTTCAGGCGGCGCGGATGAACTACACCGCCAAAGATGGCCAAAGCTACGTCCTCAACCTCATCGATACCCCCGGACATGTGGACTTCTCCTACGAAGTCTCCCGTTCCCTCGCCGCCTGTGAAGGGGCATTACTGGTGGTAGATGCCTCCCAAGGGGTCGAAGCCCAAACCCTGGCCAATGTTTATCTCGCCCTAGAAAACGACCTCGAAATCATCCCCGTCCTCAACAAAATTGACCTCCCTGGGGCCGAACCTGAGCGCGTCATCGAAGAAATCGAAGAAGTCGTGGGCCTCGACTGTTCCGAAGCCATCCACGCCTCCGCCAAAGAAGGTATTGGTATCCCCGAAATCTTGGAATACCTAGTTCATCAAGTTCCACCGCCCCAGGACACCGTTGACGAACCCCTGCGGGCCTTGATTTTTGACAGTTACTACGACCCCTATCGCGGCGTAATTGTCTACTTCCGCATCATGGACGGAACCCTCCAACAGGGCGATCGCGTCCGCTTCATGGCCTCGAAAAAAGAATTTGACCTCGACGAAATCGGTATCCTCTGCCCCACTCAGCAACAAGTGGACAGCCTCCACGCCGGAGAAGTGGGCTATCTCGCCGCCGCCATCAAAGCCGTCGAAGATGCTCGCGTCGGTGACACCATCACCCTCGCCAAAACCCCCGCCGACAGTCCCCTCCCCGGCTACACCGAAGCCAAACCCATGGTCTTCTGTGGCCTATTCCCCACCGACTCCGACCAATTTGAGGACCTACGGGACGCCCTCGAAAAACTCAAACTCAACGACGCCTCCCTCAACTACGAACCCGAAACCTCCAGCGCCATGGGGTTCGGTTTCCGTTGCGGCTTCCTGGGCCTGTTGCACATGGAAATTATCCAGGAACGCCTCGAACGGGAATATAACCTGGACTTAATTACCACCGCCCCCTCCGTGGTGTACCACGTCACCACCACCGACGGTGAAGTCATCAACATCGACAACCCCAGTTTGATGCCCGATCCGGTTCAGCGAGAGAAAATCGAAGAACCCTATGTGCAGGTAGACTTAATTACCCCCGAGGAGTACGTCGGAACCCTCATGGAACTTTGCCAAGGTCGTCGCGGCGAGTTCAAAAACATGAAATACCTCACCCCCACCCGCACCACCCTAATTTACGAATTACCCCTAGCCGAAGTGGTGACCGACTTTTTCGACCAAGTCAAATCGCGATCGCGCGGCTATGCCAGCATGGAATATCAAATGATTGGCTACCGTGAAAACGACCTAGTACGTCTCGATGTCATGGTCAACAGCGATCCCGTCGATGCCCTAGCCGTCATCGTCCACCGAGACAAAGCCTATCCCGTCGGTCGTGCCCTCGTCGAAAAACTCAAAGAATTGATTCCCCGCCATCAGTTCAAAGTGCCATTACAAGCCTCAATCGGCAGCCGCATTATTGCCAGCGAACGCATCCCCGCCCTCCGCAAAGATGTCTTAGCAAAATGCTACGGCGGCGATATTTCCCGCAAGAAAAAACTGCTCAAGAAACAAGCCAAAGGCAAGAAACGCATGAAAGCGATCGGTACCGTCGACGTTCCCCAAGAAGCCTTCATGGCCATGCTCAAACTTTAAAACATCCCCAACCCAGGGGAGTACCACCCCCATACTCCCCTCCTCCGTGTCCTCGGGCGACCACAGCTCGGCTATCGCTCAATGGTACGCCCCTACGTCTATCCCCTCTTGGGAGGGGTGCCCGGAGGGCGGGGTGGGTTATGCCTACTGCCACCTACGTCTATCCCCTCTTGGGAGGGGTGCCCGGAGGGCGGGGTGGGTTATGCCTACTGCCTACTGCCTCTTGCCTCTTGCCTGTTCCCCGTTCCCCGTTCCCTGTTCCCTATCTTTTGTCTCTTCCCTACTGCCTACTGCCTTCTTCCTACTGCCTTCTTCCCTAAAGAATTGCATCATTTGTAGCCAAAGTAGCCAACCAACCCATCAAAACGAGTTAGGGTAAGTAAAAACGTTGGGTTTCGCGATTAACGACGACGAGAGTGCACTCCTAAGTGTGTCGTCCAACAGCCCGCGTATTGGCGATAAGGCGCTTGCGAACGATGCCCCAAACTTCAACCTCCAGCATTTCCCGAGTAGTCAGTGACAGTCACTGTCCTGCCCGCACCTTTGAACGTCCCGACGGTCTAACCGTCGTGCATCAGTATGTTCCCCATAGTCCCGTTGTCGTCACCGATGTCTGGGTCAACGCCGGGGCCAGCGTAGAACCCGATGACTGGTCTGGGATGGCCCATTTCCTCGAACATGCCATCTTCAAAGGCACCGATCGCCTCGGCCCCGGTTACTTCGACGCCGCCATTGAAGGCTGTGGAGGACTCACCAACGCCGCCACCAGTTACGACTACGCCCATTTCTTCATCACCACCGCCAGCCCCTATTTTAGCGAGACCCTACCCCTGCTCTCCGAACTCCTCCTTCATGCCGCTATCCCAGAAGATGAGTTTTTCCGAGAACGGGAAGTCGTCTTTGAGGAAATCCGCCAAAGTCAGGATAGTCCCGATGACCTGCTCTTTGAAGCCACCCTAGAAACCGTTTATCAGAATCATCCCTATCGCCGCCCCGTCTTGGGAACTCAACAAAGCCTCTTGGGGCGATCGCCCGCTGACTTACGGCAATTCCACCGCAGCCATTACCAACCCCAAAACCTCACCATCGCCGTCGTCGGAGGCATTTCCGAACTCGAAGCCCTCGATCGCATCGACGACTGTTTCCAGAACTTCTTCCCCAACCCCGGCTGTCCCCAAGCCATTATTACCCCTGAACCCCCCATTCGCGGCGTGCGGCGGCGGGAATTAGCCTTTCCGCGCCTAGAATTAGCCCGCCTCAACCTAACCTGGACAGGCCCCGGCATTGACCATCTCGATGATGCCTATGGCTTAGATCTCCTCTCCATGATTCTCGCCAGTGGTCGTTCCTCGCGCCTCGTTCGGGAACTGCGAGAACAGCGTCAATGGGTTCAAGGCATTACCAGCTACTTTTCCCTACAACGGGACTCAAGCCTCTTTACCATCAGTGCCTGGCTAGAACCTCGTTTCCTCGATGCCGTAGAACAAGCCAGCCTGCACCAAATTCACCGCTTACGAGAAACCCCCGTCGATCCCCTGGAACTGGCCCGGGCCCAACGCCAACTCTGCAACGACTATGCCTTTTCCACCGAAACCCCAGCCCAACTGGCCGGCCTCTATGGTTACTATCAAATCCTAAGCCGCGCCGACATTGCCACCCGGTATCCCCAACGGATTCAAGACTTCCAACCGGATAACCTGCGTCAAATCGCCCGACAGTACCTCAGCCTACAAAACTATGTTGTCACCATCGGCGTTAACGAACAGTGATAGCCTAGATGGGGTTTGACTATTGCGAACTGTTTACCTTCGAGTCCCCCGAATTTATGTCTCCACACCGCGTCGTTCTCAATAACGGGATTACCGTCATCATGGTGGAAAATCCCACCGCCGACATCATGACGGCTCGTTTTTTTATTAAAGCCGGGACTCGCTGCGAACCCCCCCATCTATTTGGACTCTCCCATCTCCTCGCAGCCGTCATGACCAAGGGAACTGGCAATCTCTCCTCGATGGATATTGCCGAACGAGTCGAATCCGTGGGGGCCAGTGTCGGGGCCGAAACCAGCAATGATTACTTCCTGTTTAGTCTCAAGACCGTTTCCGTGGACTTTCAGGATATTCTCACCCTAGGCGCTGAACTGTTGCGATCGCCCGCCCTCCCGGAAGCCGAAGTCGAACTCGAAAAACGCCTCACCCTACAAGCCATTCGCTCCCAGAAAGAACAACCCTTTGCCATCGCCTTCTCCCAACTGCGCGAGGCCATGTATCGAGACCATCCCTACGCCCTGTCCACCCTAGGGGTGGAGAGTACCGTGGCCGGCTTAACCCGTTTAGACCTAGAGAAGTTCCATCGCACTTATTTTCGCCCCGACAACCTAGTGATTAGTCTTGTCGGCTGTTGGCCCCTCGATGATGCGATCGCCGCCCTAGAAGCTGCCTTCGGCGACTGGCAGGCCCCACCCCTACCCATTCCTAAAGTCGACCTGCCCCGCCTTACCCCTCAACCGACTGTCCGTAAAACCTCTCAAGACAGCCAACAGTCCATCGTCATGTTGGGCTATCTTGCCCCCTCCGTTCTCCTCAAAAACGGCGATGGTGTTCCCCCAGAATACGCCGCCCTCAAACTCCTCAATACCTATCTCGGCAATGGCCTCTCCAGTCGTCTCTTCGTCGAACTGCGGGAAAAACGGGGCTTGGCTTATGATGTCTCCGCTTTTTATCCCACAAGACTTGACAAATCACAGTTTGTAGTGTATATGGGAACTGCTCCTCAAAATACGGCGATCGCCATCGAAGGCTTACGAGTCGAAGTCGAGCGTTTAACCGCCCTATACCTCCACAACGACGAACTACAAACTGCCAAAAACAAGCTTTTAGGTCAATATGCCCTCGGCAAACAGACCAACTCTCAAATCGCCCAAATTTTAGGCTGGTACGAAACCCTAGGCCTAGGAGTTGAGTTTGACGAAATGTTCCCCGAAGCCATCGCCCAAGTCACCGCAGAAGACGCCCGACGAGTCGCCAGCCGTTACTTCACCGACCCCTACATCAGCCTAGTCGGCCCCGCCGCCGCCCTCAACAGCGCCATCCCCTCCCCCGTCTCCTAACCCCCCCGATTGCCTCTTGCCTCTTGCCTTCTTCTTCCCCATGCCCGACTTCCTCATCATTGGCGCCCAAAAAGGCGGAACTACCTCTGCCCTGCATTACCTCAATCAACATCCCCAAATTCAAGTCGCCCCGCAAAAAGAAGTACATTACTTCGACCTGAACTACAGCCAAGGATTGTCCTGGTATCACCAGCAATTCCCCAAACGTGACCCAAAGACCCTAACCGGCGAAGCCAGTCCCTACTATATCTTTCATCCCGACGTGCCCCGTCGCGTCGCCGCCGACTTCCCCGAGATAAAACTCATTGCCCTACTCCGGAACCCCGTTAAGCGGGCCATCTCTCACTACTACCATGCCATCAAACAAGGACTCGAAACCCTGTCCTTAGAGGACGCTTTCGCCCAAGAACCCACCCGTCTCGCCGGAGAAGCTGAGAAACTCGAACAGAACCCCAACTATCACAGCTACGCCTACCAACACCACAGCTATCTAACACGAGGCGAGTACCTCCAGCAACTGCAACGCTGGTGGGCCCACTTCCCCAAACAACAACTTCTGGTTCTCCATAGCAACGACCTCTATCACCAGCCCCAAACCACCCTCAACCGCATCCTCGACTTTCTCAACTTACCCAAATTGACCCTAACCGAGTTCCCCAGCCTTAACAGCGGGAACTATTCCCACATCAGCGAGTCTATCCAACAGCAGTTACAGGAAAGGTTTCGCCCCCATAACCGGCGACTGTTTGCCGCCCTAGGACAAGACTGGGGTTGGTAACAACAACAAAGGGCGCACCATTTGCGGTACGCCCCTGCATCTTTCCCCTCCTGGGAGGGGTGCCCAGAGGGCGGGGTGGGTTCTCCCCATTGTCTATTGCCCTCTTCTCCCCCTACTGCCTACTGCCTACTGCCTATTGCCCTCTTCTCCCCCTATTGCCCAAATGTGATATTGTACCCTAGATGAACGCCCAAAGGACCCAGTCCAGTTGAGGGCCTCTGTTGAGGGCCCCGTTGAGGGAAACTGTACCGAAATGGTTGCGCCCCAGCCGTAAACCCTAAACAACACCTCGTTACACATGAGGGGAACATGGGAGGTTGGGATGTTCCCGTTGGTGATTTTCGCCACATCCCGAGGTTGTCCCATCTCCCCAACTCCTGAATCGGAAGTCTTTAACAGCAGTTGCAATGCGTGTCCTATTCCTACATCCGAACTTTCCCGCCCAGTTCCGCCATGTCGCCACAATCCTGGGGCGAGATCCCAATAATCAGGTCGTCTTTGGCACCAAAAACGAACGCCCCGAATGGAAAATTCCCGGCGTTAAGAAAGCCCTCTTTACCCCCAGTCGCGACCCTCGGCCCGAAACCCATCACTATGTCCGGCCCCTCGAAAGTGCCGTTCTCCATGGACAAGCCGTGTATCGCACTATGTTGGCCCTAAAAAGTCAAGGCTTTGTCCCGGATTTAGTCTATGGTCACTCCGGCTGGGGACCGACATTGTTCGTGAAAGATGTCTTCCCCGATAGCAAATTGATGTGCTATTTCGAGTGGTTCTACTGGGCCCATGGGTCTGATGCCGATTTTGACCCCGCTGACCCCCTCAGCCCTGATGACGAGGCTAAGATTCGCGTCAAAAATGCCCCGATTTTGATGGATTTATACTCCTGTGATTGGGGACTTTCCCCCACTAAATGGCAGAAATCGCAATTTCCCCATGAGTTCCAGCGCAAAATGACTGCCATGCACGATGGGGTCGATACGGAGTTCTTCCAACCCAATCCTGGGGCGAAGCTGGTCTTACCTAACCTGGATTTATCCGGGGCTGATGAGATTGTCACCTATGTCTCGCGAGGGATGGAACCCTATCGTGGCTTCCCGGAATTTATTGAATCCATCGCCTATCTGCAAGAAAAACGCCCCAACTGTCATGTGGTAATTGTGGCCTCGGAACGAGTCTGTTATGGCAAATCCCTGCCCAATGGACAAACCTATAAGGAACAGATGTTAGCTAAAGTTCCTCTGGATATGTCGCGGGTGCATTTTGTGGGAACCTTGCCCTATGGCCAATATCTGAAGGTGTTGCAGGCCTCCGATGCCCATATTTATCTGACTCGTCCCTTTGTCCTATCCTGGTCGATGATTGAGTCCATGTCCGCCGGTTGCGTGGTGGTGGGTTCCGATACTGCCCCAGTGCGTGAGGTCATTCGCGATGGTGAAAATGGCTTCTTGGTGGACTTCTTCTCGCCTAAGCAAATCGCCGATCGCGTCCATGAAGTCCTAGAACATCCGACTCGCATGGCCCATATTCGTGAGAATGCCCGCAAGACGGTGTTACGTCCATGAAGTCCTAGAACATCCGACTCGCATGGCCCATATTCGTGAGAATGCCCGCAAGACGGTGTTGGAAAATTACGCCCACTCGGTTCTCCTCCCTCGTCATATTGAGTTGATGAAAGAGGTGGCCCAAGGGAACTTACCGGAACCGCAACCCATCGCCACTCCCTCGTCATATTGAGTTGATGAAAGAGGTGGCCCAAGGGAACTTACCGGAACCGCAACCCATCGCCTCGATTCCTGAACGCAGCTTAGTCACCAGTGGTTAGGGATGGATGCTAGCAATTGATGGTAGAAACTGATTGTAGAGACTGATAGAGAGAGTCGCCCACCCAGAATCGGGACGTTGTAAAGGAGGAAAGATACAGGGGATGAGTGTTAGTGTAGCGACGGCGATCGCGTCCCACCGGACGGGAGAGGTGGAACGTGCGGAACAGTTATATCGGCAAATCTTGGCGGAGAACCCCCAGGAGGCGGCGGCCTTGCATGGGTTGGGGATGATTGCTTATCAACAGCAACAGTACGATCGCGCCATCGACCAGATTGAACAGGCGATCGCCCTCGATCAGAGTCATGCTGCCTATTACAATACCCTGGGCATGGCCTATCGCGGTCAGGGCAATCTCGATAAAAGTCTGGCATCCTATCGTCAGGGACTGCTGTTAGACCCCAACAGTGACGCCCTCCAGGGGAATTTTACCCGGGCCTGGCTTGAGTATGTTGAGGGCGATCGCCCCGCTGCCCTCAATCACCTAATTCAACTGGGGCGGGCCTATCACCGACTGGGGGACTTCTCCCAGGCCAAGCAACTCTACGAACGCGTCTTAGAGTATGATGCCGACCAGGCCGATGCCCTCCAGGGACTGGGAACCCTTGCCTATCAACAGCAGGATCACACCCAAGCCATCACCCTCCTGCAACGGGCGATCGCCCTCAATCCCAACGCCGCCAGCTATCATCACAACCTCGGGGCCGTCTATCAGGCCCAAGGCCAACTGGCCGACGCCACCGCCGCCTATCGACGGTCCGTTGAACTCAACCCCAACCTAGAAGCCCCTCGTAAACAACTCAACCAGCTTCTCGAACATCTGCGGCAAAAAGATGTCGTCATCTGGGAGCAGGAAATGCTTAAGCTGGCGCAATGTTTTCATGAGCAAGAAAACTATCGCCAAGCCATTTTCCTCTATAAAAAAATCCTGGAAGTTGATAATCAATCTGCCATTGCTCACTACAACTTAGCTCGCATTGCCTATCACCACCACCAAAGCTATCAAGCTATGGTGGATTTTGAAAAAGCCGTTAAACTAGCGCCACAAAACGCAGAGTATCACCATGGTTTTGGCTTGGCCTGCCTTCAGCATAGTGTGCCACAAATGGCATTAGATGAGTTCAAAAAAGCCTTAGAAATTGACCCAGAAAATCAAGAGTATCAACAGAAATTCAATGAGACTGTTGAGTATTTCTTGAAGTATTACCACGAATGCGCTCAATGGCATTATAACTTAGAAGAATATCAAGAAGTTGCCCAGATTGACTTTCAAGCCGGGAACTTCATCAAAGAGCAAACAGGACGGTTGCAAACGGCCCAACGCTATTATCGTCACGCCCTAGACCTTCATCCCAACTATGCTGAGGTTCATCTCACCTTAGCTGAAATCTATTTAGAAGAGAAAAACTTTAGCCAAGCCATCATCTCTGCCCGCAAAGCCATTCAGGGCAAACCCGACTCCGCCGAAGCCTACAAAGTCCTCGGTAATGCCTTCTTAGGACAAAAGAACGGCAACGCCGCCATGAACGCCTATCAACGGGCGATCGCCATCAAACCGGACTTCGCTGAAGTCTACTCCAACGTTGCCAGTATTTACTTCTTCCAAAACCAAAACCACGAAGCCCTCCAACTCTATCAAAAAGCCCTCTCCCATAACCAAGAGTTACCAGGGATTCATTGGAATTTAGGGAAAGTCTATGAACGGATGGGCAAGGTTGATGAAACCATCCAATGTTGGAAACGGGCCTTAGAACTCGACCCCAAATTCGGCGGGGGCATCTCCTATCAGCATTTGGCGGCTAAATACTACGGCAAAGGACAAAAAGAGGACGCCGTCAAACTCTTCCATAAAGCCATTGAACTCCAGCCGGATTTAACCGAATCCTACTGGGCCCTCTGCGAATTCTATAATACCAAAAACCAAGCCGCCGCCCGGGCCGTTTCCCTGAAATTCTGTGAAAACGTGACCGGGAAAGACTACATTATGGCCCTATTGGCCGCCATGAAATCTCACCTGAACTCTGGAGTGAGTGAGGTGGCGATCGCCAAATTCAACGAAGTCGAACCCCTCATCTACGACGCCATTCAGCAATATCCCCTCACCTACAACGAGGTCGTGCGCCTCTATCTCAACCTGGCCTTTGATATGCCCCACGTCCGCGATGACGTGGCTAAAAACGCCAAACTCTCTAAAACCCTAGCCCAACTCTATCTCAAATATCTCGAAGCCAAAGCCAACAGCGAGAAACACGCCGAAATTCCCATTCGTCCTCGGCCCAACCCCGGCCATCCCCTGCGCATCGGCTTCCTCTCCAAACATTTCCGCCGTCACTCCGTTGGTTGGCTGAGTGTGGACATTATCGAGGCCCTCAGTCAAATCACCCCCCATATCTTCCTCTACGTCACCGGGGATATGGGCCGTGATGAACTCACCGAACGCTTCGAGAAAGCCGCCGAGAAATTTAGCCGTCCCCAGGGGGCCCAGGCGAAACTGATTTTGCAAGAAATTGCCCAGGATAACCTCGATGTCTTAGTGGATATGGACTCGGTAACGGTGATGCCCAACACTGAAGTCTTCTATAGCAGTCCGGCCCATGTCTGTCTCACCTGGCTAGGCTTTGATGCCCCCTATATTACTCCCAAAAATTACTACCTGGGAGATTGGCAAACTCACCCAGCCGGTGTCGAGGAACATTACATCGAACAAGTGGTGCGCCTTCCCGACTCCTTCGCTGCCACCGCTGGACTTCCCATCCGTCAAGTGGATCGGGAGGTATTGCGCCGTTCCATGCGGGTGGCCCCCAATCAGGTGGCCTTCCTCTGTGTGGCGACGGGTAATAAGTTCTGTCCTGAGTTAGTCGAAGCCCAAATTAAGATTCTGGCCCAGGTTCCCGATAGCCTTCTGTTCTATAAAGGCCGGGTGGGGGATTTGTTGGCCATTGAGGAAATCTATAAACAAGAATGTCGCCGTCAGGGAGTTCGGACGAATCGCATCCGCATTCTCCCCCGAACTCAGACGGAAGAAGAACATCGCCTGATTTATCAGTTTGCCGATGTCTTGATTGATTCCTATCCCTATAGTGGGGCAACCCACGTCGTCGAGGCCCTCTGGTTTAATATGCCGGTGGTGGCCTTGGTGTCGCAACAGTCCTTTGGCCGTCAAGCCTACTCCCTGATGAAAGCCGCTGGGACGGATTTGGGCGTGGCTTGGACTTGGCAGGAGTATATTGATTGGGCAGTCCGCATGGGCCAAGATGATGGCCTGCGGCAACAGATGCGATCGCAACTCGAACAGGGTAAACACCCCGACAGTCTGGCCCCCCTCTGGAATCCCCGCAAGTTCGCCAGCGATATGTATGGCATCTTCAAGGAACTTGTTGCCCAACGGGCCGCTGGATAGCTGTATATCCGGATAGCGGCCACCAGTCTTGTAAGGATAAGCGATACCTTTCGCATGATGACTGGTGATTATGGGGACTCACACTTTACTTGCACTTGCTGCCTTATTGGCGCCAGAGGGCAGTCTCGAACCGTCTGTGTTACCGATGCTGCCCTCGTTGGACAATCCATCCTTAGAAACCTCGGCCGACTCGAATCAAGTCCTGGCCATGGCCTCTCCTGAGATGAGTCACCCAGAATCTCAGCATCAGCCGCAATTTATGACTGCCGATGTTTCTGGGGCCGATGGTTCTGGGGCCGATGGTTCTGGGGGTGATGTCTCTGGGGTGGGCCACTCGGGGCCGAGTCTTTTTCATCAATATGTCAGCCTCTATCAGGCCCTGTTGATGACTCTGGCCCTGTCTCCCTTGGCAACTTTGGCAACGTTCGCAGTGATTCGCCATCGTGTTTTGGAACGGTTGGTGGCCGATGTTCGCAGTAAGTTGGGCAAGTTGGGGGATTTGGAAAACCAGTTAGATCACTCCAGTCGGAAGGCAGATCGGTTATTGGAGGAACTCGAACAGGCTGTTCTCCAGGCCCACCAACAGGCGCGATCGCAGGTGGATGGCTTAACCCAGGAAATGGAAGTGCAGATGGATCAACTGCATCAGGTGGAACGAATTCGCAATGAGTGTTTGCATCAGTTGCAGGTGGCGGTGTTGGAGGCCTACGAGGCCAAAGATGAGAAGTTAGCAGAAATTCAGAAAATTAGCCCCCGCGCCATTTTGCAGTCCATGAAGCCGGAGTTACGGCAAAAAATTGACCGGGTGTCGCAACGGTTGTCCGCGATTCAGGCAATTCAGGAAGCGAATCGAACCTTACCGATTGCGGCTGGAGGGAATGCCGTTGCAGACGCTGTTGCAGAACCCGAACCCCCCTCAACCCCAGTCGAAACCTCCAACCCCTCGACATCGGCAAAATCAACCTCTCCGACGGCGGCTGTAGAACTGACTCCCCTATCTCTGCCTGAGACGGCATCAGTTGAAGAGCGGTTAGTCTATTATGAGGCCCTGCTGACTCGTCAACCCCATCATCGTCAGGCTTGGTTGGATTATGCCGAGGCATTACTGCAAAGCCAACGCTGGACTGATGCGATCGCCGCCTATGAAGAAGCGATCACCCTCGACAATCAGGATGCAGATACCTGGCTACGTCATGGAACTCTACTGTATCGCACGGGCCGCTATGCCAATGCGGTGGACAGTTTTGATAATGCCATTGAACATCAGAATCTTGAGGAACCGGGGGGCCGCGATCGCTTGGTGGAAGCCTGGTTTGGCCGGGCAAACAGTTTCGGCCGTTTACAACGCTTAGATGAGGCCCTGGAAAGTTACGATCGCACCTTGGAGTTGAACCCCGATAAATATGAAGCTTGGTATAACCGGGGTAATACCTTCAGCAAGTTGCAACGCTTGGATGAGGCCCTGAAAAACTATGAACGGGCCCTGGAGATTCAGCCCAAGAGTCCAGAAATTTGGCATAATCGCGGTGCGATTCTCAATCGAATGCAGCATTTTCAAGAGGCGATCGCCTCCTATCGCCAAGCCGTTAAGTTACAACCGAACAAGTTTGAAGCGTGGTACAACTTGGGCAACGTCCTCAGTAATGTTAAACGCTATCAAGATGCTGTCAGTGCTTACGAGAAAGCGGCAAATATCAATCCTGATCGCTATGAGGTTTGGTACAACCACGCCGCTGTTTTAGTGAAAATCGACGAATATGACCGGGCGATCGCCTCCTATGAGAAAGTGACGAAACTCAAACCCGGACATTTTGAGGCTTGGTACAATCACGGCATCTTACTAGAAAAAATCGAACGCTACGACCAAGCATTAGACTGCTTTGATGCTGCGATCGAACTGCAATCTCAATCCTATGAAGCCTGGTATGCCAGCGGAACCACCCTCCAGAAACTTCAGCGATATCAAGAAGCCCTAAATGCCTATGAACGGGCGATTAAACTGAAACCCGAACAGTCAGAAGCTTGGTATAATCGGGGCCAACTCTTATCCCTTTTGAACAAACATCAAGAAGCCGTCGCTAGTTTGGGCAAAGCCTTCCAAATTCAGAATAATATGCTTCAAGCGAGTGCCATGTAGATGACGTCACAAACCCATGGAGAGTACAACATTGAATTCATGAAACAATCCTCCTAAAATACTCGTCTTATTAAACAATAATGAGTTAAAATAAAAAAGCTGAAATACATCAGCTAAAAACTCAAAAATCCACGGGTGTTTCTACCAGAAATGTTGCGTAAACCTGTATTCCTGGTGGAAACATCCAGGGGGAACCCCTACCTGATTTATCAGGGGATGACATCATCGATGGCGTTGGCGGAGATAACGTCATTGCCGCCAGCGATGGCAACGATAGCGTTGTCGGCGGTTCTGGAAATGATATGTTATTCGGCAACCAAGGGGATGACACCCTACGAGCCGGAGCCGGAAATGATAGTTTGTATGGAGGACAAGGGAATGATGTTCTCTTTGGGGATTCCGGAAATAACTATCTCTCGGGCGATCGCGGCAACGATACCATTTTCGGTGGCAGTGGTAACGACTTTATCCTCGGAGGAGAAGGGGACGACTACCTCATGGCCGGTGATGGGGACAACACCATCGCCGGGGGAGAAGGAAACGACACCATCGAAGGGGGAAATGGCAGTGATTTACTCTTCGGCAACCAAGGAAATGATGTTATTCGCACCGGAGAAGGCAATAATACGGTCTATGGCGGTGCCGGAGATGACACCATTTTCGCCGGTCCCGGTAACAACTTCCTCTCGGGTGACTTAGGGGCTGATGTTCTCGTCGGGGGTGAGGGAGAAGATACCTTTGCCATGTCTCGCCGCAGTGCCGATCTCACCAGCGGCGGCGTCAACGTCTCTGATGCCGATCGCATTCAGAACTTCGTGCGTGGTCAGGATAAGTTATTCCTCGATGGCTTACCCTTTGCCGATGTCAGCATTGAAGTTAGTGGCGATAACTCCATTATCAAAGATACTGTCACCAACCAGTTCCTCGCGGTGGTTGAAGGGGTATCTGACCTTGATGCGACGGACTTCTCCAGTGAGATTGCCGATCCTGAACCCCCGCGCACCTTTGAGTTTGTGAATGAAAACGGGGAACTCGTCAATTTCTACGAGTTCAATCAACAAGATGGAGGAAGCACCGCCGGCGAGTTAATCCCCCGCAGCATCTTCGTCAAACGCAGTGGAACCACTGGGGAAGACAACCTCTTGTTCAACAAAATCCCCGCCACCGCCTTTGAAAGGGTGGACTATCAAAGTCCCGGTTCTGAGGTGGAGTTACTTAACGGACAACGCCTCGTTAGTTTTGCTGATGGGCAAGGAACTGTCGCCTTTGACATCAATCTCATTAACGAAGTCTTGGGAACGGATGCTGAAGGGGACGATCGGTTCTTCTCCTTACAACTGAGGAAAGATACGACCGTTGTTGATAACGTCAACTTCCTGATTAATCGTCAACCGGCTGATGCTCCGCCCTTCGGTGGTGGTTTTACGTTTACTCGAGACGAGAAAACGATTGGCTCTGCCGGCGACGACCGTCAAGATGGACTTGCAACTTTTGTTCCCGGCACTCCCGACTTTATCCAGTTTACAATTGTCCGCCCCGAGTCCAGTGCCAATGTTGCTGCCACTGTTAATGTAAGCACCGGTACGAGCGCCCAAAACTCAGGCACTGGTGTCACCGATATCAACAACTTGGGGTCAGGCCCAGAGCAAGGCAATTTTCTAATTTTAGAAAATAAACCCATTGAGTTTGGCGTAGGCGAGACTGAGCGGACCTTCCAGGTTCAAGCGTTCTTCGACGGTGGGTCTAATAGCTTTATGCAAGTGTCTTTATCTGGAGACGGACTCGGCGCTATCCCCATCGCACAAGTCGATATCCTCTAACGATTCTGGCTGCATCCTCAACTTCAATCTCATCTCAACACCCCACAGGGGGGTGTTTTTTTTGCCTCCCACCCCCTCCTCCAACCTCTGTGACCTCGGGCAACCACAAGGGATTGCCCCTACATGGTTCCCCCCTCCCCCTTGACATGAAAAATCCATTTTGCTATAATAGAACCATAAATAAAGCTTCACCCCTCAATACAAAGCGCACCAAAATTTTGATTGAGGTTGGCAAGGCTTCGCGGCCCCGGTGCGGGCCGCGCAAAGCCAAACATCTAAGCAGCGCAATTTTGTTTTTGATTAACGTACAGAAATCAGAAACAAAAACTGGGGGCATCATACCCCCAGCCTGAATCTCAATTACGCATCCCCCACAGGATGACGTTCCTTAATCAAACGAATCGCGCGGCTGACACTCTCGGGGAGAATCACCACCAAACTATCCTTCGGCGCTTCATCGAGGGCAATGTTAATCGCCTTCTCCTCACTAAGAATCGACTCATAACGAGCATCAGGATTCACCTCCTGAATCCCCTTGCAAATCCAATCCGCCGCATCCCCCCGAGGTCGTCCCCGAGTATCATCATCCTCCTTGACAATGATTTGGTCGAAAATCTCCGCCGAGAGACGGCCCAACTCAACAAAATCCTCATCGCGGCGATCGCCCGGGCCCCCAATCACCCCAATACAAGACCCCGGCCAATTGCGGACAAAGCCTCCCAAGGCCTCATAACTCGCCGCATTATGGGCATAATCCACCAAGGCATGGAAATCACCCAAATCAAACAGATTCATCCGTCCCGGAGTCTGATCCACCGAGGCCTTAAAGGTCGCCAAACCCGCACGAATTGCCTCCAACTCAACCCCTTGCACATAGGTCGCAATACAAGCGGCCAAAGCATTCGCAATCATAAACGGCGCCATCCCCTTCAGCGTTAGCGGCACCTCCTCCGCCTTAGCAATCCGTACCATGGAACCGCCATCGAGAACCACCAGATAGCCATCCTGATACACCGCCGCCTTACCACCATTCTCCACATGACCCCGCACAATCTCATTATCCGGGTTCATCGAGAAATAGGCGATATTCGATCGCAGATTCTTCGCCATCCCCGCCACCAACACATCATCGGCATTGAGAACCGCATAGCCATCCGGGTGAACCGCCTCAGCCACCACCGCTTTCACACTGGCCATCTGTTCAATCGTATCAATATCACCAATGCCCAAATGGTCTGCGGCTACATTCAAGACCACCCCCACATTAGCTTCCTCAAAGGCCAAGCCAGAGCGCAGAATCCCCCCACGAGCAGTTTCTAACACCGCCATCTCCACCGTAGGATCTCCCAAAATCAGGCCCGCACTCTGGGGCCCCGTATTATCGCCAGCCTCCGCCAAAAAGTCACCAATATAAGTGCCATCCGTCGTGGTGTACCCCACCACCTGGCCCGTTTGCTTACAAATATGAGCAATCAAGCGGGTTGTGGTCGTCTTGCCATTAGTCCCCGTAATCGAGATAATCGGCACACTGTGGGGCGTTCCCGGCGGAAACAGCATATCCAACACCGGTTTAGCCACATTGCGAGGTTTGCCCTCACTGGGACTGACGTGCATCCGGAACCCAGGCGCAGCGTTGACTTCCACAATCACCCCATCCGTCTCCCGCAGCGGCCGAGAAATATCCGAGGTGACCACATCCATGCCGATAATATCCAAGCCAATAATCTTGGCCACCCGTTCAGCAATCCAACGGTTTTCTGGGTGAATCTCCTCAGTGCGATCGATGGCAATCCCGCCGGTACTGAGGTTCGCTGTCGCCCGCAGATAACAAACTTCCCCCGGTTCGGGGATACTCTGGGCATCAAAGCCTTGGCGGTCTAGCCATTGCAAACTGGTATTATCCAGTTTCAGCCGGGTCAGGATATTGTCATGGCCATCGCCCCGGCGGGGATCTTGGTTCACATCCTCCACTAACTCAGCAATGGTCGATTTGCCATCTCCCACCACATGGGCCGGGACCCGTTCCGCCACCGCCACCAATTTGCCATCAATCACCAGAACCCGATGGTCTTGGCCTTCGTAGTAGCGTTCCACAATCACAGAACGAGTTTTGGACTCTTCACTCGCGGCATCATAGGAGGCTTCCGCTTCCTGCCAACTGCGGATATTGATGGCAATGCCTCGGCCATGGTTGCCATCGAGGGGTTTGATGACCACCGGATAGCCCCCCACATCGGCAATCGCATCTTCGAGTTCATCGAGATAATGAATCACCGTTCCCCGAGGGACGGGAATCCCGGCATCAGCCAAAATGGTTTTCGTGCCTTCCTTATCACAGGCCAGTTCCACCCCCAGGATGCCCGTGTTATCCGTCAGGGTGGCTTGAACCCGCTTCTGATGGACTCCCGTCCCAAAGCGAATCATGGCCCGGGCACTCAACTGAGTCCAGGGAATATAGCGGTGATCGGCTTCCTTAATCAGGGCTTCGGTACTCGGGCCTAAGGCCGCTTCATCCTGTAAATCTCGTAAATCCGTTAAATCCTGTTCCAGTTCTCCCAGGGGATAACGGCCTGTCTCCGCAATACTGCTGCACATCCGCACCGCGGCCCGAGCGGCATAGCGGCCCGCCCGCTCATCCTTATACTCAAAGACGACGTTATACACTCCATGGGTCGCCGTCGAGCGAGCGCGGCCAAACCCCACTTCCATCCCGGCTAGGGTTTGCAATTCCAGGGCCACATGCTCAATGACATGGCCGAGTAGCGTTCCCTCCTTGACTCGCTTGAGAAAGCCACCGCGATGGCCCGGGGAGCAGAAATGCTCTTCAATACTTGGCAGCAGTTCGCTGAGGGTTTCATAGAAACCAGGGATCGTGTCCGTGGTTCGCTCGGCCAGATCCTCTAGGTCGAGGCGCATAACAATTAATTTTTGGCGGCGAATACTCCAGTAGTTGGGTCCGCGTAACGTGAGGATCTTGAGAATTTTCATAGGAGTAAGTACCAGAGAATCTAGCCGGAGCAGATGGAGCAGTACGTGAACACTATAGTTTAGTTTCGATCTGGCGATCGCCTGAAAACTGTTCGCAGTGAACAGAATCTGGGGATTGTTGATTAATCTAAGGTCAACCTAGGGACTAGGGGAACCTCAACTAATCTTGAGCCAACTGGGGTTGACGACCCAGTAAGCCAGTCATTAATCGTAACGCCGTTGTTTTGACTGGGGGAAGATGGCGTAACCCCCATAATCCTAGTTGACGCAGTAGCACCAGGGGCCACCAGTCATTGGAAAAGAGGCGATCGAGAACATCGGTAAAGCCGAGAATGGTCAGATTTTCCAGTTTACGCCAGCGTTCATATCGCTTCAAGACCGTCAACGCGCCAATATCTTGACCCCGCTGCTGGGCGGACTGAAGCACTTCCGCCAGGGCCGCCACATCCCGAATCCCTAGGTTCATCCCCTGGCCGCCCACGGGATGACAGCGATGGGCCGCATCTCCAATGAGGGCTAAACGAGGCTTGACATAGCGATCGCTCTGCATCAGTTGCACCGGAAATAAATAGCGGGGACTGGCCAACTCAACCCGTCCCATCTCCGAGCCAAACCGTTGTTGCAGCCGCTCCCGAAACGCCGCCTCATCCAGCTCCATCAGGGCTTTAGCTTCCCCATGAGGGGCCGTCCAGACCACGTTACAGCGGTTTCCTGGTAAGGGCAGAATGGCGAAGGGTCCACTGGACATGAGGGGCCGTCCAGACCACGTTACAGCGGTTTCCTGGTAAGGGCAGAATGGCGAAGGGTCCACTGGACTGAAACTTCTCATAGGCGATGTCGTCGTGGGATTTTTCGGGCTTAACTTTGAAGGTGACACAGGATTGACTGAAACTTCTCATAGGCGATGTCGTCGTGGGATTTTTCGGGCTTAACTTTGAAGGTGACACAGGATTGCCAGTATTTCCAGCCTCGGGTGGAAATACCCGCCGCCTCCCGCACCGGCGATCGCCCCCCATCGGCCGCCACCACCAGCCGGGCCTGAAGCTGCTGGGTCTTGCCTTCATGACCATAGGTCACGATCGCCTCGTCGGTCCCATAGTCAATCTCCTCGACCTGCGCTGATTCGACGCAGCATACATTATCGGATTTGTCAATAAATTCTCGCAACCCTTGCAAGAGGGGGGTATGTTCCGCCACATAGCCCAAACGGTCTAGGTCTAAATCTTGAGGCAGAAAGCGCACATCAGCGGGGTGATCGCCATCAGACAGACGAATTTGGCGAAAGGTATTAATGCGGGGCAAAATCCCCTGCCAGACCCCAATTCCCTCCAGAATCCGTCCCGTCAGCAGAGTGACGGCATAGACCTGTTGTCGAGACAGGGCCGCCTCTCGGGACTGAGCATCGAGGAGAACCACCTGCAAGCCAGAATCCCGTAGGGCGCAGGCCAGGGCGCTTCCCACAACCCCACCGCCGACAATCGCAACGTCGTAGTGGCAGCGGGTCATAGGTGTAGGGGCGAACCCTTGTGGTCGCCCAGAGACAGACAGGGGCAATGAGGACATGAATTGATGACAAATGTAACCAGATGTTAAGCGTTGTTGTTGATATTATAAACACGACCTCGCCAATGAGTGGGGCGATGCAGCGCCGAGAGGGAAATCCGCAGGGCCGCCAGAGGGTCCGCCAGAGGGGAAAGCCAGAACAGCCAGGCCCCTTGAGCCTGAGCGCGATCATAGGACGGGGCGATCGCCCAACCCAAAGCCACCCGAATCAGCAGCAATAGGGCATTCAGCCCCACAAGAATGCCCCCCAGAGGCGTTCCCGGCCCCGATACCAGGAGTGACCCCAACAGCACCGGCAAGGGCAGTCCTTGCAGCATCCAGAGCAGCCAGACATCACTCCAGGTCTGTCCCCAAGACGAGGCATCCTTGAGGTCGAGCGATCGCCCCCATTCCCGCCAAGTTTCCGCCGCCCCATCGTACATCCGTACCTTCAGCAACTCAGACCCATCCCAAAAGGCCACCCGATAGCCGCGCCGGGCCACCTCTCGCGCCAAGGTGACATCATCACAGAACGAGCGACGGGCGCAGTGATAGCCATCAATGGCCTGCAATACCGAGCGTCGCACCAACAAACATTGCCCATTGGCCATCACCCGTTCCGCTGAGGGACTGGGGCTTCCCGTGGGCCCAAAGCGATACAGCAGAGTCATCAACAACGCCGGTTGCAGCAATAACTCACCAGGATATTTCAAAATAAAGCGCGGCGACAGAGAGACCAAATCATAGCCCTCCCGTTCCGCCTCCGCCACCAACCCCGCCACTAATCCCGGTTGGGGTTGCGTATCCGCATCAATCCCTAACAGCCACTCCACTGGGGGTAAGCTCGGTTTAGGGGCAGACTCAGACTCCACAGAGGAATCAGTGGGGGGCGAAAAATAGCGATAACCGTTATGCAGGGCCCAGGGACGACCCACCCAATCCGGCGGGAGGGGGTCATCTTCAATCAGGCGCACCCGAGGATCTCGCTGGGCGAAGGATTCTACCAACCCTTGAGTTCCATCCTCAGAACGACTATCCACCACCACAATCGATCGCACCTCATGGGCCTGCTGCGTCAACCCCGCCAAACAGGGACTGAGGCGGTGGACTTCATTCAGCGTCGGCACAATGACCCCCACCGTTCCCAAGCGATCGCCCAACAGGACTTGGGGAGTGAGGGGGGGTTTACGAGTGGGTCCGGCGGCTAAACGAGACAAGAGAATGGCCACAGCCGGAAGCTGAAGCAGCAGCAGAAGGAAAATCAGGCTATCCATGAATCGTGCAAGTTTGGGGCAGCGAGGGCGATCGCCAAGGGCAATAGCAAAGCCTCTATCATAGGCAACAATGTGCCCCAAACCGCAAGGTTCGCCCGAGCAACCCATCATGGAAGTGATAGAAAATCGGGGCTATTTGGCCGCCGTTTCCAAGGCGGGATAGTCCATCTCAGCGTCAGACACCCGAGGAGTCTCCTCCTCAGATGCAACCTCCTGAGGGGCCAGTCGCCAACATAGCAGCGCCGGAACTACCCCAAAGAGAGTGCTCAGAAGGGTTGGCACCGTAAACTGAGCATCCAACAGCACTAAAGTAATGCTGGCCCCAAAGGTAAAATTAACCAGATAAACCGCCACCGGTAGGCCTAAATCTCGCCGAGACAGCACAAACTGTTTGCCATTTTGTAACGCTGTCGCTACGGTCATATAGATCACCCCAGTCCCAATCCAACCGGCGATATTGCGGTAAGGCATCCCAAAGAAGCTGCCCACTTCCTCAAAGGCCCAGAACGGATAGGGGGTCTGACTCATAGCCGGATCTAAGACCAAATCCCAAGCCGTCAGCAGAATCGCCCCCAGGGAAATAGCAGCAATCTGACGTTGCCAACGGGCCAGAGGGGTCACTTCAAACAGTGCCGTGGCCAGGACAAAACAGACAAACCCCATATAGAACCAAGACAGGGGAATCGTAAATGGCACGAGGCCAGCAATTTTGTAGCCCAAGCCACTGAGGTAGTGATAAGCACCAAAGGGAAAACCCGTGCTAGTGCCCAGGAGTTCGCTACTCAGGGAAAGGAAAAAGGAGGGAATGAAAAAGGCCAAAAGGGGTTTGAGTCCCAGGGTACGATAGCCAAACAAACCCACGGCAATCGCCCCGAGGATGATATAGCTGACGCCCCCTTGGCTCATGCCCAAGCCAAAGGCTTTGAGTCCTAAAGGCGATAACTGGGCAATAAACTCAGGATTCGGCAGAACCAGCAGCAGCCCCGCTAGTCCAAACGCCATCGAGAAGATATGAATGCCCAGGCAGGCGCGTTCGGCGATTCTGAGATGCTTCATGGGATGTTAACTTTTTTTACAAGCACTGACGATGACTTCACAAAGTGTAACGTATTCGGTTTTCCCCCTTAAAGCCCAGAGGTGCTAGAGATCCGAACCACGCGGCCGAACCACGCGGTAGGATAGAGTCGCAGCAGCCGCCTAAACCACTCCCATTGGTCGTTCTTGTCAGTCCGGGGAGGATGGAGCTAGACAACATGAAAGCACAAGTATTTCACGGGTCAGGGGAGCTACGGTATGAAGATCTCCCCCAACCGACTGCCTCAGAGGGAGAGGTGATCGTCGCTGTTAAAGCCGTCGGTCTATCTCCCTTAGATCTCTATCGTCTGCGAGTTCCGGAATTGGAGCAACCCCTCGTCCTCGGCCAAGAAATTGCCGGAACCATCGTTGAGGTGGGCCCCGAGGTGCGCTCCTGGCGGGTAGGACAGCGGGTGGCGACCCTGGCCCATGTTCCCTGTATGCGCTGTCTGGCCTGTCTAGAAGACCGCTTTTCTGCCTGTGAGACCTATCAAGCCCATACCACCACGGCCGGGTTAACCCCCAGTGGTGGAGGCTTTGCGGAGTTTGTCAAGGTTCCCAGACATTTAGTTGACCATGGCGGCTTAGTAGCACTTCCCGGACATATTACCTTTGAGCGGGCCTGTTTTTTGCAACCCATCAATAGCCTCTTGCATGGCTTCGCTCGGCTGAACCTACAACCCGAACAGCACATCTGGATTTTGGGGGCCGGTTCCCTGGGGGCGATCGCCGTGCTGCTGGCCCAACGGCTGGGACTGCATCCCCTCGTGAGCGATCGCAATCCTCAACGGCTCGAAGCCGCCCTAGACTTAGGGGCCAAAGCCGCCTTCAACAGCAACAGCGATGACCTTCACACCAAAGTCCGGGCCTTTACCGACGGCGAGGGAGTCGATGGGGCCCTGCTCACCGAACCCCAAGGCTGGGATGTGATGCACGCCCTCGATGGAACCCGTCCAGGGGGAAAATTACTCTGTATGACCGATTATGCCGATCCCCTACCCGTTCCCCTCGATCCCCTCGCCTTTGCCCGCCGCCAAATTGACCTTCTCGGCTGTTCGGGCCTCTCTCCTCGGCAACAGTCCCGCAGCCTCACCTATTTGTTTGACCATCATCTGCCCCTAGAAACCACCATCAGCGATCGCGTCCCCCTTGCTGAGTTAGCCAGCATCCTAGAGCCTCTCCAAAGTCCCAACAGTGATAGTCGTAAAATTTTGGTGTATCCCAGCTAACCCAATCCGAGCGTACGGTTCTCTCCTCACCCATGACCATTTACTTCTACAAAGCCCATGACGACTATGGCTGCTTCTCCAACTTCTCCCGTCACGCCATCGAGATAGAGGGACAAACCTGGCCCACCGTAGAACATTACTATCAGGCCCATAAATTCCTCGGCACCCGCGACGAACCCGTCATGGTGACCATTCGCCAAGCCGCCACCCCTGAAGAGGCCGCCCGCCTAGGACGCGATCGCCGTCGCCAACCCCGGCCCGACTGGGATGAGATTAAACCCCAACTGATGTATGAAGCGGTAAACGTTAAATTCCTCACCCATCTCGATATCCAGCAGATTCTCCTCGATACTGGAGAGGAGTATCTCATCGAAAACTCGCCCGTCGACTACTTTTGGGGCTGTGGGGCTGACGGAAGTGGCCAAAACCATCTCGGACGGATTCTTATGACCATTCGCGGTGAATTACAAGCCTCCCGGCCCCACACTCACCCCTCCCAACTTCAGCAGCCGAACTCAACATCTTAGGGTCTTACCTTGTCTATGAATATCCTGATTGTCGAAGACGACCTAGACATCGCTCAACTCCTGCAACAAACCCTCGAACCCGAAGGGTTCAACTGTCATCACGCTGCCGATGGCTTGGCGGCCATTGAGGCATTTCGCGAACATCAGCCAGATTTAATCATCTTAGATTTAATGCTCCCGGGTCTCGATGGCTTGGAAGTCTGCGCCCGCATTCGTCAACAACCGGGGGAGAAAGACCCCTATATTCTCATGTTGACGGCGAAAGGAGAGGAAATCGATCGCGTGATTGGCCTATCGACGGGGGCTGATGACTATCTGGTGAAACCCTTTAGCCCTCGGGAGTTGGTGGCGCGGGTGCGGGCCCTACTGCGCCGCAGTCTACGCCAGGGGGGCCAGGAAAATATGCACCGCACCGCTCACTTTACCCTCAACCTCGATCGCCGCACGGCCAGCCGCTACCTCGGGGATGATCCCGAACCGCTGGATTTAACCGCCTTGGAATTTAATCTCCTCTCCACTCTTATGAGTTATCCGGGGCGAGTTTGGAGTCGTAGTCAACTTATCGATCGCCTCTGGGGGAGTGATTTTTTTGGCGATGAACGAGTGGTGGATACCCATGTAGCCCGATTACGCAAAAAAGTCGAAGCCGATCCCACCCAACCCCAGTTTGTCAAAACTGTGGTGGGAGTGGGCTATAAGTTCGTCGATGAGCCGGCAATGGATTAAAAAAACTGCGATACATTAAAGGTAAAGTTACGACTCACAGATAAATAACTACCATGGCCATCGCCAACAGCGAGACAACGGCACGTCACAATGGGACGGCGATCGCCCCTAAACGGCTTTCCCCGGAGCAGTTCCAAGAACGCTTTGAGTCCCTGGTTCCCCTAATCACTCAGGAATGGAGCCTGATGGCCCCTGAGGAGTTAAAAGCCACGGAAGGAGATTTAGACTTAACAGTGGACCTCGTTGCCGACGCTACCGAACATACAAAAACCCTCATTCACGCCCAACTGGCTGAACTCCATTCCCTAAGTCTGAGTTGGGAACGCCAGGCCCAAAAAGAGAAACGGCAATCGGAAGAGTTAAGCCACTCCGAGAGCCATGATGTCCAATCTAAATCGGAGACTGAGAAGAGCGACCATCCCTCCAGTCCTAGTATTGATGATGTCTTGGACTTGTTGGAGCGACGCACTGAACAGCTTGTTGAACGGGTGAAAGCCGATGTCCTACCGGAGGTAAAATCTCAGGCGAAACGCAATTTAGGGGCCTCAATTTTGACGGCGTTGGGAATTGGTTTTCTGTTAGGACTATTTGTGGGAGGAAGTGGTGGCGATCGCAAGTGAATCCGACAGCCTCCGTTCTGAGGTGGAAACCTATGTCCGCCGCAGTTTGGGGCTGTTCAAAATTCTCGTCGAACTGCACCTAGACATTGCCCAGCGAGAAGCCGCTCGGGAACAACGGCGACTGTTGCTGGGGATTGTGGCGGCCTCGATTGGGATTGGCTTGTTGGCCATGGGAACCGGACTCTTGCAGGCCGTTGCCGTCTGGTGGGTTCACCGCTTAGGATTGACATGGTTTGCGGCCCTAGCCAGCGTCGGAGTCGCGGATGCCAGTTTGGGCCTACTGAGCCTCCTCATTGGGATACTGACCCTACGCGGCGGCTACATGAATGAAACCCGTCGCCGAGTTGCCAGCACCACCGCCACCCTGCTACAAGATCAAGATTGAGATTAAAACCATAGCAATCGAAGCCCCTACGTGGTTTCCCCTCTTGCCTCTTGCCGGAAGAGGGCGACCATAAAGGTACGCCCCTACGTGGTTTCCCCTCTTGCCTCTTGCCTTTTCTTCCTTACGATACAACCCACCATGCGATCGCCAACCCTTAGATTGTCTGCCTGTTTGTTGGGCCTATGGCTCTGTTGGGGAACTCCCACCTGGGCGCAAGTTCTCAGAGAACCCACTCAGGAGGAGGTTCTCAGCCCCGATGATTTGTTGACTCGCTTAGAGGGAGTACAAGTCCTCTATCTCGGGGAAGTCCACAATCGCCCGGAGGATCAGGCCGCTCAACGAGAGATTCTGCAACGGTGGTATGAGCAAAACCCACAACTGGCGATCGGCTTGGAGATGTTTGAACGGCCGCAACAAGCCTATATTGACCAATATCTTGCCGGAGAGATTAGCGAAGCGGAATTTCTGGAACTGACGGAATTTGAAACGCGCTGGGGTTTTCCCTGGGAAGCCTACGCCCCCATTTTGCGCTTCGCCAAAGCCCATAATCTACCGGTGTTGGCCTTAAATGCGCCCATCGAAGCCATACGGGAGGTGGCCCGAGGGGGATTTGGCAATCTCTCCCCGCAACGGTTGTCGGATCTGCCCCCAGTCGAAGAGTTCGACCTCGATAACGCCGCCTATCGTCAACGACTGCGGGAGATTTTCGATGGTTATCATCAGGGCCATGGCTCCAGTGACGGCTTTGAAACCTTTTTTAAGGCTCAAATCCTTTGGGATGAAACCATGAGCTACCATGTAGCCCAGTTTTTGCAAACTCACCCCGAACGGGCCATGGTCGTCATCGCTGGACAGGGCCATATTCTCTATGGGGATGGCATTCCCAGTCGGGTTCAACGTCGTCTGCAAGATGTCGAACAACTCTCGCTAGTGTTTGACCCCGATCCTGACCTCGCCTCCACTCCAGAGCGTCCCTTGGCCGATATCATCTGGCACCACGAGGACCTACACGAGGACCTAGAAGAGAACTCAGACCCTGAAAACAGCCCAAATTAACGGGTTTTGACTAGGGAAAGTCCCGCCGAGGGGGCGAGGGTAATTCCTCGTCGTACCGGCTTCACGGGCGGCTGTGGGGGCAGGCTAAAGTCATGTTCAGTGACCAGAGTCGCTAGGGCCAGTTTGAGTTCATACATGGCCAGGGCCATGCCCAAACAGCGACGATTCCCACCGCCAAAGGGATAGAACTCATAGGGGGAGTATTGACGCTCTAGGAAGCGTTCTGGCTTGAAGCTGTAGGAGTCGGGGAAAATATCTTCCCGATGGTGGGTGAGGTAGATACAAGGGGCCAGGACGCTTTCGGCGGGAAATTGGTAGTCCCCCACCTGGAAGGGTTCCTTGGCGATGCGCGGGAAAGTGACCAGGGCCACGGGATAGATGCGCAGGGTTTCGTTGCAAACGGCGGTGAGATAGGGCAACTTAAAGACTGCCATCGGGTCTGGGTTTTCGCCCAGGGCCGAGACTTCTTCGATGAGGCGATCGCGAACCCTGTCAAAGCGATGCACCCAGTACAAGGCCCAAGCCAGAGCGGTGGCGGTGGTTTCATGACCGGCCAGGAGTAGGGTCACCAGTTCATCGCGCAGTTCCTTATCACTCATTCCCTGACCGGCTTCATCCCGGGCCAATAGCAGCAAACTCAGGATATCGTCGCGCTCCTCTAGGGACTTTTGGCGACGCTGTTGGATTTCGGCGTAGAGGAGTGCGTCTAACTGCTCGCGGATAGCGAGAAAGCGCCCCCAGGGACTCCAAGGCCCTAAATTCCGTTGTAGGGATTTGAAGAACAGCAAGCTAGATTTAATCGGGGAGGCAGTCATGTCTAAAAAGGTGGCCATGGTGCGCCGCATCTTTTCATATTGGTCTCCCTCGTTTAAGCCAAAGACCGCTTTGAGGATGACGCGCATGGTAATTTCTTCAGTGAGCGATCGCACCCGAAATGCCTCTCCCTGAGGTTGGTGGTCAATGGCCTGACGCGTGACCTGGGTGATAATCTCGCCATAGGTCACCATGCGATCGCCATGAAAGGGGGGCATCAATAACTGGCGTTGCTGTTTATGTGCTTGTCCGTCGAGCAACAGCAGGGAATCATCCCCCACCAGGGGTCCTAAAATGCCATTGGCCCGGCCCGCGTCAAAGCAACGCGCGGGGGCCGAGAGAATGGTGCGAATATGGTCGGGATGGCTGAAAAAGACAAAGCCATCGAAGTTCACGCCAAGACGGCCATTAAAGGTCTCTCCCAGTTTGGTCTGGTTCCGTTTCAGGTAGCCGGTTGGATTGAAAATCCACTCCAGCAGTTGCCATTTTGGGGGAGTTTTCGGGGTCTTGAGGGTAACCATGGTTGGCTAATTGATTGTGGAAATTCGACAGTGTATTGGTGACGACTAAAACCGGCTGAAGTCTTTTTAGAGTTGAGTTTTGAGACTTCAAGATGTCCTACTCAGTCTGGCTAATGATTAAAAATTAAACTGAAGGTGAATGCGGGTATTGAGTTTTTCCTGAACCGGTTCCCCTCCTTGGAGATGTTGCTCTAGGATTTTGGGAACATCTTCGGGTTGAACTTGCCAATACCAGGTTTCATCTTGGGTAACCCGGACTGATGGCCCCGTACTACATTGTCCTAGACAACCGCACCCTTGTACGACAACGCCCTTGGGATTGGCATCTTGGAAGGCTTTGAGGGTTTTGGCGGAACCATTGAGTTCGCAGGAGCGGTTCTGACAGACATAGATACAGGGAATTTGCCGCGACAGGGGATTGGTTTGCGCGTCAGTCATAATGGAGCGATCGCCATAGGGTCTTCAGATGTATGGTAACGAGTTCTGATGGGCGATCGCGATTCTTCACCGTCGGGGGGATCGTCGAGCGGTATGATGGCCAGTAGCTAAGCGCGAATACATCAATTCCCGAAACTCCACTATGGTTAAACGTGTTGCGGATGTGATGAGTCACGATCCGATCGTCGTCACCCCTGAGACTCCCATTCAAGAGGCCATTCAAATCATTGCTGAACGTCGCATCAGCGGCTTACCGGTGGTGAATGACCAGGGTAAGCTGGTGGGAATGCTCTCGGAAACCGATTTGATGTGGCGCGAAACCGGGGCCACTCCTCCGGCCTATATCACCATTCTCGATAGTGTGATTTATCTGGAGAACCCCAAACATTATGAGCAACAACTGCACAAGGTTCTCGGACAGACGGTGCAGGATGTGATGAGTAAAGGACATATGTTCACCACGACTCCCGAATGCGCCTTACGAGACGCGGCCCGGTTAATGCACGAGAAAAAAGTGCATCGTCTGCCGGTTCTTGGGGAGGACAATCACGTGGTGGGGATTCTCTCCCGAGGCGATATCATCCGCGCCATGGCCAGTTCGGACGCTGAGGCCTAATTCCCATTTTTTCCTGTTCTGACGTTCCTGATTAACTTATGGATATTACACCTGACGCAGTCAAAGCAATGCTCGACTCGGATGATTATGGCGATCGCCTCAGTGGCATCAATAAACTTCACTATATTGATCCGAGTCTCGCCTTTGACTATGTGGTTCCCGTGGTTACCGATACCAATCCACGGGTGCGCTACACTGCCGTTTGTAAGCTCTCTAGTTTGGGACATCAGAACCGGGAGTTATCTCTAAGGTTGCTGCGATCGCGCCTCTATGACGACCCCGAGTTAGATGTGAAGGCGGCGGCAGCAGATGCGTTGGGGGCCTTGAAGTTCCGGGAAGCATACCCGGATTTGGCGCAACTCTATCGCAACAACGAAGATTGGATTGTTCGCCTCAGTATTGTGGCAGCGTTAGCGGAAATGGAGGCCCCCGAAGCGGTGGAATTGCTCCATGAAGCCCTCCACAGTGACACAGAATTGGTACAAACCACCGCCATTGGCGCCTTGGGGGAACTCGGCGATCCTCAAGCGGTTCCCTGGATTGAGGAGTTCATGACGCATCCTGAACCCCAAACCCGGCAACGGGTGGCCCAGGCCCTCGGACAAATTGGTGGGGAGTCAGTGCAGAAGGCATTGCAAACTCTGGCCAAAGACGAACATCCTCAGGTAGCAGAATGCGCTCAACGCTATCTATAACCTCGTTCTAACCTCTTAGATTCCTCCAGATTCTGGGTCTGTTATACTCGATTCACCTCAGGGGGTTGAGCCGGCCCCATTGTCTTGATTAAGAGGTCTTATGTCTTCTGCCACCAAAACAACGACCTATCGCTTTATAGATTGGTCGCCCTACTTGGCCATCTTTGCCGTAAGCCTAGTCCTGCTAGCTGTCATAGCAAGTCCCCTATTCCAACGGCAAATTTTCGAGGATCGCCTTGAGGTTAACCCAGGGGAAGTCGTTGAATTTAAAACTTGGCAACTCCAACCCCAATCCATTGGGGCAATGCGCGTTGATGTGAATGCCTCGTTCACGAATAATCGCTGGGCCACCTATGAACTTCGGGTATTAGATGACGAGGGAAATTTGATGGTCTCGGCCCTCAAACAAGCCTGGATTGAATCGGGAACTTGGCGAGAAGGACGAGAATCAGGAACTTGGCGGGAAAGTGATGTAGAGGCACTGGATTGAATCGGGAACTTGGCGAGAAGGACGAGAATCAGGAACTTGGCGGGAAAGTGATGTAGAGGCAGCCTTAGATGTACGAGCCGGGCAGGAGCCAGAAACGATTACTCTCGCCATCAATATTCTTGACTATACAAGCCTTAGATGTACGAGCCGGGCAGGAGCCAGAAACGATTACTCTTGCCATCAATATTCTTGACTATACAGACACTTCAGGTCAACCGGTTGAGGATGAGTCAGTTCGCTTCATGATCCGCGTCTGGGATGGGGTAATTGATACTCGCTATCTCTTGCCTGGGGTTATTGGCACAGGGGGCTTAGCCTGTTTATGTTTTCTCTCAGCGGAGCATTCCAATCAACGCGCCATTCGTAATATGATTTACGATAGCGATATTGGGGGTCGTGCGATTATTGGCGGTGATAATAATTTGGTCTGCTGTACGTTAAAGATTGTGGCTGATGAAACCTCTCCTCGCTTTTTGAATGTTAATCTCTGGCTCAGCGATGGCTATGGGGAAAACTTATATCATCAAGTGACCCCGGTTCACCTTAAATTTCATAAGGATGCGGATGGAGAGCTATACAAAACGACGGGTATATTTAAGCAGTATTTTCTATTAAAAAAACGAGGGTCTTACGGGGTGTATATAGAAGTGACCCCGGATGAACCAGTTGATATAACGATATTAACTATCCGGGAGAAGATGCGAACCTTAGGTGGGGTTTCGGTGGTTGAAATTGCCCGAGATTAACCGAGATGTTTTGATGATAACGATGATTGACTTTGGGAGGGTAAACCATGTTAACCAAAATCTTGGCAATTTTAGCAGTTCTTATCGCTCTCTTTACGGTTGGGGCGGCCTATAGTTCTCGCTCCTCTGTGACGTTGCGTCAAGAGCAGCAACAGCAAAGTTATTGGCCCCATCAGGGAACCTACCTTAATGGGTTTTATCAATCGGGAACTTGGCATTACTCAGGGAATCGTGCCAGTTATGGAGGGGGCTTTTTTGGGGGAGGGACTGGGTTCGGGAAATAGTGAAACTATGACCTGCATGGTTAGGATTATTGTTTACTCGTCTTAAGAGGATTTATATGGAATCGAATCGCCCTGATTCTCCGAATTTAATTGCCGATGACATCACTCGTTTTCAGGAAGATTCTGACTCTCAACCCTGGGTTCCCTTAGGCCGATCGCAACGGAATCTTTTGTTAGGGGCAACGGCAATTTGTTCGGCTTGTGGTTTGGCGGTGGAACTGCTTTTAGGGACGTTAGCCAGTTATTTGGTGGGCAATCAGGCCCTGGCCTATGGGGTGGCGGTGGGCGGATTTTTGGCGGCGATGGGGATTGGTTCTTACTTGAGTCGCTTTTTGGTGACGCAGGGCGATCGCAGCCAACAGCAAGAACAGCTACTGCGGCGTTTCATGCAAGTGGAATTGGCGATCGCCCCCTTAAGTGCCTTTTTACCCCTAGGCTTATTTGCTATTTTTGTCGTCGATGGCCCCTTATGGATTGGCTTAAGTCTCGTCACCCTAATTTTGGGAACCTTAGCCGGAATTGAAATTCCCCTGCTGACTCGTATTTTTGAACAAGATGACGGGGTAAAAGATGCGATCGCGGGAGTTTTAGCCCTCGATTATGCGGGGGCCCTAGTGGGATCTCTGGCCTTTCCGGTGATTCTGCTTCCCTGGTTGGGATTATTTCCCTCAGCGGCGATTATTGGGGCCTTCCCCGCCGTAATGGTGGTGATTTTGGCGCAAAACTTCCCCAGTCTGCGATCGTGGCGGCTGTGGGGAGTTGTGATTAGCCTGATTTTAATTGGCTTTGCTCCCTTGGCGATTCCCTTGAGTAATACCCTGGAAGATAATCTCTATGATGCGCCCATTATTGCCCGAGTGCGATCGCCCTATCAACGGATTGTTCTGACTCGTTGGCGACAGGATGTGCGTCTCTTCCTCGACGGCGACTTACAACTGTCGACAATTGACGAATATCGCTATCACGAAGCCTTAGTGCATCCCGCCATGAGTGCAACCCCAGATCCGAAACGGGTGTTACTGCTGGGGGCTGGGGATGGAATGGCGGCCCGAGAAGTGTTGAAATGGCCGCAAGTTGAGCGTTTGTTACTGATTGATCTCGATCCCGAAGTGGTGAATCTTTCCCGCCGTCATCCCTTTCTCAAACGAGTGAATCAGGGGGCCCTAGAGAATCCTCGCCTTGAAGTTCGTATTGCCGATGCGTTTTTGGCGGCCCCGGCCTTAGATGAGCAGTTTGACGTTATTATCGCCGATTTTCCCGACCTGGATCGACCGATTTTAGCCAAACCCGCAAGAATCCTCCGCTTCAAATCTCTGATTGAAGCGTGAGATGAATTGCGGCAGTAACGTATGGTAGAGTGTTTATGGTGGATCTAATTTGCCCTGATGCTTAAAGTCGTCAAAATCAGACTCTACCCAAATAATCAGCAGAAGCCATCGCTGGAGCAATCCTTCGGCAATTGCAGATGGCTGTGGAACTATAGTCTGAACTTGATGAATCAAACCTACCAGGAGACTGGGAAGGGACTATCTAGTTACGACATTAAGAAAAAGATTCCCAGACTCAAACAAGAGCATGAGTGGTTGAAGCTGGCCTATTCACAATGCCTTCAACAAATTTGTATTAACCTGGGAACCGCTTTTAATAACTTCTTCGAGAAACGGGCTAGGTATCCGCGATTCAAGTCTAAACACGGTAAACAATCCATCCAATATCCTCAAAATGTCAAGGTGCTGGAGAACGCCTTGAAGCTACCGAAAATTGGGGAAGTTAAAGCGGTTGTTCATCGACCAATAGAGGGTGAGGTAAAAACCGTCACCGTTACCAAAAATCGCTGTGACCAGTATTTTGCTTCGATTCTCTTTGAAGATGGAAAACCCAATCCAGACTCATCCACCGAGGGAAAAGCCGTCGGCGTAGACCTTGGATTAAATCATTTTGCTGTAACGTCCGATGGGTCTAAATTTGATAACCCAAGATGGATGGCTAAACATGAGCGTAACCTGAAACGTAAGCAGCAAGACTTATCGAGAAAACAGAAAGGCTCTAACAACCGCAATAAAGCGCGAAAGAAAGTCGCTAGGGTGCATAACAAGGTAGCACGTTGTCGGGAGGATTTTCTGCACAAGCTATCGCGTAGGATAGTTGACGAAAACCAAGTCATCTGTGTGGAAAACCTCAACGTCAAAGGCATGGTCAAGAACCCCAACCTGGCTAAGGCAATCAGCCAAGTCGGTTGGGGAATGTTTTTGACCATGCTAAAGTACAAAGCCGAGCAGGAAGGGAAGATCTATATTGAAGTTGATAGATTCTTCCCCTCCTCTAAAACCTGCAACGTTTGCTTGAATCAAATCGATAGCCTGCCGCTTGAGATCAGAAACTGGACTTGTTCTAACTGTGGGACGAGTCATGATCGAGATCTCAATGCAGCCATCAACCTCAAAGAAGAGGGACTACGACTCTTGACCTGCGGGACGCGGGGCCAAGCCTATTGTCCAGATGTAAGACCTAACCGTAGAGGACGTAAGAAATCTACGGTTGGGCAATCTGTTGGGTAGGAAGCCGCTATTGTAATCTCCGATTCAATAGCGGTAGTTCACCGAAACTTTATGCAGAAGGCTTTTATCGCCGTCTCTTACCCCGTCTCGCCAGCGATGGAGTATTGGTGACTCAAGCCTCTAGTTCCTTTTTTGCCCCTCGGGTGATGGCCTGTATTGCGGCGACGTTGGAGTCGGTGGGACTTTCGGTGCATCCTTATACGGTTCAAGTTCCCAGTTTTGGCCCCTGGGGGTTTGTCTTAGCCAGTCGTGAGGCGATTCATCCAGAAACCTGGATGTTGCCGGTGCAGACGCGCTTTTTAACGCTGCCTTTGTTAGCGCATTTATTTGATTTACCGGCAGATATTCAGTTTTCGGATGTGGAGGTGAATCGTCTGTCTCGCCCGGCTATTGTTGAGTATCAAACCCATAACCGTTGGGATGGATTTGAGTCTTAGAAGAAATCGCTGTTGTTTGAGGGCTAAATAATGTTGACGTTTGTTTGGATTTTTGTGGTTGTTGTATTAGTTGCATCTGCCATCTTTGTGATTCGTCAACAACAACTAAAGCCGGTTAGCCACTCCCCACAACTTGTGCCATTAGAGCGTAGCATTTTTACTCTGCAAATTGGCGACATTGTCGAATATATGGGAGAGGATTGGGTCGTGCAGGGGATGCTAGTTTATGATGATAAGGGCTATCAGTGGCAGGAATATCTCTTACAGGATGGCGATCGCATCCGTTGGCTAGGAGTGGAAGAAGACGACCAAGTTCAAGTGACTTGGCTGACTCCCACCGACGACTTAGAAATCACGGGGACTCCCCCCAAGCACTTACAGTTTGAGGGGAATCATTACCGCTGTGTCGAATCTGGGGAAGCCACGATGTCCCGTCAGGGAATGACCTTAAATCGCAGCAGCAAACGATGTCACTATTTCGATTATCAAGGACCCGGATATCAGGTGCTGACTATTGAGGATTGGGATGGTGATATTGAAGTCACCGTGGGAACAATTATTCGTCCCTCAGAACTTCTGTTGTTACCCGGAGATGGCCAGCGGGTATATGAGTAGAAGCCCTGATGGAGTGAGTCAAAAGATGTTGAATCCACGGGAGCGTCAGTGTTACAGATTCTGAATTCGCCGTTGTTTCCTGATTAGATTTATGTCATAGTAGTTACAGAATGACTCCCACCGTTTGAGGGTATAATCGGCCATGTCCTGAAGACCCATCAGCTAACCTCTGACCTCAAGCGGACATCCATATCCCCCAGTCGCCAGACTCATCGCTACGGAACCGTTGATGGCGTAACGCCTCCCCTTAACCCAGAGGACTCAACTGAATCATGACTCAAACCGTCACCACCATCTTCACCGAGGTGAAAACCCGAGCTAAGCATCTCGTCCAATCTTGGGGCAAGTTTCGGACTGACATGGAACAATACTTACCCGAGAGCTATCACGAGGAGATTCAGACTCTCTCGGACGGCCTCGACGCGGCGTTACAGAGGCTACTCCACGACCTGAGTCACCCCACCCTCACCCTGGCCACCACCGGAACCACCAGTAGCGGCAAAAGTAGTCTGGTGAATTTCCTCTGCGGTGCCGAAATTATGCCCGTCGCCGTCAGCGAGATGAGTGCAGGCATCGTTACCATTGAACATGGCCCTGAGAGGCTCTTGGTCATCCACCAGACTCCAGACGCTACCTGGGACTGGGGAGAATGGCGAGGTTTGAGCGATTCAGAGTTTCAGACTCGCCTGTATGATGTGATGTTGAAGTTTATTGACACTCGTGAACTTCAACCGGACTTGTCTTCGCCTCAATTTTATATCCGCTATCCCTTTCGCATCGCCTCTGAGCTTCAACTGCCTCTAGGTGCCAAGATTAAACTCATGGATTTGCCCGGCTTAGCCTCGGTGGGGGACGAAGCCAACCGTAAGATTATCCAACAGCAATCGGGGAAAGCCTTATGTTTGGTCACCTACAATAGTGCAGAAACCGATCAGCAAAAAATCAAGACCTTGTTAGAGGAGGTAGTGGCTGAAGTCAAAAAACTCGGTGGCTCTCCAAGTCGAATGCTTTTCATTCTCAATCGAATTGATGTGTTTCGGGATGATAAGACCTGGCCCGAGTCGGAAGCTCGCTTTACAACCGGGACTGTGGATTCTATTAAACAGGGTCTGAAACGTTATTTACCGGAATATCAGCAGCAGATTGATGATATCTGGGTGATAAAACTCAGCACTCTAGCGGCTCTGCTGAGTCTTCAAATTCAAGATCAGGATCGCTCGGTCAGTAATCAGGCTTGTCAAACAGCGGACCAAAAATTCAATAGCTTGATTGGTGATGAAATTCTGTATGATTTACCCCGTAACCCGGGAAAGTGGACGGAGCATGATCGCGATCGCGTGTCCCGGAAATTATGGCATGAATCCCACGGTGGGGAGTTCGACGAAGCCTTGAAAAGACATATTGCTGGAAATTTCCCCCAGCTTGTGCTTGAAGAACTGATGGCTCAGTTTAAGGAAGACGGGGCAAATGCGGTCATTGAGTGGTCACAACAAACCCTCCAGGCGCTCTTGCAGAGTTCTAAGGAGAAATATGAGCAAGAGGTCGAACGTCTTAAACATATTCGTCATGCCCTTGAGAAGTTTCTGGATGAGGGGGCGAAAGAAATCCGACGCCCTTTTGAGGAATTAGAGAGAAAGTTAAAGGAAAGGTTGGGGGACAACCAGACCCCTGGGGGCGAGAGTGATGTTATTGATCCCCTAGAGACGCTTCCCGAGAAACTTGGGTCTATCCCAAGGTATAGCGGTTTAGTTGAGCCCCTCATTCCCCTTAAGGGATGGACTCGTGAACTCAGGCGTGATGTTAACAAAGTTTTGGAGTCCGTTGCAAGTTCTCTGGAAAATCAGTTGGTCAAGCTAGAAGGACCGGTATTTAATTTAGTTAACTATACCCATAAAAAGGCTCTTGAAAAAAATTTAAAAACCCTAAATACTGTTGGTTATGGGGGTTCTTTGGCTCGAAAAGGAGGAATAAAAAAAGCCAAATCAGATTCAGACAAAGAAAACCTACGAGCCATCAATAAATCTCTCAATCAGCTCAGTGTTTCCTTGAGTCGTGTCCTGGAGGATGTGATCAAGCAAACCTACACCCTAGAGTCAGGGCGTGTGTATACTGCCTTATCTTGTCTATTTACACACTATTTAGATGAGATGGAGAACGGGTGTCATAATATTGCACCGGATTATGGAATCAACTTTCCCAAGCATCGCCTCGCTCAAATTGATATCAGTCGCGAAAGTCCCCCAGTCAACCTCAAATCCGGATTTCCCATTACCACCACAGAAGAACAAGAAGCCTACAAAGTTAAGAAAGAGGGACGACTTTGGTGGACATTATGGCTGTGGAAAGCAGTCCGGTATGAAACCCGATATCGGAAGCGTAGGGTTGATAATGGTAAAATCCCTAGTGCTGAAGAGATGTTAAGTGATTGGGACAATCAGGTTGGAATCGCGCACATGGAAATTGTTGAGCGAACAGGTCACTGGCTTCTGGAACAAGTCAACTCTCTGAACGCCAACGTGGCGGAGGTCAATCGCGAGATTCTGGATCGATATAAGTCTAGGTTAGATGAGGCGCACAAAAATGTTCAGGAAAACCAGCAGCAAGACGAAACCAATTTGCAGCTCCTTCAAAAACAAGTTGCAACGCTTAGTCATGAATTATCTTGCTTAAGTTTAAGTGATATAATTGATGCTGAAGATAATTAATGTTGAAATAGGAGAATCACCAAATGCGGCCTCAAAACGACAAATCACGTCAACCCAAACCACCAAGAGACGGCGATAAAAATCATCTTGATAATTTTCAAGAACTTGCTGAATCTCGCATTAAATCAATGTTCAAGGTCGGAGAATCTTTTTTACTAAACTTATTTAACCCAGAATCTTCTCAAAAAAAAGATGATAGATCCAACCAAAAAAATTACCAAAATCCATCTAAAGATAGTGACTATAATTATTCAAGAGACTCAAATCAACCGAGTGGGAGCAGCGATTCAATTAATCGTCAAACGACTTATGACCAGCCACGCATCACGGCCGAATTGTGTTTAATCGTTCCAGCACGGCTAGTGAGCCATCTGACTCCTCCGCAAACGTTAACCCGAGAGGAAATCTGTCACCTGATTGACAATTGCGCCTATTTCTGTTGTCTTCCATCGAGAGATTTAGACTCTCTTGAACAGGACTTGCAAACTACCTCAGAGCCAATTCTTCCCGACAGTGAACGAGATGTTTACATTCGCATTCAAATTGAAGATGGAGGAAACATGATTGGCAACTCCAGTTGTTATGGACTGAAAAAACGCTTACCCCAGACAGAAACTCCCGTAATTCAGGAGTGCAAGCTTCTCGCCAACCTATCCGGCCGAGAGCATTTTAACCGCATCTAACCTCCCTCATTTTCTATGGATTGGAAAACCGCCTCCTCTTACTACACCAGCCGTCTCGATGACGCGCTGACGCTCTCTCAGCACGCGCTCAACCTGGCGAACTTACCCCAGGCGGAAGTTCCCAGAGACTTGAGAGAACAATTACAGCAAGAGGTGGAACCAACCCGACGACAACGCGATCGCCTCAAAAAAGGCGAATTTCGCATTGCCGTCGTTGGCTTAGAGAAAGCGGGAAAAAGCACCTTCATCAATGCTTGGCTGCAATGTGACTTACTTCCCGCCAAAGGGGGACGTTGCACCTTCACCACCACACAAATTTACTCGGTGGCCAGTGAAGCCGAACAACGGCTAGAAATCAAAGTCCGTAGCCAGGAACAATTCGAGACATTTTTGCAAGAGTTGGAACAAAGCGACGCCAAAGAAGATCTCAAAACCATTGATGCGAATCGGCAAACCTTGGCAGAAGTTCGACGGGGTGGGGACTTAACTGTTCCCTTTACCCGTCTCGAAGATATCCGGGAACCTCTCCAGCACTATGTCGCCAACGATCGCTACGCCTATGCTGTCTTAGAGGCGCGACTTTACACCAATCAACTGGCCCAAGCCGATGGAATTGTCTTTTATGACGTTCCCGGTTCCGACTCCGGCTTAGCCAAACACGTAGATGAAGCACAGGCGATTCTTGCCGATTGCGATGCGGTGATTGTCATTCAACGCTTTCGTAGTATCCGAGAAGCAGAACTCGAAATCATCCAATTTACCGAACAGGGAGATAAAAACATCAAAATTGCCGAGAAACTGTTTGTCTTTCTCAGTCATATTGATAGCCTCGGAAGTGCCGAAGCCTTGCAAACCCATATTGAGGAAGCCGCCGCCGACTGGCACAAACGGGCCAACTTACCCAAACATCGTATCGTGGCAGGGTCAGCGGGAGCCTATCTGGTGTTAAATAGCCTGGCCAATCGCCAAACTCAATCAGAAGTCGGTTCCCCCCAGGCGGTGCGATCGCGCCTCGAAAGCCTCACCCACAGCCACAGCCTGGAGGAGTTAAGCCAACAGGCCACCGGGATTCCCGAAATCAAAACCAGAATTGAGGCCTACATCAACACCGAACGAGTTTCCGTATTACAAAAACGCTGCGAAGCCTCCCTCCAGACAACCTTTAACACCGCCAAAGACATTTATCATCTCGTCCATCAACGCTACCCCGAAAATCCCGAAGAAGCCAAACAACGAGAAGAAGAAGCGCGACGGATTGAGTTCACCCAATGGTGGTCTAAAAAATGGGAGCAAATCAAAGCCGATTTACAAGACTTTTACCGCGCCACCTCCCCAGCGAACGACTCAACGCTACATTTCAACGCCGCCGAAAGCTTAAAAAAACTCAGACAACGCTATCTACAAGTCTTAGAGAGCGAAATGCAGCATTTGCGGCAGACCACTCTTGAGAAACGAGACCGTATTTTTGCAGCCAATTCTAACCCAGTGTTTGACCGTACTAAGGCCAACATTGTCTGGCGAGAGGATTTATATAACGATGTTAAACAGCATTTAGATGCGATCGCCGACCAATTGGCGATCGAATTACAAGAACAATGTGCCATCTTAATGGCCTACATGACCCAACAGCTTTGGGGAAGTTCGCAAGTGGAATCTCGCCTGATTGAAAACTCGGACTATTACCTCGAAAAACTACAGCATAGCCTGAGAGTCTTGTATTTACGCTTCGCGCGTCCCGTTGCCGATGCCTTAATTCGCAGTCCCGTTAAGAGTGACACCCGCCGCAGTATTATCAAAAATCTCGGGGTTGATATTGAAATTTTAGATAATTATTATAGTGGCGACGAACCGGCACTTCGAGTTTTAAAACGCTATGCCAATTATGGCTTTCAACTCCTCCTCGATAGTGCCTTACGCCAGGAAGTCTTAGGAGTCCGAGAAATCACGAGCCTCATTGAAGCCTTTGACGAGTTTAAAAATCCCGAAGATGAGGTAATTTTTGAAGTTGAAACAGATATTAAGATTTTTGAAGAATACTTGCAAATTGCCGTCTTTAATGCAGCTAGTTTAGAATCCTATGCTCTGCAAGAACTCCAGGGATTACTAGACAAATTCCGAGACCTCAAAGGGGCCTGGGATGGTGTGGCCATGAATGAATGGTATCGAGGCAATTCGGCGTTACTCTCAGAACTTCCAGCAGCGTTGCAACCTCGGGAATTGAACCTAGAAGTGAGCGATCGCCTACGCCAACTCGGGACGGCGATCGCTCATATGCAAACAAGTGTATCAGGGTCTTTTCCTGACTAACCCCCCATCCAACCCCTACCCCTTTCCTCGTGTCACGGCTCCAGCCGTGACACGGACTGTGGCGGCTCTGCCGCCTGCAATCGGGAGATAGAGCCTCCCCAAAGATAACGCTAGAGCCAAGTTACGAGAAACCATGGTTTTGCTGAAGACCCGTCAGCGTTGAATGTGCTAAAGTAGGGGCAAAAAATTTGTCACCCCTACTAAACTTAAAACAGTGGATATGCTCTGGAACCCAATTCAAGATTTGCCCGAGAGTTGGCAAGATTTGGCTAATACAGAATTGCCACCCTTAGCTAGAGTTTGGAATGAACAAGCCGAGCGGTTGCAACAATCTGGTGAATTCAAGAAATTCATGGAAAAACTACGCCGAGAAATTGCCATTGAAACAGGAATTATCGAGCGTTTGTATAGCTTAGATAGAGGAATTACTCGTTTACTGATTGAGCAAGGTATTAACGAGTCGCTCATTCCCCATGGAGCCACAGATAGACCCGTTAAACACGTTGTCGCCTTAATTCAAGACCAGGAAGCGGCTGTCGAAGGATTATTTGACTTTGTAGGTAAACAGCGCAATCTATCAACATTTTACATCAAACAACTTCACCAAGTCTTAACCCAAAATCAACAGAGTACAGAAGCTATTATCCCCTCAACCCAAGAGATTATCACGATTCCTCTAATTCGTGGGAACTGGAAACAACGACCTAAAAATCCCATCAGACGCGATGGTTCTGTCTATAACTACTGTCCCCCGGAACAAGTTTCCTCAGAGATGGATCGATTAGTAGCACTCCATCACCAGCATCAAGACAATCAAGTTCCTCCCGAAATCGAGGCGGCTTGGCTTCACCACCGCTTCACTCAAATTCATCCGTTCCAGGATGGTAATGGTCGAGTTGCAAGATGTCTAGCGAGTCTCGTGTTTATTCAAGCAGGATGGTTTCCGCTGGTCTTAACTCGTGACGATCGCACGGCTTATATTCAAGCATCCGAACAAGCGGATCATGACGATTTATCTGGGTTAGTTAACTTGTTTTCCAAAAGCCAAAAGCAAGCCTTTATTCGGAGTTTGGGCTTATCGGAACAAATTTTGTCAGAAGCCAGACGAACTCAAGTTGTGATTGATTCAATTGCTGAAAAACTCAAGCAAAATCGCTCTCATTCCATTCAAGTTCGTTGTCAGCGTGTGGAAACCTATGCCGAGGAATTAGTTAAGCTTGCATCAGAACGACTTCAAGGGATAATGACCGACATCAAACTCTCATTGCAGGGAGTCATCGATGAATCTCAAGTTTTTATGATTGAGTCTCCCCCCGATGGGAGTAAATCTCATTATCACCGCTATCAGATTGTTGAAACTGCAAAGCAAGTTGGCTATTTTGCCAATCTGCGCGACTATCATCGTTGGCTTCAGTTGGTGATAAACTTAGAATCCTCAACGACGATTATTTTACTATCTTTCCACGTTCTCGGACATGAGTATCGGGGGTTACTGGTTTGTTCAGCCTGTGCCTATCATAAAGATAATGGGGATAGTGGGGAAAGTACGATTAATAACATTCAAACCTTGACAGATTCGCTGTTCCAGTTTTCCTACGCTGACGAGGGTGATCGAGTCCTAGCTCGATTTGAAACCTGGTTAGAAGAGGTAATTCTTACGGGTTTAGAGTATTGGAATGCCAGCTTGTAAGCTAAGGGGTTTCATCCATTGAGGCAATCCGGCGTTACTCTCAGAACTTCCAGCGGCGTTGCAACCTCGGGAATTGAACCTAGAAGTGAGCGATCACCTACGCCAACTCAGGACGGCGATCGCGCAGATGCAAACAAGTTGATCAAGGTCTTTTCCTGACGACCCCCCCCCATCCAACCCCTACCCCTCAAACGTCGAACAGGCCCGCAACTCATCAGGAATCCGAGTCCCCAGGGGAAACTCCAACACCGTCTCACGAAACCCCAGATAACCACTCTCCGAAAACGACAGCAACATCCGACATAGAGCAATCCAGACCGATCGCTCGAACTCCCAATCCTTGCCCCGAGGAGCGCGATCGGCAATAGACTTCAACGCCCAAAAATAGGTATTGCGGGTAACAGCACCTCCCTTCTTAAACGGTGGTACATCCTCCCGATGCACATAGAGAACTCCCTCTTCCAGCAGCGTGACTCGCATCAACCCTCATGCACGAACAGCAACATAACCTGTCTCCTGCCCTCTCCCAACCAAAGGTTACAGTAAGAGAAGATCATCTAATTTCCCCTTCCAGACTACTATGGGTCACGCCTCTCTCTACTCCGAAGATCACTTTGTCGTCCTCGAAACCAACCAAACTGAGCAAATCCTCACCGCCGAGGAACTCTTCGAGAAACTCCAAGGAATTCTAGCCGATCGCCCCGCCGAAGAACTCCCCCGAGACTTGCAAAAATTCGACAACCTCGGCGATCGCACCCGTCACCTCATGGACAACGCCTGTGATCTCGACATGGGCCCTGGGGAGTTTCTGCAATGGTACGCCATCCGGCTGGAAAAATGAAGCGGATTACCCCTTCGGCTGAGCAATAATCGCCACATCAATAAACCCCTCCTCCGGTTCCTGGACTTGTACCCGCACCCCAGGACCAAAAAAGGCTTCCATATCCTCCCGTTTCTCCTGCCAGCGGTTCAACGGCAGTAGCGGCGAGTCAAACTCCAAAATCAGGGCATAGGCCCCATCCACCGCCTCCTCACGAATCCCATCCAGAATCGGACGCGCCTTATCATTGGGACTGAGTTTCAGAAATTCCAACACATCCAACAGATGGGCCCGTTCCGCATAGCGATAGCGGTTGACATCAATACGAACTTGATTCTGAGTCTCCGTTGCTTGCGTCTCCCGCAGTTCTAACACCTCTGGCGGCGTCGGTTGAGTGAACGGGGCCGGCTTCAACTCCGCCGACTTCAGGGCCAAACCAATCAACAAAACCGGGATTCCATAGAAGAACCCCGCCAGATTCAGGGTTGCATTCCCGGAAAAATAGGCCCCAAAGCCAATAATCGTCAGACTCAACCCCACCACCAGGGCGATCGCCGCCAGGGAGGTTTGACGCAAAAAAGCAGGTAAAACAGGCATAATGAAGAAAACCGATCTCGATGAGAGTGCCTTGAGATTGTCCCTGAAAACCGCCCTCCGTTTCAACTGTTGCCCCAATTCCCAACAAGCTCTGACAGGCTGAGCCGTCGCAACTCCGTTGTCCTTGCTACAATATCAACGCAAACGCATCGCTAAAGGTACAGCCCAGAATGGATACAACCACCATCCGCTCCCAAATTGAGCAAATTGAAAGTAAACGTGGGGTTCTCCTCGATCTCCTTGAACGCCCTGACTTGGGAACCCTGCGCATCGATGTCAACCAAGCTCTTGAGGAAATGGATGACCTCATTGAGGAGTTTAAGCGCACCTTCCCCGATGCTGAACAACTCAATACCTAGAGTCGTTCAGGGATTGTTTCAGGTTTTGCGTTAACAGACTACTTCAGTATACCCGTTTAGTATTTCACCCCGAGGGGGGAGTCTTCCATGGCTCCCCCCTGCTTCTGTTACCCAGTCATTCCGAGGGCGGCGATCGCCCTGCGTGGGGTCAGTTCCTCAATCGTCCCCTAAAATCACCTCATTTTCTTGCGTCTGAGGCGATCTTCTAGGTGACAGTTGAAATAGCGTCGAAATTCCCCCACAATTCCCTGGCAAAATCATCTTTACTAAAGCTATTGAACCCCATCGTCATCTGGATTGCAACTGCCATGGAAACCCTCGCCGCTCTTTTTACGAACCTACTTCAGCAGAAAGCTCAACTCGCTATTCCCCTGAACTTAGCACGTCGAGAACCTCAAAACGTATCGCCAGAGACCTCTGTTCCCTTAGAAACCTGGCAAATCTTTCCCGTTTAACCCTTCAGACAACTCCTAATCTCCCGAGTCTCCACTGACCTCAATATTAATAATTGTGTGTCATGTCCGTAATTGGGATCAAACGTCTTGAAGTTAACGTCTAGATGCCATTCTCCTTTTGTTAACCTCCATTTAGGGCAACACCATGTATCAGAAAAAAGTTTTACCGGTCTTCGGACAAAATTATAAGCCTGAGCCACAAATTGGCTATTTTGTCAATGAAATCTTTTGGAATCTGCTACTCCATCCCCAACTCGAACAAGCTAAACAGTCTGCACCTGCCGCCCAGCCCAAGGTTTGCCCCTTACCCCAAACCAAGCCGTAGCGATCTCAGGTGTCAAGGGCTTTGATAAGATATGGACTCCAAGATTATCCACTCTATCAAAGCAGTAATCCCAACTCCCTATGGCTCAGCAGTATCGCATCACTCTGTTACCCGGCGACGGCATTGGCCCAGAAATCATCACCGTTGCCGTCGAAGCCTTAAAGGTCATCGGCAAACAATTCGACCTAGACTTTAGCTTTCAAGAAGCCCTCATCGGCGGTTCTGCCATCGATGCTACAGGAAGCCCCCTTCCCGAAGAAACCCTCAAACTCTGCCGTAATAGTGATTCCGTCATGTTGGCCGCCATCGGCGGTTACAAATGGGACAACCTACCCCGCCACCAACGCCCCGAAACCGGACTTCTGGGGCTACGGGCGGGGTTAGGCTTATTTGCCAACCTACGCCCCGCCACCATCCTACCCCAACTCATCGATGCCTCAACCCTGAAACGAGAGGTGGTTGAAGGTGTCGATATTATGGTGGTTCGAGAACTCACCGGCGGCATCTATTTCGGTGAACCCAAAGGGGTATTTGAAACCGAAAGCGGCGAACAGCGAGGGGTGAACACCATGGCCTACACCAGCTCGGAAATTGACCGCATTGGCAAAGTGGCCTTTGAAACCGCCCAAAAACGGGGAGGTAAACTCTGTTCCGTGGATAAAGCCAACGTCTTAGAAGTCTCCCAACTTTGGCGCGATCGCATCACCGCCTTAGCCGCCGACTATCCCGACGTGGAACTCTCCCATCTCTACGTGGACAACGCCGCCATGCAATTAGTGCGGGCCCCCAAACAGTTCGATACCATCGTCACCGGAAATCTCTTTGGGGACATCCTCTCCGACGCCGCCGCCATGTTAACTGGCAGTATTGGCATGTTGCCCTCCGCCAGTTTAGGAGCCGATGGCCCTGGCGTGTACGAACCCGTCCATGGTTCCGCCCCCGACATCGCCGGCCAAGACAAAGCCAACCCCCTCGCTCAAGTCTTGAGTGCCGCCATGATGTTGCGCTACGATCTCAACCAACCCGAAGCCAGCGATCGCCTGGAAAAAGCCGTCATGAGCGTCTTAGATCAGAACTATCGCACCGGAGACATCATGTCCGACGGCATGAAGCTCGTCGGCTGCCAAGAAATGTCTGATGTCCTCCTCGCCGCTCTAGAGGCCTAGAAGGGGCAACTCAGAGGGGGAGAGAGACTGATGAACCTTCCCCTCTAGCCCTCCAATGGAGAGTTCCCCACCGTCAACACCGTATAACTCCCGAAAATCTTAAGGATTTCAGTGTACTTCCCGAGAGCGGCGATCGCCTCCGAGAGAACCCCCTCCTCCTCGGGAGCATCCACATCCACAAAAAAGAGATATTCCCCCAGCAGTCGTTTCGTCGGGCGTGACTCAATGCGAGTCATGTTAATCCCGTAATTAGCCAGCACCTGTAGGGGGTTAAGCAAGGCTCCCGGAGAATTTTGGGGCAAACTAAAGGCCAACGATAAATAAGCCGGCCCTGGGGCTTGAGGCAGCTCTATCCCATCTTTTGAGCCTCGCACCACCCAGAAACGAGTACAGTTATCCCGGTGATCATTAATCCCATGAGCCAGAATCGGTAAATCATAGAGTTCGGCTGCCCGTTCCGAGGCGATCGCCCCCACCTGAGGATCCTGCAAATATTGCAAGGCCTCAGCGGTGGAGTTCGTCGAATGGAGCGTCACTTGAGACAATTGCTCTTCGAGCCAATGTTGGCATTGGGCCAGGGCCTGGGGATGAGAATACACCGTTGTAATCTGCTCCAACCCCGCCCCCCGAGAAATCAGCGCATGGTGAATCGGCAACACCAACGCCTGTTGCACCTGAAGCTGCTCTTTTTCCCAGAAGCTGTCTAAACTCACCGTGACACTGCCCTGAATGGAGTTTTCAATGGGAATGACTGCCACATCACAGGTTCCCTGCAAGAGCGCGTCGAGGGTTTGAGAGATGCTAGGATGGGGGACCAATTTGCCCTTGCGCCCGGAGGTCTCCTCTAGCCAGTTGCAATAAGCTAAAGCGGCAGCTTCTGTATAGGTTCCGGTCGGACCAAGGTAAGCCAGGGTTAACATTAACAGTTGACAGTTGATAATTGACGGTTGACAGTTGAAAAATCCGTATTACTACGGTTAAGAGAGATGAAGGAGTCCAACCCCATAAATACGGACAAGCTCCTTACGCAGTAAGCATCAGAGACATTAATTGCCTGGCGATGGACCTAAATCAAGCTTGACAATTAAGTATTAATATGGTTAAGACGGACAGATAAGGATTTGGAGTCAGAGCTGGGAAAATTATGTCAAAGGTAATTGTAACGGGGGCCGCTGGATTTGTTGGCTCAACCCTAGTCGAAACTCTGTTAGCACAGGGTCACCACGTAATCGGTATTGACGGCTTCACCGACTATTACGACACCCGCATTAAACATCGCAATCTAGATTCTGTTCTGAACGAACCTAGGTTCCAACTGATTCAAGATGACATTCGCAATCTGGATTGGACATCCCTATTCAAAGAGGTTGACGTTGTCTACCACCAAGCCGCTCAGGCTGGAGTCCGTGCCAGTTGGGGCGATGGCTTCCAAACCTATACTGAGTTAAACATCAATAGCACCCAACTTCTGCTCGAAGCTGCAAAAGAAGCGAATCTGAGCCGGTTCGTCTATGCCTCCTCGTCTTCCGTCTATGGGAATGCGATCGCCTACCCCACCACCGAAAATACCCTACCCCAGCCCGTATCCCCCTATGGAGTCACCAAGTTAGCCGCAGAACATCTCTGCCGACTCTATCACGTCAACTATGGTGTTCCCACCGTGTCACTTCGTTACTTTACCGTCTATGGCCCCCGGCAACGTCCCGACATGGCCTTCCATAAGTTCCTGAAAGCCGCCTTAGATGATGAACCCATCTCCGTTTATGGCGATGGCCAGCAAACGCGAGATTTCACCTTTGTCAAGGATATCGTCGCTGCTAACCTCGCTGCCAGTGAGGCTCCAGGAGCCATTGGCGAAGTCTTCAACATCGGTGGCGGCAGTCGCATTAGTCTCCGAGATACCATCTCCATGATGGAAGAGATCGTGGGTAAGCCCATCCCTATCAACTATATGGAAAGCTCGAAAGGAGATGCCCGCCACACCAGTGCCGATGTCTCGAAGGCACAACAAATCCTCAGCTATCAGCCCCAAGTCTCTCTCCAAGAAGGCTTAAGGCATGAGTGGGAGTGGTTGCAACAACTCTACGCCTACCTCCGTTCTCCCCATCGACAACCGGTTGCTTGATGGAATCTTGACATGATGCTGCCCCCCATGTCAAAAGAGGTCAGAGGGTCACAGTGAAAGTGATTCTCAAAACCTAAAGGGCTAAACTTCACAACCTGAGATAGGTTGTTGTCGGTTGCCCCATTGTCAATTTTTAGAATGAGGTGTTACTCAGAAATGGACGACCCTGGCGGTAGTCATTATTGCGACATATTTCCCCAAGTGCTGCGGCTATCTGTCCCTGAGTAGGCGGTTCTCAACGATTTGGATCTAACCCCCAGTTCCGGGTGTGACTCCATCTCTGATCGCCTGCCAAGGGGCGATCGTGAGCAGAGGAGATGGACCATCCGACCGAACTGGACATGGTCATGACGACATGCGGTTCCGTAAAGGAATCCTTGTTTTGCTGCTAAGTATTTTTGCTTAGACAGTGTCATTTTAAGTGTTTATCATCCGGACCTTATTAAGGTTCGGAGGCTTATCAAGACGGCATCCTGGGTTTTACATATTCCCAATATTGTTGTTCTGAATAAAGAGCCTAGAAACCCTTAACCCAGTTTCTATAGCAAGAGCAGGGATGGATAGGACAGAAACTACGTAGGGGCAATCCCTTGTGGTTGCCCTTTTCCGACAAAGATTGTCCTAAGAGAACCTTCACTTGCTATAGAATTTATTATCCAAACTGAGTGTTCTAACTCAGTTCCAATTGCTCAGTTTCAATTGGCAATCAGTTGATTGATGAAGTTCCGGCTATCGGGACTGAACTCCATCAATCACCCTCTGATCTGTCTATTTTCCTGTATCTCCATAGTGCTGAAAGACTGATGCAACCATCAGTCACAGCCTTGTGCGTCATTTTTTCCATTCAACCCAGTTTTTGCCCGGAGGCCTAGTCCAATGTCCCCAAATGCATTGCAAGATATTTTGCAAGAGCCGTCCTTCGGCTCTGCCAAAGAAACCGTCAACAACCTGCCCGTTGTTGAACTGGCCCATTGTCTATCAGACATCGATTACCGTAAACGCGTTCTTGCCTTTCGCCTTCTCGAAAAAGAACCGGCCATTGAAGTTTTTGAACATCTCCATCCAGACCAACAGGCAGACCTGGTTCAAGACATGGAAAACCCAGAAGCCATCCAACTTCTGGCCGCCATGGACCCAGATGACCGAGTGCAACTGATTGAAGAACTGCCGGCCAAAATCACCAAGCGACTGATTGCTGGATTAGATCCTGAGGCTCGCGAATCGGTCAACACCCTACTCAACTATCCCGAACGCAGTGCCGGGCGGATTATGAGTCCGCGCTACATTGTCGTGCGTTCCCAAGCCACAGCGGAAGAAGCCTTCTCGTAATGGATATGGGGGGAAATGTAGGCACCCAATCCAGCACCGTATTTGCTCGAGGCCTGGCTTGGAACCAAATCGATACCAAGAACTTTTTACCCTATTTGTTCCGAGAAATTCGCATCGGAGCCATGATGGGTTTGATTCTGGGAGTGGCGGCTGGGTTTATTGCCTATCTCTGGCAGGGTGCGCCCAATGATGAACCCATGATTGGCGTTGTTGTGGGGATTTCTCTGTGGTGTGTGATCACATTAGGGGCCATCTTAGGATCTTCACTTCCTTGGGTGATGCTGAAACTCGGTTTTGACCATGCACCGGGAGCTGACCCCTTTATCACGACCATTAAAGACTTTGTAGGCCTGTGGATTTACTTCTCCTTAGTGGCTTGGCTCATTGGAGTGGCGGCGTAGTTAGGAGGCCCTCCCCCTTGTTTAATCGGCTTGGGGATGGACTCCTCGTCCGTCTCCTGCCGCTTCCTCTCTCGCTTTTGTAAATGCTGTTTATTCTTGATGATGGTATGTCTAATCTCAATCCTAATCGCAACTCTAATCTCAACACCTTCCTCTATCCCAAAACCTCTGGCAAGGTTGAACCCACGATCGCCGATAAAGTCTTTAACGCTAAACTGCAACGGTACGCTCAACAGGCCATGTATCTAACGAGCCTGGAAACTGGGGGCAAAATTTCCCTGGAAGACTGCTACAACACCATGAAAGTCATGTGGCAAGATTTGGAGCGTAGCCGCGAGTATTATCGACAAGGGTAAGCAAGGACAGTTATAGCAAAAGTTGGTCTGAATCGGACAAAAAACTGGGCAAAAGAAGGCAACAGGCAACAGGCAATAGGGGGGGGAAGTCTTTCCCAATTCAGAGTCCTAAGTCAATCTTCGATTGCTATATTTTCGCGAATTGCAAATGTCCTTGTTGATGTGTCCATAAATAAAGGGGGCGATCGCCATGCACAAGCTGCGATCGCCCCCTTTGGCATTCAACGTTCCAGTTGAAATACGCTAGTTGGAATAATGAGTATCGATATTCACCTGAATCTGCTCCCGTTGTTCCGGGGTAAGAATCGGTGCCACCTGTAACCCCGTCATTTTCAAGATATTGTCCAGTTGGGCCTCTTGCTGAGAGGTCAAATCCATCAAATCAACCGATTCTTGAAAGGGCCGTCCTTCCTCAATTAAGGCTTGATGGAATTTCTGCTGTTGTTCGGGGCTTAACACCCGATTAATCCGAGCGTGGGTTTGCTCAAAAATGGGTCGTAGAACCACCAATTGTTGTTCGGTCATATCGACCCCAGTAAAAATGGGGAGTCGTTGGGCCTGGGCGAATAGGGTTTGGGGATCGGGGGGCTGGGCCTGCTTGTGGGACACTGGTTGCGGGGGTTGGGCGATCGCCGCCCCAGCAAATCCCAAGAATCCAGCGGCCATCGCCCCAACACAGAGGGATTGAACAAGAGATTTCATTACATCAATACCTGTAAGGAGGAACTTAAACCATAGACGCAACGACTCGGGAGAGGTTTCGGGAGGGGGAAGAAAGGCAGTAGGCAGTAGGCAGTAGGGGGAACTTAACCCTAGCTTACCTTCTTCTCCCCTCTCCGTGTTCTCTGTGACTCTGTGGTTCCCCCCCCAACAGATGCTACACTCGCGAGGTTACCGGCGTTCCTTGGGAGATAACCCGAGGATTTTGCAGGGCCTCATAGAGACGATTGAGGGCATTGACATAGGCATGAGCCGACGCCACAATCACATCAGTATTGGCTGCATGGCCTGAGAAAATCCGTCCCTCATAGCGTAAACGAACCGTCACCTCACCGAGAGCATCAATCCCCGCCGTCACAGAATGCACCGTATATTCAATCAACTCATTGGGGATATCCACAATCCGGTTAATGGCCTTATACACCGCATCCACCGGCCCCGTTCCTAACGCCACATCCAGTAACTCATCCCCATTGGGACCCCGCAAACTCACCGTCGCCGTTGGACGAGCGCGATCGCCACAGGAGACTTGCACCAACTCTAACTTATACAGTTCGGGGGGTTGCTGGATTTGGTCGTTGACAATGGACTCCAAATCCCAATCGGTGATTTCCTTCTTCTGATCGGCGAAGGTTTTGAACTTCAAAAATGCCTTGTTCAACTCCGTCTCCGAGAGTTCAAACCCCAACTCCTTCAACCGGGTTTTGAAGGCATTACGTCCTGAATGTTTGCCCAAGACAATCTGATTGTCGGTCAGGCCGATGGATTGGGCATCCATAATCTCATAGGTCATGCGGTTCTTGAGAACCCCGTCCTGGTGAATCCCCGACTCATGGGCGAAGGCGTTGGCCCCAACAATGGCTTTATTGGGCTGCACAAACATCCCCGTCAAGTTCGACACCAAGCGAGAGGTTTTGTAAATCTCGCGGGTGTTGATATTCGTCAGGGACTCTTCCGACTCCACCGGACGACCCAGGAAGGGATTGTAATACTGACGGCGGACATGCAACGCCATCACCAACTCTTCCAAGGCCGCATTTCCGGCCCGTTCACCAATGCCGTTAATGGTGCATTCCAACTGACGGGCCCCGTTTTTCACCGCTTCGAGGAAGTTGGCCACGGCTAACCCCAAATCGTTGTGACCGTGAACCGAAATCACCGCCTGGTCAATGTTACGGACATTTTCAACAATGCCACGAATCAAGGCCCCAAATTCGCCCGGGGTGGTGTAGCCGACGGTGTCAGGGATATTGACGGTGGTGGCCCCGGCATTAATCACCGCCTCTAAGACCTGATACATAAAGTCCGGGTCACTGCGGGCGGCATCTTCCGGGGAAAACTCCACATCATCGGTGAAGGTTTTAGCATAGGCCACCAAACTCTAAATCCCAGTCCGTGATTTCCTTTTTCTGATCGGCGAAGGCTTTAAACTTGAGGAAGGCTTTATTTAACTCCGTCTCCGAGAGTTCAAACCCTAACTCCTTCAACCGGGTTTTGAAGGCATTGCGTCCTGAATGTTTGCCCAAGACAATCTGATTGTCCGTTAAGCCGATGGACTGGGCATCCATAATCTCATAGGTCATGCGGTTCTTGAGAACCCCATCCTGGTGAATCCCCGACTCATGGGCGAAGGCGTTGGCCCCAACAATGGCTTTATTAGGCTGCACAAACATTCCCGTCAAATTAGACACCAAACGGGAGGTTTTATAAATCTCGCGGGTGTTGATGTTCGTCAAGGATTCCTCCGACTCCACTGGGCGGCCGAGGAAGGGATTGTAATACTGACGGCGGACGTGCAAAGCCATCACCAACTCTTCTAAGGCGGCATTTCCGGCCCGTTCCCCAATGCCGTTAATGGTGCATTCCAACTGACGAGCGCCGTTTTTCACCGCTTCTAGGAAGTTAGCCACAGCTAAGCCCAAGTCGTTATGACCGTGAACCGAAATCACCGCTTGGTCAATGTTACGGACATTCTCGGCAATACCCCGAATCAAGGCTCCAAACTCTCCTGGGGTGGTGTAGCCGACGGTATCGGGGATATTGACCGTTGTTGCCCCCGCGTCAATCACCGCTTCCAAGACCTGATACATAAAGTCCGGGTCACTGCGGGCGGCATCCTCTGGGGAGAACTCCACATCATCGGTAAAGGTTTTAGCATAGGCCACCATCTCAGGGGCGATCGCCAACACCTCTTCCCGACTCTTGCGCAACTTATGCTTGAGGTGGATATCGGAGGTGGCGATGAAGGTATGAATGCGCTTGTGGGCAGCGGGGGCCAGGGCCTCCCCGGCGGACTTGATATCGCCTCGGGTGGCCCGGGCTAAGCCGCAAATTGTGGGGCCATCAGGGGTTCCCACCTGGTCGGCGATCCCTTGAACCGCCTCGAAGTCGCCGGGGCTGGCGAAGGGGAATCCCGCTTCGATGACATCAACGCCGAGACGGGCCAGTTGACGGGCGATGGTCAACTTCTCCTCTTTGTTCAGAGTTGCCCCAGGGGACTGTTCGCCATCCCGTAAGGTGGTGTCAAAGATGATAATGCGATCGGGCTGGTTCGTCATAAGATACCTCGCGTGTGTCTGTAAGGAATCGAAAGCGGTCAGACCCTGAACACCAGGAGAATCGAGGGGAGATTCCTGACTTCAGGGACTGTTAATAGTGTAATCAATAGTCTAATTTCTCGATTTTGTCGCGAATCTCATTGAGATCGATGTAGCGATCGGTGGCGTTACGCAATTCACGAGCAATCATCCCTTCCGTCGAGACAACGGTGATGTGAGTGTTCTTGGAGCGTAGCAGTTCGATCGCCCGCTCAAAGTCTCCATCTCCACTAAATAACACAACGCGGTTGTACTGATCCACGGTGTTAAACATATCTATAACAATTTCAATGTCCAGATTGGCTTTTTGGGAGTAACGCCCGGAGTTATCGTCGTAATACTCTTTGAGGATTTTCGTGCGTACCGTGTAGCCGAGGCTGATGAGGGCATCCCGGAAACCCCGTTGGTCTTGGGGGTCTTTTAAGCCGGTGTACCAGAAAGCGTTGACCAAGTTGGTACTGGTGTACTGACTGCGGAAGTAGTCTAGGACGCGTCGGGGGTCAAAGAACCAGCCATTTTTTTGTTGGGCGTAGAACATATTATTCCCATCCACGAAAATGGACAGGCGATCCGTGTCATAAATCATTAATGCTATACCTGAGTTTGGTTTAGATGTAAAAAGTTAGAAATCAATCAGGACTAAACGTAAGATAGAAGTTCAGCCTACGGATTGGGGCGAGTGCAAGCCATGCTAGGACGATCGCATTTGGGATCATCCCTGGGCCAATCACTCATGAGGGTCTATCCCCGGATGAGGAATGAGATACCGCACAACACTGTGCAGCTTGACATCCAATCAGGCGATCAATAGGATAATCACCCTTTCCAGCTTAACATTTCGTTAAACTTTTACCTCCCCAACGGGGTCAATGACCCTCGTCGCAGAGTCTAAGGCATTAAACCATATTGGTTTCAATCGCCCAACGCGCCAGTTCAGTGCGGTTATGAAGTCCAGTTTTTCCCAGCATATTGGACACATGACTTTCAATCGTCCGCTGACTCACCTTCATTTCTAAAGCAATTTCTCGATTCGCCATCCCCCGGGCCACCCACTGAACCACTTTCAGTTCTGTGGGGGTCAGTTCAACACCTGAACGAACTTTGAGGGGTGGGGCGTTGTCCTGGCCCGAGAACTTGCGCGCCATTAAGCGAGCGGCCTGTTGTAGAGAGGACTCCACCTGAGCCACCAATTCATCCGGCTCAAAGGGTTTAACCATGTACACATCCGCCCCGGTATTTAACCCCTTGACTCGGTCTTGGCTTTGTCCTTTTGCCGAGAGAAAAATCACAGGAACCCAACTGGTTCTCGGATTTTCACGTACTTTTTGAACAAAGCCATAGCCGTCCATTTCCGGCATCATGACATCACAAATAATCAATTCAGGGATGGCTTCATCTAAAATTTCGAGAGCTTCACATTTCCGGCATCATGACATCACAAATAATCAATTCAGGGATGGCTTCATCTAAAATTTCGAGAGCTTCTCGTCCATTTTCTGCTGCTGTGACATCATAGCCACGAAATTCGAGAAAGTCTTTGACCAGTAAGATTAGAACGTCCATTTTCTGCTGCTGTGACATCATAGCCACGAAATTCGAGAAAGTCTTTGACCAGTAAGATTAGATTAGGGTCATCATCAATAAGAAGTAATCGTTTGGGGGTTGTATTTTTCATAAGAGACTGTCTATATCAAAAAATTCGCTTGCCGTTTCGGCGGGAGCGTAACCATAACACCATCGATCATTTTAACCCATTCCTTGACCCACAACTCAGGGGAATCCTAACTCTAGTCCGACTCATCTAAAGCTGGGGGATGGTCTTGACTCTGGGATGGTGAAGGTTGCCAGATCACATACTCTTCGACAATGCGATCGCCCATCAAATGCTCCTGAATAATCCGCTCAAGTACCTCCGGCGTGGCCTGGCGATACCAAACCCCATCGGGATAGACCAACAAAATCGGCCCCTGAGTACAAACTCGAAGACAGTTGGCTTTCGTCCGGAAAACACACACCGGTTGTTCAGCACTGGTGCGATCGAGTTTTAATTCCTTCAGTCGCCGTTTGAGATAATCCCAAGCCGCCACGCTCTCCTCCTTGGGGCAACATTTGGGCTTAGTTTGGTCAGCGCAGAGAAACAGATGCCGTCCAATGCGGGGAATATCCAGACTCTCGACACATTGACGAATCGGGCTGCCCTCCTCACAGATTCCCTCACCGGGGATCACCTCTGAGGAGTCAAAAGACAGGTCAGTATCACGCATAGGGATCGATGAACATAACAGACGAAAAATAGGTGAGCGCATGAGGCTCAAACCTCAGTGTAGCCCATTCCCCTTGCCTAGAGCTGACGTCGTTATTGAACTGACCAATCTTCAATTCGCCAATCTCCATCAACGCGAACGAGACGATAGACAACCGTTAAGGGGCTAGCATCCGTAGAACTGACTTCTTGACCGTTCTCATAGAGCGTTCCGGCCTCCTGAACGATCGCCTCGACGGAGGCTTGATCCGGGGTTTCGGAGTCGATATCGATCGCCTCGACGGAGACCTCATGACGACTAAACTCCCAATACCAGCCCGTGCGGCGAGCATCCTCAGCTCGTTCTTGCCATTGGGTCAACGCCTGTCCCGTTAACACCGTTGGCAGGCGATCGAGGGTATGATTTTGGCCCACGGCCTCAACCTTAACCGAAAACCAGCGTTCAATGGTTTGTTGAGCAACTGTATTACTCAAGGGGCCATCGGGAGCTGGGGCAGGTTCCGGTGACGGAAGCTCAAACAGGGGGTCCGTCAGACTAACATCAGCCCCATCACGAGTCAATTGCGGCCCTGAGAGTCCCAACAGAGAGGCCAACCCCCCCAAGAGGCTCGTCAACAGGATCCACAGCACCACCAAGGCCAACAGTCCTCCACCCACCAGTAACAGCAGGCGGTCTAATTTAACCCCACTGCGTCGGCCGGGTTGGGAGGAGACCCCATCCCGACGACGTCGCCGTCGCGGTTTCGAGGCGTTGGGGTTGGGATTTGACGGTTCAGGAGCGGTAAAGGGATTCGCCCCTGGAAAACGGGGGGTACTCACCGAAGTGCGTCCAACGGATCCCTGAGCTGACGAGGAGGACAACTCCCAGGAGGGACTACTACGCCCCAGCGGCGATCGCCCGGCACTCTCCCAACTCGGAGCACTGGTAGTCTGACCGAGGGCATTGGCCCCCGCCAACACCGGCTGAGCATCCGTTGGCGGCGGGAGTGCCATTTGGGTGGCTGAGACCACCCATTGCGCCGAATCTTCACTTTCTGGGGGCAGGTTTTCCAGATGGGTTTGCACCCGAGGATCAGCAAAATAGTCCTTGAGAGAGGCCGTCAGATTGTTTAAATCACGAAAATGAGGGAACACCTCATCTTGAAGCCAACGTTCCCCATAGAGGCACAAACCGGGGAGTAAATCCGGGGACCCTTGGGAATGTTCCCGAATCAAACGAATCGGCTCCTCTTCCTGAGACAATTCTAAGGCCCGACTCGCCTGTTCCGTCTGCCCCAGCAGCAGGGCACAAACCGCTTGTTCGAGATGGACATCTTGACGGCGGCCGAGTTGAACCAGTAAGAGTTTGGCCCGATAGATGAGTCCTGGCTGTCGTTGAGCGAAACCACGGCCAATCAAGGCATAGACCGCTAGATAGGTGGCCACAGCCGAGGGGCGGCGGGCTTCGAGTTCAAACAGGGATTGCTGCTCAGCGGCGGTGGTGTACTGACGTAGTTGTTGGACAAAGCGGAGGAAGTCGTTGACATCTAAGCCGGAGCCATCATCCTGGCTCCCATCGAGTCCCCCCCGTTCCTGAAGCATCTCCCGCAACAGTTGTAGCCCCCGCTGTCGCAGGCTTTCTTCCTCTAGGGGGAGGGCTAGGAGTTCTAAAATCCGATAGGGACGAAGTTTTTGCAGGTCGTTTTGCATTTCACCGCGCACTTGAGGGAACAATCCTTCCCGCAGCAGCAAGGCTTGGCCGGCTTCGAGGGAGGAGGCGGCATTTTCATATTGCCGTTGTTGCCATTGTTCTCGCCCCATTTCTAGGTAGGCGACGGCAACGGTAAGGACAATATCGGAGCGGAAGACGTTATCCGTTGCCGCCGGAGTCTCCGGGAGTCGCCCAGACAGATGAGGGCGACCGAGTTTAAGAACCAGGTCATATTCTCCCAGTTCTAAAAGAATCGCTAGGGCCCCTACCAGTTGCTGGGGTTCGATTTCTAGGCTAGGACTTTGGGTCGGACGAGGGGGGGCAACGGGGGTCATGCCATTGCGATCGCCCTGGGGGGAACCACTCAACTCCTCGGGGGTTGAGTCTGGGCCATCGGCATCCTCGACAAGGGAGATGTCGTCGTAGGTTTGACTGAGAAATAGGCTGTCGTAGCGGGCGCGATTCTCAGCATCGGCGAGGACGGTATAGGCTTCGTCAATGAGTTGTTTGCGCCCTTCAACGGCCGCCTCGGAATATTCCCGACGCGGCAATTGTCGCGAGCGATCGCGATAGGATTGCTGGATTTGCTCGGCGGTTGCCTGGATGGGCAAGCCAAGAATACGGTAGTAGTCGAGTGGAATTAGCACGATGCTCCACTTCCCCCAGGGTCACATCTTTAAGGATTTCATCGGGCAATGAGGGCGGCCTCACCCACAGATTAACCTATCCTATCTGAAGATTTGAACGTTGCTGCATTTTGAGGGACTTTTCTTCTTTTTCCCATTGTGATCTAAAATGATTGCCTTGACAGGCATTAACTTTTGTTAAGTCGTTGTTTACGATACTGCGATCGCCCAGATTACTCTATGTTTACGCAACACCGAACCCTGTCCCAACCCTCAGATGGAATCCCCTCGGCTCAGGCCTCCAGGGTGACGCTGCCCCTCACCTCTTGGAATTTTGAGACGGTCACCCTGGATGCAGAAGGCCGGGAACTAAGGCGACAGCCACGACAGGGACGGTATTATCGAGAACAGTTGAGCGATCGCGCGCCGTTAGATATGGTGGCGATTCCGGGGGGAGAGTTTTTAATGGGAAGCCCCCCAGGAGAAGCGTCTAGTCCTCGGCGAGAATCCCCGCAACATTGGGTTCACGTGACGCCGTTTTGTTTGAGTAAATATCCCATCACCCAAATTCAATGGACGGCAGTGGCGAAGTTACCCCAGGTTCGCCGTCCTCTGCCCTCGAAACCCGCCAGTTTCCGGGGAGATGCCCGCCCGGTGGAAACGGTATCTTGGCTGGAGGCGGTGGAGTTCTGCGATCGCCTCTCCTGGAAGACGGGCCGACGCTACCGACTCCCGAGTGAGGCGGAATGGGAATATGCCTGTCGCGCCGGAACCACGACTCCCTTCTATTGTGGTGATACCCTAACGACGAATCTGGCCAACTACGATGGCCGGCATCGCTACGGCCAAGGGCGAACGGGACGCTTGCGCCAAAAAACAACGGTGGTAGGGAGTTTCTTACCCAATGACTTCGGCTTATATGACCTCCACGGCAATGTCTGGGAATGGTGCGCCGACACCTGGCATCCCACCTATGAGAATGCCCCCCAGGACGGACGTATTTGGCTCGTAGGAGGCGATGAAGGTAGCCGACCCTTACGGGGTGGGTCCTGGATGTATTTCCCCAGTTATTGCCGCGCTGCTAGCCGCATTCACTATCCCCCCCAGTTCAAGAGTTACAACGTGGGCTTTCGGGTCGCCTGTGATGTCTAGGGTTGGGTCGCCTAGCATACTTAAGCAAAAAAGTCAATTACCGCTTGGGCGATCGCCTCGTTGCCATCTTTCGGCAGTGTGCTGGCCTGTTTGGAGGGCTGGGGGGCCTCTCGCAGAAACTGCCAATCGCCGGTGAAGAACTCGTCATGGGGGATAATTTGATGCTGCCCCCACTCCTGAATCCCATCGAGGAGGATTTGGGCTTCAGCAAAGCCTTCCCGTGTCACTGACACTAGGGGAACATCCAGGCGCAGGGCTTCGGCGAAGGTACTATAGCCAGGTTTGGAGACGACGCGATCGCACAGAGGCATCACATCCACCGGACGATAGGCAGTGTCGAGGATTTTCCGTAAATTGGGCAAATCTGGGGCATTGCGATCGAAGGTGAGAAATTGCCAATCAGGAAACTCCCGCAGACGGTGATAGGGCAAGGCCTGTAAGCCTAAACCGCCGAAGGTGAGGAGAATGGTTTTCTCACGGGGGGCTGTTAGGGAAAAAGTCTCTCGGAGGTGCGCTTCCCTGTATTTCGGGGTTCCCCCCGTTAAGCCCACATCGCTGATGTTGCTAAATGCTGACATGGGTTCATGGAGAGGCAGACGAAATAGGCGATCGCATTCCCCAAAACACTCCCCAATCCAATCAGCAATCTCGACAAACTCCCCACCCCAGGGGCGATAAATAAAATCCCAGCCAAAGTTACTCATCATCCAGCCCGGAACTCCGGCATAGTGAGCGATTTTGACGGCGAGGGGAGGAATATCTGCCAGAACCAATCCGGCCCGATTCAGCTTAATAAAGTTCACTTCCCCGGCAATAATCTCGTTTTGCCGTTTTTGGATATCCCGCAGCTTCTCTAGGGTGGTAGCTTGGTCCATCGTGAGGCTATCGGCTTGAATCACCCCCACATCCAGGGCCCGAGGGCGATAGAGATAGTCTCCTGGAATGTAGGAGTCGAGAAGCCAGCGGGGGGCGGTTGTCACCATGGCGATGAGAATCTCGGGGTTGAGACGTTGGATGGTGGCAGCCACGGAGGCGGCGCGAACGGCATGGCCAAAGCCATGATTGGTGACGGCGAAGTAGAGAACAGGGCGGGACATAGACAAAGGGACAGTGATGGAAACTTGATTCGGGTAAATGGCGGGTTTACACCGGGGATTAGAGGCTATCTTGGAGGTGATTGAGAAGCGTCAGGAGTTGTTTTTGAACCGAGTCATGGGTGTATTCATCCTCAGGATCGGGGGATTGTCCAGGCTGTTGGAAATAGGGGCGATCGCCGTAAATTTGTCCCCATTTAAAATCCACTTGGCGGACAAATTCATAGAGGATTTCTGAGTTTGTGGTAATTGACGTGAGAATCTGCTCTAGGGCAATTAGGGGCTGATCAATATGCTCACTGACGCGGCTATCCTGTTTGACCCAATCTTGCAAAACAGCTTTTAACGCACCGGAGGAGTCCCGCAGGTGTTTATCAATAAATCCATTGATTTCTGTGACGGCTCGCAACAAAATTGGCACAGGGGACTCGCCTTTAAAGAAGTTGCTTCCTTCTGCTGCGATCGCATCAGCGAGGGTAAATTTACGACCTGATAAAATATCTGGGGGGAGGTCGGTATTAGACTGATTGGGTTCGGGGTTAGGTGTGGGTTCGGGTTCAATACTCATAACCGTTAGGAAAGATGGACGCAAATGGCCGAAACCATCATCGCTAGTCTAACAGCCAGAATTGACCCACTGTTTGGTTCATCTGGGGGTGCTTTCCTCGGGGCTAGGGGTGTAGGATGAGGGTGGCGATCGCATCTTGCCCCTAGCTATCCCTGTTGTTGAACCATGTCTCATCCCCAGTTTGCCGAACTCATCGAAATTCAGCCCCCCCTAGGCGATCGCCTACGACGCTTTATGCTAGAACGCTTTGGCGCCACCCTGAGACTCCGTAGTCCACTGCCCCCAGAACAGTTGATGGTGCAAATGTGGACCAATATCCCCAGTAAGTACAACAGCGAGGGAGACTGGTACGCCATTGACTTGCCCTATCATGTCACCCTAGATGGGGTTCACCATTTTGAGGGAGCGTTTTTCCCCACCAGTCAGGGAGAGTATTACTATACCTATCGCATCGGCGATCGCCAGCAACCGGATGTTTGGCAATGGCTGGGTTATCCTCACAATGACGGTTTCCTCAGTGTTCAGGAACCCTCGGACTTAATGCCCTGGGCCCAGGGACCGAGTTGTCTTCGCATTATTAGTAATCTCTATATTGGCAACTATATTGCTGCGTCTCAAGCGGATAAGTTGGGAGTCGATGCTGTTCTGAATATGGCAGAGGAATTAGCACTTTCCTATCCCCCTCAAGCGAAAATTACCTATCAAAAATTAGGGACACCGGATGGGGCAGAAAACACTATTTCTGATGAGATATTGGTGAAAGCCGTTAATTGGCTCGATGAACAACGGGCGGCAGGAAGGCATAAAATCATGGTCAATTGTCGCGCAGGGATTGGGCGCAGTGGTTCGGTGATGGTGGCCTATTGTTTTGCGAAGCATCCCACTTGGACTTACGTGGAAACCGTGGAATATGTCTGGAGTCGCAAGCCCAACATCTATCCGCACCGCCATTTACAACAGAGTTTAGAGCGGCTATTTCCGCGCCAATAATGGCTTAATTAACCATGATGAGTGAGTGGATAATCACCTATCGCGGCGAAGTAGCGGCGCTGCTGTCGGCACTTCTGTGGGCGATCGCGGCGGTATTGTATCAACAGGTGGGCGATCGCATCCCACCCCTACAACTAACCTTACTCAAGGGGGCGATCGCCATTGCCCTGATTCTGCTCACCCTACTGCTGCGAGGAACCGGCCTGCCTGAAATGCCGAGGCGATCGCTACTCCTCCTAGCTGCCAGTGGTGGCCTGGGCATTAGTGTAGGAGATACCGCCTTCTTCTACGCCCTTAACCGTCTCGGTTCCCGGCGTACACTCCTGTTACAAACCCTCTCTCCCGCCATGACGGCCTTAATCGCGGCGGTGGTTCTGGCAGAACTCCTCACCCCTCGTTCAGGCATTGGCATGATGCTGATTCTCTTGGGGGTGGCCTCGGTGATTCAGGAGCGCGTCAACCCTAGCGCCGCCCCTGCCAAGGCTCAAGTTCCCTGGCAGGGGCTGGCCTGGGCGTTGCTAGCGGCGGCGGCCCAAGCAGGCGGGGCGGTTCTCTCACGGGCTGCCTTAGCCGAAACCGATGTGAGTCCCCTGGTGGCGGCCTTAATTCGCCTGGTGGCAGGATTGGTCTTTTTGCCCCTCTGGATGGCCGCCATGCCCCGTTCAATAACGTTCACTTGGACGCCCATCGTCTCCGGCCGCACCTGGGCCATGATTGGGGTGGCAGCGTTTCTGGGAACCTATTTAGCCATTTGGCTGCAACAAACCTCTCTCAAGTTTGCCCTGGCGGGGGTCTCCCAAACCCTCAGTGCCATGAGTCCGATTTTTGTGTTACCGTTGGCGGCCTGGACGGGCGATCGGCTTACCCTCAGGGCTAGTCTGGGGGCAGTGGTGGCTGTGTCGGGGGTGGCGTTGTTGTTTTCGTAATCCTCTTGTGAGGGGCTACACAATTTCCTGTCGAATTTATATACTTGGACACCACTTGATTATCAATCATATCTAAAAGGATTGATAAGGTGTTCTAGCTCATCAGAAACTTGGTTATATACCTTCAAAAAGTCGTCCTGAGTCTTGAGCCACTGTAATACTTCAGGGCTTATCCAGTTCAAAGTTTTGTGGATATATTGGTGTTTGCTGGAAACATCATAGGGTTTCTGCCAGATGGGTTCATAATGAAAGACTCTATTGCGTAGATATAGAATATTGAGAGGCAGTTTAGGGGCCAACTCTTTGAAGTTTCTCTCTGTGGCTAAAGCATAAGGGAAAATATATTTTATACACTTATTGAAAACACGTTGCTGGTACTTTTTACGGGTTATCAAGCTAATCCAGAATCCTAGGGTGAGTTCAGAGATGATACGAGGTCGTGTTAAGGGTCGTCCTTGTCGTCTAACGGTATCTTTGGCTTTTTCAATGAAACTTTGCGCTCGTTGTTCGAGTAAACCGCACTGGTACCAGTGGCGACCATACTGCTCTTGTAACGCCCGATCAATCTGATTGCGAAAGGTAATCTCAAAAATGTGAAGACTAGGATAGATAGCAGTACAAATGCAGAGATTCAGTTCGTAAAGCCGAATGGCGGGTTCAAGTTGCCCATTGACCGTTCTGAGGTAAGGGCGCAAGCGCACCGATGAGAGAGCTGTGGCGATCTCATCTTGGGTATTTTGCGAGAGTGGTCTGAGTCCGGACATTGACAGAACCTAAACAAGTTAGCTATATTTGTAGACGTAAGCTCTGGGATTGTCCTATGTCTCCGTTTGTGAGTTAAGACCCCAGCGCATCGGGAAAATTGTACATGATCGATGTACAGCAATAGCCAGACCTCCAGTCGCCAGCGGGTGAGTGGGGGTTTGGCTGTTTTGATTTTCAGGACCTTTAGAGCCTGGGGGCGATCGCCGGATTCCTGAGTTGTCCCAGGGAGATCAATTTTGGGTCTCTATTTTGGCCCCTACTCGCTCCCGCAAAAGATTACAATACATTAAGCAAACTTAAACACATGTAGGACAACGCAATATGCGAGTTGCGATCGCCGGTGCCGGACTTGCCGGACTCACCACAGCCGTCAACCTAGCCGATGCCGGCCATGAGGTAGAAATCTTTGAATCCCGTCCCTTCGTCGGCGGTAAAGTGGGCAGTTGGGTCGATACCGACGGCAACCATATCGAAATGGGGCTGCACGTCTTCTTCGGCTGCTATTACAACCTCTTCGCCCTCATGGAGAAAGTGGGCGCATTAGATGCCCTACGCCTAAAACAGCATACCCACACCTTCATCAACGACGGCGGACGAGTCGGAGAACTGGACTTTCGGTTTATCACCGGCGCACCCTTCAACGGCCTCAAAGCCTTCTTCACCACCTCGCAACTCTCCCTACAAGACAAGTTGCAAAACTCCCTAGCCCTGGGAACCAGTCCCATCGTGCGGGGTTTAGTCGACTTCGAGGGGGCCATGACCACCATTCGCGACCTCGATCGCATCAGCTTCGCCGACTGGTTTCGCTCCCACGGCGGCAACAACGGCAGCCTCAAGCGGATGTGGAATCCCATCGCCTACGCCCTCGGGTTCATCGACACCGAGAACATCTCCGCTCGTTGTATGTTGACCATCTTCCAATTTTTCGCCGCCCGCACCGAGGCCTCCGTCTTGCGGATGTTGGAAGGCTCCCCCCATACCTATCTCCATCAACCCATCCTCGACTATCTCCAAGAACGGGGGACTAAAATTCATACCCGTCGCCGGGTGCGTCAGATTAAATTTACTGACCATGACGGCCACACTGAAGTTGATGCCATTGTCGTGGCCCAGGGGGAAACGGAGGAGATTATCGAAGCCGATGCCTATGTCTTCGCCTGTGACGTGCCGGGTATCCAAAAAATTCTGCCCCCTGAATGGCGCAAATGGCCCGAGTTTGACAACATCTATAAATTAGACACCGTTCCCGTGGCTACCGTGCAACTGCGGTTTGACGGTTGGGTGACGGAACTGCAAGATGCCGAGAAACGGCAACAATTGCAAGAAGCGGCGGGATTGGATAACCTCCTTTATACCCCCGATGCCGACTTCTCCTGTTTTGCCGATTTAGCCTTAACCAGTCCTGGGGACTATTACAAACCCGGTGAAGGCTCCTTGATGCAGTTAGTTTTAACCCCCGGTGACCCCTTTATTAAACAAAGCAACGAACAGATTGCCCATCATGTTTTAGAACAGGTGAGATCGCTGTTTCCCTCGGCCCGGGACCTCAATATGACCTGGTATAGTGTCGTCAAACTAGCCCAATCCCTCTATCGCGAAGCCCCTGGGATGGATGTCTATCGCCCCGCCCAACGTACCCCCATTGATAATTTCTTCCTCGCCGGCAGTTACACACAGCAGGACTATATCGATAGTATGGAGGGGGCAACCCTATCGGGAAATCAGGCCGCGCAAGCGATTTTAGAGGAGTTTGCCCGCCGGTAATCCCCATCGTCAATCCCAAGAGTCCTCGGTTTCCCCACCCGCCTGGGACTCCTCAACACCCTCAGACTCATTATTTATCGGATAGCCCTAATGACAGATTGGTTAGAACATAGCGTGCAAGTCGAAGTCCCGGTTACCATTGAGGCGGCCTGGGAGTTGTGGTCTGATTTAGAACAAATGCCCCAATGGATGAAATGGATTGAATCCGTCTCGATTTTGGAGCATGACCCAGATTTGTCCCGCTGGAAACTGGCCTCAGGGGCGTTTGAGTTTACCTGGCTATCGCGGATTGTGCAGCTGATTCCCAAACAAATTATTCAATGGGAATCCGTCGATGGCTTACCGAATCGGGGGGCCGTGCGCTTTTACGATCGCCATGGTTCGAGTATTGTCCGCCTGACAGTGGCCTATGCGATCCCGGGTATCCTAGGAAAGATTATGGATAACCTGTTTGTGGGGCGGGTGGTAGAATCGACGATTCAGGCGGATATGGATCGCTTTCGGGAGTACGCTATCCGTCGCCGGTAACCACAGCCCCAGGACGCTTAATTGGCCGCCTAACCTTCTCCTATGCTACATCTGACGAATCTCAGCTATCATCCCCCGGCCAGTCCCACGGAAATTCTCAAATCCCTGAATTTAGAGTTATCGCCTCAGACATTGGGGTTGATTGTCGGGCCGAGTGGTTCCGGGAAAACCACCCTGTTGGAGATTTTAGCGGGGTTAGCCGAACCCACCTCAGGACAGGTGATGTGGCGCGATCGCGAACTCCTCCCGGAACAATTACGCCAACTGGTGGGATTGGTGTTTCAGTTTCCCGAACGGCATTTTTGCGGCGGCACTATCCTTGAAGAATTGCGCCTCGGTCATCCTGAAATTGGCTCAGAACAGGTTAAACAGGCCCTCGAAGCTGTCGGGTTAAGTCATTTATCTCTGTATGGTGCGCCCCATGATCTCAGTGGTGGCCAGCAGCGACGGTTGGCGTTAGCGGTGCAGTTGATTCGTCAACCACAAGTGTTGCTATTGGACGAACCTACAGCGGGGTTAGATTGGTCGATGCGTCGTCAACTGGCCAATTTACTGAAGCAACTGAAGCAAGATTGGAGTTTGCTGGTAGTGACTCACGACGCGGGGGAACTGTTGGAAATTGCCGATTCCTGTTGGACGATTCACGAAGGAACGGTGACCCCAGTCGATGCCACCTCAGGGGAACAAACCCCCTCCGTCACATTAAGTTAATGCCATCCAGGGGATAGTGAAACGATGCCGCGACGCACCCTACCGTTGTCTACCTTCGTTGGGTTGATGTTCCAAAAACACACAGCCGTGGTGATGGAGATGAACCAACAGCGTCTTGACTTGTGCCAACACCAATTCCGGTTGCACCGGTTCTAGGGTTTCGGGATGGCGGGGGAAGAGGTCAATAGAGCGACGGATGAGGTTCAGCAGAGGCTGTGGACTTGTCTTAATCAGGGGGAACAGGGATATCGCGCCTCGACTGTCGAGAGTCACTACCCCATTTAATCCAGGGTCGAAATAAGCATTCAGCAAAAGGGGTTTCTGACTATGCCAACTCTGCAAACAGGCATCGCGGAACCCATCATGGCACAGTTGCGGATGGAGCCAAACCTGAACCTGTGACCACTGGTTGGCCCAAGTGACGGCATCCCAGTTTGCCACGGAGTCCGCCGGGGGGTGATGCGTGTTAACACACCAAAAATCTAAAAGCCGATGCACCGGATGCAACAACTCAAACCACTCTAGCTGTTGCTGTACCGACATCCCTCGCAACTGTTCTAGGATACTTGGCGGTAGAGATTGAGGCTGGTTAAAGAGAGCCAAGAGATCCCATTGTTGCCAATTGACCATGCGCAGAAACTGAAGTCCAGCTTGCTCTAATATCTCAAACACTTTGGGGATGGTGTAGCCGCGATCGCCCTGAAAGAGATAATTCATCAAAATATCCGCCGTCGCCTCCTCTCGGGCAAACTCCGGCTTCCAGGTCTGTTGTTTGAGATTTACCCATCCCTTTAATTGCCCCATCACCCCCTGTAGGGTCTCCACGGCTGGGGTTTCTGGATTCTCCTCTAGCAGTCCCCAACGGTGAAAGAGAGTCTGGCCTCGATAGACGGCCTCTCGTTGCAAGGCGCTGTGGACATTGACTCGTAAAATGCCCCCTGGCTTAAGAACCTCTTGCAATTGCCCCAAGGCAGCAATGGGATCGTCAAACAGATAGAGAGTGTCATCACAGTTGATGTAGTCAAACTGAATGCCTAACTCGTGCAACTGCATCAAATCCAAACAGTGCAACTCGACTTGATGATGGCCGTGATAGTCTAACCGCGATCGCGCCTTCTCCAGAGATGCCGCCGAAAAATCCACCCCTAGCACCTCGGCCCCTGGATTCGCCGTCGCCAGGGCTAAGGTTCCATAGCCTGTGCCACAACCAGCATCCAAAATTCGGGCAGTTTTCGGTTCAGGAACGCGCCCGGTTTGCAGGTAATGAGGGGTCTGCCATTCATGGGAAAAGAGCAGGCTCGACTCCTCTGTCACCTCTTGCTCAATAGGAATCTGAGGATAGGGACGAAAGTCAAACTGTTGACGAACCTGCTCCGATAACTGGGACATGAGCCTACATCACTCGACGGCGGATGTTACTAGAGACCTGTTCTGAAGCCGTCACCACCAGCCAAATCATGATGATAATGGTCAAGGCTTGGTCATAGCGGAACAGTCGCATGGAGGTACTCAGTTCCACACCAATTCCGCCGGCACCGACTAACCCTAACACCACCGCTGAACGAATGGATTTCTCTACTCCATAGAGACTGGTGGCAACAAAGGAGGGAAAGGCACAGGGAAACACAGCCCCCAAAATGACCCCAAGTCGCGAGGCCCCGGTGGCGGTGAGGGCTTCCACGGGCCCTGGTTCGAGTTCCTCGATGCGTTCCGAGAAGAATCGCCCACAGAAGCCGAGAATATCGACGGCAATGGTGAGAATCCCCGCCGCCGGACCTAAGCCGATCGCCACCACGAACACTAAGGCCCAGACGAGATCGGGAATCGTCCGCACTGCCGCTACCAAACTCCGAGTGACCAGCCGCACTTTGGGGTTGGGGGTGGTGTTGTCGGAGGCCAACAGGGCCACAGGGAGACTCAAAATCACCCCAACAACGGTTCCCACTAAAGCCATCTCAAAGGTGACCAGAATCGCCCAGAAGAAATTTTGGGCCCGCGAGACATCCGGGGGAAACGCTTGCATCAGGAAGTCTCCGAGGCGACCTAAACCGCTAAACAGGCGTTCTGGGGTCAGTTGAGAGATGTAGATGCCATGGATAAATAAGCCCAGCAGGATTAAACCACCAATCCACCAAACTAGGGGAGGACGTTGGAAGCGAGGGGGAAGTTTTGCCTGTAAGGAGGTTGGAGTTGAGGTTGGAGAGGTCACGATAGGCTAATTTTGTCTTGAACCGGTTGTTTGGGAAGATTGATATCTTCATACAGTCGATGGAGTCGCTCGGAATTCATCTCGGCAGTGGGACTGTCCATCACGAGAGTGCCGTGACGCAGGCCCACCAGGCGATCGCCGTATTCTTTGGCGATTTCTAGTTGGTGCAAGGCACAGACAACCGTCAGATTGCGTTCTCGGACAATTTCCCAGAGTAAGTCCATTACCTCGCGTCCCGATTTGGGGTCAAGACTGGCGATGGGTTCGTCCGCGAGAACCACTTGTGGGTCTTGCATTAACATCCGGGCGATCGCCACCCGTTGCTGTTGTCCCCCGGACAGACTATCCGCCCGCCGTTTGGCTAAATCTGCTAAGCCGACGCGCTCTAAACAAGCCATGGCCCGCAATCGCTCCTGACGGGATGCGGCAACAGAAAAGACGTTGAAAGGATTATTGGTTCGCCCAAGACCACCAAACAAAACATTTTGCAATACCCCCAGATTGCCAATGAGATGGAACTTCTGAAAGACCATCCCCACCTGTCGACGAACCCGTCTGAGGGTGTGATGGGCCCGCCGTTGTTTGGCTGCAACCACGTCGATATTATCGACATAGATTTGGCCCGAGGTTGGGGCTTCCAAGCCGTTGATACAGCGTAAGAGGGTGGTTTTCCCGGAACCATTCGACCCCAAGAGGATGGTTCCTTCTCCGGGGTTAATGGTGAAACTCACCCCATCAAGGGCGCGAGTTCCATCAGGGAACACCCGAGAGACGTCATGAATTGAAAGAGGAATCACGATTGAGGATTGATAGTGAACAGGTGGAGATGGAAGGATTTAGTCAAAGGGAATCCCGGCGGCTTCATGGGCCGCTCGCATCCCGTCATAGTTGGCATCATCATTAGGATGGAGGCTCGATTCACCATATTTGGGACTCGAGTCGAGCAAAGCGTCTAACACCTCTCGTTGGTTAGCCAGGAGTCGTGCTTCGATTTCGTCGTTGCAGGATTCGGGAATATGAGGTGCGGTTCCAATCACATCTCGGGGAAGTTCGGGCCCCTCGACGAGAACGCGATAGAAATCCTCGCCATAGCGTTCGTTGAGGCGGCGAATATCACTGGCCCCAGCACCGAAGGCATCGACATCTCCAGCGGCGAAGGCTTCGATTCTGGCTCCCCCTAGAAGTTGGGCATCTACATCTTGGTTGGGGTCTAATCCCAGTTCCTGCAATAAGGCCAGCGGCCCAATATGACCACTGGTCGAACCAGCATCTTTGAGGGCAATGCGTTTGCCTCTGAGGTCTTCTGGGGATTGGATGTCACTGTCTTTAAGAACAACAATGTTGGCGTTGTAGCCGGGTCTGTCAATCGCCAAAATCGGCTCTAACCCCGCGTTGCCACGAATGGCTAGATATTCCGAGGGCCCGGCGAGGATGATGTCCACTTGGCCTGATGAGACGGCGGCGGCGGCCACGGTGCGATCGCTCACCGCAAAAAACTCTACATCGACCTCTAAGACCTCTTCCAGGACAGCCTTAAAGGCAGCAAAATCCCGTTGGAGTTCCTCTAATCCCTCGGTTCCCGTATCTGCGAACCGTAGAGTGGCTGGGCAAGCTCCCCCCGCTCCAGTCATCTCAGCACTACTGCCATCATTGGGAGCTTGGCACGCCCCCAGCAACAGACTCAACGCGGCTGTTACCGGTGCAAGTCGTCGCCGGGTAAACTCAAGGGTGGTTGTCATCGTCTGGGTTCCTGAAAAACATCGAGGTCGCTGAAATATCACCCGCTTACCCATTTCCAGGCAAGGTATTACTCTTGTGATAGACCTCAGGTAACACTTTTAAAGGACTAACCTTAAATTCAATTTATTTAAGTGTTAAGATAGCGTTAATTGATGATAGAACTTAAACTGTATCCCAGTTCCCAGGGTAGGGTGTGTGGCGGCTCAAATTCGGTGGAAACGTAGAGGACAAATTAACAAATGCCGCCACGCACCGCTCGGGGTTGTTGGGAAATCCGGGGATGGTGCGTTCCCAGATCTGGGGATGGTGCGTTCCGGCAAGTTTCGATATAGTCCTCTCCATCCAACAGTGCAACGATGCCGGGACGCACCCTACCATTGTCTGGTTGATGCCGCCACGCACTACTCGGGGGGGTCGCTGACTGACCCGCCTCTCGATGGTAGGATGAGGAAATCATCGCGGTTCCCTTACCTCATTGCTCTCGCTTGTTGAGTCTGGCTATGAAACTTCTATCCATCCAGTTTTGTAACTTCCGTCAGTTTTACGGCAAAACCCCCCGACTCATTTTAGCCAGCGGGGAACGAAATACCACCATCTTTCATGGCAACAATGGTTCAGGGAAAACCAGCATCACCAATGGCTTTACCTGGGTTCTCTATGAAAAATTTAGTGCCGCATTTGCCGCTGAAGACCAATTGGTCAATAAACGGGCGATCGCCGAAACCCCCCTGCGAGAACCCGTCGAATGTTTCGTGGAAATTCACTTTGAACATGGAACCATCCGCTATCGGGCCCGCCGCACTTGTCGCGCCTATGCCACGGAATCAGGAGTCGAAACGGGGAATAGTCTCTTAAACTTACAATATGCTCGGGAAGATGGACGCTGGTTTTTACCCCAAGAACTGGCCGACGATATTATTGGCCGTATTTTACCTGAGAGTCTTCATCGCTATTTCTTCTTTGATGGAGAACGAATAGAAAAATTAATGCGAGATGATAAACGGTCAGAACTGGCTGATGCAACTAAAGCTTTATTAGGAATAAATGCAATTGGTGGCGGGGTGCGTCATCTTAATGAAGTCCGTAAATCTATTGAAAATCATCTTAAAGGCATTGGTAACCCACAAACCAAAAAATTTATCAAACAGAAACAAGAGCGGGAAGCTAAAGTTGAACAACTTGAAAAACGCAATCAGCAAATCGAAGATGAGTTAAAACAGTATGCCAGCCAAAAACATGACCTCAATCGTCACTTGCTGGAACTTCAAGGAGCGGAAAACCTACAATTACAACGCAGCACCCTAGAAGAAAAACATCAAGACACTGTGCAGCGTATCCAACAGACGCGAGCCGGATTAGCCGATGTGATCGCCACGAAAGGATATACCATCCTCTTGGGAGAGATGACACAACAGTTTCGTGGCTGGTTATCCCAACGTCAGGAGACAGGAGAACTGCGGCGGGGGATTCAACGCAGTTTTGTTGAGCAACTGCTCAAACAAGAACGCTGTATTTGTGGTGCTGAACTCCATCCTGGCTCCCCTGGCTTTGAGAATGTACAACAATGGACGGAAAAAGCCGCCATTGCTGATATCGAAGAAACCGCCATTCGCCTCAGTTCCCAAGTGGATGACATTGACGCGCAAGCGCAAGAATTTTGTCAAACCACCCAGGCGCAACAGCAGTCCCTGATTGAACTCAGTCGAGAGCTGTCAAGCCTTGGCGAAGGGTTAGAATCGGTAAAACAGCAACTCCGCAGTTTTCCTGATCAGGATATCCAGGAACTGCAACAGCAACTGGATCATTTAGAATTACGCAGCAGCGAATTAAATCAGGAATTAGGCGCCAATCAGCAGCAGCGAGTCAACCTCCAGCGGGAGATTACCCAGTTGGGGAAAGATGTGGATCAGCAACAGATGAATGAGCGCAAGCAATTGCTCGCACAACGGCGCATTGCGGCGGTTCAGGAGGCGATGGAGCGGCTACAACAGATTCAAGCCAATTTTGAACAGCGATTTCGGGAATCCCTCGAAGAACGTATCCAGGCTCTATTTCGCCAAATCTCGTTTACTCCCTATATCCCCATCTTGAATGAGAATTACGAGTTGAGTCTGATTGAACGCACGGCGGGCCGAGATCAGGTGGTGGCGGCGTCAACGGGGGAAAATCAGATTCTGAGTTTGTCGTTTATTGGCGGGATTATTGATGGGGTTCGCAGTTGGAGTCAGCGTCAAGTGCTGGTGGCTCCCAATAGTAGTACTTATCCGGTGGTGATGGATTCTCCGTTTGGGAGTCTTGATGAGATGTATCGCCGTCAGGTGGCGAAGTCGATTCCTCAGTTGGCTAACCAGTTGGTGGTGTTGGTGACGAAAACTCAATGGCGGGGTGAGGTGGAGACGGAAATGGGCGATCGCATTGGCCGAGAATATGTCCTACGCTACAACTCCCCTAAACCGGACTGTGATGAGGATGCGATCGAACGCTTTGGAGTGCGTTATCCCCTCGTCTGTCGCAGTCCCAATGAATATGAATACACCGAAATTGTCCCGGTAGAACCAGAGTTTTAAGGAGAAACCACCCCCCTCAGCCCCCCCGGCGACTCGTTCTCTGGGTTTGTCCAGGAATGCTCCCCGGGACACTCTACCTCCCCTTGCCTAGGATTATTGAAAAAGTTTACCAATAGTGTTGACAAAAATTATCAACAATCCTATACTGAATTTCAGTGTTCTCCTCTAAACCGGCAGTGTTCTCCTCTCTCATTGGGGGGCGTGCGCGGGGTCTATCTCTCGGGAGCGGGATAGACCCGGTTTTTTCTTTTTTGGGGGAGGAGAGTGACCACAAGCCCGAAGAGGGCGACCACGGTTCGGCTATCGCTCACCGACCACAAGGGTCACTGGTGTCAAGTTAAGGAAATCGTGGAAAAGTCAAGAAAGTGTAAACAACCCGAGACCAAGGGAAAAATGCTTATAGGCTAAGGACTAGCTAGCCAGGACAAAAGATGCCTAAGAAGACCTATCACAAACCGGGAAACCCGGACTTCAGACGACATCGCTCAGTGCCCGGACCAGTGAATCGGACGATTGAGCAGCGCTTGTTCGAGATGTTAAGTCCGGGAACGTTTGCCTCCCTCAAAAGCGTAAGCAACAAAGGACGACGGTTACGAGAGCGAACTCTAACCCTGCCGGTGATGACAGCGATTGTCCTGAGCCTAGTTTACCGGCAAATGACAGGGCTAAGTGAAGTGCTGCGAACCCTAGAACAGGAGGGACTGTTTTGGGTGAAAGCTCAACGCATCAGTAAACAGGCTCTATCCCAAAGATTACAAAGCCTGCCGGCCCATCTGTTTGCCAGTTTGCTCGAGCAGGTCATTGAGCGCTTGAACCAATCCTCAGCGCCCGGGGAAGTCTCGCCATTCTGGAGACCGGTGCGGTCTAAGTTCCCAGCCATTTGGCTAGCTGACGGGTCAACCCTCGAAGCCTTAAAAAAGAAACTGCATCGTCATCGCGGCAAAAAAGCCACCTCCCCCTTGGCCGGCAAGATGATGATGATGGTCGATGCCTTCAACCATCGCCCCCAGGCGGCCTGGTACAGTCCTGAAGCCCAATCCAATGATAAGCTTTGGACTGACTCATTGCTCGAACGTCTGCCAAAGGGCGGTTTAATGGTGTTTGACCTGGGATTCTTTAAGTTTCCTTGGTTTGATGCCTTTAGCGATTCGGGCAAGTTCTTTGTGACTCGCTTGCGGGAGAAAACCGCTTACAAGAATCTCAAGGTACTCGGTCAAAACCGTTACGTTCGTGACGAACTGATAGATTTAGGGCAATACCGCTCTAATCCTTGTCACCATCCCGTGCGTCTGGTGTCCGTCTCTTGGGAGGGAACCATCTACCGCTATTTGACCAATGTCACTGACCCCGAGGTCTTGTCCGCCCGCTACGTTAGCGAGCTTTATCGCCAACGCTGGCGCATTGAGGAGGCCTTTCTCGTGACCAAACGCTTGTTAGGTTTGGCTTACCTCTGGGTCGGTGGCTCCAATGGCATTGAAATCCAGATTTATGCCACCTGGATTTTCTATGCGGTGCTTACCGACGTCTGTTCCCAGGTCTCTGAGGCTTTACATGAACCCATTGACCGCATTTCTCAGGAAATGGTTTTCCGCAGTCTTTACTTTTTCAGTCGCGCCCGGGAACAGGGCCGTGTTGAGGATGATGAACTCATTCCTTTTCTGGTTCAATATGCCCAGTCCTTCGGACTGGTTAAAGCTAGGCGTAAGCGCCAACGAAAGAAAGATGCTATCTCCCGTCAGGTCTGGTCTCACCCCTTAACTTGACACCAGTGCCACAAGGGTACGCCCCTACGCCTTTCCCCTATTGCCTATTGCCTATTGCCTATTGCCTCTTGCCTCCTCCCCCAACTGACTCAAAATCTCACGAATCACCGTATCTGACCCCGCCTCACCCCAGGTACAGCCTTGCTCTAAATAGGTTTTCGCCGCTTGTCCCACCACATAACTGCCCGAGGCGGCGATCGCCCCCTGACTCAGGGCCATGCCCAAAAATCCCGGAAATCCCCCCGCCAGCAGTCCTAACTTGCCGCCTCCAAATAGAGCATTCCCGAGGGTTTCCCCTAAGAGTAATCCCCCAGCACTGACAAAAATTGTTCGCAAGAGTTTTCCTGCCTCATGACTGGTCATCGGCAGGTGATAGAGACGAGCAAGACTGCGAACTAACAGTAAATCCGCCACGGTTCCGCCAATCACATCCACCACAAACAGGGGATTACAGGCCACAATCGCCCCCTTATAGAGGGCAAAATCCCGAATCAACTGCTCCGCCTCCTCACTGCGAGCGTCCAACTTCGCCTGCGCGATCGCCCGTTCCGCCTCTCGTCCTTGCACCAGAGCATTTAACGCCAACAAGGCCATCCCTTGAGAGGATAAGAGCGATCGCAACTTCTCCTCTAAGGCCCTCACATCAGGAGTGGGCGTTTCCCAGGCCTCCTCCACCCGGCCATCGGCCCGTTCATGGCGCACCCGTCGCGGATTAGGTTCCGCCGCCACACAAGCAATCTCATCGAGGCCCAACGGGAGCCGCTCCCCCCGGCCCAACTGACGTAACTGAGCCAAAATTTGCGCCTGATCCAACTCAGGATACAAATCCATCTTGTTAAACACCAACAGCAGCGGTTTACCCAATTCCCCCAACTGACATAAGGCCAAATACTCCGTCTGCGTCAAATCCCCCGCCACCACAAACAGAATCAAATCCGCCTGCTTAGCCACATCCATCGCCATAATCGCCCGTTCTCCCCCGGCAATCTCATCAATTCCGGGGGTATCAATCAACTCCACCGGAATCGTTCCCGTGGGGGAGGGAAGCTGCCACATCACCGATCGCGTCCATTGGGTGACCCCATTGAGGGGGCCCGTCGCAAACACCCGTTGTCCGAGTAAGGCATTCAACACCGCTGACTTGCCCCGACTGACGGCCCCAAACACCGCCACCCGAATCAAGCCACTCTCCAACTTCTGTAAACTTTGCTCTAACTGCTCTCGCTGAGACTGTACCCGAGGAGATCGCCCTCCTGCTTGCTGTTGACGACTACGAGCGAGCGATCGCCGCAAACTTTGGCGGGCCCGAGCCAGAGAAAAACGCTGCCAATCCGTCACGGTTCCGACTCCCAATAATCTAACTCCGTTTCCTCGTCCAAGGGAGGCTCCTGCTCCTGACCATCATCTCCAAACATACTCTCATCCCATTGGGTTTCATCCCAAGGGGCCTCGCCCCAGTCTGAGGACGACTGCACCGGTAGGGAAGGCGTGGCGGCTTCCATCTCATCATCCTCTAAACTCCACCAATCCTCCACATCAACCTCCGCAAACTCATCATCAAAGGCCTCTAGAGATGCCGAAGCCAGGGGTTCCGGCTCAAAATCCTTGAGATTCACATTGGAGAACGCCGGTAACTCCAACAACTCCGCCGTTTCCTCCAACAGGGGCCCATCCTCGGGCGATCGCGCCTGAGAATTGGCCGTCTCTCGGGGATGATGGTTGATATTCACCGGTTTCCCCTCCTGGCCCATCGTTAACGATCCCGCCACCTGGCCCGCCGGCAAATCCACAATAAAGGTCGAGCCAACCCCCGGTTCACTTTCCACGGTAATATCGCCCCCCATCATCTGACAAAAACGACGACTAATCGCTAATCCTAAACCTGTCCCCCCATAGCGTTTTGTCGTCGATTGATCTCCCTGAGTAAAGGGCTGAAAGATATGATTAATCTGCTCACGAGTCATGCCAATTCCCGTATCACTGACTCGGAAGCAAATCCAGCCCGGCTCCCCAGCGGCCACAGACTCCCGAGAGACGCCCCCCGGGGGATCTTGGCCCTGGGCCATCTCATCGGCTATCTCGTCGGCCATCTCAGCCGATAGCTCCTCGTCCCCGGACATAGACATAATACTAAAGGGGGACTCCTGACGATTCACGCTTAAAACAATCGTGCCTTGGTGGGTGAACTTCGCCGCATTGCTAAGCAAATTCAACAGCACTTGCCGAACCTTCGTCTGATCTGCATCCATCGTCCCCACATTGAGACTACAATCGACGCGAATGCTGTTGGTATTCTTATCCACCAGAGGTTGAACCGTGCTGGCCAACTCCTGCACCAAGGTCGCCACATTAAACACCTGAGGATCGAGATCCATTTTCCCGGCTTCAATTTTGGAGAAGTCGAGAATATCTTGAATAATGGTCAGCAAATGGCGGCCCGCCGTGGTGATACTCTTGAGGTCGGTGAGAATTTCCTCATCCTCGAGTTCCATATCCTCAAATTCTTCTTGGAGAATTTCGCTATAGCCAATAATGGCATTGAGGGGAGTGCGTAACTCGTGGCTCATGTTAGCGAGGAAAGAACTTTTAGCCTCATTAGCCGCCTCAGCCGCCAGGGTAGCTTGATAGAGTTCTGCCTCGGCGTGTTTGCGTTCACTAATATCCCGGGCAAAGGTGCAGGTATATTCTTCGTCGTTGTAGACCAGGGAGTTGATGGTAATCTCCACGGGGAAGACCTTGCCGTCCTTGGTGCGATGGCGAGATTCTAGAGTAAAGGAGCCGAACTCACGAATCTGATCCCAGTAATCGGGCCAAATTTCCGGGGGCAAATCCGGGTTAATCTCGTGAATGGTCATCATCAACAACTGTTCTCGGGTATAGCCGAGGGAGAGACAGGCAGCATCGTTGATATAAAAGATTTTCCCGTCTCGCGTAATCCAAAACACCGCATCCCCAGCCTGGTTAATGGAGATCTGACTCATGCTGCGGATATTTTCAATGCGATCGCGTTCCTGACGCGCCTTTTCTAACTCCGCTTGCACTTTCGTCAATTGCAGACTGAGGGCGGTTCGTTGTCGACGTAGTTCCTGAAGGGCCTGTTTGGGTTTACTGATATCCTCACAGACGAGAATCAGCCCCCCGATCTCACCGTGAGGCGTTTTCCAAGGACTGATATTCCAGGTGATGGGGCGTGTGCGGCCATCAGATGGGTGGAATTGTAAATCTTGCCAACGTCCACCGCGATCGCGCTCCAAGCAATAGTGATGAATGCTATGCCAGCGCTTCGCATTGTAAGGATAGCGCTCATAGTGCGATCGCCCCACCAAGGCGTCCGGCTCACCGCCGAGGAGTTGGCACCAATGGCGGCTGACACAGAGATATCGCATCTGATCATCCACCATCGCTATGGCAATGGGACTGTGGGCCAAGAACGACTGAAATAGGTCTAAATTCGTGGGGACGTACATGGCGGCTTGAGTGTCGTTGGGCAGCCGAGGCCAACTGGAGCTACCTAGGCTGAGAAGCCCTGATGATGGAGTAGCCTGGGGCAACAGCCAAGGAGTCAGGGGGCTAAGGGAATGCTGATGCCAGGCTACTGTTCAGAGTACGCGAGTTCGGATGGCACTGCCAATAGTTTCGGGCAAAATCCGAACAAAAAAGGGAGGCAAAATCGCCTCCCTCCATTGTAGGGGTGAATGTAAGGGTCAAACTAGACCGACCCTACGGGCCGAGATGGGCCATGAGTCTCTGGGTTGGGGATTACATCATCCCACCCATGCCCATGCCACCCATGCCCATGCCGCCCATGCCCATGCCGCCCATGCCGCCCATGCCGCCCATGCCGCCCATGTCGGCTTCAGGACCAGCTTTCTCGGGTTTCTCAACCACCAGGGCTTCCGTGGTTAGGATCATCCCAGCGATGGAACCGGCATTTTGCAGAGCCGAACGCACCACCTTCGCGGGATCGATAATTCCAGCGGTGATGAGGTCTTCATACTTGCCGCTGATGGCGTTGTAGCCGATGTTGAACTCGCTTTCGCGCACTTTCTCAACCACAACAGCACCTTCACCACCGGCGTTGTCTACGATTTGGCTCAAAGGAGCTTCTAGGGCCTTGAGGACAATTTCAGCCCCGAGTTGTTCTTCACCTTGGAGGCTAGATTTGAACTCACTGAGCACTTTGGCCAGGTGAATCAGGGTAGTTCCACCGCCGGGGACGATGCCTTCATCCACCGCAGCTTTGGTGGCGTTGAGGGCATCTTCGATGCGGAGTTTGCGGCTACGGAGTTCTGTTTCCGTGGCGGCACCAACTTTGATAACTGCCACACCACCGGCTAATTTAGCGATGCGCTCTTGCAGTTTTTCGCGATCGTAGTCGGAGTCAGTTCGCTCGAGTTCCTGACGCAGTTGGGCAATCCGTTTTTGAACGTCGGATTTTTGCCGGGGATCGTCTTCCGAGAGCAGGGTGGTGTTGTCTTTGCTGATGTTGACCTTGCGGGCTTTCCCTAACATATCTAGGGTCACCGTGTCAAGACTTAGTCCCACATCTTCGGAGATGACCTGTCCACCGGTGAGGGTGGCGATGTCTTGTAACATCTGCTTACGGCGATCGCCAAAGCCAGGAGCCTTAACGGCAGCGACATTGAGGACACCACGAGCTTTGTTGACCACGAGGGTCGCCAGGGCTTCGCCTTCAACATCTTCAGCGATGATGAGTAAGGAGGCCGACTGTTGGGAGACTTTCTCTAACACCCCAACAATCTCTTGAATGGAGCTAATTTTCTTGTCAGTAATCAGGACATAGGCGCCATCATACTCCACCGTTTGCCGCTCAGCATCGGTGACAAAGTAAGGGGAGAGATAGCCGCGATCGATTTGCATCCCTTCGACCACTTCGAGTTCCGTTGCCAGGGATTTGGACTCCTCAACGGTAATCACCCCGTCTTTGGTCACCTTATCCATGGCTTTGGCGATCATTTCGCCCACTTCGCTGTCATTGCCCGCCGAGACGGTCGCCACTTGTTCGATCGCCGTTCCTTCGACAGGCTTGGCAACGGCTGCAATTTCCTGAATCAGTTTAGCCACGGACTTCTCAATCCCTCGTCTGAGGGCGACGGGGTTAGCGCCAGCGGCAACATTTTTTAAGCCTTCACGAATCATGGCTTGGGCCAGAACCGTTGCGGTGGTGGTTCCATCTCCAGCCAGATCCTTGGTTTGCGAGGCCACTTCGCGGATTAACTTGGCCCCGGCATTCTCTAGGGGATCTTCGAGTTCCACATCTTTGGCGATGGTGATCCCGTCATTGACAATATCTGGCGCCCCGAATTTCTTTTCTAGGACAACGTTACGACCTTTAGGGCCTAGGGTAATGCGGACGGCATCGGCGAGGGCGTTAACCCCCCGCTCTAGAGACCGCCGTGAGTCTTCATCGAAGGAAATAATTTTGGCCATGAATGATCTGTATAGTCTAGCAACTCCAACACCTAAACTTAGCACTCTAGCGGGGGGAGTGCTAATTCGTAGAAACCGTACTCCCGTCGTCGGATCGGTTCGCGGAGGACTGGGCCAGAATTTCTCGGATGCGATAGATGGGACGATGTTGGGACTCGTGATAGGTCCGCATCAACAACTCGCCGAGGAGGCCAAAGCTAAACAATTGCACTCCAGCAATCAACAGAAAAACGGCCAACATCAGCAGGGGGCGATCGCCGATATTGGCTCCTGCCAAAAGTTTCAGCCCCGTTAGATAGATGCCTAAAATGACCCCCGAGACAATGGAGAGAATCCCCAAGCCGCCAAAGACGTGCATGGGACGGGTGAGAAATTTCTTGAGGAAAAACACCGTCAACAGATCCATTAACACGCGAAAGGTGCGCCCTAAGCCATATTTACTGGTGCCAAATTGCCGGGAATGGTGGCTCACGGGAACTTCGGCGATGCGGGCCCCTTCGATGAAGGCCAGGGCCGGTAAGAAGCGGTGGAGTTCTCCGTAGAGGTTCATGTCGGCGACAATTTCGCGGCGGTAGGCTTTTAGGGAACAGCCATAATCATGAAGGTCAACGCCGGTGACGCGGCCGATAAGCCAGTTGGCAATTTTTGAGGGCAACAGGCGAGTCAGGGCCGCATCTTGGCGGTTTTTTCGCCAACCACTGACGAGATCATAGCCCTCGTCCAGGGTGGAGACGAGATAGGGGATATCTTTGGGGTCATTTTGTAGGTCACCATCGAGGGTAACGATGATGCCTCCGTCGGCTTCCTGGAACCCGGCGGCCATGGCGGCGGTTTGGCCATAGTTACGCCGCAGGAAAATGACTTTGAGTTGCTTATACTCCCCAACTAACTCCCGTAGGCGATCGCGGGTTCCATCGGTTGAGCCATCATCTACGAGAATGATGTTATAGGAGAACTCCGTCCCCTCCATGATGGTGGCGATCGCCTCAACCAAATGTCCTACACTCTCGACTTCGTTGTAGATGGGGACGACCACGGAGACATCGAAGGAAGGGACATCAAGGCTTGAGAGAGAAGAGGGGTTAGAAAGCATGGTAGGTCATTGAGGAGGGGAGGATGGGTCTGAAGACCGGTTAGATACATCCTGGTTAGCACAAGTTTCCTCAACTGGGTAGGGCCGAGTGAGCCAACGGAAATAGAGGGAAACCATCAATTCCTTGGGGGGATGAAGGACCCAGGTCACTGGATTGATGGTGACGATGATATTGCGGACATCCCGCTGAGCGAGTTTGACGATTTTGGCGGCTACGCGATCGCCGGACATGACACCCACGGGATTGAGGTTGCTCTTAAAGGGCCCCAAAATGAGTTTGCGGATAATGCAAGGAGAATCGAGGCGACGCAGGGTCACGAAATCCCCGAGGGTGCGTTTACTCAGTTCGTAGAGGGGACTGAAGGCGGGGTTGACTTCTGCTTCTGAGGTATTCACCCACAGTTCTTTACGGACGCGATCGCGATCGCTCTCAACGGTCTTTAAAAACTGTTCCATCAACCGCAATGCGGAGAAGGCGTTGACTTGATAAGACTGTTCAATAGCCTCGGGGCTGCGATCGCCATGAACATTAACGCCATGATTGATAATCAGGATGTCGATCCCCTGTAACTCCTGTTGTAGGGCGGCTTCCTGCCCCACCTGCCATTGTAGAGTAGGAATTGGATCGTCTGCATTATCGAGATAGATAGGCTGATCGCGCGACGTTAGGGCCACCACCTTCGCCCCTTGGGCCTGCAACTGCTGTAGCAAGGCTTGACCGAGAGTTCCTGAGGCCCCAGTGACAGCGATAGTTTTGCCTTTAAGGGAGAGTGCTGTTCCCATAACCTGATCCACCAAGGTTAATGTACTGCAAAAATAAGCGTTCTGATTCTCAAAGTGATGGCGCCAATGGTAGGGACGATTCACCCACCAACGGGAAGGAGGATTGAGAAACGGCCCCGGTAAATGGGTCATATCACTGACCTGATGGGCCCAGTTCCACCCCATCCCCCGGGCCATGGCCGCCAGGAGGAAAACCGCTGCATAGAGGCTTCCCAGAACGCATCCCCAGGCTAACGCAGGGGTGATGATTTGGGCTAACCCCCAGAAGGGAACACTCAAGGCAATCATCACACAGGCTTCGGGAACATCGTTGTACCACTGGGCCTGACGGTAAATTAATGCACTGTTGGGAGTCAGATCGGGGCGAAATACCCGATGATGCCAATTATGGAGTCGCCCCAGGGGGGTCCAAACATGGGCCAGGGCATGATAAAGATCCCGCACCACTTCAACCCAGAGGATTGCGCCGAATCCCCAAGCTGCGATCGCGCCCCAATAGCCCCAAGAAATGCTCGTCATCGTCTCCTGTCTGGCTCTCTAGCCACTGTATGATTGCAATATGATTGCGATATAATTTCGATATGATTGCGAGTCCAGGTCATTAAAACCCACGGGGAGATGCTATCACTGAAGCCTCGCCTTTCAATGGAGTCCGTTTTGAATTGAATCATAATTCGCGAGTCTCGGCTATAGGGGCAGTTGATCAAGGTCCCGATTTGAGCCAATTACCACCATGGCCAAACCTTTTTTGAGTTTAGCTTGGGGACTGGGGTTAATCTCAAATCCGTCATCTTTTCCCACTGCCAAAACACTGATCCCATGGGACTTACGTAAGTCCAATTCGGAGAGAGTTTTGCCCTCAAATTTGTCAGGAACGACGATTTCCACAATACTGTGGTTCGGGTCTAGTTCAAACTGTTCCAAGATTCTGGGACGGGTGAGGGCGCGGGCCAAGGCGCATCCCATCTCTCGTTCCGGGAAGACGACGCGATCGGCCCCGACTTTTTTTAGCAGTTTCTGGTGAACCTCAGAAGAGGCTTTGGTGACCACGTGTTTAACACCACCTTCTTTGAGGTTCAAGGTTGTAATAATGCTTTCGGCCAGGAAATTTCCAATGGCCACAATAACAATATCAAACTCAAATAGACCTGCTTCTTTCAGGGCAGAGGGTTCGGTGGTGTCTAGGCAGAGAACATGGTCGGCGATGCGATCGTTCAGGGCTAAATTCACTAACTTTTCATCGCGATCTACCGCCAAAACCTCGTAGCGATTCTCATGCAAGGTCGCACACACGGCACGCCCAAAGCGCCCTAAGCCAATTACAGCAAATTGCTTATTATTGTCCGGATGCCAACTTTTCAAAAAATTAAATGAGGATAGGTTCATGGTTGCTAGTCCGTAACGGGAATAAAGGAATTATGTAAATCAAGGTAAATGAAAATCAAGCAAATGAGGTCTAACCCGTTGAAGTCTAATTCTATAACACTCGCCTTGTAGGGGCAATCCTTTGGGATTTTACTAACCTAGGGGCAATCTCTTGGGGTTGTCCTCGTTATCCCACCAGCAAATCTTCATCAGGATACTCAAGGGCGCTGGGTTTGGGGTCCCCAAGTAGGGCCGCCATCAAAATCAGAATTCCGACCCGTCCAGCATACATTAAGAGAGTGATCACTAAAGCTCCAAATATAGAAAACTGACTGGTAATACCGGTTGACAAGCCGACTGTTGCAAAAGCCGATATGGTTTCAAAGAAAATACCAATAAACTCTAAGTTTGGTTCCGAGATAGCCAGTATTATTGTTGAAAGCGTCACAACTGATATGGAGCCTACTGCAACGGCAACAGCTTTCATAATCAGTTCGATGGGAATACGACGTTCGTAAATAACAGCATTTTCTCGCCCTTGCAAGACCGATTTTGTACAAGTAATCAACACTCGAAACGTCGTCGTTTTAATACCTCCACCCGTACTTCCGGGGCTAGCGCCAATAAACATCAAAGCAATGGTTAAAAATAATCCAGCTGTGGTCATTCCTCCAACATCAATACTATTAAATCCTGCGGTTCGAATGGTCACAGATTGAAACCAAGCCGCGAGAAGTTTATTAGGCCAAGATAAGCCAAGTAAGGTATTTGGATTGTATAACTCACTCACAAAAAATCCAAAAAATCCAACAATAAGCAACATCAGAGTGGTACTGGTAACAATTTTAACATGGAGGGAAAAGCGGAATCGTTTTGAACTTTTCTTGAGTTTACTTTGCAGCGCAAAAAAAGCTTCCATCATCACCTGATAGCCGATTCCCCCTAAAATAATCAAAGGGCTAATGATCCAAGTCATTCGAGCTACATTAGCATAGCCCATTAGACTGTCTTCAAACAAACTAAATCCAGCATTATTAAAGGCGCTAATACTATGAAAAATGGACTGCCAAATTCCTGTTCTCCAACCCGATTCGGGTACAAAAATGGTCATCAAGCCAAAGATGCCAGTCAGTTCTAAAATAATTGTCAATCCGACAATAGACTTAAGGAGTTGCGATACACTGGATAAACCGGCTGAATCAAGGGAGTCTTGTAGAGCAATACGATAACGAACCTTAGAACGACGACCTAGTAAAATCAGGAGGAAGGTGTTGGCGGTCATATATCCCAAGCCCCCGACCTGAATCAATGTCAGGATAATTAATTGCCCCCAGAAGGAATAATAGCTGCCGGTATCCACCACAATTAAGCCGGTGACACAGGTTGCTGAGGTGGCAGTAAATAGGGCAGTTACCAGGGAATTCCAACTCCCGTCAGTGAGGGATAGGGGAAACATTAATAATATGGTTCCAATGGTGATGACACTGAGGAAGCCTAAACAGATGGTTCGCGCAACGGTCATGGACGGAGGCGGGTGAAAATAAATGGCATTGTAGTATCTTAGCGAGGTTTGCCAATTCTGAAATTTTTAGCAAAATTTTGCCTCAATTTGGCGCACGGCGGTGAGGGCTGAGTAGCTGACACCGGCGGTTCCTTCGCCGGGATGGGTGCAATCGCCCACCAGCCAGAGGTTGCCTGTGGGGGTGCGGTTGGCGAAGCCAAAGGGGCCAAAGGTACTGACTCGCTGGCCAATGCCGCCGACGACGCCGGCATCACGGCCGGTAAAGTGGGCAAAGGTGCGCGGGGTGGCGGCTTCGATATGGATGAGGTGATGGGGGGAGAGATCGAAATAGCTGCTTAGACGGGCGATCGCCTCCTGGGTATAGTGGTCTTTAAGCTGGTCGTAATCATCGCTGTTCCACCATTGCTGCACATCGGTAAAGGTGGAGGCGATTAGGGTAGCCTGTCCTTCGGGGGCCCGACCATCGCCGGGACGACTGACGGAGACAAAGAGGGAGTTATTCTCGGCGATTTCCCCCTCGCCGTCATAGAAGAATTGCAGATGGGGCGGACAATCGGGGGGGATGGCGGCCTCGTCAACCCCTAGATAAATGACAAAGGCCCCGGAGGCGGGGGGCAGTTTATCAACGCGGCGACGGTAGCCGGAGGGGGGATTGTCGAGGAGTTGGACGAGGTTCTGCACGGTGACGTTGGCGATGACGATATCGGCGGGTTCAGTCCAGGTTTCCTCGGTTTTCAGGTGACGGACGGTGACGCCAGTGACTTGGTTGTTGTGGGTATGGATGGCTTCGACGCGATGACCCATCTGGAGAGTCCCGCCATCGCGTTCTAGGGCTTGTTGGAGGCGATCGCTCAACACCTGCATACTCCCCTCTAGGTGATAGAGTCCCTGGGGGGTTTGGGAGACGCCGAGGGCAGTGGCGGCATAGAGGAGGGCGGTGTCTTCGGCCTCGACTTGGGAGTAGAGTTTCAGTTGGAGGTCTAGGAAGGTGCGGAGGCGGCGATCGCCCTCAAGACTAAACCAGCGTAGGGCATCGCCAACGGTCCAAAAGGTAAAGGGAACGGTCACCAGGGTTCCGGGGCGAACGGCCCCCAGTAAGCGGCTGATATCCCAGAGGTTGCGGGGGGGAAGGACGGGATCGCGTCCCTGAAAGGCCCAACTGGCGCGAAATAGGGTTCTCATCAGTTGCCAGAATGGCTCGCTACCGGGAAATTGCCGTTGTTGTTCCTCTCGCCAGCGTAGGGGATCTCGCCAAACGTTGATGGGTTCGGTTTCTCCGGGGAGATAGACGGCACAGGCGGGATCGCAGGGGGTTGCGGCTGGGAGGGGGATGTGCAGTTCCTTAAAGATGCGATGGTGAATGCCTCCGGGTTCTAGGCCAGCCACTTGAGTCGCCCCCACGTCGAAGGTGAAGCCTCGCCGTTTGAAGGTGGAGGCACAACCCCCTGGCACGATAGCCGAGTCAAACACCTTGACAGAGTAGCCACGATGTGATAGAAGAGCGGCGGCGGTGAGTCCTCCAATGCCCGCACCAATGACGATAATTTCCTGGGGTTTGGGCGAGTTATTCATGGAATCTTGACAATTGAGAAAATTTTTATCTAAGTTTACCTTTCTTAATACTTAAAGTAACTTAAACTGGAAAAGAGGGTTTGCAGTTTTGTGGTGCAAACTCTCGCTGTATCGACCTCTTGTCGATTGTTCACTTCAAGCGCTCATGACTTCTACTCTCCTCAGTCGCCCCGCTAATTTTTCCCTCAATGCCCCAACGATTCGTCAGTTTGCCAATGGCTTAACGGTCATTGCCGAGCAGGTTCCGGTTGACGCGGTGAATCTCAGTTTATGGTTCAATGTTGGCTCAGCCATCGAGCCAGATACGATGGTGGGGACAGCTCACTTCCTTGAACACATGATTTTTAAGGGCAGCGAGCGCCTGAAGATGGGGGAGTTTGAGCGTCGGATCGAGGCGCGGGGAGCCGTTATCAACGCTGCGACGAGTCAGGATTATACTCAGTTTTATCTCACCTGTGCGCCGCAAGATTTTGCCCGTTTAACGCCGTTACAACTCGATGTGGTGTTGAATCCCCAGATTGCGGACAAGGCCTTTGAGCGGGAGCGTCAGGTGGTGTTGGAGGAGATTCGCCGTTCTGATGATAATCCCCATCGTCGCAATTATCAGCGGGCGATCGAGTTGGCCTTTGCCGAGTTGCCCTATCGTCGTCCGGTGTTGGGATCGACGGAGATTGTGTCAGGGTTACATCCTGAGCAAATGCGGAATTTTCACCGCAGTTGGTATCGCCCGGAATCTCTGACAGCGGTGGCGGTGGGAAATCTGCCGGTGGAGGAGTTGGTGGCAACAGTGGCGAATGCCTTTGCGATGGTGTCTGAGGATGATTTGGCGATCGCCTGTCCGTTGCCGCCGCGATCGTTCCCCGCGCCGGAGTTGGGATTTTCTGAGGTGGTGCGCCGCGAGTATACCGATCCGACGTTACAACAGGCCCGGTTGAGTTTGTTATGGCGGGTTCCGGGGTTGGCGCAACTGGAGAAAACCTATGCGCTGGATGTGTTGGCGAGTATTTTAGGCCAGGGACGGACTGGACGTTTGGTGCGGGAGTTACGGGAGGAACGAGGGTTAGTGTCTCAGGTGGGGGCAGGAAATCTCAGTTATCGCCTCCAGGGATTGTTTCAGGTGGGTGGACAGTTGGCCGAAGTCCATCTCGACGAGGTGGAAGCGGCGATTATTGCTCAAGTGCGCCGTTTACGGGAGGAGTTGGTGTCGGAGTCGGAGATGGAGCGGATTCGTAAGCAGGTGGCGAATCGCTTTGTGTTTGGCAGTGAACGGCCGAGCGATCGGGCTAATTTATATGGCTATTTTCAGGCGTTGGTGGGGGATGTGGAACCGGCGTTGAGTTATCCCGAAGCGGTGCGATCGCTCACTCCTGAGGATTTACGGGAAGCCGCCCAAACCTACCTCTCTCCTGAGGCATTTGGGGTGGTGATTGTGCGTCCGGGCTAAGCTGGGGGATGGTATGGGGCGATCGGGGGGCGATCGGGCTGAGCCAGCCTAACATGGGATCAGTCCAGTCACACCACGATCTTATGAAGACGTTTACAGCCATTGTTGAGCGAGATTCTGAAACTCGCCTCTATGTGGGGTATGTTCCGGGATTTCCGGGAGCGCATTCCCAGGGTGAAACCTTGGACGAGTTGCAGGAGAATCTTCGTGAAGTCATTGAGATGCTCTTGGAAGATGAGGAGGTCTTGTTTGAGACGGAGTTTATTGGCACACAGCAGATTGTGGTGCAGTAAGCGATGAGTAATCTTCCCGTCCTCAAGCCGCAAGAGGTTGTACGTCTTCTCGAAGATCTCGGTTTTGTAGAAGTTCGTCAAAAGGGTTCACACAAGCAGTTTCGTCATGAGGATGGGCGGGGAACAACTGTTCCGTTTCATAAAGGGCGTGACATTTCTCCCAGACTGCTGCGGCAAATTGCCAGCGACATCGGATTAACGGTTGAAGAACTCTAGAGTGCCGGTGATGATAATCCCCACGGCTGCACCCCCAGAGAAATCCCCCCCCTGAAAAGTCAAAATTGCCATCATTTACGTCCATTTAGGGTCTTTAATGTCACCTAGTTGTCCGGGATTGTCTGAATCATTGCCATCTTTCCCCTCTGCGATCGCGAAGCGTCTCCAGAGGAGAATCGCTATAGAGACACACCGATCATATCCATCAAGCAAACCAGCGTCACCCTGAACATTGTTTTCTGGGCATGATTTCCATAGAGTCCATTTTCGGCTAGAGTGATTTAGACTATTTCTGCACAACCACCAATGCTCACTCTCATGAAATGGTTGCGAAAACCGATAAATTTGGTGTTAATCGGGGTCGCAACCACCCTATTCAGTATCTCTCAAGTGACGGTGTCTCAAGCCGTTGCCCCCCATGATACCTCTTATGAAATCTGGGGGTCTGACCAGTCTAACTCAGTCCCAGGTCTGGACAGTTTAGGCGTGGAAGGGGGATTGATTTGGATTTGGGACAGTCAGGACCTAGAACAGCAAATTGAATCCGGCATTCCGGCTCAACCGCTGGGCTGTGATGGCCAAAATCGCCCCGGAGATGGCCCTTGTGATGTCAAGGTTGTTTTCCCGCCCAACTTGGCTGAATACGACGAAAACCGCCCCACAGGGAAAACCCTAGGGGACTTACCGGGTCTGGGTCGTTTACATGGGATGTTAACTGACCCCCAACATAAATATCTCAATGTGAATTTATTCACGCCAGGGGGCGGTTATGTGGGGATTCTCGATGGAGAAACCAAAGAGGCGATCGCCCTATTTCGAGCCACTGCGACCAATGGAAGTGGCCCAGAACGTTCTGTGCATATGTCTTTTTGGAACTCCGACGGCAGCGCCCTATTCGTCGCTAACTTACATGGAAAAGTGTTAGAACGCATTGATATTGTCCGCAATCAACAGGACCAAATTATTGATGCGATTTATAACAAAACCGCCTCGTTAGGTGTTGGCAAAGGCATGGAAGTCCTCGAATCCGCCAAAGTCTATCGCGGCAAAAACGCCCACAATCATGATTTAGTGGGGCAAGTCGCGGGCGACTATGACCCCAACGCCTTAGCTGATCTAACCCCCAGTGGGGACTGTAAAGAAAACGGCTGTGCCGCTGACAACGATGCCAGCCAGGGGGGACGAGCCAATAACCTGATTATTTGCCCGATTATCTCTAGCTTAGATCATGCCTACATTACCCTCGCCGGAGGGGGTCTATTAGTTGCCGATACTACAACCACTCCCATGAGTCTCATTGGGGAATATGGCTCAGAAGTCATTAATGGTGCCGGTTGCGGGGGAGTCGAAGCCGACGGCAATATCTGGTTAAATGCTGGGGTGTCTGCGTCTGATGCGGGAGCTACCCAATCCACCTTTACCGTCTATACCCTGGAGGATCAGGCGTTCACGAACGGTCCGAATCCTGCCAACAGTCCCGCCCCGGTGTTGGTGTATAAAGACCCCAACAATACGGCAACTAATGGCAATACCAGTGGCGAGGCGGAGAATACTACGGGACAATTCCCCGGTATGACCACTCGTCATGATAGTCATGGCATGATTGCCACGGTGTCTGGCACCTATATCCATACCACGGACCGGATTCAGAATCAGATGCAGGTGTTTAACAGCCAAACCTTAGAACGGACTCAGTATGACCTTACCTCAGCCGATGGGCAAGGGACTGGTGTCGGTGCTTGTGCGGCTGCTTCAGTTACCGATGATTCTGACTTGCCCACCAACGATCCGGCTCCGGATTTAATAGAGGTGAGTCCAGATGGCAAGTATCTGTTTATCGCCTTGCGCGGACCGCTTCCCGTTTCCGTGGGTCATTCCTCTCAAGGGAGTTGTCCGGGCGTTGGGGTAGTTGAACTGATGGAGAATGGGGCATCAGGCCGCTTGGTCTCGGTCCTGCGCAGTTCTAATGTCATTGATGGGGCGATCGCGCCTATTGCGGGAGGTCATGATTATCAAGGCGGGGAACATAGTGATACCCACGGTGTCGCCATCCGCCGCAAATAACCCCTCCAAAGCGAGTTGGTTCCTCATGACTTGGCTGGACCAAGTTCGCGATTAACGGGGGAGCGATCGCCTGCGAGATGTCCGCTACTATCCCCAGGCCCGCATTTGTGCGATCGCCCCTAACCCGCTCCCCATCCAGCATCGGCTACGGGGCCAGTTTTGGTGGTCTCACCCCCCTCCTGACGATGTTAAACTCCTGTGCGACGGGAATTGGGGTAGTGAATATCGATAATGGTTTTGGCGGGGCCATGTTGGCGGGGCAAAGTCTACGTACTGGGGAAACGTTAATGCGTCAATCCGCCGCTGAGTGAGTTGGGGGGATTGTTCTCCGTCACGATCCTCTCCCCCGCCAATTCACCGCCTACCTCAAAAGACAGCTATCATGAACCCAGAACCCTTCGATATCGTGGAACTACTGGTGAGCCTACCAGAACATAACCTGCTTGTGGGTACCCAGGGCGCTATTATCGAAAATTTTGGGTCTAAAACCCCGTCCTTCTAGGACGGCTCCACTCTCTTAAGGCTTCAACGGGTTGAAGCGTTGCCTCGGCGACTCGCCGACTGGTGGCTTCTAGGGTTCCTGTCCCCACGTAGATTTGAGCGAACTCCCACAACCACTCCTGTTGTTTGGCGTAGGAGAGATGCCCGTAGTGTCCCAGCCAGGTTAACAATCCTTGTAGCTTCGCTGATAGGTCTTGTCCGGGGATAACGCCTTCGGGTAATTCTCCAGCGACTCGGACTCCGCATTGACCGCAGATAGCGGCGTGAACAACCATGAGTTGTTAAAGCTACCCCGCAAGCTGGTCTTGAGCCACGGCTGAGCGGCTTATGGTGGCGGCACTGGCTTGAAAGTGGTTTCCGCCGCACTGATGACAGATTTGAGGCTCGATAGAGAGCATTGCCAGCTACGCGGGTTTAGGAAACGCCCAAATTCCGGGGTGTCCCGGTTGCCCTCCCGGTTTTCGCTTTGATGGCTCGGACTCCGCTTTCTCTTTGACTTTCTCCGAATGCCGAATGAGGTCGCTTGAGGGAGGCTTGGAGGAGATCTGGCTATCCTTGTCTATCAATGCTTTGAGCCGTTCGACTTCCGCTACGAGTTCTTCGAGCACTGCTTGCTGTTGCAGCACTATCTCCACTAGAACTGATTTGGTCCGCTTTTCTAGCGTTTCTCAGTCTTTGGGAATTTTCGGCAGTCGGCTCTTCATGGCTCTAGCCCACTCCTTTCTTCCCGCTTGTCAAGCCCCCCCACCTGAATGCTTACGTTTCTGAAACCGCTATAAAGGTTATGAAATTGGCAGCCTGGAGCGCTCGAACAATCGAAAACGGAAGATAATTGAAGATTTAATCGGACAGTTGGAGAGCGTTGAGCAGTTCTATGGAAGGGCTCTGGAAGTCGCAAGAGAAACAATTCAAGAGCAAGGTAAGTACACCGTAGAGCTATTGCAAAGAAGTAAAGATTCTGGGAGTTGAAAATGAGCGATCGAGAACCCAAACGCTACATCACAAGGCTACACCCGGCTCTGTCTTCCTTTAGTATCTTGCACCACAATCTGATGCTGTGTGAAATCCAAGTCTTTGATGCGTAATTGCATTGCCTCTCGCAGTCGCAAGCCACTGCCATAAAGCAGTTGGACAATGAGACGATGAACACCTGACATTTGATGAATCACCAACCGCGCTTCCTCGACAGTCAAAACTGTAGGGAGCCTCCGAGAACGCTTAGCCCTGATAGCGTCAACTCCTTCTAAGGGGCGACCTAATATCTCTTTGTACAAGAAGAGTATTGCACTAAGTGCTTGATTTTGAGTGGCTGCTGCTACTCCATTTTGTACTGCCAACTGGGTCAAAAATGCTTCGGCTTCGGGTACTCCCATTTCATTGGGATGGCGCTTGTTGTGAAAGAGGATGTAGCGGCGAATCCATTGAAGGTAGGTTTGTTCGGTACGGTAGGAGTAGTGTTTGACTTGGATCGCGTCGCGCACGCGATCTAGCAGCTTCTTGGGAGGAGGTTGCATGGTCTGGGAATGCTGGCGCTGGGAAGTATTAAATTAATCCTAATGCAGCCTTGACGTTCGATCAAAATGGTAGTTACACTGAAATCGTCCACCTAATCACCCTTAGGGGGACATTATGCTGAAATCGTCTACTTAATCACCCCCAGGGGGGCGTTAGATAGAGTTTTTCTGCCTAATCTGCTTATATGGGGTATTATGTGGAAAGTTTCCGTCTGATAAATTGTTAAATATTGGAGATTAAATGAAGATAGTTAGTATTTTTAACAATAAAGGTGGGGTCGGTAAAACCACCTACATGTACCATATTGCCCACCTTCTTGAGAAAGAGGGGAAGACTGTTTTGATCGCAGACTTAGATAGTCAATGCAATTTATCCTCTTACTGCATCTCGGAGTCAGAGCTTGAAAAAAGCTGGAAGCTGGATCGAGGAAATAGTATTTGGAACGCTATTGAGCGGGTTTATCAGGGTCTGGGGGATATCCGCCAAAGAGGCCCTTCCAAAGTAAGCAGTTTGTATCCGAAACTTTACTTGATTCCGGGTGACATTTTGCTGAGTAGTTATGAGGACGTGCTGGGTGATACTTGGAGCTCTGCTAAAGGTGGTGCTGAACCTGCGCTACGAGTCCAATCTGCGATATACAGGTATGTGAAATGGTGTGGTGGGAAGGTCGATGCTGATGTAATTCTGTTAGATCTTGGGCCAAATCTTGGAGCACTAAATCGTGCAATTTTGGCTGCAAGTGACTATTTTATTGTGCCGATGTCTCCCGATTTGTTCTCAATCAGAGGTACGGAAAATCTAGGAAATAAGCTAGTTAACTGGGCAGGTGAATGGTATCAATGCAACAGTTCTTGGAAAGGTCAAGGGTTAGCGCTTCCTGCTGGTAAGCCGACGTTTCTTGGATATGTAATGCAGCAGCACAATGTACGTCAAAACCAAGATGGCATGACTCGAGGTTGGTCAATTTTCGGGAGCAGGGTTGAGCAAGCGGTGAAAGACAACATCGTTGATAAACTTGACCCAATTGGCCAAGTTCATCATTGGACTGACAATGAATGGAAACTTGGCCGTATTCCAAACCTTCATAGCTTGGTTCCTTATTCCTTAGAAGCACGAAAGCCAGTCTTTGACTGCACTTCAAGGGATGGTTTAACAGGTGCCCATATAACGAGAGCAAGGAACTCTAGGCAGCATTTTGACCCGATTATGACAAAGCTGAGGCAGGTTATTTAACAAAACGCGGCACACGGATGGCCTTTACGTCGTTTCTCTTTGTAAAGGCCACCGGTGCGCTTTGCGTTAGACGGCAAAGCAGCACGCAAATAACCGCGCAACCTCGCCAAGCAGCTTAGGCATCCGCCCAGCGATCGCCACTCCAACCCCCCAATACAATAGAAGCCAACCCCGAAGTATCCGCAAGGTCAAAGAGGCTGGCAACAGCGATCGCCCCCATCATGCAACCGCCCAGCGACCTTACACTTCGCGTCACTCCAGACGAGTTTGCGGCGATCGCCCCCACCCCGATGAATCTGCCTGTTTGGATTGTTCAAGTAGTGCGCGGGCGATCGCGAAGCGTACCGGAAGGATTCTCACTCCGCTCGATCAACGCGAACCCGCCGAATTAATACCATCGTAAAAATGGTTGCGAAGTCGCACTCAATGACAGCTCTACTCGAACGAATCACGATCGATCCCCGTCAGCGCGGCGGTTGTCCCTGCATCCACAGAAGCAGAACCAGAAAAAGATTTGTTGTCTAGCTTTGTTATAGCTGCTCAATGCTAGACTGCAAATAGAAGCAGCAAACTACTATGTCAAGAAAAAATTATGTCTTCTACTACTATTGTCACAATCGTGAAGATGGTTGAATCCTTGCCCGATGAGTTGCAGGAAAAAGTTGTAGAACATATCCGAGACTACATTGCAGATTTGGAAGATGAGAAGCGTTGGGATAACTTATTCCAACAGACCCAGGGTAGTCTAGTCGCGGCAGCTCGTAAAGCCAAGCAGGAAATTGCAGCAGGGCAGTCGGTGCCGATGGACTACGAGCAACTATGAAGTCTGCAACACTACCCTCTTTTTGGTCGGGGTATCGAAAATTGGGTAGTTCTGTAAGAGAGCGGGCGCGAAAGGCATACCGATTGTGGGCAGAGAACCCATTTCATCCATCGTTACATTTCAAATGCATTAACAGCGAGGAGGGCATTTGGTCTGTACGAGTGACGCGCAGCTATCGTGCTCTTGGAGTCTTGGAAGGTGACACCGTGACATGGTTTTGGATCGGCAATCATGACGAGTATGAGCAATTTTATTCATAAGCGCCAGCAGTAGAATAGCCCCGTTAGACCGCAAAGCAACGTACAGGATGTCGCGAAGCGTCCCAGAAAGATTCTCGCCCCAGTAGCAACATTGCCAAGCGGCTTCGGCATCCGCCCAGCGATCGCCCCTCTAACCCCTCAGTACAATAGAAGCATGACGATCGCCCTCACCATGCCACCGCCCAGCAACCTTACAGCAGCTGAATCCCAGCCCCTGGACCCAGCGGCAACCCCAACAGAAACCAGAGGGCAAAAAACAGAGACCAGCTCATCAGGAACGCCACCGAATAGGGCAACATGGTCGCAATCAACGTGCCAATCTTGAGATTTTTATCAAACCGCTGCCCAAACGCCACAATCAAAGGAAAATAGACCATCAGCGGCGTAATGATATTACTCGTCGAGTCGCCAATGCGAAACACCAGTTGCGTCAGTTCCGGAGTATAGCCCAATAGCATCAGCATCGGTACAAAAATGGGAGCCATAATCGCCCACTGCGCCGACGCTGAACCGATGAAGAGGTTGATAAACGCACTCAGCAGTACAAAGCTTAACAGCAGCGCAATGCCTGTAAAGCCGCTAGCTTCTAGCAAATTTGCTCCATTCACCGCAACGATAACCCCCAGGTTACTCCAGCTAAAGTAGGCAATAAACTGTGCCGCCACAAACGACAGCACGATGTAGTAGCCCATGGCACTCATCGCTGTGGACATCCCCTTGACCACATCCTTATCGTTGCGCACGGTCCCCGCCGCCATGCCATAAGCAATTCCCGGTATCAGGAAACCCAGGGTAATCAAAATGACAATGCCATTGAGGAAGGGAGACGGGACAAGGCTGCCCGTCTCAGGATCGCGCAGAACGCCATTGGGGGGTAGCACTAGAAGGGCGAGCAGAGCCAGCACGGCCAACAGAGCATACAAGGCCCAGCGAAGCCCCTTTCGCTCGGAGGCGGTGAGGGTCTGTTCATCTTCTGGGGTGCGATCGCCCCCATAGGAACCCAGACGAGGCTCAACTACCTTGTCGGTCATCCACCACCCCACCAGGGTAATCACAAAGGTCGACGCCGCCATAAAGTAGTAGTTGGCGGTGGGATTCACCACATAACCTGGGTCGATAAAGCCTGCGGCATCCTGACTAATGCCGGCCAGCAAGGGGTCTAGGGTCCCGATGAGTAGGTTGGCACTAAAGCCTCCCGAAACCCCGGCAAACGCCGCCGCCAGCCCCGCAATCGGATGGCGACCCACCGCTGCAAACACCATCGCCGCTAGGGGCGTTAACACCACGTACCCAGCATCCGACGCTAGGTTTGACATCACCCCCAAAAACACAATACCAGGGCTGATCAAAGCCAGCGGTGTCGCCGATACTCCCCACCGCAACGCGGCAGACAGCAGCCCAGTCTGTTCGCACAGACCCACCCCCAGCATGGCCACCAGCACCGGCCCCAACGGAGGAAACTGCACAAAGTTCTGCACGGCCTCGGTCACCATTTGTCGCAAGCCTTCGCCAGACAGCAACGACACGGCCGTAACTGTTTCTTCCGTTGCTGGATGCACCACAGAAAGCCCTGCCGCCGCCGCCAAGGCGCTCAAAAGAATTACCCCGATCGCTAGAATTAGGAACAGCGTCACGGGGTCGGGTAGGGCATTGCCAACCCGTTCGATCCAACCCAGAACCCGATCTAACCCCCGTAATTTCCCCGCAGACTGGCGGGGAGATTCAGATTGAGGGGAATTGTTGTCTTCCATGGATGGCTCACCCTAAACGAGTTGTGAGATGAAGCTTGGGGAAGTCTCTAGCCCCGAAACGCAAAACGAGTGGTTCCCGAATTGGAAACCACTCGTTTATACTTTGGAACGGGCTAGGAGGGATTCGAACCCCCGACACCGTGGTCCGTAGCCACGTGCTCTAGTCCACTGAGCTACAAGCCCTTGCCTTGCGTTGTTCGCTAGGAGACCATTCTAACTGAAAAAAATCGATGACGCAACCCCCCCAGCCGAAAAAAAATTTAACTCACCTCGATGAGAGTGGCGAAGCCCGTATGGTGGATGTTTCCGAGAAAGCGGTCACCGTTCGCGAAGCCACGGCCGAGGGCTATGTGCGGATGAAGCCAGAGACGTTTGAGGCGATCGCCGCCGGAAATGCCCCCAAAGGGGATGTCTTGGCAACGGCAAAACTCGCAGGCATCATGGCTGCTAAACAGACGGCCCAGCTCATCCCCCTCTGTCACCCCCTGCCCTTGCAAAAAATTGATGTTCAGATTGAAGCTGCACCGGATTTGCCCGGCTATCGCCTCGAAGCCACGGTAAAGACCAAATCCGAAACGGGAGTGGAAATGGAAGCCTTAACGGCGGTCTCAGTTGCCGCTCTGACCCTCTATGATATGGCGAAGGCTCTGGAGAAAACCCTGCAAATTGAGGGGATTCGCCTGCTCAGGAAAACTGGCGGCCAATCTGGGGATATCCAAGCCGGCGATCGCCCCCATCCCTAAATCCATCTCTGACCTTCGATGGACACCGCCGCTCCCAGCATTCGCTACAACAGGAACAGAACCTGCCACACGATAACCCCCCTCAAATCACAGATCAACAGGAGCAAGCAATATGAAGATTCCCCCCGGTTTTAGCCAACAGGCAATTCAAACCTCCTTGGGCCGCATGGCCTCACCGCTGAGGGCGATCGCCCCCCCAGTGGAGACACCCTGGTCTTCCTCCATGGACTTGGTGGGGGGTCGTCGGCTTATGAATGGTCGAAAGTCTATCCCGCCTTCGCCCCTCGCTATCGGATTCTGGCCCCGGATCTCATTGGCTGGGGTCGTTCCGAACATCCTCAACGAGACTATGTCCCCGATGACTACATCACCATGATTGGGGAGTTCCTCGCGGCTACCTGTGAGGGGCCGGTGACAGTTGTAGCCTCCTCCCTGACGGCGGCGTTTGCCATTCGCGCGGCGATCGCCCATCCCGAGCGATTCAAATCCTTAATCCTCACCAATCCCACCGGACTCTCTGACTTCGGCAATAGCTACAACAACACCTTTTTTGCTCAAATCGTCAAAACCCCCATCGTCGATCGCCTCTTCTATGGCTTAGGAGTCGCCACCCCAGGGGGAATCCGCTCCTTCCTAGAACAGCGTCAATTTGCCAATCCCAAACGCATCTACGACGAAATCATCGAGGCCTACCTCGAATCCGCTCAACAGGACAATGCCGACTATGCCGCCCTGGCCTTTGTTCGCGGCGACTGTTGCTTTGACTTAGCCCGCTATCTCCCAGAACTCAAGGTTCCCACCGCCATGCTTTGGGGCAAAAAATCCCAATTTGTCAACTTTGAAGTCGGTCGCCGTCTCGCGGATCTCAATCCTGAAGCCGTGCAAGCCTTCGAGGTACTTGAAGAGGTGGGCCTAACCCCCCATCTTGAACTTCCCGCCGTCACCATTGGCGTCATCGAGACATTTCTAAAACAACTGCAAGAGAGCCACATCGATAGACCAGAAACGGCTGTTTCCTCAGGCTCTGTCACTGAATCCACTTAGATATCCTGATATCATCAAGGTCAACAAGACCACTGCTGTTCATTTAAGGTGCTGTTATGGCTAACCCCACTCCTCCTGAACCCCCCCGGCGTCTTGAACCGGATGAATGGATTGCCATTTTTGTCACCCTTGCCACCCTGGGCGGCTTGGGGGTCTGGATTTTGGGGGCAGCCGGTTTGCGACGCATCGCTCCTAGTCAAATCGCAGGCATTGATATCCCCGGTTTGGCCCAGGATGAAGAAGGCCCCCCGGCCCGCCGCGATGAGTCGGAAGACCGCTCTCTCTTCGGCCTCAGACAAGCACCCCCCACCCTCACTGGCCGGGAACGAACTCAAGCGCGTCCGGGCCGAGTTCCCCGCCGTCAGCGCACTGAGGAGGAGGAAACGCCGAGACGGGCTGGCCGTCGTGCTGAACAGGAAGGACGCCGCCGCTCGCCGCGACGATTGCTAGAAACGGATGACTCCTCCGATGGACTGGCCCTCACCACCACCGGGCTCATTTTAGGACAACAGGCCCAAACCTTCCTCGATGACGACGAGACAGCGGGGACTGACCCTGAAACCGATGCCACCCTGGACAATGGAGTCCCCCCGGTCGTGCCACCTGTAACTCAAGACCCAGCCGAGACGGAGGTTCCTGAGGAGATGGCTGGGGTTCCAAGTCCCGATGAGGAGGAGACAGCGGCTGAGGTTCGTCCTGATATCAATGACGACGTGGGTGACCCCATTAACTTTGTCGATGTTGACGAAAACCATTGGGCCAGAGCCTATATTGACGCCATGTCTGCCCGAGGCTTGATTGGAGGAGTAGAAGCCGATCGCTTTGCTCCCGATGAGCCGGTTACACGTGCTCAATATGCACAACTGGTTGAGAGGGTGTTTCAGGGTGACGAGGATGTCCGGGAAGGACTGGACTTTGTGGACCTCGACGATGACTATTGGGCTGCCTCTGCCATTGGCACCTCGGTACGTTGGGGCTTTTTGAGTGGCTATCCCGGTTTAGAATTTCGCCCGGAACGGTCTATCTCTCGTTTAGAGGTGCTGCTGTCGTTGCGGGCGGGCCTGAATCTCTCAGAACCAGATGACCCGGCGGCGATTTTAGAGGCCTACGGCGATCGCGATGCAATTCCCGACTGGGCCCGACCTCCCGTCTCAGCAGCCGTACAGGCCGAACTCGAACGCAACCGCCCCGATTCTGAAGGCCTCGACCTAGAACGAGAAGCCAGCCGCGCTGAGGTAACGGCTATGTTCTATCAAGCCCTAGTTCGAGCAGGACAGGCTGAGCCTTTGCCCTAGATGGGCCGGGGGAGTGCCAACCGGGATGGGGTCACAAGGGTTGTGGGGGCGATCGCCCTTTCCGATAAGATGATAAACAACCCCTGAGCGCATGAACGCATCGGATCCCTTGTTTGTTGTCCCCGACAGACGGTAAAATCGCTTGTCTGCGGATCAGCCGCATGACCTTGCTGCGCCAGTTAATATAGGAAGTCTAACGATGAGTCAAACGAACGTTTCAGAAAAAGTCCAAGAAATTGTCGTGGAACACTTGGGTGTTGAAGCCAGCCAAGTTAAAGAAGCAGCCAGTTTCATTGAAGACCTCGGTGCCGATTCTCTCGACACTGTGGAATTAGTCATGGCCTTTGAAGAAGAATTTGATATCGAAATTCCCGATGAAGATGCCGAAAAAATTCTGACGGTCAAAGATGCCGTTAACTATATCCAGGAAAAATCCGCCGCTGCTCAAGCCTAGTGATGACGTAGGACTGTTAACCGACGCATTTGGTTAGGCGGTCCTGCTTCATCCTGACGGAGATCGCGCCATCATCGGCGACTCAACGTCTGGCAGATACTCGTTACGTCGCCAGCGTCGTTGACAGTTGGGACGAGCGCGATCGCCCTTGAACTCACCCGATTCCCACCGCGATAGACAAACTAACTAAGACAGTGATAGTTAGGAAAAACAAGCTCCTGAAAAGCATTCCAGCTATCAACCGTCCATTATTAAACGTCTATTGCCATCTCTGTTGAGACCTTATAAAACTATCCATTTTGGTACTTCGTCGGGTTCGACCTTCCCTCGATACTGACTGACATCATGACCCAATCCTCAACCCAGCGCAAACGTGTTGTTGTCACGGGACTCGGGGCGATTACGCCCATCGGGAAAACCGTAGATGACTATTGGCAGGGACTGCTCTCCGCCAAAATCGGCATCGGGCCCATTACCCTATTTGATCCAGCGGACTACGCCTGTCGCATTGCCGGAGAAGTGCAAAACTTCGACCCCCATGCGTACATCGATCGCAAAGATGCCAAGCGGATGGCCCGGTTCGCTCAATTTGCCGTAGCCGCCAGCAAACAAGCCCTTACCCATGCCGGTTTGGAAATCAATGACCTCAACGCAGAACAGGTCGGTGTCATGCTCGGAACCGGGGTGGGCGGACTCAAGGTCATGGAAGACCAAAACGAAGTGCTACTGAAACGGGGCCCCTCCCGAGTCAGTCCCTTCACGGTTCCCATGATGATTGCCAACATGGCCGCAGGACTCGTGGCCATCCATACGGGAGCCAAAGGGCCCAACTCCAGCCCCGTCACCGCTTGCGCCGCCGGCTCCAACGCCATCGGTGATGCCTTCCGTCTCATTCAACAGGGCTATGCTCAAGCCATGATTTGTGGTGGGGCCGAAGCCGCCATCACCCAACTCTCTGTAGCGGGGTTTGCCTCCGCTAAAGCCCTCTCTACCCGCAATGATGACCCCCTACGGGCCAGCCGTCCCTTCGACGCCGAGCGGGATGGCTTTGTCATGGGTGAAGGCTCAGGGGTGCTAATTCTCGAAGAATTGGAAACCGCCCTCAGTCGCGGCGCCACCATCTACGCCGAAATGGTTGGCTATGGGATGACCTGCGATGCCTATCACATGACCTCTCCGGTTCCTGGAGGAGACGGGGCCGCCCGCGCTATCCGACTGGCCCTCAAAGATGGCAACCTCCAACCCCAGCAGGTGGATTACATCAACGCTCACGGAACCAGTACCACCGCCAACGATCGCACGGAAACCGCCGCCATGAAAGCGGCCTTAGGGGAAGACAACGCCCGCAAAGCCGCCATCAGTTCCACCAAAGGCATGACCGGACATCTCCTCGGCGGTGCCGGTGGGATTGAAGGGGTGGCCGCCGTCTTAGCCGTCGCCAACGATCGCATCCCCCCCACGGTGAACCTCGACAATCCCGACCCCGATTGCGATTTAGACTATGTTCCCAACCAGGCGCGGGAACGAGAGGTAAATGTCGCCCTGTCTAATTCCTTTGGCTTTGGCGGGCATAACGTCTGTCTAGCCTTTCAGAAATATCGCTAGGGCCTGAACCTCTGGCTCTATACGAGTCTGCCTCTTGCCCCTCGATCCCCATAGTGGGATGATGGGGACAATTTCGTGAGGGCGTTTGGTTCGTCTCATCGTTCGCGAGTTCCTTCACCTCACACCTTTTCGTCCAGTCAATCGTTTAATAGTAGAAACTATGGCAGTCGCCACCCAATCACTTCAAGAACTTTGCATCAACTCCATTCGCTTCCTCGCGATTGATGCCGTGGAAAAAGCGAAGTCTGGACACCCCGGACTTCCCATGGGAGCCGCGCCGATGGCGTTTGTGCTTTGGGATCGCTTCATGCGGTTTAACCCCAAAAATCCTCAGTGGTTTAACCGCGATCGCTTTGTCCTCTCAGCCGGCCATGGCTGTATGTTGCAATATGCCCTGTTATACCTAACCGGCTATGACAGTGTTGGCATTGATGACATCAAACAGTTCCGTCAATGGGGCTCTCGCACTCCCGGACACCCCGAAAACTTTGAAACTCCTGGCGTCGAAGTTACCACCGGCCCCCTAGGACAAGGGATTGCCAATGCCGTGGGTTTGGCCATGGCTGAAGCTCACCTAGCCGCCCGCTTTAACAAGTCCGACGCGGCGATCGTCGATCACTACACCTACGCCATTCTCGGTGACGGCTGCAACATGGAAGGGGTTTCCGGTGAAGCCTGTTCCCTCGCCGGACACCTGGGCCTGGGTAAACTCATCGCCCTCTACGACGATAACCACATCTCCATTGATGGGTCCACGGATATCTCCTTCACCGAAGATGTCGCCAAACGCTTTGAAGCCTACGGCTGGCACGTGATTCACGTCGAAAACGGCAACACCGACCTCGATAGTATCGAGAAGGCGATCGCCGAAGCCAAAAAAGTCACCGACAAACCCTCCTTCATCAAAGTCACTACCACCATCGGCTACGGTTCCCCCAATAAAGCCAACACCGCCGGTGTTCACGGGGCGGCTCTCGGTGGCGACGAAATCGAAGCCACTCGCAAAAACCTAGGCTGGAACCACGAGCCGTTTGAGGTTCCCGACGATGCCCTGGCGCATTTCCGCAAAGCCATCGATCGCGGTGCTGAAGCCGAACAAGCCTGGAATGCTACCTTAGAAACCTATCGCAGCAAGTACCCCGAAGAGGCGGCTAACTTCGATCGGATGCTCAAGGGTGAACTTCCCCAAGGTTGGGATGCTGACTTACCCAGCTTCACCCCCGACGACAAAGGCATCGCCACCCGGAAGCATTCCCAAGCCACTCTTAATGCTCTTGCCCCCAACCTGCCGGAACTCATCGGCGGTTCTGCGGACTTAACCCACTCCAACTTAACGGAACTCAAATGTTCCGGTAGCTTCCAAAAAGGCACCTATGAAAATCGCAACCTTCGCTTTGGGGTGCGTGAACATGGCATGGGATCGATTTGTAATGGGATTGCCCTGCACAACTCCGGCTTAATCCCCTACTGTGCCACCTTCCTCGTGTTTGCCGACTATATGCGGGCAGCCATTCGTCTGTCGGCCCTGTCGGAAGCGGGGGTTATCTATGTGATGACTCACGACTCCATTGCCCTTGGTGAAGATGGCCCCACCCACCAACCGGTAGAAACCATCGCCTCCCTGCGTGCGATTCCTAACTTAGTGGTGATTCGTCCAGCGGATGGCAATGAAACCTCCGGTGCGTATAAAGTGGCGGTGCAAAATCGCAAGCGTCCGACGTTGATTGCCTTCACCCGTCAGAATGTCCCCAACTTGGCTGCCAGCACGGCTGATAATGTGGCGAAGGGTGCTTACATTGCCGCTGATTGTGATGGCACACCTGAGATGATTTTCATCGGTACGGGGAGTGAAGTCTCTCTCTGCATCGATGCGGCGGAAAAACTCACCGCTGAAGGGAAGAAGGTGCGCGTGGTGTCGATGCCTTCTTGGGAACTGTTTGAGGAGCAAGATGCGGCCTATCGCGAGTCTGTGTTGCCGAAAGCGGTTACGAAGCGTTTAGTGGTGGAAGCCGGGACTCGCTTCGGCTGGGAACGCTATATGGGGGCTGAGGGCGACATGGTAAGTGTCGATACCTTTGGTGCATCGGCTCCTGGTGGAACGGTGATGGAGAAATTTGGCTTCACGGTGGATAACGTGTTGGCCAAAGCCAAAGCGGTTCTCGGTTAGGGTTTCCGGCTCTCCTGCCTCCCTTCTTCTGCCCCTGCTCGTGTCATGGCTCAAGCCGTGACACGGGCTCTGGGAGGCTCTACCGCCTGTGGACGGGAGGCGGAGCCTCCCCCAGGGCAGAGGGGGGGACGAGGACAAACGAGGGGATAGAGGACTTAGCTGACTGTCTCCCCATAGAGATCGTAAGCATCGGCATCGATAATCTTCACCGAAACCAGAGTTCCCAATTGCGGCAGAGCCTCAGGAGAACCCTCCACATAGATCACCCCATCCACCTCAGGGGCAAAACGGGCCGATCGCCCAATCCATTGGCCAGTTCGTGGGTTGACTTCTTCAGCCAAAACATCAACCACCTTACCAATTTGCTGTTGATTGCGTTTTTGGGAAATTCCCTGCTGAATCGACATCAGGATATCCCGCCGTTCGTCCATCACCTCCTGAGGAACTTGATTCTCCATGGAAAACGCCGGGGTTTCTTCTTCGGGGGAGAAGGTGAACACCCCCACATGGTCAAATTCATGACGCTTGACAAATTCCACCAGATGCTGGAATTGCTCCTCGGTTTCACCGGGGAAGCCCACAATAAAGGTGGTGCGTAAGACGGCCTCGGGGAGAGCCGCTTTGATGCGATCGATAATCTCGTCATTCACTCGCCCTTGCCAGGGACGGTTCATGGACTTGAGAACGTCAGGATGAGAATGTTGTAGGGGTAAGTCCAGATAGGGCAGGGCATTAGGGGTTTCACGGATGGCATCCATCACCGCTGGGGTAATTCCCGTGGGATAGGTGTAGTGCATCCGCACCCAGGGAATATCCACCTGGCCCAGTTCTCGCAAGAGTTCCGCTAGTTTGGGTTTCCCATATAAGTCAACCCCATAATTGGTGGTGATTTGCGAAATGAGGACCAGTTCCTGAACCCCTTGTTCAGCCAGTTGTTTGGCTTCGGCAACGATGGACTCAATGGGGCGCGATCGCTGGTTGCCCCGCAGATGGGGAATAATGCAGAAGGCACAACGATAGTCGCAGCCTTCGGCAATCCGTAGATAGGCAAAGCCTTCGTTGGTGGTGCGATAGCGGGGGGTGGATTCGTCGGCAATGTAGGTGGGGTTCGCCGAGATCTCTTTAACCCGCTCTCCCTGCTGGGCCCGCTGGATGACATCGACAATTTTGTTATAGTCCCCAGTACCGACGACGGCGACGGCCTCGGGGATTTCGTCGAGGAGTTCCTCTTGGAAATGCTGGGCCATGCAGCCGGTGATGACGATTTTTTTGCCCTCTTCGGCTAGTTCAACGAGGGTTCGCACCGACTCTTCCCGCGCCGCTTGGATGAAGCTACAGGTGTTGACGATGACGTAATCGGCAAAATCTTCGTTCGCGTCAATGCTGTAGCCGGCTTGTAGCAGTAAGCCGAGCATATGTTCAGTATCGATACGATTCTTCTCGCAGCCGAGATGAGAGACGGCGATGGTGGGGGTACCAGACATAGATTGAGTTGTAAGGGGAATTGAGGGGACAGCCAAGACTTCAGAGATTTGCTGTGACCGGTTGTGGTTGGGCCACACGCACTTATACTACACTAACACTGGGGTGGAGCGTTTTATTCGCGAAAGCGTTTACGCTCATCCTCGGTCCCTAATACGAGACGTTGTACAGGTTTACCTCTAGTCTGCATTATGACTGATCTCAATCGTGGCATCATGAAGTTCAAAGGTGCGGATACCCCTGTGGCGATCGCACTGTCCTCAGTTCTCATCCTCGGCGGCATTGCGTTCTTGCTCTGGTGGGCCTATCAGACTGCATATGCCGGATAATCTCCCACCCGTTGAGAGGATATCTTTGAGAAATCCTGGTTTTGTTGTTGGACAAGCCAGGGTTTCTCTTGTTTTGGACTCGTTGTAATGTTGCTTGTTGAATCGTCGTTCATGTCCTTGTTTGTTGCAACCTCTGATATCTCACCGCTGTTAGGAAGTCTCTGGCTTGATATTGCAGTTTTGGGCTTAACTTTGCTCTTGTCTGGATTTTTTTCTGGTTCTGAAACTGCACTTACGGCTTTAACTGATTTTCAGATTCGCTCGTTAATTCAAGAGCCAAATCGCCCTAGATTTGTATTAAATAGTCTACTAGAAAATAAACCTCGTTTTATTATCACTATTTTGGTTGGTAATACGTTGGTCAACAACCTATCGGCGATTTTAACAAGCAATTTATTTAGTATTTGGCTGGGAAATCGAGGGATTGGAGTTGCAACAGCAGTCATTACTTTTTTGGTCTTGACGTTTGGGGAAATTATTCCTAAGTCTGTAGCGATCAATTATGTTCTTCCTATATTTCTAGTCACTGTTCGTCCAATTTATTGGCTTTCTCAAGTTTTATCTCTGTTTCGGATCATTCAACTGTTTGAAGCGATTACCCAGTTTGCGTTAAAGCGATTTACGTCAAAGTCATCTCAAGAGGGAGAATCGTTACGAGATTTACACTTGATGATTGAGGTGTTGGGCGGGAAGGGGAAATTAGATTTTCATAAACATCGACTTCTTAATAAGGCGTTGATGCTCGATAGTTTAAGCGCTAAGGATGTGCTGAAGTCTCGGATCGAAATGCGCACGATCGCCTATGATGCCACCTTACAAGAATTGGTGGATTTATGCTTGGAAACGGGCTATTCTCGGATTCCAGTACAGGAAGAGTCTAAAGATTGCATTTTAGGAATTGTTCACCTCAAACGAGCATTGCAACATCTGCAATCGCACCCCCAGGGAGGCGGCGATCGCGTCACGACGATTATGGATTCCCCCGTCTATATCCCAGAAACCAAACGGGTAGCCGATTTACTTAAGGAGATGTTGCAACAGCGGCTACACCTAGCCATTGTCGTCGATGAGTATGGGGGAACCGTGGGGTTGGTGTCCCTCGAAGACATCCTAGAGGAACTGGTGGGCGAGATTTACGATGAAAGTGATTTTCTCAGCCGCCTGGAACGGGCCAAAAAATTGAGGCCCCCGGCCCCCTCAGATTCTCCAAACTTTCCCGAGGGGCGATCGCCCTAGGTACTGTCATTAACGCTCAAACAGGACTACCAGGGAGTTTACCCCGTCGAACGGGTTAACTCCTGCAATAATAGGCGTTTCCGGCAAATCAACCCTAGCATACTTGCCGAGCATCCATCGCTATTTATTGAGAATGCTAATCCTAAAATTCAATGAGATTAAATAAATCTATCTAAAATTATTGCCAATCTTTCTCAAAAGGTGGCAGTAGCTGCTACGCTAAAGCCAGCACTATTGCAGGTAATTCTCAATAAGCTGTAATAGTGGCTGCGATTCGTCTGAGAATCACTCACCCAGTTCTTTTGTGTAGTCGTGCCATGTCCAACAGTCCTCAAGTCATCTGGCTCAACCCCAACCCAAGTTGGCGGCGGTTTCACCGTCCCCTGATGCGATATCTCTCCAAAACCATGGTGGTGGCCGAGTGGGAATATTGCCAAACCGCTGATGAGCCAAGCTCTCTGGAAGTGGCCCTAAACCTATTGCATGAGTATTTGTGCGATCTCAACCAGCCGGTTCATCTCATTGGCCATAGTACCGGAGGCACATTAGGCCTACTCTATAGTCGCCGCTATCCCGAACGGGTCAAATCCCTCAGCTTATTGGGCGTCGGCTGCCACCCCGCCGTCGATTGGCAAGCTCATTACTATGTCCAACGTCAACTGTTGCCCTGTAGCCGCGAGATGCTCTTAGCGCAGATGGTGCGGTCAATCATCGGGTCCTGTTCTTGGGAAGATACGAAATTGGGGATTAAGATTTTAGAAGCCGACTTAGTGCGATCGCCCTCAGCCCATTCCCTCTACACCCGCGATCGCATCACCCCAGGAGGAGTGGCCGTACCTCTGTTCGTTTGTGGTAGTCGCGGTGATACCATTGTGGACCGGCGACAACTCCAAGGTTGGATGCCCTGGCTCAAACGGGGCGATCGCCTTTGGGAGCATCCCGGAGATACCCATGTCTTCCATTATTTTGACCCCAGTTCCGTGGGCGATCGCATCCGTAGTTTTTGGCAATACCACGCTCAGACGTGCTTTCTCCATTCTCAAGTCGCCTGATCCCGGCACAGACAAACCTCTGAGTTTCTTGACAATTGCAAGAAATTCCTGCGATACATTAAAGGAGTGTGATACTCAATTACTGTAACCTTAGCCTTCATGAAAGACCTCAATCTCGAAAAAACCATCGAACTTCTCAACTCCATTATGGAGTTCGAGTTAGCCGGGGTGGTGCGTTACACCCACTACTCCCTAATGGTTACCGGCCCAAATCGCATTCCCATCGTCGATTTCTTCAAAGCCCAAGCCACCGAGTCCTTGCTTCATGCCCAGCAAGCCGGAGAAATTCTGACCGGAATTGGTGGACATCCCAGCCAACGTATCGCCCCTATTGAAGAAAGTTATCAACACTCTGTCTCAAATCTCCTCAATGAAAGCTTGAACCACGAACAAGCGGCCTTGGATATGTACAAACGACTCTTAGGAACCGTGGAAAATGCCAGCGTTTACCTAGAGGAATATGCCCGAGGCATGATCGGCACCGAAGAACTCCATACCATCGAGTTGAAGAAAATGCTTCGGGATTTTAGCTAGTCAGCAACTGTCTGGACAATCCCCCTCCTTGGCGGTCAACCCAGACTCCAGCCGAACCCGGCCTATAATGACCGAAAGACCCCTTCGACCCAACCGCTAGCTATCGCGATCGCCCATGACTCTGGATTTGACGGCTGCACTCCCCACCTTCGTCATTACCTTACGAGAAGGCTTTGAAGCGGCCCTTGTGGTGGGGATTGTTCTATCCTGTCTGAAAAAAGCAGCGCAACCCCAACTTAACCGTTGGGTGTTTGCCGGAGTTGGGGCAGGAATTGGCGCGAGTGCCTTGGTGGGCTGGCTATTTTATCTAGGGATGGGAGCTATTCGGCGCTCTCAGCATCCCTATACGCCCATCGTGGAACCCCTATTAGAAGGAACGCTCTGTATTATTGCGATTCTGATGCTCAGTTGGATGTTACTGTGGATGACCCAACAGGCGCGATCGCTCAAAGGAGAAATCGAGGGCGCAGTGACGTCAGCCCTAGCCCAAGGCTCAGACCCAGCAAAATCCCTAACCCAAGGGTATGCCGCCGCTTGGGGGGTGTTTAGTCTCGTCTTTATTGCTGTCTTACGAGAAGGCTTTGAAACCGTTGTCTTTATTCTGGCCAAGTTTCAGCAGGGATGGGTTCCCACCCTAGGTGCCGTGGCCGGATTAGCCGGTGCAGCAGGATTAGGGCTGTTGCTGTTTCGCACTGGCGTCAAAATCAATGTGCGTCAGTTCTTCCAAGTCATGGGAATTCTGCTGCTGTTGATTGTCTCCGGGTTAGTCATCTCCGCCCTGAAACACATCAATGGAGCCGTGGACGCGCTCGCCCAGCTACAACCGCAATTTGCCAATTGGTGCGATGTCAATAGTGCCTCTTGCGTATTAGGAGGCCTCGTCTGGGATGCCCACGCCATCTTACCCGATAAAGAATTTCCCGGAATCATCTTAAAAACCCTCTTCGGCTATCGCGATCGCCTCTATGTCGCCCAAGCCATCGCCTATGTCAGTTTTCTGGCCACTGCGGGGTGGCTCTACTTCCAGAGTTTGAGAGGCACGCCCTCAGCCAAACCCAGCCCTTCCCGTCAAGCCGAACCTTAACCCATCACCGCATCTGATCCCGGACTATCTCCACCCTCAGCCTTCTGAGAATTGACCTTTTGGCGAGTCTGCTCTCGCAAGTTGAGTAACGCCTGTCTCACCGGTTGATACTCATTTAACAAGCGGGTGAGCCTCTGTTGATGTTCCGCCGCCGTCGCCTTCAAGGCCCGTTGTTCAAAATCCGAACAGGCTTGAGAGAGTAACGTCGCCCCGAGAGTCGCACTGGTGGACTTGAGAGTGTGAACCAGCCGTTGCACCCGAACCTTATCCTGATCCGCGATCGCCTCGGAGCATTCCGACAGCAATTGTGGCACCTCCTCCAAATAACTCTCGATAACCTCCAAAAACATTTGTGAATCATCCTCTCCCACCAGCAGCCAGAGAGAATCCAACGCCTCAGGATTCAACACCGGCATCTCCTCATCCAGCTCAGACGGAACGGAGACAGGGTTAGGGGGGGTCACAATCGTAACAGTCTCCTCAACTGGAGTCGGAGCCGCTGGCGGAATGATCTCCCCTGTTGTTGGAATAATCTCCTGAGATATCGGGCTACATTGAGCCAAGGCCCGAGCCAACTGCTCGACTCGAATCGGCTTACTCACATAATCATCCATCCCCGCCGCCAAACAGGCCTCGCGATCGCCCTGCATGGCATTGGCTGTCATGGCAATAATCCGGGGTTTCGGGAACGGGAACGTAGCCGCATCCTCCACAATGCGACGCGTTGTTTCCAACCCATCCAACTCCGGCATTTGCACATCCATCAAAATCACATCATAGGGTTGTCGGTGCAAGGCCCCAATCACCTCTAACCCATTGGCAGCCACCTCAGCACGATAGCCCATACGTTCGAGAATCCGTAACGCCACCTTTTGGTTAATGGCATTATCTTCAGCCAACAGAACCCGGAGATTCGACACACCCACTGACCTCAGTTCAGGCTTAGGAGGCGTCAATTTTGTCGGTTTCGCCGCCGGTTGTCCCAGGGCAGCCACCAGCACATCATAGAGTTGGGATTGTTTAATGGGCTTATTGAGGAATGCCACAAAATTGAGACTCTCATAATCCCGACGAATCTCCGGCTTACCAATGGAGGTAAACATCACCAAAGGTAACTCCACCCCTTCGGGCCGTTGACGAATCTTTTTAGCCAACGTCAACCCATCCATCTGGGGCATCTGCATATCCAACACTGCCACATCAAATCGCGCCCCATCTTCTAGTAACACCAACGCCTCCGCCCCCGAGGCCGCCGCAAAGGGCTGCATTCCCCAGAATTGAGTTTGGCGAACCAGAATCTGCCGATTGGTGGCATTATCATCCACCACAAGAATGCGCGCTCGCTGTAAATCCGGTTGAGTTTGGGTGAGATCTCGCAGACGGGAGAGGGCGATCACCCGGGCCGTAAAGGTAAAGGCAAACGTCGATCCCACATTCACCGCACTCTCAACCCACATCCGCCCCCCCATCAACTGACACAGTCGCTGGGCGATCGCCAATCCCAAACCCGTCCCCCCATATTCCCGAGTGGTGGAGGCATCCACCTGACTAAAGGGTTTAAAGAGACGATCTAAGCGTTCTTGAGGAATACCAATTCCCGTATCTCGCACAGAAATTTGGATTTGATGGGTGGGATGCTTCTGATCAATATCCATCGTCGCCGAGAGCGTATCATCCTGAAGCGGTGAAGCCGCCACCGACACCACCACCTCACCCCGAGCCGTAAACTTAATGGCATTGCCCAAGAGATTCACCAAAATCTGGCGCAGCCGCGTTACATCCCCAATGACACTGTGAGGAACCGACGGTTCAATAAAACAGGCCAGTTCAATCCCTTTTTCCGCCGCCCGTGACGCCAACAGATCCAACGCCCCCTCGACGCAAGTGCGTAACTCAAAGGGATGTTCTTCGAGATCCAACTTCCCGGCCTCAATCTTCGAGAAATCCAGGATGTCATTAATAATTGTCAACAGGGCATCGCCACTGGTGCGGATGGTTTCGACAAAATCTCGTTGATCCAGCGTCAGATCCATATCCAACAATAAACCGGTCATGCCAATCACCGCATTCATGGGCGTGCGGATTTCATGGCTCATGGTGGCCAAAAACTCACTCTTGGCCTGGTTCGCCGCCTCTGCCGCCTGACGGGCCTGTTCCAGGGCCAGATTTTGCCCTGCCAGTTGTTCCCGTTGGCGAGTTTCCTGTTCAAGCAGTCGCCCCTGAGCCACCGCAATCCCCACCTGATCCGCCACTGACTCAACTAACTCAATCTCACTTTGCGTCCAATAACGGAAGCGATCGCACTGTTGCAAGACAATTAAGCCATTCACCTGCCCCTTATAGGATGTGCGAACCGCCAACATCGATCTAAGGGAAATCTCTCGGGATAGGGAAGCCAGCGTATTGAGAACCGGGTCCTCAAACACATTACTAACCGGAATAGCGCGATCGCTCCTCAAGACCTTTTCAAGATGGGGATTGCCAATCACCGAGAGGTTTAGGCCAATCGTCGAGGCCGTCCCCTCACTGAGATATTCCGCCATCATCGGGGCATGGGGTTCTGGCTCCTCATCATAGGCATACAACAGACAGCGATCGCCCTTAAGGGTTTCCCCCAACAGGGTACAAGTCGTTTGGCAAATCTCCTGCAAATCTAGTTTGGAGCGGATATCCTGGGTGATGGTGCGCAACAACAAGGCTCGTTTGAAGGAGCGTTGTACCTCTTTTTGAGCGGAATGGCGTTCAATCTCGCCCCCAACCCATTGAGCCATTAAGCGCAATAGCTCACAATCGGCATCAGAAAAGAGACCCGCAGCTCGTGGTTGAGGTGAGCAAAACGAGAGAGTTCCATAGACATCCCCATTGACAAGAATCGCCACCCCAAAATAGGATTGCAAGCCACGCAAACGATGGCCTCCCCCATCTTGCCAGGGGGAATCTTGGATATGTTCGATGGCTAAAATATAGCTGATATCCTGATGCCGGCGGATTTCGTCTAGGAGAATGCCATCAAAGGTTTCGGCAAGATTAAAACTATCCCCTGGAACCGGGGGAATCAGGGCCCGGTCTGGGATATAAACCGATAACAGTTCATAGCGATCGCCATCAACCCGGCCAATGGTGCCAATATCCATCTTGAAGCGTTCCGCCCCCATGCGCACCACTTGGTCAAGACGGGTTTCAAAGTCTAAATTCTGATTCGCCGTCACCTCATAGAGGGAGCGAATCGTGGCTTCACTCTCCCGCAACCGCTGTTCAGCCTGTTGGCGTTCCATCACCTCCGCCTGAGCCTGAGTATAGAGTTGGGATTGGCCGATGGCGATGGCCACCTGGACACTCAGTTGTTGGAGTAACTCAATTTCCGAGCTTTGCCAAGGCCGGGGTTGACGACATTCATGAGCCACCAACAGGCCCCAGAGTTGACCTCGTTCTTCCCCAGATGGGTTGTCCTGGGGACATTGGTTAAGAACCACAGGAACCACGAGATTGGCCCGAACCTGAAGTTGACGCAATAAATTGCGATGACACTCATCGAGGGAAACTGCCTCAATATCGTCAATGGAACTAATACGTCCCTGACGATAGGAGTTCACATAATTCCCCCGGAAACAGGGGTCTTCAATGGTGCGGTTCAACAGTTGCAAACAGCCGGGTTCAACGGATTCGACAACAATTTGGCCACTCCAATCGGCATTAAATTGATACAGTACCACCCGATCCGTATGCAGAAACTCCCGCACCTCTTCGACGGAGGTTTGCATCACCGATTCCATATCCAGGGATTGACGGATGCGTTGGGAAATCATCGAGAAGAGACGTTCCCGTTGCAGTTGTCGTTCTAGGGCCGCTTCGGCTAATTTGATATCACTGACATCCTCGGCAATTCCCACAATGCGATAGATGTGATCAGCCTGATCTCGTACCGGGAAGGCGCGGGCCCGAATCCAACGTAAGGTTCCATCGGAGTTGAGCAGACGATATTCCCGACTGTAATGGTCTGAAACCGGGTTTCTTAAGTCAGCCGCAAGGCGATCGCGATCCTCGGGGTGAATCGCCTCAATAAATTTCCTGGGATTTTCATAGAGTTCAGTGGCTGAATGGCCCCACAATCGTTCATAGGCGGGACTCACATAGAGAATCCGCAACGTCTCGGGATCACTAATCCAGAACACACTATCAATGTTCTCAGCGAGCTGTCGGAAGCGTTCCTCACTCTCTTGCAACGCCGTTAACATACCGCGAGACTCAGTGACATCCCGACAGGCGCAGACTAATAAGCCATCTTCCGTCAAGGATAGAGAAATTTCCTCCCAAAAGAGACTTCCATCTCGACGTTGCGCCAGAATATCCCCGCGCCAATGGCGATCGCTCTCCAATATCGGGCAAATCTCCTCTTCAATGCGTGTGATTTCTTCTAGGGGGTAGAGACGATGCCAGGTTTGACCCATTAAGTCTTCAGGACGGTCATAGCCAAATAACTCAACATGAGCTTGGTTGAGATAGAGATAGGTCCCTTCATCGGCGTTGAGCAGAGCAATCCCATCCATGGCCGACTCAATGGCCAGGAATTGACGACGCAGGCTTTCTTCATTCTGCTTGCGTTCGGTGATACTTAAACCCGCACCGCGAAAGCCTTTGACATTTCCCTCCTCATCCAACAGGGGAATCCCATTGACTTCCTCCCAGACAACCGTCCCATCGGGGAGACGATCGCGGTGTTCGACCTTAAACCCATTCCTCTCTAGGATGGCTTGGTCTAGAACCCGTTGCACCTTGGGGATATCCTCAACGACCATGAACTTAAACAGGGTTTCTCCTAAGACTTGAGCCGAGGGGTAGCCTTTAACCGTCAGTACGCGATCACTGACAAAGGTATAACGGCCCTCTAAATCAACCTCCCAGAGATATTCCCCAGCCGCCTCCGAGACATCCCGAAACCGTTGTTCACTCTCCCGCAGGGCCGTCTCTGTGCGCACGCGATCGCGACTATCCCGCGCAAAGGCACAATTCAACTCCGTCTCGCCTAAATGCACATAATTCGCCGTAATCGCCATGGGAATTTTCTCCCCATCCGCCGCAATATGGAAGGCTTCCAACTGTAACGAAGACCGTTCTCGCAACCCTTGCCAATGCTCGTCCCACCGCTGAGGCGTCATGGTCGGATCAAGGTCAAAAATGCGTCGGGACAGGAGTTGGGAGCGACTATACCCTAAGACCTGACAGGCGGCATCATTAACATAGGTAAAATTGCCCTCACGGTCGAGCCAAAACACCAGATCCGCACAAGCATCCACCGCAAACTGGGTTAAGCGTAATCCCTCCTCCGTGCGTTGGCGTTCCGTCACATCACGAAAATTCCAAACCCGGCCAACAATGCGATCGCCGATAATCTGGGGTTGGGAATACCGCTCAAACACCCGTCCATCCTTGAGGCGAACTTGATCAAAGCTCTTCTGTTCAGGATGCTCTAACAGAGAATCAATTTGTTGTTTAAAAGCGTGAGGATCACACAGGAGCGGTTCAATGGCCCCTAGAACTTTCAACCCATCCCGTTTCGCCAGCAGGGAACTCGGCAACCCCCACATTTCTTGAAATTGACGGTTATAGGTAATAATTTCTAAGTTTTGGTCCGCCGCCACAATCCCATCCGCTGTCGAGTCAAAGGTCGCTTGCAACAGGGCCGAAAACTCAGAACGCTCGGCTTCAATGCGCTCCCGCTCCTGGATTTCATGGGTCAGTTGTTCGTTGGCTTGGGACAGTTCAGCCGTGCGATCGCGAACCCGAGCCTCTAAATCCGCATAGGCTTGATGGAGTGCCTCTTCTGCCTGTCGTCGTTGGGTAATATCTTGCACTAACGAGGCCACCCCAATCACTTCTCCCTGGCGATTCACAATCGGGGTGTTGTACCATTCACACCAGAGCAGCTCTCCATCTCGATTGACATTGCTGTTGGTACTGCGACTGCCTCCCGCTTGTTGCAAGAGAGCTGACCAAACTTCATCGACATGGGAGCGATCCGTTTCGGGGATGAGAATCTCACTGGCGTGTTTTCCCAACACCTCAGCTTGGCCGTACCCAAACATGACTTCAGCCGCCCGATTCCAGGCTACTACACAAAAATTACAGTCCCACTCAATCACGGCGATCGAACTTTGTTCGACAAACAGACGCAGTTTTTGCAGAGCAGACAAAGACTCTGACATGGGGTCATCTGGAGTGGCAGGGATCATAATAGACTCGGGACGGGATGAGAGGGAAGAATTCTGACGTTGACGTAGATGCAGCGCCCCCAGGGCCAGGACTCCCCCCAAGACCGTCAATCCTAGGGAGCCAATGAGCAGTCCAGGAGTTCCCACCCCCAAGGCCCCGAGCCAGGAGTCTTGCGCGAGCATCAGAGCCAATACGGTCACGTAGATCATGAAGACTTCAGTTGGCATCGCAAAACAACAGGACAGGGATTGGCCATGAGGTTAAGGTTCACAAAACGCCATGACCCCTCGGGGGGACAAGTTGTAAAACCGCCGTCGCAAAACCACTGACGAACGTTAGACATCAGAGCATTAGACATCGGAACATTAGAAGAGGTCGGTTTCCGCACCACCGGGACTCGCTAAATCATCATCCCACTCCTCCTCATCATCCACCGCATCTAAGGGAGGAAGGCTAAACTTTGAGGAATCTTCCCCCGCCTCAAGGGCCATTGGGGAGGCTGTAGATGCCGAGGGAATTGCCTCCAAGATAGCATCCAAGACTCGGGCCACGGGAATTAAGGTTAAGCCTAACTCAGGGGGGTTTTGTCCTTTAGGAATGATAGCCCGTTTGAATCCCAGTTTAGCTGCTTCCCGTAACCGTAATTCTAATTGAGAGACCTGGCGGACCTGTCCCCCTAATCCCACCTCCCCAATCAGAACCGTATGGGGGTCCACCAGGCGATCGCGAAACCCTGACACCACGGCGATCGCCACTCCCAAATCCGCCGCCGGTTCCTCCACACGAATCCCCCCCACCGAGGCCAAATAGGTATCTAACTTAGACAGGGGAACCCCCACCCGTTTCTCCAACACCGCCAAAATCTGTTGTAAGCGATTACTATCAATTCCCGTCGCACTGCGGCGAGGGGAGCCAAAACTAGCGGGACTCACCAGGGCCTGTAACTCCACTAAAATCGGCCGCGTCCCCTCGCAGGCCACCACCGTACAGGTCCCTGAAACCGTCTCATCCCGACTTCCCATAAACAGTTCCGAGGGGTTGGACACCTCCCGCAACCCATTGGCAATCATCTCAAACACCCCAATCTCATGGGTTGCCCCAAAACGATTTTTCATCGATCGCAGAATCCGGTGACTGGCGAAGCGATCGCCCTCAAAAAACAACACCGTATCCACCAAATGTTCTAACACCCTTGGCCCGGCGATCGAGCCATCTTTGGTCACATGGCCCACCACAAACAGCGTGATATTTTCCCGTTTTGCCACCTGCATCAACGCCGACGTACATTCACGCACCTGAGCCACCGAACCTGGTGCCGACGTTAGGGAGGAAAAATAAATGGTTTGAATACTATCAATGACCGCAAAATCTGGTTTTAATGACTCCAACTCCCGTAAAATCGCCTCTAAATCCGTCTCCGGCAACAGAAAAAAGTTCGGTTCCACCGCCAGGGACCCCTCCCCCAAGCCAGCCTCTCCCCCTTGAGGTGAGTTAGATTCGCGCACCCTCCCCCCCGAGGGCGATCGTGAAGCCTGCGGGGACCGCAACCGTGAATCCCCCGCCTGTCCCTCTACATACTCCCCCTCAGCCGCCTCAGACGCCTCAACATGAGGATGGCCATCCAGGAGTCGCTGGGCCCGTAACTTAATCTGTTGTCCCGACTCCTCCGCTGATACATACAGCACTCGCAACCGTTGGGCCAAACCACTGGCCGTTTGCAGCAACAGGGTTGATTTACCAATCCCCGGTTCTCCCCCAATCAACACCAAAGATCCCGGAACAATCCCACCCCCAAGAACACGATTGAGTTCCTCATACCCCGATGAGATCCGAGTCACCGAAGCCTCAGCAATTTCCGATAAGCGAATCGAGGCCCGAGGTTGTCCCCCCGGCTTTTCCCCCTGCGTAACGCCGAGGTTACGGTTCCATGCCACCGCACTCGCCGGACGAGTCGTCGTTAGCGCCTCAACCGGTTCCGTTTCCACTAACGAGTTCCAGGCCCCACAGTTCGTACAACGACCAAAATATTGAGGAAACTCAGCACCACATTCCTGACAGACATAAATCGTACGAGGCTTTGCCATAATGACGCAGTGAGTGGGGACAGGGGCAGCCACCCTCAGTCATCCTGAGAGTAGTAGAACTGATCACAAAACCCTGAAAGATAACCCTAGACAGGATTTCAACTTGATTCTCAACTCCGATGGGGTAGTATCTTATAGTGTACGGTAACCAACTTTATCAAAACAAAGGTTCGTTTAAGAGGCTTGAAGGACATTGGATAGTCAAAAAGAAAAAATTCTCGTTGTTGATGATGAAGCCAGCATCCGTCGCATTCTAGAAACCCGCCTCGCCATGATTGGCTACGATGTGGTGACAGCGGCTGATGGTGAAGAAGCACTCGACACCTTCCGCGACAGTCAACCCGACTTGGTGGTGTTAGATGTGATGATGCCAAAACTCGATGGCTATGGTGTTTGTCAGGAACTCCGCAAGGAGTCCGATGTACCCATTATCATGCTGACAGCTCTCGGGGATGTGGCCGATCGCATCACGGGCCTAGAGTTAGGGGCTGATGACTACGTGGTCAAACCCTTCTCGCCCAAAGAACTTGAAGCCAGGATTCGCTCGGTCTTACGACGAGTGGATAAAATCAATAGTACGGGCATCCCCAGTTCTGGCGTCATCCAAGTTAACACCATCCGCATAGACACTAATAAACGCCAGGTGTATAAAGGCGATGAGCGCATCCGTCTAACGGGGATGGAGTTTAGTTTATTAGAGTTGCTAGTGAGCCGCTCTGGGGAACCCTTCTCCCGCTCCGAAATTCTCCAAGAAGTCTGGGGGTATACCCCCGAACGTCATGTGGATACCCGTGTGGTAGATGTTCATATCTCCCGACTCCGGGCCAAACTCGAAGAAGACCCCAGCAACCCCGAGTTAATTCTCACTGCCCGAGGAACCGGGTATCTTTTCCAACGCATCATCGAACCGGGAGAAGAGTAGGGGAGGAGGGAACAGGGAACAGGGAACAGGGAACAGAAAAGACGTAGGGGCGCGCCCTGGTCACTGAGCGATAGTCGAAGTGGTGGATGCCCTAGGCAATAGGCAATAGGCAAGCTTTCCCCTCCCCCTCCTCTACCTCTGTGTCCTCGGGCAACCACAAGGGATTGCCCCTACGTGGTTCCCCTCCTGCCTACTGCCTACTGCCTTCTTCTCCCCTACTGCGTTCTTCTCCCCTGTTCCCCATGTCCGACACCAACGCCCTATTACGACAACTGCCCATTGTAGTGGGGTCTCTCAGCGGGACTCTACTACTTGTGAATCGTCTCTTAACCGACAACCTAACCACCTGGCAAGTGCGTTCCGATGTCTTAGGGGCGATTGTCTGTGCTGTCCTAATTTTGACGGGATTACTCTGGCAACGGGTACAACCCAAACTCCCAGACTCAGTCATGTTGCAGGGCGAAGAAGGATTAGAATTAGCCTCAGACCTACCCGAAACCGTGCAGCGGGAGTTAGCCTGGTCTTCTCAGTTATTACTAACCAACACCGTCACCAAAACCCTAGTGGTGTGGTATCAGGGACGAGTCCTCATGCGCCGTGGCATTTTGGCAGAACAGACCACCGTGGAGTTAGGGGCGATCGCCCAACGGGCCCTACAAACCCAAAAACCCATCTATCTCGTCAAACTAGACCTCTACCCCGGTCGCATTGAATTTAATTATTTACCGATTAACACACAAGGAGTAATTTGTCAACCCATTGGCGCCAAAGGGTTAATGATTTTGGGAGCCAACGCACCGCGCAGTTACACCAAACAAGATGAAACCTGGATTGCCGGAATTGCCGAAAAGTTGTCGGACACCCTACAACGTCACTCTGGCACAACGAGTCAAAACTAGATTCCCCAGTCCCTAGCCACTTACGGTACGCCCTTACGTCTTTCCCCTCCTGGGAGGGGCAGGGGTGGGTTCCCCTCTTGCGAGCTTGCCTTCTCCCCCCTACTGCCTACTGCCTGCTGCCTACTGCCTGTTTTTCCCTACTGCCTGTTTTTCCCTACTGCCTGTTTTTCCCTACTGCCTGTTTTTCCCTACTGCCTGTTTTTCCCTACTGCCTGTTTTTCCCTACTGCCTGTTTTTCCCTACTGCCTGTTTTTCCCTACTGCCTGTTTTTCCCTACTGCCTGTTTTTCCCTACTGCCTGTTTTTCCCTACTGCCTGTTTTTCCCTACTGCCTGTTTTTCCCTACTGCCTGTTTTTCCCTACTGCCTGTTTTTCCCTACTGCCTGTTTTTCCCTACTGCCTGTTTTTCCCTACTGCCTGTTTTTCCCTACTGCCTGTTTTTCCCTACTGCCTGTTTTTCCCTACTGCCTGTTTTTCCCTACTGCCTGTTTTTCCCTACTGCCTGTTTTTCCCTACTGCCTGTTTTTCCCTACTGCCTGTTTTTCCCTACTGCCTGTTTTTCCCTACTGCCTGTTTTTCCCTACTGCCTGTTTTTCCCTACTGCCTGTTTTTCCCTACTGCCTGTTTTTCCCTACTGCCTGTTTTTCCCTACTGCCTGTTTTTCCCTACTGCCTGTTTTTCCCTACTGCCTACTGCCTACTGCCTTCTCCCCCATGAAACCCTCTCGGGTCAACACTCGACTCCTGCTGCTACTCCTCGGAGGAAGCCTATTACGGCTGCTTACCCTGGGGGACAAAGCCCTATGGCTCGATGAAGTGCTAACCGCCATCTTTAGCTTCGGGCGAGAGATGGCCGATATTCCTCAGGGTCAGTTTTTCTCCGTCTCAGACTTGCCTGTGCATCTGAGTCTTAACCCCGATGCCAGTTGCCGTGAGATTGCCACAACCCTCGCCCGTGAGTCCACCCATCCGCCGCTGTTTTTCTGCTGGCTTCAGCAGTGGTTGCGGCTGTTAGCCCCCCTAGGATTGTCCTTGGCCGATGAGTTGCGATCGCTGCCGGCCCTGTTTGGCGTACTGCTCATTGGGGCCATGTACTGGCTCAATCGGCTGGCCCTATCCCCCCAAGCCGGACTCCTAACAGCAGGATTGGTGGCGGTGTCTCCCTTTGCCGTCTATCTCTCTCAAGAAGCCCGCCACTATACCCTACCCTTGCTGCTGATTAGTCTCAGTTTAGGGGCCTTGCTGTCTTGGATTCGTCGCCGTTTGGGCGATCGCCCCCTCAACATTGGCACTCGTCCCCTCTGGGTGATATGCCATAGTATCGGTCTCTATAGCCATTACTTCATGGCGATCGCCTATCTGGCCCAAATGGCAACCTATATCACCCTACGTCTGGGCTGGAACCGTCTCAGTTGGACTCACTCATCAACGCCAACGTCTCACCGCTTCTCCAAATCGGACCTGGCAGATCTGATAACGTTGACGCTGCCGGGCTTGCTCTTTCTCCCCTGGCTCTCTCAACTGAGTCAACATCTGCAACGCTCAGAAACCGACTGGTTCCAACCCTTTGAACCCAGTTGGACGGATCATCTCGCCCCCCTGGGGCAAACCCTAGCCAGTTGGGTGGTGATGTGGGTTACCCTTCCCATCGAACAACAACCCTGGGCGATCGCCATCCCCAGTGGACTAGCCATGCTGGGCATCACCGCCTGGCTGGCCCGGATGACATGGCAGGGAGGACAACGGCTGTGGTCTGAAAAATCCCGCCGCCTACCGCTACTGCTGTTTCTCCTCGTCACTGCCTGGACGCTGCTCGGATTTGCCATCCTCGTCTATGGCTTCGGGAAAGATATCACAGTCGCCCCACGCTATCACTTTGTCTATTATCCCAGCCTCTGTGCCTTAGTGGCTGCTGCTCTCAGCCGCCATGACTCCCGGAAAATTCCGGCGATCGCCCTGGTGGTCGGCCTAATCAGTAGCCTCGTAGTAATTTCCGGTTTCGCCTTTGAGAAACCCTATCAGCCCCGTCACATTGCCCAACAACTGACGCGATCGGCCTCCATTCCCTTAGAAGTGGTTATCGGCTATGAAAACAGCCAAGAAATCGCCCTAGGGCTAAGTTTTGCCCTCGAACTCCCTCCCCCAACTCAGATGGCGTTCCTCAGTCGTCAACAGGGCTATGAACAAACCTGGCAGCATCTGGCCCAACTGCCCCACTCAGTCGAAGTCCCAGACACCCCCTCCTCGGCCGCTGAATGGGATTTATGGATTATCGCCCCAGGATTACGGGAAGCCGAATATCCGCCACAGCTACTGCGTCAAGGGTTAGGGTGCGATCGCATCCCCGATGAGTATTACCGTCTCGGGATTCCCTACCAACGGTATCACTGTCAGCATCCTGGAGTCTGATTAGAATAGAAAGGAGAGCCTAGGGCCTGCACCCGATTTAACTATGTTTGTTCAAAAATCCTCTTATGAAAACGCGATCGCTCGCTATTGCGACACGCCAGACACTCTGGAGTTGCTGCGACAACATCGCCCGTACCTAGAGGCGATTCCCAGTCTGCGGCGGCCAGACGAGAGCCTAATTTTACTGCCCTTCCCCTTGGTGCGGTTACGAGAACCCCTCAGTCAACGGGGTTTAAGTGGCCTAGATATTCGTGCCGGAGAAACGGTGTGTTTGCCCTGTGAGTTGGGAATCATCATGTGTGAACCCGATTGGCAGGTGAAAGTCGGGGTCGAGATTTTCATCCTCATTCACCGCCCTCAGGAAGACTTCTCGGATTTACTGCTACGCTGGCGACAAACTCAAGTGTTGCTCGATCGCGGCTATGAATGGGTCATGCCCTATCGCTATCGTCACATTTACAGTGAAGCCGCTCAACGAATTTTTCCCCTGTTTGTTCTCTTTGAAGAAACCCCCATGCACATCAAACGGGGGTTAGACGGTGCGGCTCTCCCCTACGTCATTGAACCCAGCCCGGTTCAAGAGTCGGAGTTGGAAGAGGAACTGTTTTCGACGGAAAGTCCTATGTTGTAGTCAGTTCGGGCGCTTCGATGATTTAGGGGCCATGGCTCTTGCCTTTAGGCGTTGCACTGTGCTAGAATACCAAAGCGAAAATTTCGTGCGGACGTGGCGGAATTGGTAGACGCGCTAGATTTAGGTTCTAGTACCGCAAGGTGTGAAGGTTCAAGTCCTTTCGTCCGCATTGTATAATTAAAAAAGATTCCCGCAACGGGAATACCCCCAACCCCGGCTTCCCCCAAGCCGGGGTTCCCTTATGGCGGTTAATCCTTCTGAGTATCCGCCTCTCGCAGGGCGGCAATAATCTTGCTGTTAGCTTTGGGGAAGGGAAACTCATCGAGTTCATCTAACCTTACCCAGCGGATTTCCTGGGATTCGAGGGCTTGGGGTTCTCCCGATAGATGCCGACAGTGATAGACATGGAGAGAGACTTTGAAGTGACTGTAGGCGTGGCTGACGGTAATTAGGTGATTGCCGACTTCCACATCAATGGCCAGTTCTTCTTGGATTTCGCGGCGAATACAGTCGGGATACGATTCACCAGCTTCGAGTTTACCGCCAGGGAACTCCCACAGGCCCCCCAGGAGACCCTCCTCGGGACGGCGATCAATCAGAATTTGTTGGCGATCGTTCCAAATTACGGCCACGCCAATTTCTTTGTGGGGTAGGGGTGAACGGGATTCAGTCATGGGAAGATCGTGTTGAGTATGGGTTTGATAGGCTTGGCATTCATGCCGCCAGGGACAAAGTAGACAAGCGGGATTTTTGGGGGTGCAACAGGTGGCCCCCAAGTCCATGATGGCTTGGTTGAAGTCTCGGGGGTTTTGAGGATCGAGAAGTTGACCCGAGAGATCCCACAGTTCCGTTAAGGCTTTGGACGGGGGAACGGCTAGGGCAATCAGTCGGGCTAAGACTCGTTTAACGTTGCCATCGAGTAGGGGCTGAGGTTGGGCAAACGCAGCACTAAGAATTGCTCCAGCGGTACTGCGACCAATTCCGGGAAGAGCTAATACCTCATCATAGCTTTGGGGAAATTCCCCATGATGGCGATCGCAAATCTCTTGGGCACTTCGGTGCAGGTTGCGGGCCCGGGCATAGTAGCCTAATCCTTCCCAGGCTTTGAGAACCGTTTGTAAGTCGGCTTGGGCCAAACGTTGGACATCGGGGAACTGCTGCATCCACCGTTCAAAGTAAGGGAGAACGGTTTTCACTTGCGTCTGTTGCAACATCACTTCCGAAATCCAGATTCGGTACGGGGTGGGGTGATCTCGCCAGGGAAGCGATCGCCCCTGGTGACGATACCACTCCAGCAGCGATCGCCGTAACTGGTGTCGTTGAGCATCGCTGAATTGTCTCGAATGCACCCCCATTCCTCCATCACCGTGATTACAAACCCTGTCATTTTAAAGGATCTTGGCCCCGGCTTATCACCTCAGCCTTGGGTCTTGGTACTGCAACCTTTTCTATAAAACTGTCTCCAAAGTTACAATTCACATCAATTTATCCTGACTTTTTGTGTCAAGATATTCTGACAAAATAAGCGACAGTGGTAGTGATAAATCAGGTTTAAGCCTACGGCAGAGGGAGGCAAATTAAACCATCAATTTGGAGCAGTTTGATCTAAAATATGACTTAGGCATTCCACGGTTTTTAAATGGGTCGCCACAGCTTTCACATCACAACTGAATAGTGTTTTTCTCTTCACCTACCATGATGCAACTCTATCCCGCACCCACTAGGCTTCAGTCACTTGATGCTCACCGAGTTCCTGTGATGCGCCCCCATCGGGGTTCTCAGTTAGGCAGCGATCGCCCCACCTTCCCCACCATCTATTCCAGCCTTTCCCCTCAGGCCCTAATTTCAGACGTTTTGTCATCTTATGACATTGAGCGAGTGATCTCCTGTCAGTTTTGGAACCGGGGATTAAGTGATGTCTACTTAGTGCAAACCATCACCCGCTCCTATATTTTGCGAGTCTCTCATCACCACTGGCGCAGCCGTTCGGATGTCTATTTTGAATTAGAATTTCTCTCATTCTGTCGTGATCGCTGTTTACCCATCGCCTATCCCCTAAGAACGACCGATAATCGCCTCGCAGTAGAAATTAACGCCCCCGAAGGAGAACGTTATGCAGCCCTATTTGTCTTTGCAGAAGGGGAAGTGCCCCTAGGAGATGTCAACCCCACCCAAAGTTATCTCCTCGGGGAAACCCTAGCCCGCATCCATGAAGCGGCCCATCTCTTTCGCAGTCGCTATCATCGAGAACCCCTCTCCTTAGAGTATTTATTCGATCGCTCGTTGCATGTGATTTCCCCCTTCTTCTCCCATCGTCCCTGCGATCGCGACTATCTCAACCAGACCATCGCCGACAGCAAAGCCCGCCTAGAAGCCCTACCCCAATCCGAACCCCACTGGACCATTTGCTGGGGAGATCCCCATAGTGGCAACGCCCATTTTACTCCCGATGGTCGGGTGACCCTCTTTGATTTTGACCAATGCGGCTATGGCTGGCGGGCCTTCGATGTGGCCAAATTCCTCCATATTGCTCTGCGAACCGGCATTAGTCGTAAAATTCGCGATGCCTTCCTCGTCGGCTATGAGAGCGTTAGCCCCCTCGAACCCATCGAAACAGAGATGTTTCAACCCCTCACCCAAGCAGCCCATCTCTGGAGTTGGGCGATCGCCGTCAACAACGCCATGATGGACAACCACAGTCGTCTGGACAACAGTTATTTCAGCCAACGCCTCGAACAACTCAAACTGCTGCGTTCTCCCGACTGGGGACTGTTCTAACCCAACGTAGGGGAACCCTCATCATGATCGAGGTTCCATTCCTCATCAACCCGTTGACGGGCCGCGACAAAATCTTGATGGAGTCCGAGCCAATCCAAGTCTGTCGCTGAACAATAGGTCACCATGCGTCCCCTTTGTAGATGTAACACCTGGGAGGCGAACTGACGCACCAGATCCAATTGATGATTTGCCATCACCAGAATCATCGATCGCTCCTGAGTCAGCGTCGAGAGGAGGCCCATTAACATCTCCCCCCGGCCCACATCGAGGGCGGAGGTGGGTTCATCGAGTAAGAGAACCTGCGGTTCCGTCGCCAAGGCCCGGGCGATCGCTACCCATTGGCGTTGTCCGAGAGACAATTGCAGTTCCGTCTTCGGCAACCAATCCGAGGGAATTTTCAGGCGATCGCACCACTCGTCAATCCGTCGCTGAATCTCTGCTGCCCCCACCCCCCGTAATTTCAGGGGATAGGCCATGGCCTCGATCACCGTCATCCCCAATAACGTCGACTCCTGAGGAACCAAAACAATTTGACGGCGTATCTCCAGAACAGGAAGTTCCCCCAACGGGCGATCGCCCCAGAGAATCCTCCCCGTCGTCGGGTCCTGTAACCGATTCAACAGCCGCAACAACAGAGATTTTCCTGCCCCCGAAATCCCCACCAGTCCCAGGCGATCGCCCCACGTCAGTTGTAGAGAAATCTCCTCAAGCAGCGTCAAGCGCCCTGAAGCCGTCGTCAGAGAAACGCGGTCAAGAGTTAAAGACATAGCAAATCCAGATACAATCGAGCCAACGTGGAGCCAACCCCTCAATGATGCCATGACCGCTGACCCCCTACCTCGTCTCTCGATTCTCGGAAGTCCCGTCCATCTCCATCCCAACTATTGCCAATGGCTGCGATCGCAACTTGATCAGCAGCGGGGCCTGCATGTGGTCACCCTCAACGCCGAAATGACCATGCAAGCCCAACAAAACCCCCAACTCGCCGCCGCCATTCAGCAGGCAGACTTAGTCATTCCCGATGGGGCCGGCGTTGTCTTGTACCTGAAACTCGTCGGCCAACCCTGCCAACGCCAACCAGGAATCGAACTCGCCCAACAACTCCTTGCCCAACTGTCTCCCCAAGAACCCGTCGTCTGTTATGGCGGCAAGCCCGAGGTGATCCAACAGGCCGCCCGTCACCTGCGTCAGCAATATCCTCACCTCACCCTCAGCGGTGTCTATCACGGCTATCTCAACCAAGACGAACAACACCAACTCCTGCAAGACTTACACCAGCAACAACCCGCCGTCATCCTAGTGGGGCTAGGAGTTCCCCGACAAGAACTCTGGATTCAACACCATCGCCATCACTGTCCCCGGGCCATCTGGATTGGCGTGGGGGGTAGCTTTGACATCTGGGGCGGCGTGAAACCCCGCGCTCCCCGATGGATGGGAGATAATCATTTAGAATGGGCCTACCGGCTGTATCAAGAACCCTGGCGTTGGCGCAGAATGTTGGCTCTCCCTAAATTTGCCTGGAATGCCCTAGTAGAGATTATGATGGGCAATAGGCAAGGAAAACGGGACAAACAAGCTAAAAGAACTCAGAAATAGGCCTCACTCGCCCCTACCTAACAGGATGTCCCAACACCATCGATGGGGATGTATTGTCTCATCGTTCGTCTGCATGGTTCGTCATCGTCTTGCCCTTGTCTCCTTTTCATTATAATGACCAGACAATAACCCGCTAGGAGTGATTTGCTGTTGTGAAACTAGGTGATTGGATTGCTGTTATTTGCTTTGTTGTCGCCCTCGTCATCATCTGGGAGTTTCGCGAAGCCCTCCTTTTGGTACTGGGTGCGGTGGTCTTGTCGATTGCCCTCAACAGCTTGGTTCGGCTTCTGCAAGCCTGGGGCGATCTCTTTGGGATAAAGCTCTCACGGGGCATGGCAGTTTTGATTTCTATCGTCTTGGTTGGGCTATTTGGCACCTTGTTTTTTGCCCTAGTGGCGCCCCCGTTTATCAATCAGTTTCAACAACTCATTGAACTAGCTCCCATTGGCTTTCAACGCTTCCTCAACTGGCTCGATCAAATTCGTGTCTCTCCCCCCGTTTGGCTCAACCTCGAACAACTGCAACTCCCCAACTTTTCAGAATTAGCTCAGCAGGTTGGCCCCTTAGCTCAAAATGTCATCGAAAACTTTGTCACCTTCTTTTCTAATTCCCTGGCGGTTTTAGTCAAACTGCTATTTGTCTTGGTCTTGACGGTGATGTTTCTGGTTGATCCCACCTCCTACCGCACCCTGCTGATTCGGCTGTTTCCCTCCTTTTACCGACGGCGAGCTGATAAAATTCTCACCCTCTGCGAAGAAGTCCTACTGGGCTGGATGGGGGGCATTGTTATTAACTCCATCTTTGTGGCCATCCTAAGTGCCATCGGTTTGGCGGCCTTGCAAGTTCGCTTTGTCTTTGCCCATGCCCTCTTGGCCGGAGTATTTAACTTTGTCCCCAACATTGGCCCGATGTTAAGCGTGATCTTTCCCATTTCGGTCGCCCTCTTGGATAGTCCCTTAAAAGCCTTAGGGGTTCTCATCTTGTACCTGGTGATCCAAAATGTGGAAAGTTACTGGTTTAGCCCCATGGTGATGCGGAAACAGATTTCCCTATTGCCCGCTGTTACCCTGACGGCTCAAATTTTCTTTGCCACGTTTTTAGGCTTGCTGGGGCTGATTTTAGCCTTACCCTTGGCTGTGGTCACCAAAACCTGGTTAGAAGAAGCCTTTTTCAAAGATTTTCTCGATCGTTGGGGGGGCACTCCCCGCAGTGAAATCTCCCGACAGATGGTGGCCATTGAAGATGCCCAACTCTCCCCGAGTCATGGAGAAATGGTAACCGAGGGGATGGCAGATCCTTGGGAGAGTTAATCAGAGGCGGATCGATCTTGAGAATTGACTTGACAGTTGAGCGATGAGTGGTCTTAATTATTGGTTAAGTATTAACGGGTTCGCACACCACACCAGGAAACACAAAAGCTTATGCAACTCATCAAACAACGGATTCTGTTCGGGTTGGCCGCCCTGGGCTTAGGGGGGACTCTCGTCCCGGAGGCGATCGCCCACAGTCATCGCCAAGAGAACAACGCCCCCGAGGTCGCCGCACGATTTGAACAGGCCGAAGTTGATTCGGGTCAATTCATTGCCATTGCTGCCCCTGTGGGGCGAACCAACGGCTACCAACTCCTGGTTGTGGAACAGCGTTCCAATAGCCGCCCCTGTTGGGAAGAACAGGGCAGCCAGCCCACGTTAGTCGATCCCCTCCTGCTGGAGTTTGACTTTACAGGCGTTTGTGGCCGCAGCACCGATAGTAATGGCTACTCCATCCGGGCCGGACAGCAAGATTTGGGATTACGCTACAGTCTCCAAGTCAGACAACGGAACGGAGAACTGGTGTTGATGGGAATTCCTATGGGGGGCGATCGCAGCCTCCCTCGGTTGCAACTCGGACGAACCCGTGGACCGGCTGATGGGGGGTTTTATCGCATTCATCTCGATCCCGGTTGGCGCTTTACCCGTCGCAGCTACCAGGGACAAGGCCTAGGTCATATCTATCTCACCCATGACCTAACTTTGGCACAATTAGCGGACCAACCGGCCTCCCCTCCCAGTCCGTCTGTCCAAGACCCGGTTCCCACTGCACAGCCTCAGACCCCCGCTCAAGGTAGTGTGACCTTACAGGAGTCCGACGCCTCCGAGTCCTCGTTAGAGACTCCCAACACCATCGAGTTTGGCGATGACCCCCGCACGATGCCCTCGGGGGATGACCGTTCTGCCCCCAGTACGGGTTTACCGTCCTTGACCCCTGAAGGGGCTAATCAAGAGAGCCTAATCTACGATGAGGTCGAAGACCAACCCTTTGCCGCCCCCGTGCTGCGGCAACAATTCCCTAATTCCCCCCTCCCTGCCTTCCGGGACGAAAGTTGACGCCAATAGATGCTCGCCAGGACTTGACAAACACTTGTCTTTGTGCTAGCGGCGTTTGGGTTGACGAGCGCGTTGTCGCACCTGTTGCTGTAACTGCTGAAAATCTCCCTCGACTTCTTGGCGAAGACTGCGGTTATTTGGATCGGTGCGCAACGCCTTTTTCAGATAGATGTGCGCTTTACGAAACTCGCCTCGGGTCATGGCGTGACGGGCCACGCGCTGATAGGTCACTGCTTGCCACTGACGCACTTCGAGATCGACCGCCAGTCGTTGCGATAACCCTTCCACGAGGGCGATCGCATAGGCAAACTTGCCTTGACTGAGTAACCCTTGCAGACGATAGTAGGCCTGAGACTTCAACTGACGCTCGAAGGGGGACAGTTGGGGGTGATGGCGGAACGGTGAGGCGGGTTGAGGGGCAGCCTCTTGAGGGGCCCGGGGTGGCGGCGTCGTAGCCGGATGCACCGGAGGGGCCGTTGTGGGGACTGGCCCCTGAGAGATAGGGGGTGTGGCCGGAGCCACCTCTAAGAGAACCTGATAGGCCTGATGCAAGCGCACAAAGGGATCATGAGGGAGTCCAGGATTGAGATCCGGATGTAACCGTCGCGCCAAGCGCCGATAAGAGGCTTTTACCTCAGCTAAACTCGCGTGAGGGGTTAATCCTAACAGGCGATAACAATCCAGTAACTCCATGGAGGCTCAACAAGAGGGCAAAAAAAGAGGACTTCCCCCGGATTGTAGCCGAGAGAAGCCCGATTCAGCCAATTAGACCGGCTTTCCTTCCAAGACGCGATCGATTAATCCGTATTCCTTGGCCTGTTCGGCGGAGAGAAAGAAATCTCGATCCATATCTTTCTCGATTTTCTCAAGGGGCTGTTTCGTGTTGGCCGCATAAATCTCATTCAACTGATGGCGAATCCGCAGAATTTCCTTCGCCTCAATTTGAATGTCACTGGCTTGGCCACGAGTTCCCCCAGAGGGTTGGTGAATCATAATCCGGGAGTGGGGCAACGCCAGACGTTTACCGGGGGTTCCAGCGGCCAGCAAGAAAGACCCCATCGAGGCCGCTAAGCCGACACAAATGGTCACCACATCGGCTTTAATATGCTGCATGGTGTCATAGATAGCCATCCCGGAACTGACCACCCCACCGGGAGAATTGATATAGACCATGATGTCTTTATCGGGGTCTTCGGAGGCTAAATATAGCATCACCGCAATGACTTGATTGGCGAGTTCATCGTCAATATCCCGACCGATGAAGATAATCCGCTCCCGATAGAGGCGGTTATAAATATCAATCCACTGGGTGTAGGTATCCCCAGGCATTTGATACGGAACTTTAGGTACGCCAATAGGCATAACGTGAAATTCTCCCTTAAAACGATAAAGATAGTGAAGGGTGGCCCGCAATGGGCATTCCCTGAATGGACATTCAATGAATGGAGATGGCGGTGTGGCTTAGGATACGCCCGCCAGTTGTTGAGTGTGTTTGTCCCCTTTCTCACTGACGAGAACGCGGTCAATGAGGCCATAGTCTTTGGCTTGTTCTGGGGTTAGATAGAACAAGCGATCCATATCCTTGGCAATTTTCTCAACGGAATGACCCGTGTTCTGAGCAAAAATTTCCAACATAGTGGCCTTGTTAGCCAGGACTTCCTTAGCCCGAATTTGGATATCGGTGGCTTGTCCTTGGGCAAAGCTTTTCGGCTGTTGCAAGATAATCGAGGCATGGGGCAAACTGGCACGACAGCCAGGAGTCCCAGCAGACAACAGCATTGCGGCCATTCCCATCGCCGTTCCCAGACAAATGGTATGAACGGGGGGCTTAATGTAGTTGAGGGTATCGCAAATGGCAAAGGCTTCGGTTTCAAAGCCAACGGGTTCCCCGCCATAGTTGGAGGTTCCCGTGGAGTTGATATAGATTTTAATGGGTTTGTCGGGGTCGTCGTACTGTAAGTAAAGCAGTTGGGCGATGATCAACTCCGTCACTTGAGCAACCAGAGGCATTCCCAAATAGACGATGCGCTCTTTGAGAAGCAGGGAGGGCAAATCTGGGGGAGGAGTGCGATTAGGGGAACTGCCGTAATAGGGAGATTGGACAGCTTGAATCGGTAGGTTCATAGGATACTTGTAACTAGACGGCTGGCTTGGACTTGCTTAGACTCGCTCTTGACGCCGCGATTCAGCCTTTTAGATATCTTAACGTCTTTGGGGGATCGGCTTGGGGGATTGAGCGCGGGCGATCGCCCCAAAGACGGGGAAACTAGGGAAGTTCCACGGAGGTGGGTTTGGCGATATGCGGTAATCCCCAGCCGAGTTTCTCCCGTAAGACTCGGAAAAACTCCGTTGGGCGCAGACGCAGAAAGCGAGCGGTATAGTCAGATTTTTCGATAACGACGCGATCGTCGGGTAAGACATAGCAGCCGGCGTTGCCATCAACAACCATCATCATCCGTTCCCGAGTCGCCGGTAGCACGTGCACCGATTCCGTGTCTGAGAAAATCAGGGCCCGGGAGGCGAGGGAGTGGGGACAAATCGGCACTAACTGGAGAACTTGGACATTGGGGGTAATCACCGGGCCACCGGAGGAGAGGGCATAGGCCGTCGAACCGGTGGGGGTAGAGACGATGACGCCGTCAGCGGCAATATCGACGGGGGAATGTTGTCCCACCATCACCTCGAAGTGACACATACTCGTGAGGGGTTCCCGATGTAACACCATCTCATTGAGACAGAGGGCCTCCCAAAGAACGGTCCCCTCTCGCAAGACGCGCACGGTCACCATAGTGCGTTCTTCGATGCGACAATGTCCCTGAAAGACGGCCTCTAGGGCGCTGTCGAGTTGGCTGAGATAGGTTTCGGTCAGAAATCCCATATGTCCCGTGTTGACGGTCAATAGGGGAATTCCCAGGGGCGCCACCTGGCGGAAGGCGGCTAACACAGTCCCGTCGCCCCCGAGGACGATGCCAAAGTCAAAGTCTTTATCAAAGCCAGGGGGAACTAAGCCATGAATGGGAGTATGACACACAGGGCTGTCGGGTTTGGAGTGGCCCAAAATGCCTCCCATTCCCGTAACGACCCGCACCTGACATCCTCGGGCGGTTAGAGCCTGTTCCAGTTGCGTTTTGACGCGACAGGCGGCGGGTTTAACTTCGTTGTAGATAATGCCAACTTTCGGCACGCTCGGAGTTTACCTCTTAGGTTGTACGTTTAACAATCTGTTGAGGGATGGCGATGATCCCAGAGTATCTTCCCACGAATGTTCCTCAGGACAATGGTCTGGTTTAGGAGTTTGGGGGCTAATCTGAGGATTTGAAGGGCGATCGCTGCCGTTTCTTGCGTGCTTTGGTTTTTTCTTGTTCGTACTCAATTTCTTTGAGTTTCTTCATAATACGACTGTGATACTCTTGCAAGTAGGCTTCTAGGGTGGTCATCTCGTTGGGATTGATATCAAAGACGGGATAGACCTCATCCATCTCGGCCATGAGGGGATTCCCCGAGGCCAGCACTTCGGCAAAATAAAGGCGATCGGCCACGTTCCAGCCCCATTGGAAGAAGCGGGCCGCCCGGCGCACGGTGCGTAATAACCCGAGAGGGGCCCGGGTAATGCGGGCGGTACGGCCCGAGAGCCGTTCACAAAGTTGGATAATATCGTCAGCACTCCAGGCCCGAGTTCCCACAACGGGATAGGTCTGATTGGCGGTTTCAGGAAGGCTGAGGGCCTTCACAGCAAATTTGGCAATATCCTGGGTGTTGGCGTAGGCGATGGGGGCCGCTTTTCCCGTAATCCAAACCGGTTGGTTGTCTAGGATGGGGATGGCATATTGGCCAATTAGCCCCTGCATAAAGCCGGCCAGTTGTAAGACGGTGTAGTTGAGTCCTGACTCGGCCAGAAATCGCTCAGTACAGCGTTTGATTTCCATCAGCGGCACGTCAGGATACTGGTGGTTGTTGAGAATAGAACAGAAGACAAACCGCTCCACCCCGGCTTGGCGGGCCGCTTGGATTAGGGCAACTTTGCCATCCCAATCTACTTCTTTAATACTCAGCGAGTCCGTAATGCGCACGGTGGCCGCATCAATGACATGGGTGATGCCCTCTAAGGCGGGAGGGAGGGTGCTTGGATCGCAGAGATCCCCACGGACCAGTTCTGCACCCCATTTTCTCAGAAATGAGGCTCGGTTGAAACTGCGGACAAGACAGCGGACCGAATATCCTTCGTCGATCGCTTGACGGGCAATTTGTCTTCCTAGGGTACCGGTGGCACCAACAATTAATAGGCTCATGGGGATCTCAGTAACGACAGTCGCTCCTCCTGACACAACTCCCAGCGCAGTAAGGATGGAGACAAGACGATAGACCGGGCAGACTCTAACTTGTCACAAATGTTAACATATATTAACGGCATGGCCACAAACTTCTCATATTCCGCGAGACATTTGCTCGAACGTTGTGTCACAGACGAGGTCGCTTGAGGGTTAGCTTCGGCAATACCCTGAGGTCAAGACGGCCAGGTTTTGCGTTAAAATGAATGCTAATTATGGATGAATCTCAGCCTACCCCCGACTCTCAGACTCCCCATTGTTCAGTTCGCCATCCGGTGAACCTGAGCGAGGTGCGATCGCGGCGATCGCAGCTGCTCGATGTGGACAAAGCCCAACGGATGGCCGCCTTCTTTAGTTGTCTCGGCGACCCAAATCGGTTGCGTATCCTCTCCGTCCTATCCCAGGGCGATCAATGCGTCTGTGACCTGGCGGCCGTGGTCAACATGAGCGAGTCAGCGGTCTCCCATCAACTTCGCACCCTCCGCGCCCATCGTATTGTGGGCTACCGACGGCAGGGGCGCAATGTGTTCTACTATCTCCAAGACGACCATGTGGCAACCCTCTATCATGAGATTGCCGAACATCTCGACGAACCCGAGGATTCGTGAGGGAGAGCCGTGTCCCCCCCACCTCCATTGAGACGACTTAAGCCTCTTCGCCCCCTTCAATTTTCAGGAGGAGGAACCCTAGACTCAGACCCAGTAAAATGAGGGTGGACGAGAGAATCGCTGCGTTAAAAATTTCTCCGCTCATAGTTTTTGATGTAATTTGATAGCGTTTGCCTGAACTACTCCCTAGTATAAAGCCGCAGGGGACAATTCCCTGTGCCTTGCTCCCCTATTGTCTCCTGTTGTCCCTATGTCACTGCCCCGCCTTGCCCTCACCCTTGGAGATCCCGCTGGAATTGGCCCAGAAATTGTCCTCAAGACCCTAGCAGACGCTCATTGTCCAAGGTGTGACATTACGGTGGTGGGCAGTCGTCGGGTGCTACAAGATACCTATAAACGCCTGCAACGGACTTGTGAAGTGACCGGTTGGCGCGATCGCTGTCAGCCCCTCCAAGATCCTGATGGTCTAACTCTCATTGATATTGACACAGACCCGGCGACTCCAGGAGAGGGAACCGCCGCCACCGGGGATGCCAGTTTTGCCTATCTTAAAGAGGCCATCGCCCGCACCCAAGCGGGAGAATTTGAGGGAATTGTCACCTCTCCCATTGCCAAATCCCTCTGGCATCAGGCGGGCCATTTCTATCCCGGCCAGACGGAGTGTTTGGCCCAGAAGGCGAATTGCGATCGCTTTGGCATGATGTTTGTGGGGCGATCGCCCCATACAGGCTGGACTCTACGCTCCCTACTCGCCACCACCCATATTCCCCTAAAAGATGTTCCCCAAGCCCTGACCCCGAATCTCCTAACTCAGAAGTTAGATTTACTGGTGGAGTCTCTACAACGGGATTTCGGCATTGCTGCCCCCGATATTGCCATCGCGGGTCTGAACCCCCACAGTGGGGAGGCGGGAGATTTAGGCCGGGAGGAAGTGGAGTGCTTACAACCCTGGTTAGAGGAGGAACGGCGCAAACGTCCTGGGATTAAGTTACGGGGACTCACTCCCCCCGATACCCTCTGGGTGAACCCTGGACGGGCCTGGTTTGAACGGGCTGATGTGCCCGTCTCCGATGCCTATTTAGCCCTTTATCATGACCAAGGTCTCATCCCGGTGAAGCTGATGGCCTTCGACTTAGCGGTCAATACCACCATTGGCCTACCCTTTATCCGCACCTCCCCTGACCACGGAACCGCCTTTGATATTGCGGGTAAGGGGATTGCCAGTACCACCAGCACCCTGGCGGCGATCGCCCTGGCTCAAGACCTGGCCCTGCGACGACAACGCCTTAACATCCATTAAACTCGATATCCTTAACATCTGTTTAAATTGCCCGTCCCAATACGAAGATTCACAACAATTTAAGGTTTCCGGGGCAATAGGCAAAAACTTGATGACTATACTAGAAATATGAGTTGATATCGATAGTTTTCGGGGTTTTGGCCCCCCGGTTTAGCCGTTTGAGAACTGAAACGAGCGCCCGATAGCATAAAAACGAGCTTCTGTCAACTCATCGCTCCCGCTCAGCTTAGATCGGATGGTGAATAGTCCGTTAACAATACCCCATCGCTATTCACCCTTGAGAACACTTCACTGCTATAAGGTTCGCCATGGTTTACGACGTACTGATTATTGGCGGCGGCGTGATTGGCTGTACCATTGCCCGAGAACTGAGTCGCTATGCCATTACCACCGCCCTAATCGAGAAAGAAGGGGAAGTGGGCTTTGGAACCAGCAAAGCCAATAGCGGCATCATTCACGGCGGTCATCACGGTCCCCCGGAAACACTCAAAGGACAACTCGAATGGGAGGGAAACCAACAGTGGGATACCCTCTGCGATGAACTTGGATTTGGCTTTAAACGCATTGGTGAACTCACCGTTGCCATGGCCGAAGACCAACTCCCCACCCTAGAAAAACTCCAGGATTATGGAAACCGCAAAGGGGTTCCCGGCTTAGAACTCTGGGATCGCGATCGCATCCAAGCCGAAGAACCCCACATTAGCCAGGAGGCGATCGCCGCCCTCTACGCCCCCACCACCGGAGTCATCAACCCCTACGAAGCCTGTTTCGGCCTGGCAAAAAACGCCGCCTTAAATGGAGTGGAGATCAAGTGCGATCGCCCCGTCACTGGTATTCGCCAAGAGGGAGAGACCTGGATTGTAGAAACCCCCCAAGAGACCTTTCAGGGGCGCTTTATCCTCAACGCCGCCGGACTCTACGCCGACAAAATCGCCGAGATGGCTGGAGTCAGAACCTTCCGCATTCGTCCCCGTAAAGGGGAAGAATACCTCCTCGACAAACGGCTGCAAGGCTTCATCAAACGCGTCATCTTTCCCTGTCCCACCGCCGTCTCCAAAGGCATCCTAGTGATTCCTACCTACGACGGAACCCTGATGGTGGGGCCCACCGCCGAGTATGTCGACAGCAAAGAAGACCTCACCACCACCGCCGCCGGTGGCCAAAACGTCTTTAGCCATGTCACCCAGGTCGTTCCCGGTATTAGTGCCCGAGATTGCATCGCCGAATTTGCCGGCTTGCGGGCCGTCACCGACAGCGAAGACTTCATCATCGGCCCCACCGCCAAACCCGGATTCATTAACGTTGCCGGGATTCAATCCCCCGGACTGACCGCGGCCCCGGCGATCGCCACCCTCCTGGTCGATATACTCGGAGATGAAGGCTTATCCCTCAACCCCAAAGACGACTTCATCCCCACCATCCCCAAACCCATCCATTTCGCCAGCCTCTCGACTGAAGAACAAATCAAATTAGCAGACCAAGACCCCAGTTATGGGCGGATCGTTTGTCGCTGCGAGTTCATCAGCGAAGGGGAAATCCGGGATGCCATTCGTCGCGGGGCCCGTACCCTCGATGGCATCAAATTCCGCACCCGGGCTGGAATGGGGCGCTGTCAGGGGGGCTTCTGTACCGGCCGCTGCATGGAACTAATCCGCGACGAACTCGGCATTCCCCTAACGGCCATTACCAAACGAGGGGGTGACTCCTGGGTGGCCCGTCCACGACATGAAGAGGTTTCCCAATCATGCTAATTACCAATCCCAAACACCTCAAACCCGATTATGATGTGGTCGTCGTCGGTGGTGGCCCCGCTGGTATGGGGGCGGCGATCGGGGCCAAGGAAAGCGGCGCCGAACGAGTCCTGGTGGTCGATCGCGAAAAAGAAGCGGGAGGGGTTCTGTTGCAATGTATCCATCCCGGCTTTGGCCTACATCATTTCAAAGAAGAACTCACCGGCCCCGAATATGCCCAACGCTATCTCGAACAGGTTTTAGACCAAGATATTGACCTGGCCACTGATAGCTATGTCCTGGATTTAGATCGAGACAACCGCGTCAAACTCATGTCCGGCCAAGCTGGGGTGAATGTTCTGTCGAGTAAAGCCGTGGTGTTGGCCATGGGGGCGCGAGAACGAACCCGAGGGGCCATCCGCACCCCAGGAACCCGCGTCTCCGGGGTTCTCACGGCGGGTTTAGCCCAACGCTTTGTCAACATGATGGGTTTATTGCCGGGGAACCGGGCCGTCATTCTTGGATCTGGGGATATCGGCTTGATTATGGCCCGACGGCTGACCCTAGAAGGGGTTGAAGTGGTGGGCGTGTATGAAATTATGCCCCATGCCAACGGCTTGAACCGCAATATCGTTCAATGTCTCCATGACTTCGATATTCCCCTACATTTGTCCACCACCGTTGTAGATATCCATGGGGGCGATCGCCTCGAAGCCGTCACCGTCGCCCCCGTGGATGGTTTTACCCCCGATATGAGTCGCAGTCAGCGGATTCCCTGTGACACCCTGCTGCTGTCCATCGGTCTGATTCCCGACAACGAATTAGCCCGTCAGTTAAACCTACGCTTCGACCCCGTGACCAGCGGCCCCCTAGTGGCCAGTACCATGGAAACCAGCAAAGATGGGGTGTTCGCCTGTGGCAATACGGTTCATATTCACGACTTAGTGGATTTCGTCAGTCAGGAGTCGGAACTGGCCGGACGCAACGCCGGACTCTACGCCCGGGGCCAACAGCCGCCCCCCGATAATATTCGGCTAATTCCCGGAGAGAATGTGGCCTACTGTGTTCCCCAAACTATTTCGAGCGATCGCGACCACACGGTTTATATGCGAGTTCGTCAACCCATGGAGAATTGTCTGTTACGTCTTGGAGATGTGTACGAGAAGAAAATCCGTTTTGTTCTCCCCGCCGAAATGGTCAACATCAAAGTACGGCCCAAGTTTTTACAACAGTTCCATGGGGACAGTCTACGAGTTGACATTGCGCCCCAACAGTAACCCCGCCAGACCATCCCTTGGGAGGAAGAAATAATGACCACAGCAACACAACAACCTGAAACCACCCATTATCTCTGTATTGGCTGTCCCATGGGCTGTCGCCTAGAGGTGGATGATATCGAGGGGGAAGTGGTAGAAGTTCGAGGCAATAGCTGTCGTCGCGGCGATGCCTATGGCCGCCAAGAACACGTCGCCCCCAAACGCATGGTGACCACCACTGTGCGCGTCGAGAATGGCCGCTGGGCCCGGCTACCGGTGAAAACCCGCGATGCTATTCCCAAGGAGTTAATGGGAGCTCTCTGTGATGCCCTCCATACCCTAACCCTTCAAGCCCCAATTTCCATGGGCGATGTGGTTTTAGGGAATGCCCTCGATACCGGGGTCGACGTGGTCGCCTCACGGGATATGCCCGTGGAGTGACCCCATCCCCTTACTCACTACTCCCCACTGGTTCCGACGCACTCATCAACACCTCCCCATTCAGCATTCGCGCCGCTGCATCCAACAGCACTTCTTCGAGATAGGGTTTCGTGAAATAGCCTCGGGCCCCTAAATCCGCCGCCTTGCGTTTCATCTTCTCCGCCGTCCGGGACGTTAACATCGCGATGGGTAAATCCGAGAGATACTCATCGTGGTACATCCGTTCCAACAGTTCCATCCCGTTCATGCGGGGCATTTCCATATCGCAGAAGACCAATTCACAGGGTAAGCCCGATCGCAGTTTTTCCCAGGCCTCCTGGCCATCCCGGGCCTGTTCGACACGATAGCCAGACTTCTTGAACGTCATTGATAACAACTCGCGAACCGTGATCGAGTCATCCACAATCAAGACTAAGGGTTCTGCCTTCTCTTCATCAACAAATCCAACCTCCTGGGCCGCCAACTCTTCGGCGTTCCAAAGCAGATTACTTGAGTCATGACGAACTCGGCCCATCGAGAGATCAATCAACTCCAGAACATCGGCAATGGGGACAATGCGTCCATCCCCCATCACCGTAGCCCCCGTAATTCCCGTGGGTTTAGGAATCGGGCCTTCGAGTTGTTTGATCACGATTTCCTGTTCCCCGACGATTTGATCGACGGAGATGGCCAAATAACTGCCGGCCGATCGCAGAATCACCACGGAAATCGTATCGTCCTCCATTGTGGCTCCATACATCTGCGATCGCCGCGAAGTGCGGTTGTAGGTAAACAACTCTCGCAGCGGCTGATAGGGAACCTGGCGATCGCGCCATTGGACAAAGGCCCGTCCATCGGCTTCTGTGACAATGCGATCGACGGGCAGATTATCCAACACTTCCCCAACCCCATCCATCGGGAAGGCAATGGGGGCGCGATCGCTAATACAACATAGGGCTTTGGAAATACTCAGGGTTAACGGCAAACGAATGGTAAAGGTTGTGCCTTTCCCTAACGTTGAATCGGTACTCACCACCCCGCGAATTTCATTGAGTTTGGTGTTAACCACATCCATACCCACACCCCGTCCGGCCAAGTCATCGGCCTTATCACGGGTACTAAACCCAGGCAACAACAACAGATCATAAATATCCAAACGAGTCATGCCCTGGGACTGTTGCGCCGTAATTAACCCCTTTTGCAGAGCTTTATTTTTGACCCTCTCCGTGTCAATCCCTGCCCCATCATCGGCAATGGCAATAATCGTCTGGTTGCCTTGGTGGAAGGTACTAATGGTAATTTTTCCCGTGGGGGGTTTGCCTTTCGCTTGCCGTTCCTCTGGGGTTTCAATGCCGTGAGCTATGGCATTATTTACCAAATGTGTCAAGGGGTCAGTCAAATGTTCCAGAATCATCCGGTCAATCAGAGTATCGCGACCATCGACCTGTAAATCCACCTGCTTGCCAAACTTGAGGGCATTATCCCGCACCCCCCGGGGCAAACGGTCAGCGGCATTGGAAAAGGGAACCATGCGCGATCGCGTCAACCCTTCTTGCAGTTGAGTCGTAATCTGCCGTAATTGGCGAGTGACCTGGTCATTCTCATCCACCAAGAACTCAATATCCGAGGCCGACTCTCGCACCCGCACAATCAACTCGATAATATCTTGAGCCTGTTCATGGAACGCCGTAAAGCGGTCCATCTCCAGGGCATCATATTCCCCATCCTCATGGGGATGATGGGCTTGTGCTTGCATCTGTCCCTGAGTCACCAACCCTGGGTCGCTACTATTCCTGGCTCTTGACTCAGCCGCATGGAGGGACTTGCGATGTTGGCGACTAGCCAACAGTGCCATCTCCAGCAGAGTTCGCTCATACAAATCTTGCATCCGTTGCCCCACTTCCGTCAGTTGGCTGACTTGGTGCAACAAATTATCGAGAAACTGTCGTAACCGTTCTTGGTCCTGTTCCAAGCTATTACGATTGACCACCAACTCCCCAACCAGGTTACTCAAATTATCCAGTTGTTTAATGGGAACCCGCATCGTTTGCTCAAAGGCTGGCCGCGTGGTTCGTTTGGCCCGGCCACCGCCCCCAGATGGACGGCCCGTAGTCGGGGCTGAAGACGTTTCACTGGCCTTCTGGGGAGGTCGGCTCGTAGCTCCTGGGGTCGAGGTTCCATCGAGATCTAAGAGATCTTCGAGATCCTTAAACTCATCCATTTCTCCCTCGCCGGCCGATGACGAGGCCGAGGAACCCATCTGATCCAAATAGTCGGCTAATTGGTCGAAGCCATCCTCCCCTAAAAATTGCGGTGCAATACTCAACAGCACTTGCAATTCAGGAAAGTCATTGACAAAACTGATTTCCGTCTCAGGGGCAACTCCCATGGATGCTGCCGTTGTCTGAGTCCGAGTTGCCTCACCGAATTCCTCAGGGGCCGACGTCTCGTCGTCTAGGAACCCATCACCAAACACGTCATCAAAGCTGAACTCATCCTCTTCTGAGGCGTGGGGTTCTGGCTGAGTCTCTGGAGGAAATGGGGAATTGCTGATCTCCTCGTCGTCATATTCCTCCCCCAATAGGTCATCGAGGGACAACTCCTCAACCCCTTCAACCTCCTCGTGATCTTCTGCAAAAGGCTCCAAATCAAAGCTATCGAGATCTAGCCCCTGAGCCTCATCAGATACCGCCTCCTCCTCATCGTCAAACTCTAAACTAAACTCCGACTCCTCCTCTTCCGGTTCGGGGTCAGCATCTAAATTAAAGCCGTCTAAATCAAAGTTGAGGTCATCATCGGAGGTCTCATCCCCAGAGGAGTCTGGTTCAGACTCAGCCTCCAAATTAAAGGCGTCTAAATCAAAGTTGAGGTCGTCATCAGAGGTCTCCATCCCAGAAGAGTCTGGTTCAGGCTCAGCCTCCAAATTAAAGGCGTCTAAATCAAAATCGAGGTCATCATCGGAGGTCTCACCCCCAGAGGACTCCGCTTCAGGCTCAGCATCTAAATCGAAGTCGAGTTCATCATCAGAGGTCTCCACTCCAGAGGACTCCGCTTCAGGCTCAGCGTCTAAATCGAAGTCCAACTCAAACTCGTCTAACTCTAATCCTGCCGTTTCCGCTGTGGCCTGAGCCACCCCAGAGGTTGCGTCCTCCCCGGCCTCATCCTCAAACTCCAGGTCATCAAAGTTTAAGTCTTCGTCATCGGGGACCACGGGAGCCGTGTCAGGCTCAGTGGCTTCTTCTGCATCGAGATCGAAGTCTAACTTAAAGTCAAAGTCTTCCCCTTCCTCAACATTCTCAGGGGGTATCTCTTGAGACTCATCCACGGCAAAGATATCGTCAAACTGCAAATCTGACTCAGAGTCAGTAGAATTCCAACTCGGCCTATCGGCATTCCCAAATAAGGCTTCGAGTTCGGCGGTACTCTCATCTCCCAAACTGAGGCTTTTCCCCAAGGAACTCGTCTCGTCCGGCTCCCCTTCCTCAAACTCTAATAAATCCAGAAGATCTGAGTCCGCCTCTGCCGCAGGGGCCGGACTTGGCTCGTTGAGCATCTCGTCAGTTCCAAGATCGAGCAAATCCTGAAGTTCCTGCTCCTTCTGCTCATCATTCAGCTGGTCCCCGAAAACATCTAGCCCCGCTTCGGCTAACTGCGGTTCCGGTTCAGTGGCTGAGGTGTCGTCGTCCAAGTCGTCGTCAAAGAGATCATCATCGAGAAACGCCTCATCTGCCTCATCCGCAGGCTCAGAGTCTGAGCTGTTGTCGTCAAGAAAGAAATCGGAAAACTCACTATCATCCTCGCTGACCTGCTCAGCATGGTGGGGATCACTCATGCCAGAGGGGTCGAAGTGGGTCACCTCTTCCCATTCATCGAGGTCGTCGTTGTCCCCTTCAAATAAATCGGCCAGACTGCTCAGTTCTGAGCCACCCACCTGAGGGCCGTGGGGTGAAGCTTTGCCGGGTTTGGGATGCCCTCCTGTGCTGGGAGATGATTGGGGTTGGGGCGATCGCACTTCGGGGGGCTGATTGATATCCTGGGTGGCGGGACCGGCTTGGGTTGAAGCAGGCACGAGATCTAGTAAGGCGGCACTGGGGGCAATGTCCCCGTCTCGGTTAGCTAAGACCAGTTCTTGTCCCTGTTTCAGGTCTTTGATAATGACGGCAGCTAAGCTGGCAAAGGTGTTGTTCGTATCGGTGATCGCCTGCTGTGCGGTTTTGACCAAATCAGTCCAGGATTCCAACTCAAACTGTTCCCCTACTTGGGCCAAGAGTTTACAGAGTTGGCGCAAGGATTGGCGAGTTTCGGGGCCATCGGGCTGCTTAAACAGTTGCAGCATCTCCCGCAATCGGGCCAGCACATCGCTGGTCATAATCAATTGCAGGGCGCTGTCTTCTTCGGATTGGGTGGACAGGGGGCTGGTTACCGGCAGTGAGGTGGCCTTGAGGGGAGTCGAGGGTTCCGGCGGCACTTCACCCCGAGATAGACAGTTAATGTAGGTGCTGAGTTCTTCACAGACTGGCTCCACATCGGCAATCACCCGCTCAGAATCCTGCTCGTCTAAGCCCTCGGGACTTTGCAGGCGATCGACGAGTTCTTGCAGACTATCAAAGATTTGTAGAAACAGTGACTCAAGCCGATGGTCCGCAGCAATGGGGTTATCTTTGAGGATTTTGAAACAGTCTTCGAGGCGATGGGACACGGTTTGAATTCCCCGTAGGCCCAACATGGCGGCCCCCCCTTTGACGGAATGGGCCGCGCGGAACACCTCGTCGAGCATTTCGCGATCGTCGAGGGTGCTTCCCAGATTGAGCAAGCCGCGCTCGATGGTTCCGAGATGATCCCGTGATTCTTCGATGAAGAATCCCATGATTTGTGATTGTTCTGATGCCATGGCTGTTTCGGGTAGTTGCGATGGTCGCCTCTGCCTGAGAAGGCTTAGCGTTCGTTAGTTTCGACGCGGAACCGTTCGACGGAGGTCAGCAAGTCACGGGAGACCCCCACCAGGTTTTGTAAGGCTCCCGAGACCCGGTGTGCCTCTTGGGAGGTTTCCTGGGCGGTCAACTCGACCGCTTGCATGACTTGAGCAACGGCACGAGAGGTTTCCGTCTGTTCGACGGTGTCGGCGGTAATGGAGCGCACGAGGACATCAATGCGGTTTGCCACCTGGATAATGTCTTCGAGCGATCGCTTGGCTTGTTCCGCCAGTTTCGTGCCGCCAATGACCTGCTGTTGCCCTTCTTCCATCGCCATCATCACGGAGCCGGTTTCACTCTGAATCTGCATCACGATCTGTTCGATTTCTTTGAGGGCTTTGGCAGAGCGATCGGCGAGCTGTCGCACCTCATCTGCCACGATGGCAAAGCCTCGTCCGGCCTCTCCGGCTCGCGCCGCCTCAATACTGGCATTGAGGGCTAAGAGGTTGGTTCGGGAGGCAATCCCACTAATGAGGGCAACAATTTTGGAAATTTCCTGGGACGATTCCGCCAAACGCTTGACTTTTCGCGTTGTTTCTGCCACGGTCTCGCGGATTTCTAGGATACTGGCCACGGTCCGTTCCACCGCTTCCCCACCTTTGAGGGCGGTTGCCGATGCAGAGCGCGCCACTTCCTCGGCTTCCCGGGCACTCTTGGCCACCTGTTGAATGGAGTTGGTCATCACCTGGACGGAGTTGAGGGTGGCGGCTAACTCTTCGGCTTGGCGCAAGGCATCAGAGGCCAAACTGCGGGCGAAGGATTCACTATCGGTTGCCCCTTTACTCACCTGACGGGCTGCCTGTTTCACCTGAAGCACAATCTCCCGCAGGTTCTGAATCGTTAGGTTAAACGAGTCGGCGACAGCACCGAGAACATCAGCGGTCACCTCAGCGGTCACGGTTAAGTCCCCACGAGCCGCCCCTTCCACATCATCGAGGAGGCGAATCACTTGCCGCTGTAGGTCTTCTTTGGCCTGTTCCATCTCCTCAGCCCGTCGTTGGGCTTCGTTGGTGGTGGTGTAGATAACCCGGGCCATCTGATTAAACTTGGCCGACATCTGCCCCAACTCATCCTCAGAGACCACCGCTGCACGCACACCGAAGTCCCCTTGAGAGACGGCATCGAAGGCTCCCTGTAAGTCCACGGTCGTCCGTTTGACTTGGGTGGCACTGAGGCGGCCCAAGAACCAGGTAGTGCTACCTGCGGCTAATCCCGCTGTTAGGGACATGGCTAAGCCCCCGAGTTGCACCTGGGGCAGCAGGCGACGGCGCACTTCCACGTCAAAGCGGCCTGACGTGGCTAAATAGCGCGTGGAAATGTGACCAATGCCGGCAACGGCAATAGCCGAAAGGATGCCAGCGATTAAGGCAGCAATCACCGGTTTATTCTTGAGGCTGGCATTCTCGAAAAAGGAGAGGGGCCCCTGTTCAAGGGTTACCGACGTCTCAATGGTGCCACTCTCGGTTTGGGCGAAGGCCGGGACGCGATCGCTGCTACTGGCGATGGTAAACAGTTCTTCGTCCTGAACAATCGAGCCATCGGTCATGTCGGCGAAGTCCATGGCGGAGGACTCCGTCTGACCCCGGCGGCCACTCTGAACATCCATGGTGGCTTCGAGGAACCCGGATGTGGTGTTGAATTGCGAGGAGTCGGTGTTGTCTTCACTCTCGAAGTTGGGAATTTCGCCGAGATCGTCGAAGTCCTCAAACTCATCTAAGAAGTCCACACTCGATGCTTGGGGTTCTTCGGTTTCGTCAGCGGTGAATTCTTCGTCATCGTAGAATTCCTCACCACCAAAATCATCGAAGGCATCGAAATCAAAGCGATCGCCCCCAGCCAAATTGGCATCTGGGGTCACGAAGGTCGGATCATCGGTCGTATCCTCAGGATACTCCTGAAACTCTTCGTCTGGGGAGGCATCAAAGTCATCAAACTCGTCAAACTCATCAAAGCCCGAATCATCTCCCTGACCAGAAATGGGCTGTTCAAAGGACATATCATCCTCAGGGACATCCCCTTGCCAATCCCCGCCGTCGAAATCAAACTCATCGTCTGACTCCGGGTATTCGGCGATCGCCTCTCGCGTTTCTGTTATCCCTCGGGTATCTTCTGGGGGAGACATCAAAAAGGTATCGGCCCCTGAAGTATCTCGCTCGGGATCACCCCCCTGAAGGGCACCAAAGCTACCAAAATCGGCATCGGCGGCATCGGGATCAAACTCCCCAAAGGGAACGGCATCGAGGTCGTCATCCCAATCCTCTTCGATGTTGCTTCCGGTGTCCCCTAAGGCTTCTAAATGCTCAGGGTCAGCGGCTTCAAAATCTTCCTCAGAGAAGGAGTCAAACTCCGCAAAGGGTTCTGGCAAATCCACATCGTCAAAGCCATCGGCCACCTCGGGAGAAACCTCCCCCTCTTCCCCGAGTAAATCGGGCATCTCCTCGTCAGGGAGGAAGTCAGGCAAATCGCCCCATTCGTTGTCTGAACCGGTACTGACGGGCATTTCCTGTTCTTGGACAAAGGGGTTGTCCTCCTCATCGATGGCGGGCAACCCCGTATTGGCCACCGTCTCGGCCGTATCCAGGTCAAACTCGCCAAAGTCCTCGTCCGGGTCGAAGTCATCATCTAACGACTCGGGACTATCTTCCTCCTCTTCCCAGGAGTCCAAGTCACCCATGTCTGATTGATCCAGGGCAAAGGGATTATCCTCCTCCCCGTCTTCGTCGTCTCCCGGGGAGTCTGGGGACAAATCGAAGTCGCCAAAGTCCTCGTCAAAGTTCTCGTCCAAGTTCTCCTCGGCTCCCGTATCTTCGCCAAAGTCATCCCCTAGGGCAAACGGATCTTCCTCAGACGCCTCTTCCTCAAACTCCCCATCGAAATCGCCCTCAAACTCCGAGGGGTCCCAAGCGGCCGTCTCATCAACGTCCTCATCTAGGATTGCCGTTGCCTCCTCTTCCTGAGAAAACTCATCAGCAAAGAGATCCTCATCGCCGCCGTCAGCCTGACTATCCCCTGAGGACTCGTCAAACTCATCAAACTCCTCAAAGCTATCAAACTCATCAACGGCACCGCTGCCATTGACATCGACCTGTTCTACGTAGGCTAAGGCCTGTTGCGCGTGGTCATGAAACTCGGCATCATCCGTAATCTCAAAGACCTGTTCATACTCACCTCGGGCCACATCATAATCCTGTAGCCCGCAATAAATGTGTCCTCGAAGCAACCGGGTACTGGGGTCATCGGGATACTGAGCTACGAGCTGATCGACAAGCGGCGCGGCATCCTCATAGTTGCCGTCGAGATACACTTGCTGTGCTCGTTCGTACTCTTGAGCAAAGTCAATACTTGGTTCCATCTGCCTCCCCCAGGTTTACCGTCAAAATTCCTCCTTCTCCGTTGTGACACGGAACAGGTCCTCTCGCCAATGGGCAAGGGACAGATGCTTGCCGTTCGTTGTTCCCGCCCGCATTGCGACATAGAACCAACGTTGCCAGCAGCCTCCCATGGCGCTTATTGTAACCCTCAAGCGGCCCACCGCGCTGAGCGCAGAATTGAGACTTGGTCAAGCAGCCGGAGCGTCACAGGTCGTTCGTTTTCTTCAAAGACCCATTCTCCCCGTAAAAACGGCGCGACGCCATCGGGGATGTCCGTTGGCATTTGCAGTTTTTCCACATCAAGCCACTGCATTTTAACAATCCGTTCAACTGCTAATCCTAGTATAGTGTCTTGATCTTCGACCGCGATCACGAATATTTCGGCGCGATCGGTGTTTAAGGCGACGGGATCTCCCAGAAACTGGCCCAAATCCGCCACCCAAATCACCCGCCCTCGCACATTGAACGTCCCCAGCAACAGGGGCGAGACATTGGGCATGGGGGTGATGCGATCGGGGGGAGGATCGAGCACTTCACGAATCCCGGTAGCGGGAAGGGCGAGTTCGCGCCCGGAGGGAACTTGAAACCTCAGATGTAACTCACCCTCAGGGGTTTCTAGTTCCTGGAACTCGGGGGCAAGGTCTTCTTCAGACTGCCCCATCAAAAAATCTGGGTTCCCAACCATGCGTCTCGTCCTTTAGCCCCGTAACATTTGCTTGACGGTTCCCACCAATTCCGTGGGTTGGAAGGGTTTGGCCACATAGGCATCGGCCCCCTGCTTCATCCCCCAGTAGCGATCGAACTCCTCCCCCTTGGAGGAACACATCACCACGGGTACGTTCTGGGTTTTTGGATCAGCTTTAAGGCGACGACACACTTCATAGCCATTCATGCGGGGCATGACAATATCGAGAACCACCAAGTCGGGGGGATTGCCCTGAATTTTGTCCAGGGCCTCCACGCCGTCCGTTGCTTCAATCACGGTTAGTCCGCTCCCTCGCAAAAGGTTCGCAATCATCTCCCGCTGGGTCACACTATCTTCAATAACCAGAACTTTACTCATTTACTTACTTACCTGAAGAGCGAATCCTGACCGAACGCTCGCGTCCGAACCTTGACAGTTCATTGGGGTAGATTGCTCTGCTGCCTGTTTGAGGTTCGCCATTAACATAACGTTATCAGACGGCTCCGGTGTTGAGGGCATCCGGTAACTGAATCCGCTGACTCCGCGCCTGAGAACTACTCACGATTATAGACTAGGAGGCAAACCCATCTGAAGGCAAGTTTGAGACTTATTTGAGGTTTGGCTCCCATCTTAGACGCCAAGGCCGGGATCCTCTAGGGGGGCATCGGCGGAGGGCACAGGGCCCTCAATGCCTGGCCCGATATAGGTTTCTAGGAGCATAAGCAGTTCCTGTTCGCCAAAAGGTTTGGTTAAATAATCCGTCGCCCCCACCATGCGCGCTCGCACGCGATCAATAAAGCCATCCCGGCCGGTCAACATAATAATCGGGGTTTGACGAAAGGCCCGAGATTTACGCAACATGGCACAGAGTTCATAGCCATCGGGTTCGGGCATGGCGATGTCGCAGAGGATGAGGTCGGGTTTTAGAGGAAACACCAGGGAGAGAGCTTTGAGGGAACTGCCGAAGGAGGTAATTTCGTAGCCATGGGGTTTGAGCATTAGCTCAATGGTTTTGCGGATGGTGCGCTCGTCATCGATGCAGACAATGCGGGGAACCCGGGCGGTGGCTGGGCGTAATCCCGTATTCCCAAGGCGATCGCCCCCAGAGGACGGGGTTGAGGGAGAGAGCAGTTGCACCCAGCCCTGTTTCACGTAAGGGTGAATGGCCCGGGCAATGGGCACGAGATCCCGATGCAGATATCGGGACATCTGACGCAGGGAGGTTTTGCCGTCACAGAGACGGTTGAGGGTATTAAAGGCTTTGGGAGGGAGTTCGGCTTGCAGGGACTCGATATCGGTAATGGCGGGACATTGATGGGGCGATTGCAGATGAGGGTAAAACTGTTTCCATTCCTGGACTTGCTTGGCAGTTTTGGACAGGGGAGCTGCCATTTCCAGGGTCATCAGTTGGGGGGACAAGGCCGGACCCATATCGAAGATAAAGGAACCCTGATGTAAACTCAGCAAGTCAAAGAGGGTCTCATGAACCATTTTGCGGAGAATACTGCGACCCTGTTCCGGGGCAATGAGATGATTTTCCAGCAGTTGCCAGAGACAACCATATTCCGGAGCATTGGTGGTTTCAAAGCCGGAGCGTTGAATCTGGTCGATGAGGTGGTCAAGCTGGTAGTAGCGGAGGTACTCCCGCAGTCGGGTTAAGTTTCCATCGAGACTGCCACCGGCATAGACCAACTGCCCATTGGCACAAAAGACAAACCAGGAGTTCTGGGAGGTGGCCATCTCGCGGTGAATATGGGCGGGACTATAGGCACGAGCCGGACTCGGTGGCGAGCTATAGGTTTCCACGAAAAGTTCTCCGGTGCGCTGACCGAGTTCGATCAGTTGCAGGATACTGCGGATGTCAATTTCGTTTAAATTTCCCTGCATGTGGCTTTTAAGCTCGCTGCTTGATCGTCGAGTTTGTCCTGGGGGAACAATGGCAGTGTCTCCGGGTCTCTTGGGACTAAGCTTGTGTTCTCACCGAATGGAATCGATAACGACTAGACTGTTATTGTGCCAGATGATTGTGCCAGACGGTGGTACGCGGGTTAGGATAGGGGAGGATTTGGAGTTGTGACCCCATTCCAGTCTACAGGTCACAACGACCACCTGGGGTCACGAAACGCAGTGAGTGATGCTCAGTTAGGGGTTTCTTGACTCAACTGATCATGTTGGGGGCGATCCGGCTGGCCACAATCTTCAATGATGGCGAGCGATGATGCCCTCGACTTAATTGCGTCGGGTTCCCTGTCTGGTCTGTACGATAACTCGGGAAAGGAAAAATAAGCGTGCTGTATCTAGCGGAAGTCCTCAAGAAAAGTGGCGTTTTCGGCAGTGGCAAAACAGAGCTAAAACTGTTAGCAAGTCAGCGAGGGGAATACAACTGGGTTCCAGTCCCAGGGGAAGATATTATCCCGGCGGATGATTCTGGAAACTTTAACTCGGGGGCCTTGGTGTTTGCTGATCTCAATGCCAGCAAGCAGGTTCAAGGGAGCCTCAAGGAAGCCAGTGGCCAACTGGTTAAGATTTTGCAAAATTTCTCCCGCTTTCAGGAGAAGTTCAAAACTCAAGAGGAAGAAATTGAGCAGTGGAAGCAGTCTCTGACCTATCAGAGTCAGGAACTCAACCGCCGTGAGATGGAAATGGAGGCCCACCGGGAAGAGGTGGACAATGTTCAACAGGAATTGTCCCGCTTGGATGCGAAACAGGCGGAGATGGAGGAGCAACAGGGGGAGATTGACCGCTTACGTCAGGAGGTGGAGCAGTCTCGTCAGGAGCTGGAGTTAGCTTGGAATCAGTTACAGGGGGAACGGGAGGAACTTTCCGGTTCTGGCTCGATTGATGCGGAACAAGCGGGCAGTTTACAGCAATGGCTCCAGTATCTGTCGGAGGTGATGATACAACCTCAGGAGCTACAAACGTCGTTGACGGCGGTTCAGGAGCAGTTGTCGGCTCAAGAGGCCTGGCTGGGGGAACGCACGGCTCAGTTGGAGGAGTGGCGCACTCAGGCTCAGGAGAACCAATCTCAGTTGGATGAGGCGGTACAAGGATTGGATCAGGGTTGGGAACAGTGGCATCAATCCCAATTGGAGTTGGCGGGTAAACGGACGGAGGTGGCGGTACGGGAACGGCTGCTGGAGGCGAAGGACCAGGTGCTGACGGGCCTACGTAGCCAATTGACGGGTTTGACTGATTTGGCCACTCAGATGTCCAGTGTGGGGAGTAGTCCGGTTCCCAGTTCGTCCGGGCCTGATGTGGATTTGTCGGAACTGGAGCGGATGCCTTTGAATACGCTTCAGGAGCGAGTGCGCCAGTTACAAAATGAGCTGGAAACGGGGATGCGTCTGGTGATTGATGAGCAGGAGGAGTTGATGTTACAACGCCTGGATCTCAATGAGCTAGAGGCAAAGGCGGCCCGGGCCAGTGATGGCGATCGCGCGTCTCTGGAGGCGGAGTTGGCGGATTTGCAGGAAAGTTACGGTTTCCTCAACGATACGCTGGTGGGACAGCGGCGCAGTCTCCGGGAACGGGAACGGATTATGAATCAACATCAGAGTGTGCTCTGGCGACGGTTAGGAAATCCGCCGGAACCGGTGAGTTCTGGAGGAACGGTGGATTTAAGTCCTCTGGTATCTCGGCTGACGGAGCAGCAGCAAAGTCTTCAGCAACAGGTGCAAACCCTGGAAGGGGAGTTGGACAGCCTACGGGGCGAGTTGGCTGAACTGCACAGCCAGGTGGAGCAGCAGACGAGTGCGGATGAGGGACAACTTCAGGAATTGAAGGATCTCGATCGCCAACTGCGCGATCGCCGTGGGGAAATTGCTCAAACCTGGGGCCGGGTGAATGCCTATCAGGAACTCCTCGATGGACTGCGCGATCGCCTGACGCATCTGAAGGAGACGACAGATCCCCTGGCTGGCTCGCTGGAACATCTCCAAGAATTGGCGGCGTCCCAAGAGAATGCGGTGACTCAATTGCAAGAGGTGGTGGGACATCTGACGGCCCCGGAATAGGAGTTAGGGGCAATCGGGGAGAATCCAGTGAATCCAAGGATGAATGACACGGGCGATCGCCCCTCCGGGGAAGGGATCGCTCTGACTCCGGTTGGGGGCGCTAATGAGATGCTGGAGTTTCTCGACATGGGCAAAGCTGGGATCGCGCCTCAGTTCCTGTTTGAGGAATAATCGCAGGGCACGACGTTGCAGGGCCAGGGGCGCTTCGCTCAGTTGGTTCCGGTTGAGGGCCGAGTCCCCACGTCGCAGAACTTGCTGTAATAGCTGCTCGGCCTGCTCGTTGAGATAGACGACGTCGGCCTGTAGGAGTTCGGCGGTTTTGGCGAGGTTGGCGCTGACTTGAGGGTGAAACTGCTGTTCAAGGTAGGGCAACAGGTCCAAGCGCAGGCGGTTGCGGGCATAGGTGCGGTTGTCGTTACTTGAATCCCACCAGATGGGGAGGTGTCGCTCTTGGCAAAACTCCCCTGTTTCTTGACGGGAGACTTCCAGCAGGGGACGGGTTAGGGTCAGATGGGGGCTGAGCGATCGCTGCCAGGTGAGGGCTTGTAATCCGTCGGCGCCGGCTCCACGAATCAGGTTATAGAGAAGGGTTTCGGCGCGATCGCTCTGGGTATGTCCAGTCAGTAGCTGGGAGTAGTCTTGGGCGTCGGCGATCGCCTGTAGGGATTGATAACGCCAGTGACGGGCGGCGGCTTCACTCTCAGGAGGAGGGCTGGCGACGGCCTGGAAATAGGGACAATGCCACTGTTGGGCTAATTCGGCGACAGCGGCGGCGTTGGCGGCGGAATCCTCCCGCCAGCGATGGTCACAATGGGCAATGGCAATAGTCCAATCCCATTTAGGTTTTAGGTCTAACAACAGTTGTGCCAAGCATAGGGAGTCCTGCCCCCCGGAGACGGCAATCAGGAGGCGATCGCCCTTCTGGAGGAGGTTCCGCTGTCTCAGGGTGGTGTGAATTTGGGCGTGCAGGGGACTCCAGGGGGACATGGGGGAACAGGGAACAGGGATGTCCCTTGTCCCTTGTCCCTTGTCCCTTGTCCCTTGTCCCTTGAGGGAACAGGGAACAGGGAACAGCATTATCAGCCCATCATGAGGAGTTCGGGGTTGAAAATCATGATTAGACCGAAAAAGAGCATAAACACCCCACCGAGGAGTTTGAGAACTCGTCCCTGGGATTCGGTGACGCGGGCTGAGCGGAAGGAGACAATAAAGGTCAATAAAATTCCAAAGAGGGGAATGGTGTAGATGACCGTGTAGATGGCAGTCCAGCCCAGGGTACAGGTGTTCCAACCTCCCTGACAGACTCCAAACAGACGGGTGAAGTAAATCATTGGTAGGATGGCGGTACAGCCAAACTCTAGGGTGTTTACCACAATCGAGAGGAGGATGGTTCCCCCTAAGGCGGCGGCAAACAGACGGCGATCGCCTCGGGCCGCTTGCAGCGATCGCACGATGGCGGCAGCTTTCTTGGTAATCAGTTTCTGCTGTTTTTCTGAGAGGGAGAGGGAAAACAGTTTCTTGAAGAAAAAGAAGTCCTTAATGTTAATCAGGGCTGCCAGGGTGATAATGACCCCCAAACCTACCGTAATCACGGCTCCATAGCGTTCGAGGAAAATCGCCCCGACGGTAATCATCAGGATGATCGAGATGAAATAGATCACCCCTGAGGTAATAACGAACGTTGTCCCCACTAAGGTCATGTCACGGCGATTTTTGGTATAGGTCAGTAGGGAGAGCAAAATCGCCAAAACTGTGAAGGCGCAGGGGTTAAAGCCATCGACAAAGGCAATGGTAAAGACAAATAGGGGAAAGGGCAGTTGATCGGCAAATTGACGGACAATCCCCTCGGGAGTCAGAGCGACAAAGGCGAACAGGCTAATAATTAGGGTTAGAACTAAGCCCCCAGTCCAAAAGCGACGGGATTCAGGGGTTCTCAGGCGAGACTGAAGGACGGGATAACTGACGGCGTAGAGTCCGGGAATGGCAAACAGCCACCAGGGAACGCTTCGGGGAGTGAGAGCGCCATCGGAGAGACGGATCTCAATGCCTGCTTCTGCCTCAATGGCGGCGATAATTTGGTTGCGATAGCCGATATAGCCTTGATAGGCGGATTGGTACTGTAAGGGGCCGTCGTCTTCGCTATAGCCAATGAAGGAGCGATCGCCGATAAAGGTACGCGGCACACCGCCGGAGGTAATGTTGTAGCGCTCTCGAAATTCTCGCCAAATCTCTGGAGACTCCTCGACTTCATAGGACCGTAACCGCACTTGGGGATAGGTATCGTCGATATAGTGCATCAACGGTTCCTGCTGGCGACAGTAGGGACAGGTGGGGCTATGGAAAAAGTAAACCTCTGTAATGCCGTCGCCGATGTTCGGGGCTTGGGCGATGGCGGGAACATGAGAACTCAGGACCGTGAGTACAACCGTCAGGGCGAGGAGGGCCGAGAAGAGAAGCCCCCGACGCTGCGATCGCTGATGGGGATAGGGAGCAGTAAAAGGCATGGCAAATCTCCAATTAATGAGAGATTCAACGTTTGGGCTGAGGACTGCTGCAATCTTTCGACAGGCTCAGGAACAACGTCTCTCGGCAGGGACAGGAGCGGACTGGATCTCTCCCTAGTCCTGTCTGGAGAGGTGATCTCCCTGTCCCATTTTAGATAAAATTTTGGGTGGCTTTCACCCTAGGTTAAATAATGTTACTTAAGAAAAATAAAGTCTATTTATAAAAGTCAATCTCTTGATAGTATTCGTTATCTTTAGCAATAGCCAGAGCAGATATGACTGTGTTAACATTGAGTTTTAGGTCAAGCTTGGCCTCAGCGGACTGAAGGAGGTCAAGAGTTGTCTGTCCTCTGGATTTGAGGTGAATAAATTTTAGGCGATATAGCTTCTAAGATAGAGTCATGGAACTCGATAAATCAACTTAGACAAATCCTATTTTCTGATTCGTTTTTAGACTGAAATTAGTGAACCCATAAATATGTTGCTTCGTTCAATTGTTGATGTATATCTTTAAATTATCTGGCTTCTTTTTCTGCAAAAAATAAAAATAAAACCCCAAAAAGACTATATGGCAAGAGTTTTCGCGATTTTATCTACTCTTTAAAACTGGCCGCTATTATAAATTAAAAATGCAGCCAAAAATATAACTAGAAGCTGAGATGGGTGATTAGAACTTCAACATTGTAGAAAACGAAAAAGCTTTTTTTGCGACGCCAGAGTCTTGTTGACGAATGCTTATTTGGATTTCATAATTGGCTGTGTCAAAAATTATTATAACCAACTTATTGACTACCGTAAATCTAAACGAGGCTATTTTTGTGTGTTCTTGTGTTTTTATAGAAACTCCACAATAAAATGGGTAGCAATTTATTGGGTTTCCAAAAATTACTACCCAAAAGATGCTTTGAAAACTGTAGAGATTCTAGAAAGCTAATAAATCTAACTACATTGACCTCTGGAATGATTTGAGGTCAATTGAATGTTGAGCTTGTTCCTCCAGGTGAATTGAAAGACGATGGGAGACCAGCTCACAGAGTTGAAAAACCACCGGATCTGTAATCTGGTAGTAAACGCTGACCCCTTTTGGGGTACGCTCAATAAATCCTGCCTGGGTTAGGATCTTGAGGTGTTTGGAGACATTCGCTTGTCCGAGTCCGGTACTCTCGACAATCTCTGAGACATTTTTCGTCCCGGATTTGAGGGTACAGAGAACTAAGAGGCGACTGACTTCGGACAACACCTTGAAGTAGTCGGAGACTTTGGCGATCGCGGCCGTAGAAGTTTCTTGCATTTGGTTTAACGTTTAGAGTAACGTTTGGATCGTGTTTTAAAGTATAGTCTAAATTATATTCGCATATAAGTTTTGGTGAATCGGCAAAGCGATCGCGCATCTTAACGTTTCAGAGCGCCCTTGGGATTCCCCTTTGCGCCAGAAGTCGCTAGGATCGCTCTAGGCCAGGCTGTAACGGGCTGGTCTGAATTCATCTCACTCACTGATCGTTAAGAGAGAACACCCCATGGATCTGGTATCCCTCCAGAATGTACTTGATAATTCATCCTTCGCGATTCTGTTCCTGACCATGCTCACCTACTGGGTGGGCGTTGCCTTTCCCAAACTGCCCTATCTGGGGATGGTGGGAACCACGGGGATGGCGATCGCAAATCTTTGCATTGCCGGCCTACTGGGGGCCCGTTGGCTCGAAGCCGGCTATTTCCCCATCAGCAATCTGTACGAATCATTATTTTTCCTAGCCTGGGGCATCACCGGCGTGCATCTCATCGCCGAGACCCTGAGCCGCAGTCGTCTTGTGGGAGCCGTGACGGCCCCCGTGGCCATGGGTATCACCGCCTTCGCCACCTTAACCCTGCCCCAAACCATGCAGGTCTCAGAACCCCTGGTTCCTGCCCTCAAATCCAACTGGCTGATGATGCACGTTAGCGTCATGATGCTCAGCTATGCCACGCTAATGGTTGGGTCCTTGATGGCGATCGCCTTCCTCGTGGTCACCCGAGGCCAAGAGATCGAATTACACGGCAGTTCCGTGGGAACCGGGAGTTTCCGGGACATGAAACGGCCCGAAAATCAGCCCCAGCCCAACCCCCAACCCAGTTTTAACGCCTTCAACAGCCAGCAGGGGGGGGTAGCCACCCTAGAACGTCCGCAAACCCTGACCTTATCCCCGCAACGGCTCAACCTAGCTGATACCCTCGATAACGTCAGCTATCGCATCATCGGCTTAGGCTTCCCCCTATTGACCATTGGCATTATCGCCGGAGCGGTTTGGGCCAACGAAGCCTGGGGAACCTACTGGAGTTGGGACCCCAAAGAAACCTGGGCCGCCATCACTTGGCTCGTCTTTGCCGCCTATCTCCATGCCCGCATTACCCGAGGTTGGCAGGGTCGTCGTCCGGCCGTCTTAGCTGCCGGTGGCTTTGTGGTAGTTTGGGTTTGCTATCTGGGGGTCAATCTCCTGGGTAAAGGCCTCCATTCCTACGGCTGGTTCTTCTAAACAAGGCTCATGGTCATCTCCAAGGTTCTGCATTTCGGACGAGACGCCTGTGGTAACTTGCCCATCGCTGAGCGGCGAGAATGGCTGGTGAGCAATGGTATCGGGGGCTATGGCTCCGGAACCGTCGCTGGACTTCTCACTCGCCATTATCACGGCTTACTGGTGGCGGCCCTGGAGCCGCCTCTGGGACGGACGCTGATGCTGGTGAAACTCGATGAGACGGCTCAGTATGGGGGTCAGAGCTTCGAGTTGGGATGTAACCGTTGGGGCGATGGCAGTATTTCCCCTACGGGCTATGTCTATTTGGAAGCCTTTGAGTTAGAAGGGACGATTCCCGTTTGGCATTATGCCCTGGCGGATGCTCGCCTCTCGAAGCGCGTCTGGATGGAACAGGGGCAAAACACCACCTATATTCGCTATTCCCTGAGTCGGGGAACGGCTCCCATACAGCTATCCCTGAGGGCCTTTCTCAACTACCGCGACCATCATGGCGGGAGTGTGATGGGCAATTGGCAGGTGTGGCCCACGGAGGAGGGCATCGATATGGTGGCCTTTGGTGGGGCGGTTCCTCTGCGGCTACGGGGTCCGGGACAGTGGACGCCTAACAACGAATGGTATCGTCACTTTGACCTGCAACTAGAACGATATCGAGGTACGGGGTGCAGTGAAAATCATTTCCAGGGGGTAACTCTGGAGATGACCCTGGAACCGGGGCAATCTCTGACCGTTGTGGCGAGTACTCAGAGCAATTGTGAGCAGGATGGGGAGGCGGCGTTGCAGCGACAGCGACGCTATGAGTCCCAGTTGTGCAATCGCGCCCGGGGTAGCCTCGGTGACGATGAGCGGTTACAGCAGTTGGCCCTGGCCGCTGACCAGTTTATCTGCGATCGCCCCCTCAGCGATGGAACTCTAGGCCAGACCATCATGGCTGGCTATCCCTGGTTTGGAGATTGGGGACGAGATACGGCCATTAGTTTGCCAGGATTAACCTTAGCCACAGGTCGCCCGGAGATTGCCCGGACTATTTTACGCACCTTTGCCCGCTATTTTGACCAGGGCATGATGCCCAACCTATTCCCCGATAGCGGCATGGAACCGGACTACAACACGGTAGACGCCATGCTGTGGTATTTCCAGGGCGTACAGGCGTATTTTGAGGGGACTGGGGACATCGATTTGATTGAGGAGCTATATCCGGCTTTGCAAGAGGTGATGGATTGGCATCTGCGGGGAACCCGGTACAACATCGGAGTGGATGAGGATGGTCTTCTCTATGCCGGGGAAGCGGGGGTGCAGCTGACGTGGATGGATGCCAAAATTGATGACTGGGTGGTGACCCCGCGTCAGGGTAAAGCCGTTGAGATTAATGCCCTGTGGTATAACGCCTTGGGGGTGATGGTGCGTTTGGCTAAAGCCTTGGGCAAGGATGAGAGGGAGTATCAACAGCTCGCCCAACGGACGCGCCAGGGATTTGCCCGTTTTTGGTATGAGGCGGGGGGCTATTGTTATGACGTTTTGGACAGTCCCCAGGGAGATGACGCTAGTTTACGCCCCAATCAGATTTTTGCCTTGTCTTTGCCGGAGTCGTTACCCCAGTCCTTGTTGACGAAAGGCCGGGGCCGTTCCCTGTTAGCGGTGGTGGGCCGGGAGTTGCTGACCTCCTATGGCTTGCGATCGCTCTCGCCGCAAGATCCTCAGTATTGTGGCGAGTATGGGGGCGATCGCTGGCAGCGGGATGGAGCCTATCATCAGGGAACGGTTTGGAGTTGGCTGTTGGGCCCGTTTGCCCTGGCCCATTACAAAATCCATGGGGACAAGGCCCTGGCCCGTAGTTTCCTAGACCCCCTATTTGACCATCTCCAGGATGGCGCGGTGGGCAGTATTAGCGAAATTTTTGATGGCAACCCTCCCCATACCCCTCGCGGCTGTTTTGCCCAAGCCTGGAGTGTGGCAGAACTGTTGCGGGTGATGGGTCAGTTGCGGGATTAACGGGTGGGGATTGTTCCTAGATTTCCCTCGATTGCCCCTCTAGAAGCAGGGGGATGGGGTTGGTTTCATTGGCCGCGAGAGGCGAAGTTAAAATCCGCCGCCCGACTGATACGAATGCCCCGATTAGCCACATAGGCAACTTCGGGATAATACTCTACGAGTTTGTCCGAGGGGGCCCGGGCCACGGCGTTAGCAATGCGAATCTGAGTTGGGTCCATCTGTAAGGCCATAATCAGACATTGGGAATTTCCAGCGGCCCCGGCGTGAGCGATTCCTCGCAGCCGGCCCCACACGAGAATATCCCCCGAGGCAATCACCGCCCCGCCGGGATTGACATCCCCCACCAACACCACCGTTCCCGGATGGCGGATTTCGGTGCCCGATCGCACGGTATTGGTGAGATAGAGGGGTTCAGCGAGGGCCTCGGGGGCGGTGTCAGGGGAGTTGTGCAGACTTTCCTCTCGGGAGGGTTGGTCGACGGAATAGCCAGCGGTAGCCGCCGCGACGGCGGTTTGACGGCGATAGGTGGAGACCCGTTTCAGTTTGAGTTGGGCCTCTTGCAGGGCTTCGTCGAGTTCCTGAAGTTGGCGACTGTCGAGGAGGCGATCGTCGGCTTGCAGGATTACTGGGGTTTGGGGTTGCCAGAAGCGATCGCCCGCATTCAGGCGATGTTTGAGTTGTTGCCAGAGTTCTTGCCAGGTGAGTTCCCCGGCGGTTTCAGATTGCGGGGGTAGGAGGAGGAGAACTTGCCCCGCCTCACTTTTGAGGCGAACCTGCTGATGGAGGTTTAACCCAGCCGCTGGAGGGGGGTTTTCAGAAGAGTCCGTCTCCTCCTGCACCTCTGACAGGGTGATGTCATCGCTGGAGTTGGGTTCGAGAATGAAGTCAGTGGGAAGGGAGGGGTCAGAAGCCATGAAAACGCAAGTGAATAACAGAGTTGGGGCAACTGGGACAGAGGTGGGACTTAGATTGAGCCGCTTTCTATCCTAGCGCGTCTGTTTCCCTGGGTTGCCAGGAGTGAGATGGTTCGGCTGGGTTGGAGTGAGTCCAATGAGGGAAACTGTCACAAAAACTAGGACATGAGTTATCCTGGTTGGGGATGAAGATGTTTGTCAAAAAAAGCGGTTTGCGTTGGAGAGGGTCATCACGATGTCGAACAGTTATAGCTATGATTTGCGGCAGAAGGTCATCAATGCCATTGAATTGGATGGGATGAAGAAGTCTGAAGCGAGTCAAGTGTTTGGGATTAGCCGTAACACGATTCACTTATGGCTCAAACGAAAAGCGGAGACGGGAGATTTCCGTCCCCGAGAGTATCGCCCTCCTGGCCATAGTCATAAAATTAAGGATGTTGATAGGTTTCGGGCTTTTGTTCTTGAACATTCGGATAAAACCCAAGAGGAGATGGCTGAGTTATGGCCCGACGACATCAGTGCGAGAACGATTTCCAGATGGCTTAAGAAACTAGGATTTGTCCGTCGAAAACATCTGTGGGTTCTGAAAAAACGATGAAATAGGACGAAGAGAGTTGACCTGGGGAAACAGTCGGAAACTGTTAGCTAAGGAGACTGAGGTTAATGAGCCGGAATGGCTTGAGGTTGTCCTAGTTGGGGTGTCGTTTGAAATCCCCTGTCTCAATCTCCCTCCCTAGTTAATTAAGGCTGACTTGGGGGGTCAGAACCATCACCCGTTGACTGTCCACCACCATGGTCCAAAATCCTTGCTCACTGAGTCGTTGTAACAGGGCGTTGGCCTCAGCTTCATCGCGACTGTAGCCCACCAACAAATAGGGGCGTTGTCCATAGGAGACTAAGCCAACGCTGCGATTGGTGGCCCGTTGTAATTCACGAGCAACGTCGGGTTGATTGAAGTAATCGACGAGAATGGCATAGCCGGCCTCTAGGGGCTGGGGATTGAAACCCCGGTTACGTCCTGGTGGGGAGGCGATCGCCACCTCGGGCATGGCTTGAGGTTGTCTCTGGGGTTGGGTTTGAGGGGCGCTCGATAGAGGACGATCGCCCTCCTCGACCGGGATATAGACGGGCAAGTCATCAGGATTGGTGTCGGGGGCGGGGACATCAAAACTGTCATCGGGAAGATTGGCGGGGGGTAAATCCCCCAAACCGATTTCTACACCCCGTTCCTGGCCATTCTCATCGCTGCGGCGGGAGCGGCGGCCCCGCTCTTGTTGACTGTCCCGTTGACTGTCCCGAGATTGCCTCTGAGATTGCTGCTGTGAGGATTGCGTCTGCTCTTGGGAACGGCTCGGAGAACGTCCCCCAGCCGGCCGCGCTTCAATGACTTGGACTTGAGGCAGGTTAAGGGAACTCGATGACCTGGGGGCGGGGCTGGAGGAGGCTGGGGGGGCACTGTTCCCCGTCGCGGTGTTCGTGCCTGTGTTACTCGGGGGACGGGTGACAAAGGCGTTGAGACCAGATGCTTCGGTAATCTGTCGCGCTAGGGCGGAGGCATCTTCTTGGCCCTCAAAGCCATGAATCCGTAACACCACTTCATCGAGGTAGGTGCAGGCCTGAGCGTTCACCTGACTGGGGAGGCGATCGCCAATGGCTTGCAGATCCTGATTGTTCTCAGGCAGCACTAACACGAGAAATTCCCCAGCCCGAGGGGGGGCACAGGCGGGCAATTGGGCGATCGCCTTTGGCACTCGCCCAACCACTCCTGGCACACTGAGGGCGATCGCAACAGACATGACCGAGAGGAGGGGCTGAGGAAAACGCATGGGCTGTTGACCGAAATGGGGTTGACAAATATTAAGGTGCTATGCTAGCACATCCCCCAAGGAAGCCTAGGCTTGAGCCATGGAGGCTAAGGGATCGGGGATACTCTCAGAGGGGGCCTCAAACTGACCCGTTAGCACATATTCTAACCGCAGTTTCAGCCAGGTAATGAACTGGCGATCGGTCGAAATAATCGCCACTGAGGGTTGTGGACATTTTGCCTTAGCCTCAGCTAAGTCGGGAGCCTCCAGAAAGGCGGGCTGTTTCACGAGCCAGAAATCAATTTCTTTTTCTCGTTCCTGGTAATTGCGCACCCGTTCTTGAAGCACCTCATCGAGAGGTTCTTCTTCCAAGAGGAATTTCTGGCTGGCGGCGACGTAGTAGTAAGTTGTCATGGTCAGTCGAAAGGAGTCTTTAGAGACGATAGTACGGCAGTTGCAGTATCAAATCATACCGCCGTGAAACACTTTAGGGAAATCAAGTGTTACAGTTCGCGACGAAGGGCCTGTTTCATCTCCCGCACCGCGCGTTCAATGCCAACTAAGGCCGCTCGGGCAATAATCGTATGGCCGATATTGAGTTCTTCCATACCCTCAATGCAAGCCACGGGATAGACATTGAGATAGGTTAAGCCATGGCCAGCATTCACCCGCAAACCCGACTCACGGGCGATCGCACAACCATCTCGCAACACCTCAAGTTGTTGATGTCGCTCAATGTCTGTGGTGGCTTCGGCATAACGCCCGGTATGCAGTTCAATAAACTGAGCCTGAGTGGCGGCCGACGCTTGAATTTGCTTGGCTTCCGCGTCAATGAATAAGCTAACGGGAATCCCCGCCTCCTGAAGCCGTCCGACGACATCCGTGAGGCGATCGCAACTTCCATCGACATCCAATCCCCCCTCCGTTGTCACCTCCTCTCGTTTCTCGGGAACCAGGGTGACATAATCGGGCTTGAGATCCAGGGCGATGTTCACCATCTCCTTGGTAGCGGCCATCTCCAAATTCAAATGGGTGCTGACGGTTTGTCGCAACAAATAGACATCGCGATCCTGAATATGGCGGCGATCTTCTCGCAGGTGAGCAGTAATGCCATCGGCCCCCCCTAACTCCGCCAAAACAGCCGCCGCCACGGGGTCCGGTTCCGTGGTACGCCGGGCCTGTCGAATGGTGGCAATATGGTCGATATTCACGCCAAGGGTAATCAATCTCGGTTCTCTCCTGGTGGTATGATGACGTTCCATATTCTAGGTCGTTCTTTCCCTTTTCTTCTATGATCCCAACGGTCTTAGGTCTTGACGGGGGGGGTAGTCAAACCCGCTGCCGACTCGTTAACGCCCAAGGAGCAGTCTTAGGACAAGGGGAAGCCCCCGCCTCCAATTATCATGCCGTCGGTGGTGAGGCGGCCTATCATGCCATTCTCTGCGCCATCGCCGCTGCCACTGCGAACCAGGAGGTGATCATCCGCGCCATTACCCTAGGCCTGGCTGGAGTGGGTCGGCCTCGGGATCGGCAAGTCGTCCATGACTGGGTACAACTGCTGCAACAAGACAGCCGTCTCCCCCTCGCCTGGAACTTACATCCGCAAGGGGTGCGCATCTGTCCCGACTGCGAGATTGCCCTGGTGGGGGGATTAGGTCGAGAAGTGGGCCTGGCGACCATTGCCGGAACTGGGGCGATCGCCTATGGCCGTAGCCCTCAGGGAGCGGTGGCCCGGGCCAGTGGTTGGGGCCATCTCCTGGGAGATGAAGGGAGCGCCTATGATATCGGTCGTCAGGGATTAAAGGCGGTGGTTCGGGCCGCTGATGGGCGATCGCCCCAAACCCAACTTACGGCAGCCCTCTGTGACCACCTGGGCTTAGATCAGATTGAAGACTTAGTTGAGCGTGTCTATCAGCCCGGCTGGAGGGCTAAGGATGTGGCCAGGTTAGCCCCGGTGGTAGATCGGGTGGCCTGCTTAGGGGATGGGGTAGCCAATCAAATTCTCGATGAGGCGGCGGCGGAGTTGGCCCTAGCTAGTCGGGCGGTGTACCAGCAGTTGTTTCCTGATAACACCCCAGTTGAATTAGTCACCCTGGGGGGAACTTGGAAAAGTCAAGGGAAACTCAGACAACGGTTTGAGGCACAACTGGCCCGCCATTGTCCCGAGATTCAGGTGGTTCAGCCCCGTGATGATGCTGTTTCGGGGGCAATCTTGTTAGCTCGTCGGGCTGTTGGCTGGTAATTGGCAGACTTTCCCGCCAAGCTTTGCTACCATGACGGAGGGGATTGGGCCCTCGCCCCGAGATAGCTCGGGATTTCACGATTCTGGCCCTCTGACTCCCTCTCGTAAAACTTTCATTGGTAGGCACGAAGGCGTGGAGCATTCCAACGACTTCAATTTAACTCTATTGCGCCAAGTCCTAGACCAATCTGGGACGGCGATCGCCCTATTCAACCGAGATCTCAAGTCCATCCTCTGGACTCAACCTTGGCAAGATCTCTTTGACCTTAATCCTGAGGGGGGCCAACCCTATGCTGAGTTGGTTCCCCATGCACCCCCATCTTGGCTTGCTGCCTATCGCCGCTGTCTCGATGGGTTGCCCAGCGTCTGTCCTCCCTATCGTCTTAAGTTACAGAATGGCGATCGCCGCTGGCTCAAAGAAAAACTCTCTCCTTGGTACAACGAACAGGGAGAAATTAGCGGCGTGATTGTGGAAACGCAACCGCTCGATCTCACTGAGGCGATCGCCCAAAGCTGGCAAACGGTTTTCGACAATAGCCCCGATCTCCATTGCCTCATCGACCAAGAGGGCCTCTTACAACGGGTGAACCCTGCCTGGCACAAGCATCTCGGCTATGCCGTCGAAGATCTCTGCCAACGCCAATCTCTAGAGTACCTTCACCCCGACGATCTCAACTCCACCCGGACAGCGTTCCACGATCTCACCCCGAACGCTCATGTCTGCTTTGAGAATCGCTATCGTCACCAGGATGGCTCTTATCGCTGGTGTCAATGGACGCTCGTGGTACTCGGTGATGGTCAACAGTTTTACGCCATCGGGCGAGTGTTAGCCCGTACCTCCACCTCTCCGGCCTATGCTAAGGGAGATAACCCGGAGGTAGAACAACTCTCACAAACTCTGTCCAATACCCTCGATGAACTCCGACAAACTCAACTGCAACTGGTGCAAACGGAAAAGATGTCCAGTTTGGGGCAGTTAGTCGCCGGGATTGCCCATGAAATTAATAATCCCGTTAACTTCATCTACGGCAACTTAGTTCATGCCAAGGAATACACGGAGGATATTCTCGGATTACTGGATCTATATCAACAGCATTACAGCGAACCCGCTCCTGAAATTAGCGAAGAGGCTGACTCCATCGATCTTGAATTTTTGCTGGACGACTTACCCCAGTTACTCAGTTCGATGATGGTGGGTGCGAACCGGGTTAAGGAAATTGTCAGTTCGTTGCGGAACTTCTCCCGCTTGGATGAGGTGGAGATGAAACGCTCAGATCTCCATGAAGGACTCGATAGTACCCTGGTAATTCTGCAAAATCGCATCAAAGCCAAACCCAGCCGCCCCGAGATTGTCATCGATAAGGTCTACGACGACTTACCGAAAGTGGAATGTTTCACGGGGCAAATGAACCAGGTCTTTATGAACATTGTCAGTAATGCCATTGATGCCCTAGATGAGCGAGATAACCATCGCAGTTATCAAGAGGTAGAAGCCCAACCCAGCCGTCTCACCCTTACTACAATCTGCAATGCTGATGATACGGTTACAATTCGCATTGCTGATAATGCCTCTGGAGTTCCCGAGTCGGTTCGTCAACAAATCTTTAAACCGTTCTTTACGACAAAACCGGTTGGCAAGGGAACGGGACTTGGGCTATCGATTAGTTATCAGATTGTCGTGGAGAAACATAAAGGGACTCTCGATTGTCGCTCCATGTTAGGAGAAGGAACGGAGTTTATTATCACGATTCCTATCTCCCACAGTGATTCCGATTAAACCAATCTAGGCGCTAGCCGTGAAGTTTTTGGCTAACCTCAGCCAAGGCTTTTCCTAACTCCCGAATAGCGGCATCTTGATCAGGGTCGGTCAAGTTTCCTTGCTCATCAAAGGCTTGATAGGCCCCGGATATAGCCTTTTGCTGAGGAATTACTGTCACGCCAATGTTTTGCAAGATATCCCGTACATGAACGAGGCCCCGTAAGCCTCCCATTCCTCCAGGAGAAGTGGCCATTAAGGCGGCAACTTTGCCTCGGAAACAGGTTAAGGATAAGGGGGGTTCTCCCTCTTCGGGACGGGAGGCCCAGTCAATGGCATTTTTTAGGAGTGGGGTGATGGAACTGTTATATTCTGGAGAAGCAATGAGAAGCCCTTGATGGGATTTGAGGAGTTTCTTGAAGGCCAGGACGGATTCAGGAAATCCCTCTTTGGCTTCTAAGTCTTGGTTATAGAGGGGCATGGGATAGTCCCCTAAGTCAATCACAGTGACATCGGCCCCGGCGGCTTCGGCACCTTGGGCAGCAATTTTGACGAGGGCTTTGTGAAAGGAACCAGCCCGAGAACTTCCGGCAAATGCGAGAATTTTGGTCATGGGGGGAGAAGGGAATAGGGAATAGGGAAAAGAAGGCAGTAGGGAAAAGAAGGCAGTAGGCAGTAGGCAATAGGCAAGAGAAGGGAACAGGGAACAGGGAACAGAAATAACACCGGGGCGTACCGTAAGTGGCGGGACCTAGGCGATAGGAAAGTTTAAGAAGAATCTAACATTTTTGGTCAGATTGAGTCAAGTTTTGGGGGTGTTTTTGATGCTACCCTTGTTATTGTTCGAGTCGTCCTAAGATACGTTGAATCGTGGAGGCATCGGGGGCGTCGGGGCGTAGGGATAGGTAACGTTCTAGGTCTTGGCTGGCGGCGATCGCCTGCCCGGATTGGTAATAAATTAAGCCGCGATCGCGCAATTCTAAAACGGCATTGGGGGCTAACAACAAAATACGTTCAATGGCGGCTAAGGCTTTACTGATTTCTTGCTGGGCAATATAAATGGCTTTGAGATTGGTTAACATCCGCACTAGGATTTTGTCGGAACTCACCGGTTCTAAGAACTCGGGCTGGAGGGAAATTGGTCTGCCATAAATTTGGGTCAGCCGTCGCTCACAATCTTCAGGGAACAGGACTTCACCGCCATTAAACGCATCAACAAAAATTCCCGCATCTTTAAACTCAGGACGAATGATGAAATGTCCAGGCATTCCCACCCCAACCATGGGGAACTCTAATCGCTTGGCCAGTTCTAAATAGACGACAGACAAGGTAATCGGAATCCCCACTCGACGCTCTAATACTTCATTGAGAAAACTATTTTTGGGGTCATAGTAATTCTCTTGGTTGCCCTGAAACTTAAGGGTTTCAAACAGATAACTATTTAGAGTGTTAATGACTCGCAGGGGATATCGTTCTTGGGGCAACTGTTGGGCGACATCCTCGGCGTAGCAGTCTAAACGCTGTAAATAGGCATCAATATCGAGGTCGGGATACTCTTCTAGGGCAATGCAGAGGGCAGCTTTGCCTAAGTCAATGGGCGTTTTCTTGATTTCATGATAAAAGGGTTGGCGAGACTGGGGAAAATCCATAATCTTATGATTTTTGGGGCGGTTAACGCGTATCCAGGATCTGGGACGGACGGTTTCAGTCCTGTTGCTTGAGGAACGCCAGTAAGGCCTGAGTGAACGCGGCGGGTTCAACTAAAAAGGCCCAATGGTTGCCGGGAACCTCACAGACCTCTAGATGTTCAAGATAGCGATAATAGGGCTTGAGTTGCCATTGACTGCGATTGAGTCCGGCTTCGGGTTTAATGAAAAGGGTGGGAACGCTGAGGGGTTCTGTTAAGCCATCGACGACCATCACATCATCAAAAATGCCATCTCGTGCGGCTTTGGTAAATTTACTGCCCCAGGTTCCGTCGGCTTTCTGTTCCAGACTCTCTTCAAAGGCTTGTCGTTGAGGGTCACTCCAGCCTCGATATTGTTTGAGGGTTTTGGCAGCTTCGATCGCCGCGTCGTGGGAAGCAAAGGGGCCCATGGCTTTGAGGAAGGGTAAGACGCGGTACAGCAGGGGGAAGGTAAACCGAGACCATTTGGGGAGTTTGCCGATGAAAAAGGGATCGACGAGAATGGCACTGCGGAATTGCCCGGGAAACTCGCGGGCCCAGATAGGAACAACTTTACCCGTCCAGGAATGACCGAGAATATGGGCCGATTCATAGCCGAGATGGGCCAGGAGGGCCTGTAAATCGCTGATGATCTGGTCGCAATGATAGCCTTGAGGGGGTTTGCTGCTGTTGCCGTGACCGCGTAAATCCGGGGCGATCGCCCGAAACCCCTCGGCGGCTAAGGCGTCTGCTACGGGTTGCCAGACTCCCGCATGATCGGCGAGGCCATGCAATAGCAAGATCGGTTCGCCGGTTTGTTCTCCCCAGTCCAAATAGGATAGGTGCAGGGAGTCCGGGCCTGGAAGGGATAAGGTGTGACGAGTAACCATAGGCAGAAGACACCAAGCAGCAGTGATAGGATGAAACGAGCAGCGCCGTTAGATCGCCGTTAGAGTTGAGAAGGGTTATGGATTCTGTTAAGGATAAGATTGTTCTTGTGACTGGGGCAAGTAGTGGCATTGGGGCTGCTTGCGCCAAACGCTTTGCTGAAGCGGGTTCGAGGCTGATTTTAGCGGCTCGTCGGGGCGATCGCCTTCAGGAGTTGGCGGGGAATCTGGATCGCCAATGGGGAACGGCGGTTCATTGTCTGACCTTGGATGTGCGCGATCGCCATGCCGTGATGAGTCAGCTAACGCAACTTCCGGCGGACTGGCAAGCCGTTGATATCCTGGTCAACAATGCTGGACTGAGTCGGGGCCTGGATAAACTGCAAGAGGGTACTCTCGATGATTGGGAGGAGATGATTGATGCCAACGTCAAGGGGTTGCTCTATGTGACGCGGGCCATTGTCCCCGGTATGATTGAACGGCGGCAGGGCCATATCCTCAACATTGGGTCCATCGCCGGCCGTCATGCCTATCCTCGGGGGAATGTCTATTGTGCCTCGAAAGCGGCAGTGCGAGCGATTACTCAGGGTTTAAAACAGGATTTGCTGGGGACACCGATTCGGGTGAGTGAGATTGATCCCGGTTTGGTGGAGACGGAGTTTAGTGAGGTTCGCTTCCACGGCGATCGCCAGCGGGCCAGTGAAACCTATCATGGGTTAACGCCTCTAACGGGTGAGGATATTGCCGATCTCGTCTGGTTTTGTGCCACGCGCCCCTCCCATGTCAACATTAGTGAGATGCTCGTGGTTCCCACGGACCAAGCGACGGCGACCCAGGTTTATCGGCGGTAATTGGCTCTGGCTAGATAAAGAAATCATAATTATTGTGGCTAAACTTGTATCTTTGGCCACTCGGGAAGGGGCAGTTGATACAATGTCAAGCTGCATCCCCCCTAACTATTATTGACTATGACAACCGATAAACGATACGTTTTAGCCCTTGATTTGGGAACCACGGGAAACCGGGCGATTCTCTTTGATCGCGATGGGGAAGTGGTGGGACAATCCTATAAAGAATTGAAACAGTACTATCCAGAACCGGGCTGGTTGGAACATGATGCTGTCGAGATTTGGCAAGATACCCTCGGCTGCGCGGAAGATGTGTTAGATGAGGCGAATGTCAGTGCCAAAGAGGTGGCAGCCATTGGCTTAACGGTGCAGCGAGAAACTTGTTTACTCTGGGATAAAAATACGGGCCGACCCCTCCATAAAGCGATTGTTTGGCAGGATCGCCGCACGGCCCCGCTGTGTAATTCTCTCCGTCGTCAGGGAAAAGCGGAGTTGATTCAAGAACGCACCGGTTTAGTGCTCGATTCCTATTTTTCGGCGACAAAATTGGTTTGGCTCCTCGATTGGGTGCGGGAACGTCGTCCTCAAATTGACTTTGATAATGTCATTGCGGGAACGATTGACTCTTGGGTGTTATGGAATCTCACCAATCGCAAGGTTCATGCCACGGACAGCAGTAATGCTAGCCGCACCATGTTAATGAACCTAGAACGGGGGGATTGGGATGAAGATTTACTGGATTTGTTTGGCATTTCTCCCCATATGATGCCAGAGATTAAACCGAGTTTAGGGGAGTTTGGAACGACGGATCTTTTTGGGGATGAAATTCCCATTATGGCAATTTTTGGAGACCAGCAGGCGGCGTTGTTTGCCCATGGCTGCGATCGCCCAGGGTTGCTCAAATGTACCTATGGAACTGGCTGTTTTCTGATTGCACAAGCGGGACATCAGGTGGCGCGATCGCACAATCAACTCCTCTCAACGGTGGCCTGGAGTCGACCAGATTCTGCTAACTACGCCATTGAGGGGGCGATGTTTACCGCCGGGGCCTGTATCCAATGGCTGCGAGATGGTTTACAACTGATTGCCAGTGCAGCGGAAACAGAAAACCTAGCTCAACAGGCTCAGACGAATAACGGGGTGTACTTTGTCCCGGCGTTGAGTGGGTTAGGCGCTCCCCATTGGGATATGAATGCGCGAGGTTCCTTCCAAGGGATTACGGGGGGAGTGCGCGGTGAACATATGGTGCGAGCGGTACTCGAGGCGATCGCCTATCAGGTGAAGGAAGTCGTCGAGGCCATGAATCGCGACTGTGAGGACCCTGTCAGTCGCCTTAAGGTTGATGGTGGGGCGTCCCAAAATGACTTCCTGATGCAGTTTCAGGCGGATTTGTTGGGGATTCCGGTGGAACGCCCCAAAATCCTCGATGCGACGGCTCAAGGGGCAGCCTTTGGGGCAGGATTGGTCAGTGGCTTCTATGATAGTTACGAACGACTGATTGAGCGTCGACAAATCGATCGGGTGTTTGAACCTAGTGAAAATGCGCCCCAGGTGCAGGAACAGTATAAAACTTGGCTCAAAGCCGTTGAACGAGCCAAACATTGGATCGAAGATGCCTAGACCCCTAGACGCCTGAGACAACAACAAAGCCTAGGAAGGTCAGTGATACCGTTCCTAGGCTTTATGTTTTGAATAGTTTGAGGATGGGGATCATCCCTCAGAGGTGGCGTCGCTTATTCGAGGGGAGTGATTTGTAGGCGATCGCAGCCGATGGAGTCGGCCAACACGGCACTAGCCATGGCACCACTGTAGACTTCCAATTGACCTTGTTCATAGGCCTCAAAAATCAAACGCTGTCCCGGAAACACAACCCGCTCGAAATACCAATTGGGGATGTTGGAAATCCGGACAACTTGAACTTTTCCAGTTCGATTGGTGTAATAACAGAGAATGGGGTTCTCTTTGAGAGTAGCCACATTCGGGGTAGAAGTCATTGCAATGGTCATTGTTTTAATTTGGGGGATTTATAGGGCGACTCGTTAGAGTCAACTCTTGTGAAAAAGGACGGCGATGTCTAAGAGCGATCGCCAACTGAACCAGGAGTTTGTTAACATACCCCCTATTCTAACGGGGATCAGCGGATCTTGCTATGTTCATATTAAGCTGATCCCCCCCCCATTGTGCCTCTATCTTAGGGCTGAACTTGCCGCATCATGGTAGATTGAGGCGATCTCCGGCTTGGGATATCCCGATTCAGAATTGTCTCGGAGATCTCTTAGAGATTTCCGGGACTCTCTGGGGCAATGGCTTCTCCCGAAGCAGGTTGTAAATCGTTAAAATTGAGAAGATCGCTAAATTTTCTCAGGGTAATTCCCTTATTTTGAGCCGCTTCCTGTAATGCCGCCATAAAGTGCGAGGAATCCTCACCATAGCCACAGTGTTGTGCGGCAGTCTCTAGCCCTTCTTTGGCGTTGGCTTGAGCACAATTGAGTAAATCTATACCAGTCAGGGGGGTCGATTCCATAATCAATACTCCTACTATCCTTGGTTTTCTCTAGGCTATCGCAATTTGGAGAAGGCAGTAGGCAGTAGGCAGTAGGCAGTAGGCAGTAGGGGGGAGAAGAAGGCAGTAGGCGGTAGGGGGGTTTTGCGTTCCTTGACCGGAATTTGGCATAATTTCCCTGGGGGTTCTGGGCGATCGCTTCACCCTGGATTTTTTTGAGTCATAGCAAATAAGACGATTGTAAACGCTAAAACCTTTAATTTGATAGGATTAACTTAAGTACAATTTGTCCACGGTCAACTGTCCATTATCAATTATTATGAGCCAAACTCCTAGCCCCAAGCCGGCCCAAAATGTATTAGGACAACGGTTAGATTTCTGTTGTTCGTCGCCCCGCACCGGATTCTATCGAGATGGGTTTTGTAATACGGGGCCTCAGGACTTTGGCAATCATACCGTTTGCGCTCAAGTCACCGAGGAGTTTCTGGCGTACACGAAACAGCTCGGCAACGATTTGAGTACTCCCGTTCCTGCCTATCAGTTTCCTGGCTTGAAACCGGGCGATCGCTGGTGTCTCTGTGCCTCTCGCTGGCAGGAAGCCATGAGTGCCGGGGTGGCCCCGCCTATCGTCCTGGCTGCCACCCATGAAAGGGTCTTAGAGACCATTCCCCTGGAAATTCTCCAAGAATATGCCCTAGACTCTGGGACTTAAGCCGATATCTCTGGGTTTAACTGGGCTTGCACATGATGCCAGCGAACCCCATCCAAACCGGGTAACACCCAGTCCGCTGCCCCTACCTGGGCCGCATCTCCCAAGCCAATCACGCGCATTTGGGCGGCCCGGGCTGCTTCCACCCCAGACTCAGCATCCTCAAATACCACACAGTCTTGGGGGCCTAACCCTAACTGTTGGGCCGCGTAGAGAAAGACATCGGGGGCCGGTTTTGGGCGATCGACATCATAGACATTAGTAATCACGTCGATGTCCGAGGCGATACCCAGCTTTTCAATGACGATATAGACATTTTGGCTGGCTGAGGCCACCGCTGTCTTAATCCCCGCCTCCCGTAAATCGTTCAAAAATACCTGCACCCCCGGTAACAGATACTCCGCTGTCATGGTGTCAATAAAACTACGGAAATAGCGATTCTTGCGTTCCAAGAGTTCCTGTATTTTAGCTTCGGGTAAGACCCGGCCCTGCAAAATCCGTAACAGGGAGTCTCGCCGCGAGAGTCCCCGCAAGGCTTCGTTGGCCTGACGATTGAAGGGAATCCCCTCCTCATCTGCCAGTCGTTGCCAGGTTTGATAGTGAAACTCAATGGTGTCGGTCAGGACACCATCCATATCAAAGATGACACCTCGCAAGGGACGGCAATTGACAGGGGCCAGAGAATCAGAACGAGAGCGGGTCATAATCAGGGCCTTAGCATGACATTTCAACCCCAGATTAGTCGAAAATGGGGCTGGAGCGACGGACTACGCCTCCTGCTTATTCACCTTTTGGTTTAACTCCCGAGTGCGGCGGGAGAGGAGGCGAATGATGTTGATGGCGATGCCGGGAGTTTCATCGATGGCATCATAGAGTTGTTGCTGCGTCAGCATGAGACATTCACAGGGTTCGCAGGTGGTGACCGAGGCGGAACGGGGTTCAGCATCAAAGAGGGACATCTCACCGAAACAAGCCCCCTGGGGCAATTTGGTGATTTCAGTCTCGCCGATATGAATGCGGACAACTCCGGACACCAGAATATAAAGCGATCGCCCCTCCTGTCCTTCAGTAAAAATGGTGTGATTACTGGGGAAGGATAACTCATCCATCACCGAGGCGAGACGCACCAGAAAATCGTCCCGTAACTCCTTAAAGATGGGAACACCTCGCACAAATAACAGCCGATCAACACTGGTTAGCATGGGGGATTAGAACAGCAGGGGAGAACGTTATAGCCCTTGGGGTGACGTCGGCGACTCCGAAGACGACGACGCTACGCCAAACTGCACCATCATCTCCTGGACTTGAGCCGCCACGAGAGGATCAGGGTCATGTTGCAGTTTCGGTAGCAATTCTATCAAGGCACGGGGAGAGGCGACCTGCAAATAGGCTAAAACCGCCTCTCGAACAAACCCCGTGGGATGGCGCAATCCTGCCAGGGTCTGATCGGTTCCCAAACTCCAGCGGGCCAGACGGGCCACATGGAAACATGAGGCCAGGGGCCAATCCGAGAGGAAATAGCGCAACTCTAACAACACTCGCAGCCGTTCCCGGGGAGGAAGGGGGTGATAGTCAATCAAATCCGAGAGACTTTGGAGTTTCTCCATATCCCCCTGACGATCCAAAATATTCAGCAAGGCCCGTTTACTGGGAATATCAATGGTGTTGTCGAGAATCTCTAAGCCTCGCGCCATATAAGACCGAGAACCGGACTTGAGGTTAAAGGCCGCCGCCTGAATCGAACTAAGAGGATAGAGGAACTTCATCAACAAGAACAGTCGTTCAATACTATCATTGCGAATATCCTCTAGGCTATTGCAGAGCAATTGTAGGGCTGAGTCAGCGGTCAGTTCCACGTAGCCATTGCCATTGTGCAATTCTTCTAGGGAGTCCTCGGGCCGACTTGTCTGGAAGTCGACTAGGGCCGCATAGAGTTGTCCCAGGAACATCAATTCCTGATCGATGAGAATTTCCACCCCACTGCGTCCGAGGCGATCGAGAACTCCCTCAATCCCTTTCTCGTCGGGTATTTTTAAGAGAATCCGTAGGATATTGCGGCGACTGGTGGCCCAGGTGGTCATCAGATGCTTGACGAGAGTATCGAGGGCTTCGGGGGTACCAATCTGGCCGACGGTGTTCCAGGCGTACATCCGCACCAAATCTGGTTTGTGGGTATCTTCCCCGAGTTCCACCAGGCGATCGAGAATATCATTGCCCAAGCGGACTAACGAGTGCATCGCCGCCTCACGGGTGGATTTGTAGGATAGTCCCCGCAGCAGGGAGGGATAGTATTCTTCGAGTTCCGTCGAGGCGATCGCCTCTAACAGGGCACAGCGCACCCGCAGGGACTCATCCTGAAGCAAATTGGGCACATAGAGGCGCAACCCTTGCAAAAACTCCGCCTCACCCAAGGCCCGAGTTCCCATGACCCGTTCCCGTTCCTGCTGGTGAGTGAGCATCCGCCGTAGGGCGTTGGTGGCCTCGGCTTTTTGCTCCCGATTGCCCTTACGCATAATTAGCGAGGCCGCCGTCGATCGCACCACCGGATCGACTTCTGGCCGCAGATAGGGGCGCAGTTGCCGCATATCGGGGGCATCTTCGGTTAACCAGATATAGCGCAGAGCCAGGGCCAGAATTTCGGGGGGTTGGGGCCGTTCAATGAGAGCGCGAACTTGGGGCAGATGGTCGGTTTTGGGGGCATTCAGCATCACCTCCAAACTCTGACGTTGTAAGGGAGGCGACAAATTCACCAACAGGGGGGCCAATACTTCCCCAACGTTTTTCGGGTCAATTTGGCTGAGGAGTTCCACACAGGAGCGTTTGTCGGCATCTGATTTCTGCTTTTCCAGGGTTTCGACCACCGAGCGTTTCAGGGCCCGGAAATCCACATCCGAGACGCCCAAACGTCCTCGCTCCGCACTCGAAACGAGCAAGCCCACATAGCGCGATCGCATCAACCAGATGGCCAACAGCCAGGCAATGGCCACCAGCAGCACCAAGGAGACAAAAATTGAACTTTGTAATTCCAGCCAGCGTTCGGTGCCGACTAAACGCCGTCCGCCCCAAATAGCCAGCCACATGACTGCCCCAGCGACCCCCGTAGCCACAGGTTTGGCGACCCCATTCACCAGGGCCTGTAAGCCGTTACGCTGGCTTTCAGGCAGAGGCTGGAACAGAACCGGCCCCGTTCCTTCAATCAGGGTATAGTGCAGCAACTCATCGACAAACTTAATGCCAATGACCCCAAAAAAGATTTCAAAATTCCCCATTGCAGATCCCGTCAGGGATAACACACCAATGGTGAGAACCAAGGCCGGCAGAATTCCCCCGGCATAGAAGACTCCCATCCGTTCTACAAGCCGGCTGGAGGCGAACCATTGGGTAATCAACTCAAAAATCCCCAGAAAGCCGTTAAATAGCCCTAAAAAGCGGGCAATCCCACTATCAAAGTTTGAGGTCTCATTGAGATCCAACAGGCCGAGGAAGATCGAGGCATTTTGGCTGAGTTCTCCCGCCTGGGCTTCTACCTGTAACTGGCGAAAGAAGAGTTCGATTTCACTAAAAAACTGAAATTCAATCAGAACATAGAGGGCTTCAACCAGGACGAAGAAGCTCACCAGTAGCCAGACATAGGTGCGTAGCGGTCCTTGGAAGCGGCGGGTGGTGAAGTCTGAGGGATCTTCCTCCTCCGTGCGCCGGGCGACATCGGGGAAGGCCTGACGGTAGTTTTCCGTCAGATACAGCAGCAGCAAGGCGCCCACTACCAGCATAAAACAGGCCACAAACAAGACATTGCGCACGCCAAAGTTAGCAATGACCACAGGCAAAGAAAAGCCCCCCAGCACATCGGCTAGGAGGATACCGCTACTGATGATGGGATAGGTTCGCTTAATCTCCCGGATATTAAAAAGCTGGTTGGCGGTGATGGAGGTATTGAGGTCATTGAGGATATAGGCCCCATCAATCCACAGCCGCATGGCGAACACCGTCAAGCCGAACAAGAGCGGCATTTCTAGGCCAAAGCGAAACACCACGGCCGGCACCGCCATGAGGAGAGCAATCACCACGATCGCCCGCCTCATGGGTAAAATCTCTTGTAACCAGGAGTAGAAGAAGCCTAGCCCGGAGCCAATGGCGGCCCCGGCAATGTAGATAATCGTCAGGGACTCGGCGCCATAGCGGGCCAAGAACAGTTCGTAGGTGACGGCTTCTAGCCACAACAGTCCAATGGAGGTGGCTGTGTAGAAGGCGAACATCAGCAGGGTTCGCTCTCCATCCTCCGGGCGCAGGTTAAGCCACTGCAACACCTTCTGTTTCCAGCCCCCTTGGTTGAATTGCCAGTTTTTAAGTTCCATTCAGCCTAGCTCGTCCTGATGTCGGTGAGTCGCAGTCGCCAGCCGCCCGAGGGCCATCGTTAATCTGAAGTCTGGGCGAGAGGCCAGCCTGGGCTGGCCGAGGAACAGGGGACGCTAAGGGTCACGAGTTCACCCCTCGCGGATGAGTCGGGCGCACGACCTGCTGTCCAGTGTAGCCTCTCGGCTCACCAGAATAAAAAGACATAAGAGCGATCGCAGATGAGGGGGGTCCCAACTGCCTGACCGTTCAGAACCAAGCGGATCGTACGTTAAGACTGTTTTTTCGGAGCCAGCATCATCATCATGCTGCGTCCTTCTCGTTTTGGCCGTTGTTGCACTTCAGCCATATCGTCGAGGTCTTTGGCCAGCCGTTCGAGCAGTTGATAGGCCAGATCCGTATGTTGGATCTCCCGTCCCCGGAACATCACAGTTGCCTTGACCTTGTCTCCACTCTTGAGGAACCGTTGTGCCTGCTTGACGCGCACCATGTAGTCATGGTCTTCGATTTTGTAGCGCATCTTCACTTCCTTAAGTTCGGAAGAGTGTTGTTTCTTCTTGGCTTCCTTGTTTTTCTTCTCCTGCTCAAACTTGTATTTGCCATAGTCCATGATCCGACAAACCGGGGGATCGGCTTTGTCGCTGACCAAGACCAAGTCCAAGTCTTTCTCTTCGGCAACGGTAATCGCATCCGCCGGTGTCATAATCCCCAACTGTTCGCCGTCTGTGGCAATGACCCGGATTTGGGGGAAACGAATCCGCTCGTTGATTTGGGGTAAGTCCCGTTGTCGTTTTCTTCCGATTGCAGGCATATGTAATGGGTTTAAGTGTGTTTAGATGTGAGTTCGTGTCGGTGTTAGAGGGAGCTGAGGGGTTGGTGAGGTTGTCAGAGCGATCTCGCTCTTCGTAGTGACATTTTACTCGCAATACTTTAGATCGGGGTCAAATTTAATAGAAATTCTCAATTCACACGGGGCGACCCTGACCCAATCGGTGAGGAGCTAGATCGCACAATCCCAGCCAACGTCCTGCGTACCAGCTTAAAATAAAATCCTGGCTCTTGCCAACTTAATCCAAGTTCTCTTACATTCGCATCCCTATCTTGACCTCCTCATCGTTGCCCTCATCCTTTCCTGCCCTCGGTGAAATTCGCCATTGGCGCTGGCGGGGCTGGACTATCCCCTACAGCTACTATCCTAGCCCTGAGCCTCAGGCCACGCCGCTGGTCTTAATCCATGGCTTTGGTGGCTCCATTGGCCATTGGCGACATAACCTAGCGCCCTTGAGTCAGCAGCATCCCGTCTATGCCCTGGATTTGTTGGGCTTCGGGGACAGCAGCAAGGCGGCAACCCGTTACGGTGTGCCCTTATGGGTTGAGCAGGTGTCAGATTTTTGGCGCCTCATCGTCCGTCGCCCGGCCGTGTGGGTGGGTCATTCTATCGGCTCACTGGTGGTGGTGCTGACGGCGGCTCGGCATCCGGAGGCAGTCCAGGGCTATGTGGCCATAACCCTACCAGATCCAGCTCTGCGGCGGGCGCTCCTGCCCTCTGTGTTGCGGCCGCTGGTGGGGGCAGTGGAACGGCTGTTTACCTCGCCGTTGCTCCTCACTCCGCTGTTGTGGCTGATTCGTCCCCCTCAGCGGCTACGGCCCTGGGCCCGCATTGCCTATGAGAACCCTGAGTTTGTGGATGAGGAGTTGCTGAGTATTTTTTCACGACCGGCCTATGATCGCGGTGCGGCTGGGGCCCTGTCACGGTTGGCTCGTGCGGCCAGTGACGTGGAATTTTGCCCGCTCATCTCCGAGGTGATTCAGGAAATTTCTGTCCCCGGATTATTGGTCTGGTCGAGGGGCGATCGCATGGTTCCCCCAAAACTGGCGCGCCCAGAGCAATTTGGCCAAGGTCAAGACAAGCTGGAGCTACGGGAGTTAGACTATGGGGGGCATTGCGTGCATGATGAAGCTGCCCCCCATATCAACGCCATCATCTGTGACTGGGTTGCATCTCAATTTCCAAAGGCGTCACGAACTATCCGGTGATCGATCGCCCCTGAGCGTAGGTTAAAGGGAAAAACAGCCGAGGTTCTGACCCTCTCGCCCTGTCAATGGCGAATTTTTTATGCTATTTTTCAACGCAGTTTGCCCAACACCACACACAATTGGTTTTGACTCGCCGACAACCGGGATCAGGGCAACTGTAGTTTCCCATGGTTCCAGTGTTGTGCAGTCCAGCCCGCAAGGAGAAATATGCCCAGAGTTCACTGGTGGTTATCCAGTCTCACAAGTATTTTGATGGTGGCTCAATTGGCCCCAATCGCCGAGGCCAAGTCCATCAACCCCTCAGTTCCTGAGGCGAAAGCACTTGGTTTTGACTCGACCGAAACCTCCAAATCCCTGAATGTCGCCGTGGACTCTCAAGGATCAGAGGATGACCCCTATCTCGGTCAATCGCCGCGATCGCAAGTGGCCACGATTGAGGCGATCGATATTACCGTTGAGGGGAATCGAGTCTTAATTCGTGCCGATCGCCCCCTCGATCAGCGCTCCTATTGGGATCGAAGCACCCTGGCGTATCAGATTGAGATTCGCAATGCACAATTGTCTCGGGATTTCCAGCGTCCTGATGCCAGTGATAGTGAGGCAATCTCCTGGATTCGTACGGAACAGGCGGACTCCAACACCGTCATGGTGCGGGTGATGCCAGCCCCCCAAGTCTCCATCGGCGAGATCAATCAGCCGAGTCCTAGCTTATTGTCCTTGGAACTCAACGGCTATCAAGCCCGGGGGAACTTAGCGGCGCCGAATTTGGGGGCCAACCTCTCGAATCAGAGGGATTTGGGAGATATCCCCGATGGTCAGATCGTGATTGTCTTAGATCCCGGCCATGGGGGTCGTGACCCCGGTGCGATCGGCATTGGTGGACTCAGCGAAATCGATATTGTCAACCCCATGTCCCACCGCGTTCGTGACTTACTCGAAGAACAGGGGGTGCGGGTGATTATGACTCGCGAGGATAATCGCACTATGGATTTACAGCCTCGGGTTGAGTTGGCGAATCGGGTCAATGCCAATTTATTTGTGAGCTTACACGCCAACGCCATCAGCATGAGTCGCCCCGATGTCAATGGCATTGAAACCTACTATTTCCAGACTGGGGAACAGTTAGCACGGACTCTACACAGCAGCTTGCTCGATGCTACCGGTGGCCCGGATCGGGGGGTACGAACGGCCCGCTTCTATGTCCTACGCCATACGCAAATGCCAGCGGTTTTATTGGAGTTGGGGTTTGTCACCGGCTCTCAAGATGCGCGTCGCTTAGCTGATCCTGAGTATCGTGAAGTGCTGTCTCAGGCGATCGCCCGTGGTATTTTGCAATATGTTCGCCAGCATTGCCCCGGTCGCTTCTGTTAGGGATGCCGGGATGGGCTGGGGGACTGATATCACTCGCTTGAGCTGATATCGGTCTCAGAACGATTTTCGGACAGTTTTTGGACAATTCTATGACCAACCATAACCAACCGATTGGGGTTTTTGATAGCGGTGTTGGCGGTTTGACCGTTCTCCGGGCCATGTATCGACAACTGCCGGATGAGTCGGTTCTCTATTTCGGGGATACGGCTCGTCTCCCTTACGGAACGCGATCGCCCCAGGAAATTTTGCAGTTTGTGCGAGAAATTCTGGTCTGGATGGCTCAATCTCGGGTCAAAATGGCGATCGTTGCCTGTAACACCAGTTCCGCCTTAGCCCTAGAGGCGGTGCGGGGTGAGTTTAATTTCCCCATTTTGGGGCTGATTCTACCGGGAGCGCGAGCGGCGGTGGGCTATGGACAACGCATTGGCGTGATTGCCACCCCAGCCACGGCCGCCAGTGGTGCTTATCGCCGGGCCATCTTGGAAATGAATCCCTCGGCTGAGGTTTGGGAAATGGGTTGTCCTGAGTTTGTCCCCCTGATTGAAGGGAACCGGATTCATACCCTGCAAACTCGTGAGATCATCCGTGAGTATTTGCAACCCCTTCTTGCTCAGCAAATTGATACGTTGGTCTATGGTTGCACCCATTACCCCCTACTTGAGCCGGTGTTACGGCAGCTTCTGCCTCCAGAGGTGACGTTGGTGGACCCGGCCACCTATGTGGTGCAAGCGGCGGCTCAGGAGCTAGATCTGTTGGGATTGCGGGCTACTCCTGGCCAAGCCACAACTCAGTTTGGGGTGAGTGGCTGTCCGCAGGCCTTTGCCAATCTATCTCACCAATGGTTAGGGTTTGTGCCTCAGGTGGAGGAGGTGGCGTTACCCCACGTCGGCCCTCCCAGCCATTCCCAGGAGTCGGTGGTGGATGAGGTCTGTCCGGTTGTAGAATCAAGAGAGGCGAGCTGATCGCTCTCCACAGTCCTGGTGTCGTTCTGGCCAGGACACGATGATCGGCTTTTCCTTGGTTCTTTATTCCTTCATGCCCTGTTATGTTCTTCGGATTTAAAAAAAAGCTCACGTTACCGAATGCCAATGAGGCGCTACCCGGCCGTCAGGAGTCAATGCCAGTTCCTAAGCAGCATTTTGTCCTCAAAACGGCTCTCAAACCTCCTTATCCGGAGGGAATGGAATTAGCTCTGTTTGGTCTAGGCTGTTTCTGGGGGGCTGAACGCTGTTTTTGGCAACTCGATGGGGTCTATAGTACTGCGGTGGGCTACGCGGCGGGTATTACCCCAAATCCGACCTACCAAGAGGTCTGTTCGGGTCAAACTGGACATAATGAGGTGGTGCGCGTGGTCTATGATCCCAAGCAGGTCAGTTATGAAACGCTGCTGCGTCGGTTCTGGGAAAGTCACAATCCCACTCAGGGAATGCGTCAGGGAAATGATGTGGGAACTCAGTACCGCTCGGGGATTTATGTCTATTCTCCCGAACAGCGGCAACTGGCTGAAACTTCTCGTCAACGCTATCAGCAGGCGTTGAAAGAGGCGGGCTATGGCGAAATTACCACGGAAATTATTGAGGCTCCTGAGTTTTATTTCGCTGAGGAGTATCACCAGCAATATCTGGCTAAAAATCCCAATGGGTATTGTGGCCTCGGTGGCACCAATGTGAGCTGTCCTGTGGGTCTGCAACAGACGGTTTAAGTCTGGTTCGCTCACAGATCCAGGCTAGGGGCTGTCAACGGTAATTAAGGCGGTTTCATCGTCGGGGCGTACGTCCACGTAGAGGGAACCGTCTTGAAAATAGCCCCAGACCGTTAGGATGGCGATCGCCAGGGTTAGGCTGATGCTGATCAGGCATTCTAGTTGACAGTCCGATGAGCGGCTGCGTTCCATAGTGGTAGACTCCCTGCTCGTCACGACAAACCCCTTTTGACGGTCAGGTGGCGGGCATAATAATTACAGTAGGTGTTGAGTTTAGATTACAACTCTAATAGTCCTAGCTTACCCGTTTAATCAGGAGTTTGGCTCCTTAAATCTACGGAATTTAATTAAAGAAATTGTAAAAAGAAATAGAATTTTGCGAGAAATTACTGATGTGAGATGGCGGGTCGGAGAGGGATGTTAAAGCCGGGCTAAACTCAAGAGACGGTCAACGGAGACCCTCTCCTCGGTCAAGTTCCCTCGGCTAGGATAGAGTAGAGTGGGGCAACGGTCTGGGTGCATATTTTGCCGGTTAGGTTAAGAGGATCGGGGCCCGAGTTGGTCCGTGGGACTCTATTTTTCGCTCATCGACGGGTGTCATTGCCCTAACACCCGATTTACTACATTCTCGCTATGCCCAATTTTCAGTGGACATCTTCTGGGGGCGAGTCGACACACCCAAACCTATCCTCCGAGGAGGAGTTGGGGTCTGCGATGCTACCCTCTAGCGACGATAATCCTTCTCCAGTCTTGCAAACGACCCGTGATGGGGTCATTCGCTATGGCAACCGAGCGAGTGAGCCGTTGCTTCGATGTTGGGGCTGTGGCCTGGGCGATCGCCTCAGAGGACCGTTGTCAGGGGCGATCGCCCCCACGAGTGCCACCGCAGACTGGCGAGAGATGACTTGTCGCGCCGGGTCCCGTGATTATCAGTTTAAGGTCGTGCCGGTGGCGTCGGGGCAGTTGGTGAATCTCTACGGTTGGGACATCACGGGCCAGCGTCAGGTGGAACAGACACTTCAGGGGGTCAGTCAGAAACTATCTTATATTTTGGGTCAACGTCAGGCTCGCCCTCGCAACAATAGCCAAGAGCTTCAGTTAAAGATTTGGGAATGTCTCTCGGTTCAACAACATCTACGGGAGCAACAACGTCAACTCAATGCAATTTTTCGCGAGGCGGGGATTGGGATTGCGCTTCTAGATGAGCAAGGACGAATTTTACGCACCAATCCCGCGTTGCAGAGGATGTTGGAACGGCCCGAAGAGGGGTTGCAGGGGACGAATTTTTTAGAGGCGATCGCCCTTCAGGATGCTCTCGATGCTCCCCTAGCTGAGGCGGAAGCGGCGATTCAAACGGCGATCGCCCAACGAACCTCGTTAGCAGGGAAACTAGAAGTCTGCTGTCAGAATCAAAATGGGGTTAGTTTCTGGATTAGTTTAGGCTTATCGGTGATTCAGGTAGTCGGGGCTGAGCCTCACTGTTTTGTGGTGCTGATTGAGGATATTAGTGAGGGCAAACTCTCTCGGGATGCCCTGCAATTGACCCAGTTTGCCATTGATGCGGCGGCGGATATTGTCCTGTGGATTCTTCCCTCGGGCCAGTTTGCCTATGCCAATGAAGCTGCCGCTCGGGCCTTGGGTTATGATGCCGAGATGTTACTGGGGCGATCGTTCCAGGACATTGCTCCTGATTTTGCCACGGCGAACTGGGATGAGTTTTGGCAGAGTATGCAGCAACAACGGTCTTTTGCCTTTGAAACGCGACTGCAACGGGGCAATGGTGAGATTTTTCCGGTGGATTTGACGGTGAATGGGATTGAGTTTAATCACCATCAATATATTTGTGCCTTTGCGCGGGATATTACGGAACGCAAACAAACCGAAGAAGCCCTGCGGATGGCTCAGGAACGCTCGGAACGGCTGTTGCTCAATATTTTCCCTGCTTCGGTGGCCAAGCAGTTAAAACAGCAAGCTCGGGATGAGGGACAGATGGGGGCCGCGATCGCCCAACGCTTTGAAGATGTCACGGTTTTGTTTGCCGATATTGTGGGCTTCACCAATCTCTGTTCCCGATGTACCCCTTCGGATTTGGTGCATATTCTCAATGAGATTTTCTCGACCTTTGATCGCCTCACTCAAGAACGGGGCCTGGAAAAGATTAAAACCATTGGTGATGCCTATATGGCGGTGGGTGGACTTCCCGAACCCCAAGAGGATAATGCCGAAGCCTTGGCCGAACTGGCTCTGGCGATGATGAATGAGGCGGCCCGCTTCTCCGCCCAGAGTGGGGAACCGATTATTTTACGGGTGGGATTGGCGACGGGGCCCGTGGTGGCTGGGGTAATTGGCTTGAACAAGTTTAGTTACGACTTATGGGGGGATACGGTGAATTTAGCCAGTCGGATGGAATCCCTGGGGGTTCCTGGCTGTATTCAGGTCACTCAGGAGACCTACCAACGTTTGCGCCATCGCTATGTGTTTGAAAAACGGGGCAAACTTCAGGTGAAGGGAAAAGGGGAAACCATCGCCTATTTACTCAAAGAACGTCGCTGATGGCTCAGTTTGCTAGGATTGCCTGGATCACTTTAAGATAAAGAAACTTTTGGGGTCTGGAGCGGTTATGGTGGTCTCTCAACAAACCTATGCCATTGAACTATATTTCGATGAGCGCGCCTCGGCCAAGGTGCGTCAGCTTTGGGCCCAAGTGGGGGCGATCGCCCCGTCGATGGCTGAGCGCGTTCATAGCCAACCCCATTTAAGCCTAGCGGTGCTTCCCAATGCTGATTTACAGGTTCTACCCAAAATTCTAGACGCCATTGCTCAAAGTGAGTTTTCCTTTGAGATTCAGTTTTCCTCTGTGGGGTTGTTCTCAGCTGCGGGGGGTGTGGTCTTCCTGGCCCCGGTGGTCACAACCCAGTTACTTCAGTTACATCAGCGAGTTCATCACCATCTTGAGGAGATCGGCGCGGATACTGTGGCCTATTACCGCCCCAAAGCCTGGGTTCCTCACTGTACCCTGGCTCGGGAGTTATCGCCTCCGGAAGTCTTAGAGGCGATCGAGGTGGTTCGTCAGAATAATCCCTTTTTTAAAGCCAGAATTTTTGCGTTAGGACTGGTGGAAGCCCCCCCGGTTCGTCAAATTTGCTGTGTCCCCTTTCGCACTGAATCATATAAGTTGTGATAGAGTGAGGAAGGGATTTTTACGGGTTAGTCAATTCGAGGGAAATGCTGAACGTATGGATTTTACTGTAGCGATTCGCACCTACAATGGTGAGGCACGAATTGGGGAAATATTAGAACGTCTTAAAGCCCAGGCTCAAACCGATGAGATTGAGTGGGAAATCGTGGTGGTTGATAATAATAGCAGTGACCAAACCGCCGCAATTATTCAATCCTATCAAGAACATTGGCCCTCCCACTCCCAGCTTCATTACTTTTTTGAACCCCAACAGGGAGCGTCCTATGCTCGCGCCCGTTGCATCAAAGAAGCTCACAGTGAGTTAATTGGCTTTCTCGACGACGATAATTATCCGGCTGAAGACTGGGTCTTTGAAGCGCATCAATTTTCTGAAAGCTATCCTAAGGCTGGAGCCTACAGTGGTCAAATTCATGGGGACTATGAGATAGAACCACCCCCAAATTTTAAACGCATTGCTAATTTTATTCCTATCATTGAGCGAGGTAAAAACCCTCTTTGTTATACCTCGTATAAATATGCCCGTAAAAAAGTGTATCCTCCGGGGGCAGGCTTGGTTATTCGTAAGCAGGCTTGGCTAGACAGCGTTCCCAAAAAATTAGTGTTACAAGGTCCCGTGGGAACCTCCTTAAATGCGAAAGGGGAGGATATTGAAGCCCTCTCTTATCTGGCGATGGCAGGTTGGGAAATTTGGTATAATCCCAAGATGCACATCTATCATCAAATTCCCGCTCGTCGTTTTGAACGAGATTATCTCATTGAGTTTTTTAGGGGGGTGGGGTTGAGTCGTCACCGAACCCGAATGTTGAATTATAAGCCTTGGCAGAAACCTTGGTTTACGGTGGCGTATTTTGTCAATGATTGTCGGAAGCTGTTACGTCATGCGTGGCAGTATCGGGATGTGTTAGAGGATGATGTGGTTGCCGCTGCTGAGTTACAGTTTTTCAAAAGTTGCTTAGTTAGCCCTTTGTTTATTTGGAAAATGCTCTATATCAGTCGAGATAAACGCTCAAAGCCCTAACCTTCACTAGAACAGACCCTTCAGTTTGAAATAGTCCCTTCAGAAATTTTTTATGCACCGGATTGCTGCAACCCCTGGCGGTTGGACTCCTGACAGTGATGGAGTCATTTACATCCAACAAACTCCCGCCCCCATTGTCTTCATCACCGCCGCCGACACCGACATTCAAACCCTCTCCGTCGCCAGCCAACAGCTTCCCGCTGACTTTCCCGAGATGCGGGTGGTGAATCTGCTGCAACTGCAACAGCAACTCACTCTGGATACCTACGCCGAGGAGGTGTTGTCTCAGGCTAAGCTGATTATCCTGCGGCTGCTGGGGGGACGGGCCTATTGGAGTTATGGGTTGGAGGTGTTGCGGGAAACCGTGGAGATGAGCGGGGCCCACTTAATTGTTATGCCCGGCGATGATGGCATTGACCCGGATTTATGTAGTCATTCTACTGTGCCGCTGACCCTTGTGAATCGGCTTTGGCAGTATTTTAATGAAGGAGGGGTTCGCAACTTTTGTAATGGCCTGAAATATGCCCAGGATAAGTGTTTAGATGGGGAAAATTATCCCCCAGAACCGCAATCTGTGCCTCGGGTGGGACCCTATCGGGTGGCTGAGGTGAAGGGGGCGATCGCCCGTGTGGGGATTATCTTCTACCGCGCCCATTACCTCTCCTCGAATACAAAGCCTATTGACGCCCTTTGTCAAGCCTTAATTCAAGAAAATTTACAGCCAGTTCCCCTCTATATTTCCTCTCTGCGAGATATGCAGGTTCAAGAACAAGTCATTGAGGTATTTTCTCAAGTTGACCTGATTCTCAATACTACCGGATTTTCCCTGGCTAAACTCGATCGCGAACAGCCCAATCTTGACCTCTGGCAAACTCTGAATCGCCCCGTGTTTCAGGTCATCCTCAGTGGCGGTGGCCGGGAACAATGGGACAGTGAAGTCCGGGGATTGTCGCCGCGAGATGTGGCCATGAATGTGGCCTTACCGGAAGTCGATGGCCGGATTATTACCCGGGCCGTGTCGTTCAAACAAATGTCCGAAAGAGACGATCGCCTCGAAACGGAAGTTGTCCGCTATGAACCCGTCGGCGATCGCATCCACTTCGTTGCTGAACTGGCAAAACATTGGGCCAGCCTCATCAAAACCCCCGTTAACCAGCAACGGATTGCCCTGATTTTGCCCAACTATCCCAATAAAGATGCCCGATTGGCCAATGGCGTTGGCTTAGACACCCCCGCCAGTACCGTCGAAATCCTCAAAAGCCTCAAAACCGCTGGCTACTGCATCACAGACGCGCCCCAAACCTCCGAGGACTTGATGACGCTTCTCACTTCCGGCGTCACCAACGATCCCGAAAGCTTCCAAATGCGCCCCGTCTATCAAACCCTCTCCCTACAAGACTATCAGCAGGCCTTTGCCCAACTCCCCGCCGCTGTGCGTGAGGGAATCGAACGCCGCTGGGGGAAACCCTCTGGGGACTTTGCGATCGCCGGTATCCAACGGAGTAATCTCTTCATTGGCATCCAACCGGCCCGAGGCTACGATCGCGACCCCAGCCTAAACTACCACGCCCCCGACCTCGAACCCACCCACGACTATCTGGCCTTTTACATCTGGCTACGACACCAGTTCCAGGTTCAAGCCGTCGTCCATGTGGGCAAACATGGCAACCTGGAATGGCTACCGGGCAAAAGTGTCGCCCTCTCCAACACCTGTTACCCGGAAGCGGTCTTCGGTCCCCTACCTCATTTCTACCCCTTCATTGTCAACGACCCCGGCGAAGGGTCTCAAGCCAAACGTCGCAGTCAAGCGGTCATTTTAGACCATCTCACACCCCCAATGACACGGGCAGAACTCTATGGCAAATTAGATTGTTTAGAAGGCTTGATTGATGAATACTACGAAGCCGAGAGCTTAAATCCCACTCGTCTCAAAGACCTTTCGGGCCGCATTGAACGCCTGATTCAAGAGGAAAACCTCCATCGGGATTTAGGACTGAGTGAGGATTTAGAAGAAACGGTCCTCATGACCCAACTCGATGGCTATCTCTGTGAACTCAAAGAGGCCCAAATCCGCGATGGCTTACATATTTTTGGAGTTTGTCCTGAAGGAGACCCATTACGAGATTTAATTGTCTCCATTGCCCGCTGTCCGGGACGGGGACGAGTGGGCTTAACCCAAGCCCTGGCGCAATCCTGGGGCTTGGACATCGACCCCCTCACCACTCCACCCACAGACTCCTTAGAGGGGCGATTCCGCAATGTGGGAGATGCGGTGGCGGCGTTAGAAGCCGAAGCCGCGCGACTGGTGGAGGGATTGATTGCGGGAACACCGAGTCCAATGGCCGCCCCAGTTCAGGAGTGCTTGCAATGGATTGACACCGTGTTACTGCCGGCGTTGCGGGGCTGCGATCGCGAACTGATCAACCTAGTTCGGGGTCTACGGGGTGAGTATATCCCCTCCGGGGCCTCCGGCGCACCCACTCGCGGCCGTCCCGAAGTTCTCCCCACGGGGCGTAACTTCTATTCCGTGGATATCCGCGCCATCCCCAGTGAAAGTGCTTGGGATGTGGGACGTAAGGCGGCTGAGGTCTTAATTGACCGCTATACCCAGGAAAACGGCGAATATCCTAAAACCCTCGGCTTGTCGGTTTGGGGAACCTCGACCATGCGCACGGGGGGCGATGATATTGCCCAAGCCCTGGCGTTACTGGGGGTCCAGCCAATTTGGGATGGTTTAGGGCGGCGCGTGGTGGATTTTGAGATTTTGCCCTTGTCGGTGTTGCAACGGCCCAGGGTGGATGTGACGCTGCGGATTTCTGGGTTTTTCCGGGATGCGTTCCCCAATTTAATTGACTTGTTTGATGCGGCGGTGACGGCGGTGTCTCAGGTGTCTGAGTCTCCTGAGGAGAATCCCTTGGCGGCCCAGGTGCAGCAGGAGGCGGCGTTTTGGCAGGGTCAAGGGTTGACGGAGGAGACGGCCCAACGGCGATCGCGTTATCGCGTCTTTGGGTCCAAACCGGGGGCCTATGGGGCGGGATTACAGGGGTTAATTGAGTCGCAAAATTGGTCCAGTGAAGCGGATTTAGCCCAAGCCTATATTAACTGGAGTAGTTACGCCTATGGGGGGCAGGGGGCGACCTCAGAACCTGAAGCCTTTGCGGCGCGATTGCAACAAATGCAAATCGTGTTGCAGAACCAGGATAACCGCGAACATGATTTGTTGGATTCCGATGATTACTATCAGTTTCAGGGAGGCTTAACGGCGGCGGTGCGTCAAGCGCGAGGAACCACGCCGGAGGTCTATTTTGGGGATAATTCTCGGGTGGAAAATCCCAAGGTGCGATCGCTGCGGGAGGAAATTGCCCGAGTCTATCGTTCGCGGGTGGTGAACCCCAAATGGATTGAGGGCGTGATGCGTCATGGCTATAAAGGGGCCTTTGAGATGGCGGCGACGGTGGATTTCCTCTTTGGCTATGATGTGACGACGGGGACGGTGGAGGAGTTTATGTATGAGGGAGTCGCCCAAGCTTATGTGTTTGATGAGGCGGTTCAGGAGTTTGTGCGACAGAAGAATCCCTGGGCGTTACGGGATATGGCGGAACGACTGATTGAGGCCCATCAACGGGGACGTTGGCCTTCGGCGAAGCGAGAGATGTTGGATGGGTTGCGAGAGATTTCTCTGGAGGCGGAGGAGAAGATTGAGACCACGTTATCGAGTCAGGAGGGATGAAACATGAAGACTAGATTTGAGGTGAGATGAGCTATTGTCGCGATTCTTGAGATGTTATAAAACTACAACCCTCTTCAGATACAAACGTTTGTAATACCATTTTTCAAAATGCTTGCTATACATCCGATACCGAGGAGGGCGAACAGCCGTTCGCCCCTACAGACATCTATGGCACGACTTCTGAAAATTGGTATAACTTCCCTGATTCTTAAGGTTTAGTTGGTAACTAGACCCTGGGATTTTGCTTTATAATGAAATCATGACTTTTAGTGATGGCGGAATTTTTTCATGTCAACTCAAACCCTAACCAATCCCATGCAAGCGATTCCTCAAATTTTGCAATTATTGGAACAGGGAGAGGTTGTGATTATTCCGACGGCTACAACCTATGCCTTTGTCTGTGATGGGGAAAATGCCAATGCTGTCGCCCGGATTCACCAATTGAAACGGTGGTCGTCTCCTAACCCGCTGGCCGTCTTCTCGACACGCGATCGCCTCAGTTCCCTAGCTCATATTAACGCCGATGCTGATCTGCTGCTGCAACAATTTCCCGCTCCACTGACCCTAATTCTGCCAAAAACCGACAAGGCCCCCGCCCCTGTCACTGCTGGCTATCCCTCGCTCCTTGTCTGTTGCCCGGATGAGTTTGTGCAAAAACTGGTTGAATCAACCTCCCTCATCCTAGCGGGGGGATCAGCGAGTCTCTCAACGGATCTCAAAGCCACGAACGCCCGTTCGGCGATGCAGCTTTTTGAGGGTGAGGTTCCCCTGATTATCGATGGGGGTCCTTCAAAATATGGCCGTGGGGGAACGATGGTAGATTGCACCCTCGATCGCCCCACGATTCTCAAATATGGTCCCATCTCGTTCGATGATTTGCGGCCACTTCTGCCCAATATTGAGCTACCGTCCCATATGCGGAAATAGATTCATCTAGCGCCCCGTCATGCTCCCTCTGAGATACCTCAGGGGAGGGCATCCCCGGCTTCAGAGACTCGGGTGTTTGACAGGGTGTCTTTTGATTTCTGTCATCCCAAAAATTGACTTAAGTCCCTGTTGCCCAAGGATTTTACTGCGATAGAATTGATGTACCAGTCAATCTTGAGACCATGATGGTGATTGCAGCCTCAGATCCCCCCAGCCGAGTTCAACCCCAAGGTGAACAGCGGGTTGTCTTTCATGATATGGATTGGGATGGCTATTTGAATCTATTAAGGATTTTACCCCAATCCCGAAGTTCTCGTTTAACCTATGATAAGGGTCTTTTAGAAATTACCATGCCCCTAGAAGAGCATGAATTTGCTCGCTGTTTAATTGAGCGATTTATTGTAATTTTGGTGGAAATGTTCGGGCTATCGTTAAAAACTATGGGGTCAACGACGCTCAACTATCCCCAATTCCAAAAAGGTGCAGAACCGGATCAGGCCTATTACATTCAAAACCAGCCTTTGGTGAAGGGGCGGTCTATTGATTTAGCCCAAGATCCGCCCCCGGATTTAGTGGTTGAGGTGGATATTACGCATACAGATATTGCCAAAAATCAGTTTTATGCGGGTTTAGGAGTGCCGGAGTTTTGGCGCTTTGATGGACAGATTTGGCGCATTTATCAGCTTCAATCGGGGGTGTATGTGGAGGGCGATCGCAGTCCGACGTTTCCCCAAGTTGCCAAGGATTGGCTGTATGAGTTCTTGAGGATGGCCCGAGAGGATGAGATTCAGGCGATGCGATCGCTCCGAGACCGTTTGTCAGTCTAACTCGAATTCGTTAGGGGGGACTTGGACTTATTTGTGGACTTTTGTAACAAAACGCAGCCGATGACGTAAAACTCGCTGTTTGTTGCCGATAGACCGATAGAACCTTTCAGTCAAGGAGTTTCAACGATGGTTTTAGACATCGTTACACAAGATGGGTTTGACTTCGGAATTGGCACTGATGGCGATGATGTAGTCATCATGGCTCAGTTGCCAGGAGATCAGTTAAGCCAGTTACGTAGTTCACCCTTTACGGATGCGATCGCCCTCTTGGGAGGGAATGATTATTTCGAGAATGACGACACGGGACGAATTGTCTTCGGGAATGCCGGAAACGATACCCTAATTGGGGGTGCGGGTAATGACACCATCGCCGGTGGTCGTGATGATGACTATATTGACGGTCGAGGCGGTAATAACATCATATTCGGCAATATCGGCAATGATACGGTCATTGGCGGCTCGGGTAACGATACAATTTTTGGTGGACAGGGGAATGATATCCTAATTGGCGGCCCAGGGAATGATGTCTTGTCGGGCGATCGCGGTTTCGATACTCTAACCGGGGGTGGAGGAGCCAACCAGTTCTTCCTGCAAGCCTCCAGTGCTAATCGTGATGTCATTACCGACTTCCAACCTGGAGTTGATAAACTTCGTCTTCCTGATGGAGTGTCTAACTTACAACTCAGGCCATCCGGAAACAATGCCGAAATTATACGGAACGGTGAAGCGATCGCGACCCTCAATGATATTGATCCGTCTTCCCTAACCCGCAATGACTTTATCGGGCAAATTGGAGAAATCAGTAATCTCTCCCCTGACGGCCCCAATCCAAATTTTGAGCAGCAAGTTCTCGAACTTGTGAACCGGGAACGAGCGAAAGAAGGCTTGCAACCGTTAGTTTGGGAACCTTTACTCGCTGAAGCCGCACGGACTCATAGCACCAATATGGCTCTGCAAGACTTTCGCGGTCATACAGGAGCCGATGGGTCACGGTTTACCGATCGCATTCGGGCTACGGGCTTTTCAATTACGGGGGCCTCGGCAGAAAATATTCATACCGGTCCAACAACACCACAGGCTGCTGTAGCCGGATGGATGAATAGTCCTCCGCATCGGGACAGTATTCTCAATCCCGAATTTACACAACTTGGGGTTGGTCACTATTTCTTGGAAAACGATATTGGAAATGAGAACTGGAACCATTACTGGACTAAAAAATTCCATGCGGGCCAACCGTCTATCCAAGAGCCAGACGAGTTTCGCGCTCGGCCCCCAGTTGAGGATCTGCCACCCTTACCTCCGCCACCTGATCAGCCAGGAACTCCACCCCTTCCCAACCCCCCAACTCCAGAAGAAGGAAAGATTCCTGACGGGATTCCGACGGATGACCAAGGAGACCCCCTAGAACCCGACTCCCAAGACCCGTCCCGGTCAGACCCGATTGGAGGTCCTGGTTCACCACCAAACGACCCCGACCCCATAGAACCGGACTTCCAAGACCCATCCCGGCCAGAGCCGGTTGCAGATCCAGCTCCACCGCCTCCAGAACCCACACTGGTTGGCTCTGTGAACCCGGTTGCACCTGTTCCCGGAGCGGCTCCTCCTGGAATGACTTTTCCGGTTCCCTAAAATCAAGTTATGGGCGGCTCAGCTGCCCATAAACCGTACACCGAGCATTTCAAGCTCCCACGATTCACATAGGAAATGGACAACAGTTTCCTATGTGAACCTTTCCCTAACCCCCCATCATCCCCCCACTCAGACGACGCAGGGCGCGATTCGCGACATTAGAATAGCGCAACTCCCCACAGAGGATTTTCAACATAATCTGGGTGGCGATGGGTTGCTTAATCGCCACCTTATAGGCAATCCCAGGGAAACGGTATAACGCCGCCGCCAAACGAGCCGCCCAGGCCATATCCGCGCCCCAGTTCTCCTGAACCGTTTGACTATAGCCCTCCAGGGCGTTGATATCCCCAGAGAGGGCCTGATCAATGGCCTCCGCCGCCGTCATGCCACTATAGAGACAGGGACGAATCCCCTCTGCCGTAAGGGGATCAACAAATCCCGCCGCTTCACCAATCAACAACGCATTCTGACTATGCAGAGGCCGATCGCCATCCCAAAGGGCAAGACTTCCCTCCCGCACCTGCCGATCGCCCTTCGGTAATCCCACCGTATCCGCATACTCCTGCAAGAGGTTCGGCAGTTTCTTATTATCCCCCCCCAAAAAGGTACTCGTACTAATCGAAAAGCCATCAGCCTTGGGAAACTGCCAGATAAAGCCATTCTTCACCTGGCCAAAGGCAAAATCAATCGGGGCCGACTCCGCCTCGGTACTGGGAACCTCTAAGGTGGCCGCTAAACGAGTTTTCGGGGTTTTTAACTTCAACCAGGGGGCTACCGGACCATTGGCCCCATCGGCCCCAATCAGATAGCGCGCAAACCGGGGTTCGCCGTTGGTTTGGATGTGCCAGCGATCGCCGTTCCAGGCAATCCCCGTCACTTCCACCCCCATCTCTACCGTTGCCCCCTGGCCGGCCGCGTGCTCCAACAACAGGGCATCAAACGTATCCCGACGCACCATCCACATCGGTTCCGCCGTCTCCAGTTCCACCAGTACCGGTTCCTCATACTTCCAGGTATAGCGAACCGTCTTCACCTTGCGAGAAATCACCGGCGAAAAATCAAACTCAAACCAGGGGGCGATCGCCGGGGAAACCCCCCCTGCACAAGCGGCTTGGCCAGGTTGGGGGTGTTTATCCAAAACCAGGACCGATCGCCCCCGCTTCGCCAAATGATAGGCGGCGGCGCCTCCCGCTGGACCTGCACCAATAATCACACAGTCGAACAGTTCACTCATGGGTTCACAATGACGTCAGGACAGTAAGCAGGTTCAGCGGTAGCCCCCCGAACCCCGGATAGATACACCCCCAATCAGGACAATCCCCTACACGGTGCTGATATCCTTCTCTTTCTCAGCCAGAAGTTTATCAATCTTGTCGGTGTACTTGTCCGTCAAGGCTTGAATCTGATCTTGCAAGTCCCGAGACTCATCCTCGGAGATATCGCTGTTTTTCTCTTGTTTGCGCACTTCATCAATGGCATCCCGGCGAGCATTGCGGACCGAGACTTTGCCCTCTTCAGCGCATTTAGCCGCCAATTTAACAAACTCCTGACGGCGTTCACTCGTCAACGGGGGAACATTAAGGCGAATCACCTTACCGTCATTGTTGGGCATCATGCCGAGATCCGACATACTGATGGCCTTCTCGATGGTGGCTAAACTACTCGGGTCAAAGGGTTGAATCAGAATCGTCGTTGAATCTGGGGTGCTAATCCCTGCCAGACTCTTGAGGGGGGTGGGGCTATTGTAATAGTCCACCAGCACGCGATCGAGAATCGCCGCGTTGGCGCGTCCAGTGCGAATGGAATTAAACGCTCTCAGCGTCGCATCCACGGCACTCTGCATTCGTTCTTCAATTTCAGGTAACATCACAGGAACCTCCTACTATTGTTCCGACGGGTTTGCCTGCCACGGCGCGGCTGATGTTGCCACGCTCAGACAGGTTAAACACTATGATAGGGATATTGTTCTCCTTACATAAGGCGATCGCCGTACTATCCATCACTCGCAAGTCGTGAGTGAGGACATGGCTATAGGTCAAACTCTTGTAGAGATGGGCATCCGCATCCCCGGTGGGATCGCGATCATAGACCCCATCAACTTTCGTGGCCTTGAAGATCACTTCCGCATCAATCTCAGCGGCCCGCAGGGCGGCGGTCGTATCCGTCGTAAAAAACGGGTTCCCGGAACCCGCACCAAACACCACTACTCGTCCTTTCTCCAAATGTCGCATCGCTCGGCGACGAATATAGGGTTCTGCCACCTCCTGCATGGCGATCGCCGTCTGAACTCGTGTGGGGACGCCCATTTGCTCCAAGGCATCCTGTAGAGTCATGGCATTCATCACCGTGGCAATCATGCCGATATAATCTGCTGTTGCCCGATCCATGCCCGCAGAGGAAGCTTTCACACCGCGAAAGATGTTCCCTCCCCCAACCACGATCGCCACCTGTGTTCCTGAGGCCACGACATCCGCCACCTCTTGGGCAATCTCTTGAACCACAGCGGGGTCAATTCCATAGCCGAGGTTTCCCATCAAGGCTTCGCCACTGAGTTTAAGTAAGATCCGTTGGTATGCTTTTGCCATAGGTTTTAGATCCAGTCCCCTCCGTAAACCGCCTCCAACTATAACAGAAGAAGGCAGTAGGCAGTAGGCAGTAGGCAGTAGGGGTGGGAGAAGGCAAGAGGCATAACCCACCCCTGCTCCTCCCACCGAGGGGAAAGACTCGGGGGCAACCACGGCTCATGTGGTGCTGCTGTGGCCGATGATGGGACAGCCTTCGGCTTCGGTTTGGCTGGGAGTGATGGGGCGATCGCCGAGTAGGGCCTCGATCGCTTCCTGTAAATAGGGCTGTTTTACCCCAGCCTCCGATTCTGCACAATCATCAATTCGCCCTCTATAGCACAAAATCCCACTGTTGTCAATCAAAAAGGCTTCTGGAGTGACAGTGACTCCAAAACACTGAGCCACATCCTGAGTTACATCCCGCAAATAGGGAAAATTCAACTCCGCCTCTCGGGCTAAGGCTTTCATCGACTCAAACGTCTCCGAGTTGTTCGGGTTGATAGCTACCAACTTCACCTGGCGATCGCGAACGTCTCGTTGTAGCTCCTTGAGGCGATCGAGATAGGCTTGACAATGGGGACAGGCATTGGAAAAAAACACCACCACCACCGCACGACAATCATCTAAATACCGTGCCAGATGATGCACCGTTCCGTTCGTACCGGGTAACTCAAAATCGGGGGCGTAAGCGCCTATTTCTGTACCATTCATGACTATTGGTCATCCTCATTTTGGGACTTGTCCAGTGGGGGGACTATCGATCGCACAGGCGGGTCAGCCCAGGTTAAAACTTCACCCCATCAGCATAATATCCCACTATTTTGTAGGTCAACTTAGCCGCCGTGAACTCCGAGACCACGCTATGGGGAATCGGACAGAGTTCAACCACATCTGCACCAATCAGCTGATGTCCCTGGCTCAGACGACGCAGAAACCCCGTCAACTGATGCCAGGTTAACCCACCCGGCTGAGGTGTTCCCACCCCCGGCAGCACACTGCCATCGAGGCCATCGAGATCCACCGTCAGAAACACCTTCTCTGTGGTGATGGCCCCGAGAGCGCGATCGCACCACTGAGGATCGCCCACCATCTCATGATCCCAAATTACCGGAATTTGCCGTTGTTGGATCAACTCCGCCTCCTGACGACAGACACTGCGAATCCCCACCGGAAGCGAGGGCAGGCCCATCTCCAAAATGCGGTGCATCACACAGGCATGATTATGTTTTGACCCCTCATAGACATCCCGTAAATCCCCATGAGCGTCAATTTGCACCACCGTAAACGGTTCATCCCCATACACCTGACGATAGCCTGCCACAATCCCCGCCGTAATACTATGTTCCCCCCCCAACCCCAAGACAAACTTACCCGCCGCCACCATCTCCGCCACCGTGGTTTGGATATCCTGCAACATCTGTTGGGCCCTCACCGGGGCCTCTCGGGTATCGGCAACAGGAGAGTGAGTATGAATCCCCACCTCAAAACAGACCTCCCGTTGCAATTCCACATCATAGTATTCCAACTGATCCGAGGCGTCGAGTAAGGCCGCCGGCCCATGCTGACAGCCTTGACGATAGGTGGTTGTTGCCTCATAGGGAACCGGCAAAATTACGACCCTCGCGGCATCATAGCCTACATCCACTTCTTCCCCAATAAATGGAACCATTTGACAATTCTCTGTGTTGACATCCTCCCCCACTTAAGCCATCTCGCTACGCTTGATGTCTTTGAAGTGGGGGATTCCCAATCCTCGCGAATCAGGATTTCTGCTTCGTTCCGTGCCAACTAGAGCATCATGACTGATACTCCCCGTTGCATCCAGTCCACAGACATTTTCCACCACCGTCTGCCCGACGGCTGTTAGACCACGATTTCTGATTTCTTGACTCGCTGCTACATCTCTTGTAGTTTGATATCCACACTCATCACAGTGGTGAACGCGAATCTCCAACGTTTTCTTGCCGGTATGTGCCCCACAGTTAGGACAGGTCTGGCTTGTGCCATCCTTATTGACCTTGGCGAAGTAGGTATCCGTTTTCCAACAGACCCACTCCAATCGATGGACAAACTGACCAAACCCCGCATCAGCACTGTGTCTTGATAGCATTCCTCTTTGCCAACTGACAAAGTTGATATCTTCGACAAAAATCATGCCAGCACCCTCACAAAGATGGTGAGCTAATTTAAAATGCCAATCTTTACGATGGTCAGATATCCGTTGATGTAGCCGAGCTATTTTTTGGTTTAATTTGTGTCTATTATTTGACCCGTTTTGTTTGTTCTTTAACCGGCGTTGTAGCAATTTAAGCTGACGCTGCTTAGTTTTTAAGAACCGAGGTCGCTTAATCTCTTCACCATCACTGGTCGCGACGAACTTATCGAATCCTAGATCTAATCCTCGTGGATGACCCTGAGGCATGGGTTGAGGAATAGCGACATTGAGCTGTAGTGACAGCATCACAAAGTAACCCGATGCTTTTCTAACGATTCGTGCTTGCTTGACCTCAAATCCCTCAGGAATGGGTCTTGACTGTCGCCATTTAATCCACCCGAACTTAGGGAACTTAATCGCATCATCTTTAACTGGCTCTTTCCCGAGCTGAGGAAAGACAAATGAACGCATCCGATACTTGTTTTTAAAGCGCGGAAACCCAAATCCTCTAGCTTTCATGTCATCCCAAGCTCGATCCAACGTTCTTAGGACTTGCTGCAAAACCTGAGAATGAACGGTTTTTAAGTGAGGATATTGGGACTTAGCGTCTGTGAGTTGTTTGGCTTGTTTATGGTAGCTCGGAAAAGGCTCATTGGCTGAAATGATGTACTCAGATCTTAGCGAACAGGCGTTGACCGGTGACCGACGAGAGCTACACCAATCTTTACGCTGACGAAGCGCAAAGTTCCAAACCGAACGACAGACATCTAGCGTGTGCTCGATCACAGTCATCTGTTCGGCTGTGGGTTGTAACTTGTATTCGTAGGTCATGGTTAGCATGACTCCAGTTTACCTTACATGAGTTAGTTTGGTATGTAAAGTTTTGTGCCTCTGCCCAGGGTCGGGACATCGAACCCATCAATTGACTTGAGGGAGTCTATGTATCCCTGCCTTAAACATTGTTCGTCTGAACGACTCACTCGTTTTGAAGGCAGGGTTTTATCGCTCACTCAAACTCCCTCTTCCGTGATAAATGAAGCCCTCTCAACTCCCTATTCTCGGGCGCACCACTTGCGGTACACCCCTACGTCTTTTCTTTTGCCTACTGCCTACTGCCTACTGCCTTCTTCCCCTACTGCCTACTGCCTACTGCCTACTGCCTTCTTCCCCTACTGCCTACTGCCTACTGCCTACTGCCTACTGCCTTCTTCCCCCATAGCACGATCGCCACCAACAAGGTTATCGTAGTGAATCGGTTGCCAATTTCCCCCAAACACCGTAGACTTCTGCGATACTAACCCTAAACCCAATCTGCGTCCCACCTCCCATCCCCTAAAGCCGTGAGTTGCATCGCCCGATTTCGATGTCACTGAAGCGAATTGACTTGGATTTTATACCTGTTGTGTCTGTTCCCATACAACCCGATCGCCCCGATAGTTCACCCATGCCGGAACCGACTCCTGTATTTGCCCTCAAAGCCCTGGTAGCTCGGTTACACCGTGAACAAAACAAAACACAAGATTTATTAAGTTCCCTAGGCTTTGCCCTGCGTAGCTTCAATAACCTCAATCAATTTTTGGAACTGATTCCCCTCGTCGCCAGCCGGGTTACCGATGCCGAAGGCGGCTCGTTGGTGTTGTTTAAGCCTGATGGACAAGTGCGGTTGCAACGACTCCACTGTCAAGAAGGGCAATCCTGCGTCAATCTTCGTAAGGCGATCGATGCGGTAATTCGCGATGAGCCTCATCCCCTGCCGATTTCGGGAGATCTCGATCGCCGCTTGGCTGACTATCTCGGCCAAGGGATTCAACTGTATGGAACCCCCATCTCCATTCGCAACGAGGAGCGGGGACGGCTGTACGTGTTTAGCTACGACCCCCAATATACCTGGAACGAAGCCCGACAGAAGCTCGTGCAACTCGTGGCCGATCAAACCGCCGTCGCCATTGTTAACGACGAACTCGCGGCGGAACTACGACAAAAACAACGCCTCGATCGCGAGTTAGAAATTGGGGCCGAGATTCAGTTACGCCTGCTACCGAGTCAATGTCCGAGCATTGACGGCATTCAACTGGCGGCTCGTTGTCAAACTGCTAACCGAGTTGGGGGAGATTACTATGACTTTATCCCCACCACCCATGATTTAGTGCGATCGCGCAGTTTCGAGGCCTCATCCCCCTCAGAGATGCCGAGTCAGAGCGAAGAAGGGCGTTGGGGGATTGCCATTGGTGATGTCATGGGGAAAGGGGTTCCAGCGGGGTTAATTATGACCCTCACTCGGGGGATGTTACGCTCAGAAGCCCTCAACCAACATTCCCCAGCCCGGATTCTCAAACATCTCAACCGGGCCATGTATGCTGACCTGGAAAATTCTCATCGTTTCGTAACATTATTTTACTCAGAATATAATCCCGAAACCCATCAACTGGCCTATAGCAACGCCGCTCATACCCCACCCCTGCTCTGGAAAGCCCAACGCCGGGAAATTTTGCGCCTAGACACTTGGGGAATGCTCGTCGGACTCGATGCCGAAACCGAATACGAAGAAGATAGTGTCATCCTAGAAGCGGGCGATACAATCCTGTACTATACAGACGGTTTCACCGAAGCCTCCAACCCCAAGGGCGATCGCTTCGATGAAGAAAACCTTGTCGAGGCCTTTAAAACGGCCTGTAGTCGCCAAGCCGATCCCAACGATATCCTAAACGCCATGTTTAATGCTGTTTGGGACTTCATCGGTCCCCACAAGTCTAATGATGATGACATGACCCTCGTGGTTCTACAGAAACGTTAACCGTTCCCTTACTAACCCGTCCCCTTACCGATTCCCAATTCCCAATTCCCAATTCCCCTGCCTACTGCCTACTGCCCGAAGAGGGCGACCACAAGGGTACGCCCCTACGTCTTCCCCTACTGCCTTCTCTTCCCCTGTTCCCTGTTCCCTGTTCCCTGTTCCCTATCTTTTGCCTTTTGCCTTTTGCCTTTTTCTACCATGAACCAGCCTAAAACTTGGAGTCAACGGTTTGAATCTGCGCTCGACCCAATTGTGGCCGAGTTTAATGCCAGTATTGGCTTCGATATTGAACTGATTGAATATGATTTAACCGGGTCTGTTGCCCATGCCAAGATGTTGGCAAAAGTGGGCATTATTTCCTCCGAAGATGCCGAGAGCTTGGTGTCGGGATTAGAGCAGATTCGCGAAGAATACCGTCAGGGTAAATTCAACCCTGGAGTGGATGCGGAGGATGTTCACTTCGCCGTGGAACGGAGGCTTACGGAGTTAGTCGGGGATGCTGGCAAAAAACTGCATACCGCGCGATCGCGAAATGACCAAGTGGGGACGGATACCCGCCTTTATCTTCGGGATAAAATCCAAGACATTCGCCAGAATGTTCGGCAATTCCAACGGGTATTACTCACCCTAGCTCAAAACAATGTCGAGACGCCAATTCCCGGTTACACCCACCTACAACGGGCCCAACCCTTAAGCCTGGCCCATCACCTTCTGGCTTATTTTGAGATGTTTCAACGGGACTGGGAACGATTGGGAGAAGTCTATGAACGGGTGAATATATCCCCCTTAGGCAGTGGGGCCTTAGCGGGGACAACCTTTCCCATTGACCGCCATTATACCGCTGAGTTACTAGGATTTAAGCAGCCCTATCGCAACAGTTTAGATGGGGTGAGTGATCGCGACTTTGCTATTGAATTTGTCAACGCGGCCAGCTTGATTATGGTGCATTTGAGTCGCCTCTCGGAAGAGGTGATTCTTTGGGCATCTCAGGAGTTTAACTTTATCCAACTCAAGGATAACTGCTCAACTGGGTCTAGTATTATGCCCCAGAAAAAGAACCCCGATATTCCTGAATTAGTGCGGGGCAAAACCGGGCGCGTGTTTGGGCATCTTCAGGGACTTCTGGTGTTGATGAAAGCCTTACCCCTTGCCTACAATAAAGACTTACAGGAAGATAAAGAAGCCCTGTTTGACACCGTGAAAACCGTCCAGGGCTGCTTACAGTCCATGACCGTGTTATTTGAGCGGGGCTTAGAATTTCGCAAAGAACGGCTTGAAACCGCCGTTGCCGAGGATTTTTCCAACGCTACCGATGTCGCCGATTACCTTGCTGCCAAAGGCGTTCCCTTCCGAGAAGCCTATAATTTAGTGGGTAAGGTGGTGCGAACCTCCCTCGCCGCCGGAAAACTGCTCAAGGATTTAACTTTAGAGGAATGGCAACAACTCCATCCCCAGTTTGAAGCCGATATCTACGAGGCGATCGCCCCTAAACAGGTGATTTCTGCCCGCAATAGTTTTGGTGGAACCGGCTTTGAGCAAGTTCGTCAAGCCCTAACAAGCGCCGAAACTCTCCTTAAAGATTAATCTTGCGATTTGTTCCTCGTTTAAGAGTTCCCTGTTCTCCCGGTCTGCCTATTGCCCATTACCATTTCCTATGACGTCCTCTCCTAATTCATCATCCCTAACCGGAGAAATTCTGGTTGTGGATGATACTCCTGCCAATCTGACACTGCTGCGACAAATGCTCTCAGCACGGGGATACAACGTGCAGGTTTGTCGAACGGGAGAAGTCGCGATTAAATCCGCCACGCTGATGCAGCCGGACTTAGTTCTGCTGGATATCCGAATGCCCGATTTAGATGGGTATGATGTGTGTCGGTGGCTGAAAACCCATCCTGAAACCGCTGAGATTCCTGTGATTTTTATCAGCGTCCTAGAAACCACAGAAGAAAAAGTCGCAGCCTTTCAGGTGGGTGGGGCCGATTATGTTACTAAACCTTTTCAAGCCGAAGAAGTCATTGCGCGGGTTGAACATCAACTGTTAGTGCGGCGTCAAAAAGCCCAATTAGAACTCGAAATCCGAGAACGAGAACTCACAGAAGCCAGTTTAACGAAATCGCGATCGCTCCTGGCCTCAGTCCTCAACAGTACCTTAGACAGCGTATCCGCCCTACAAGCCCTCCGCAATCAAGACGGTACGATCGTTGATTTTGAATGGTTGTTAGCCAACGCCGTCGCCGCCACCGCTGCCGAGACAACCCCCGAAGCCATCACCGGTCAGCGATTACTCAAATTGATGCCCGAATATGCCGCTGTGGGGCTATTTGACGATCTCGTGCGGGTGGTGGAGACGGGAAAAATCCTCAACCGGGAACTCTGCTATGAATCCGATACCCTCTGCGGTTGGTTTCAGGCGATCGCCATCAAACTCGATGACGGGGTTACCCTAACATTTCGAGATGTCACCGCCCGTAAGCAGATGGAATTAGCCCTAAAAGCCTCCAACGTGGAACTGCAACAACAGGCGAATCTCGACGGACTCACCCAAGTTGCCAACCGTCGCCGCTTTGACGAGTATCTCCAAGAAACCTGGACCTATTGCCTCAAACACCAGCGGCCCCTCTCCCTCATTCTCGGAGATGTCGATCGCTTCAAGATGTTTAACGACACCTACGGCCATCAAACCGGCGATGTTTGTCTGCAAAAAGTGGCCCAAACCCTACGAAGTTTAGTGCAATATCCCGATGATTTAGTAGCCCGTTATGGGGGCGAAGAATTTGCCATCATCCTACCCCAAACCGAGGCCGCCGGAGCGATTCGGGTCGCCCGTCGTCTGCAAGATGCCATCCGACAAATCATCCTCTATCCCGAAGGAGACAGTGAACCCACCTCCGTCACCATCAGTTTAGGCGTCTCCAGTGTCACCCCCCTCTCCAGCCTCGCCCCCGCCGCCCTCATCGAAGCGGCCGATCGCGCCCTCTACCGGGCCAAATCCGAAGGTCGCGATCGCGCCTGCTGGCAACTCGTCCGTTCCCTCACCTAAACCCAACGCACCCCACCCCCTCTTGCCTAGGGCGACCACGGTTGGGCTATCGCTCACCGACCGCAAGGGTATGCCCCTACTGCCTACTGCCTACTGCCTTCTTCCCCCTACTGCCTTCTCCCCCCTTCTACCGCAAACTCCGAGGGTCCAACGCATCCCGCAAACCATCCCCAATCAAATTAAACGACAACACCGTCAACACCACCAACAGGGCCGGCGGCCAAATCAGCCAGGGTTGAAAGACCAAAATCGAGGCATTCGTGGCATTAGCCAGAAGATTGCCCCAGGAGGGATCGGGTTGTTGAATCCCCAAACCAATCAAACTCAACACCGACTCGGCCACAATAAATCCAGGAATCGAGAGAGTGGCCGAAATAATTAAATAGGTCGCCGTTTGCGGCAGCACATGACGAATAATAATATAGAGTGGTTTTGCCCCCATCGCTCGGGCCGCCTGAACAAACTCCTGTTCCTTGATGGATAAGACTTGTCCCCGAATCACCCGTGCCAATCCAGCCCAGCTAATAAAGGATATGATGGTGACGATGAGCAAAAAACGCTGGGCGCTACTTAGGCCAGAGGGAAGAACGGCGGCTAAGGCGATCAGCAGGTACAGGCCTGGAATGGTCATCAGTACCTCCGTCAGCCGCATGATTATCGTATCTACAGCGCCCCCCACATAGCCCGATATACCCCCAACTAGCATCCCAATGGGGAAGGAGATACAAATGCCCACCAAGCCGATGAATAAACTCACCTGTCCGCCAAAAATTAGGCGACTGAGTTGATCACGCCCTTGTTCGTCAGTCCCAAGAAGGTTTAACTGGCCCGGGCCAACGGTTCCGAACAAATGTATGTTTGCCGGAATGATCCCCAGTAGACGATAGGACGACCCCGAGATAAATAAGCGAATCGGCGAGGGTTGAGAGCGATCAACAATCAGTTCTCGTTCCCCCGTGTCTAGGTCTGTGGCCCCTTGTTGGATTGGATACACATGGGGGCCAATGAATTCCCCGGCTTCGTTGTGCCAGTGAATTGGGGTTGGAGGGAGGAGAGATCCCTGCCTCTGAATATCGTTAATTGGGTCATAAGGAGCAAAAAAACCAGCCCCAATCACCACGACATAGAAGATGATTAAAATCGTTGCCCCAATGCGAGATAGGGGATTCTGTTTAAATGTCTGCCACCAGTTCATAGCTCAAGTCAAGTCTGAAGTTTCTTTAACGCGCCGAGATTGAGATTCGTTAACAATGATAAGCTCACCTTAAATCCCTGTTGATGTTTGTTGTTGACACTAACTCCTTCCCCCTACGCTCTCTTACAGTCTCGAATTAGTCACCTTGTAAGCTTAGTTAATCCGTGAATCAAACTCAGCCTCCCACTAGCGCAATGTCAGAACTCGATGCCATTAGTGCCATTCTCTACTCAGTTCAAAACCAGTTTAGCGGACGATTGCACATTCATTCTGCTTCCCCGCCCAATGAGGCCTGGAATCTGTATTATTACATGGGTCGCGTGATTTGGGCCTCGGGAGGGGTGCATCCCCTGCGACGCTGGCGACGGGCGATCGCCCGCACCTGTCCGGGTCTGGATTTAACCTCGATTACTTTCCCACAAGGCACGAATGATCCGTTTTGGGCTTATAACACCCTCTGTCACTTTCACGATCAGCAGCAGATCGACCGCAAACAGTTTCAAAAAGTTATTGTTGATTGTATTATCGAAGTTTTATTTGATGTGTTGCAAGGGTCTCAGGCTGAGGTTTTAGTGGGAGAACTCTATGAGGAAAGCCAACTGGAAAAGCCGAGGGTCGTTCTCAAAGGAGAAGCACTCCTAAGTTATGCAGAACGGCAGTGGCAACAGTGGTGTAAAGCCGATTTTGCTAGCTATTCCCCCAATTTGGCGCCGGTGATTGCCAATAATGCTCTCTTGAAATCTTCATTGTCAGATAAAGTTTATCGGCGTTTGACAGTTTTGGTGAACTCTCGCAATACCCTGCGGGATTTATCGGTGATTGTCAAAAAGGATTTGATTGAGTTGACTCAATCTCTGATGCCTCGCATTGAAAAGGGCGCGTTACAGTTGGTGCGAGTTCCGGATCTCAATGAGAAATTTACGCCGACTCGTCCTTCTGGGGGGTCAATCACAACGGAGTTACGGCAACCGAGTCAAACGACTCCCCCGAAACCCGAAAAACCGCTGATTGCCTGTATTGATGATAGTCTCCAAAGTTGTGAGGTTTTAGAACAGATCCTCGACGAAGGGGACTATCGTAGTTTTTTCATTCTCGACCCCCTACAAGCTATTCCTGAATTGATTGCCCGCAAACCGGCGTTAATTTTCCTAGATTTGATTATGCCGGTGGTCAATGGCTATGAAGTCTGCGCCCAGATTCATCGAGTCGAACAGTTGAAAGATACGCCGGTGGTCTTTCTGACGAGTCAGGATGGTTTGGTCGATCGCGTGCGGGCGAAGTTAGTCAAAGCCTCGGGGTTTCTCTCCAAGCCGGTAGACCCAGATACGGTGTTAGACACCATCGAACGCTTGCTGAAGGCGGCTAACTCCCCCAACAATGCCTCCTCTTCAGAGTGAACTGGCAGCGGCTAGGGCCGTGAGTAAACACAAAAGTAGGGCTTCCGTCCATTCCACCACCGCCCCGTAGGTGTCTCCGGTATGTCCCCCAAGCTGACGATTGAACCAGGCTGGGGTGAGAATGGCGATCGCACTGCCGCCAAAGGCCATCCCCACCCCCACCAGCCAGCGATCGCCCCCCAGCCAGAGTTGCAGCAGACTCAACCCCAACAGGGCGATCGCCCCGGGAATTAAGGCCACGGCCGATTCAATGGAGGCCTTATGAATGGCCCCCTTCCCACTGGCTTTGAGATAGGGATAGCGGACAATAGCCACCACCTGTCCCCAGCGGCCCCAACCGGCCGCCGCCATCAACACGAAGGCGCGATCGTCCACCAACTCCGACAGGGCCACGGTTTTCAGCAAGACCACCATCACCGCCGCCATGGTTCCAAAGGCCCCCACTAAACTATCTTGCATCGCCGCTAAACGCTTCTGAGGATCAGGAACCGCCAAACCATCGGCCGTATCAATGGCCCCATCGAGATGTAAGCCCCCGGTCAGGGCGATGGCAAAGCCAACAATTAGGGCACTACGTGTTAATACGGGCATTCCCATCACCCCGAAGCCCCAATCCACCAGGCCAAGCAGTCCACCGAGGAAAATTCCCACCAACGGCGCCAGTTTAGCGATGCCCTCAAACTCCAACGTCCAGCTTACGGGAATCGGCAAACAGGTATAAAAGGCAATAGCAGCAGCGATCGCATTCCGTTGGCGCAGCCAAAACCTAAAATTAAGCCATGAAAATCGTCGCTTTGCCATAGTTCATCAGAAGTTCAGTTATTTAACGGATTTGCGAACCCGAATATCTATGCCAAGATTGTATAGAGACCTTGTTGTGAGTCTAAGGGTCACTCAGGTTGTTGATCCGGTCGTTGATCGCAGTCTAGATCTAGTAGTTGCTCGAACTTTTGAGTCCAACTCGATCCGTTAGGGCCAGAATATCCAAATCGCGTCACCCTCCTGAGCCACTGACTCGGACGATGAGACCCCCTATATCCCATATACGATGGTGTTTTCCTGTAGCTAGGCCTTGATGGTTAAGGGCGATCGCCACAGGAGATAGGAGATTAACTGAACCCAACCCCTGATAGAGCCTTACACCGCATTACGTTAAGCGGATTAGCCGTCAACGACTCGATCTCGTTATCTCACCCACGGTCATTCTACTTCATCCCCTTTAGTTCCATGCTTGAGCGTTCATCCGATCGTCATATCCCTGCCCCGTGCATCATCGAAACCGGTATCCTTGTTAACAAACGTGATATGTTGCGTTTACTCGGAGACCTGACGCAGGTGCGCTATGTTGAACTCCTCGATGGTGAAACCCAGGCCCAGGGGGAAGCCTATCTCGTTGAGGTCTTTGCCGATTCCCATCAAGCGACAATTCTTGCGAATCATTCCCTATATCTCAATGTCGCCAGTTTCGACTATTTGGAGTTAAAGCCGATGGGCCAATCACGGACTCAGTTTGATTTGGTGCAAGATAACCGTCGTCTGCGGTTAATTCCTCTCAACTCCCCTCTAGCCGGTCGTTCCAGCGACCCCTTCACTGATGAATCCCTAGAGTCAATGTTGGTTCAGGTAATTTCTGCCAAACTCGATGCCCAAATTGATGACCTCGATGAGTGGGAGGGGGGCTAACATTGCCCTTGGAGCCAGCTCAACGGATGTCTAACGCTCTAGAATCAGGGTTACGGGACCGTCGTTCTCGATGGACACCTGCATCATGGCCCCAAACTCCCCGGTTTGGATGGTTAAGCCACTCTGACGCAGTTTCTCCACAAATTGGTCATAGAGAACTTCAGCGGCGGCGGGAGGGGCCGACGCATCGAAGGAGGGACGGCGACCTTTGCGACAATCCCCATAGAGGGTGAATTGGCTAATCACGAGAATCTCCCCCTGAATGTCCTCAACGGAGTGTTCCCAGCGGCCACTGGCGTTATCTTTGGGGGGAAAGAGTCTTAAGTTGAGACATTTGCGAACCATCCAGTCCACCTCAGCCTCTGTGTCCGTCTCAGCAATGCCTACGAGGAGGTTTAAGCCTCGTCCAATTTTGCCGATTTGGCGATCGCCCACCCTCACTTGAGATGAACTGACCCGCTGAATAATGACCCGCATTGCTTCGATTTTGTTCTTCAGACTATTTCATGGGCATAGAAGGGCACTTGCTGAGCCGTCTATGCCCCAATCCTGGAGGATTATAGCTTAAACCCTTTACCACTTTCACTGCCGGGGGTGACTACGCAGTTGTTGAGTTGCTTCAGTAGGGTGTCCGAGTCCAGGTCCTGTCCGATGAACACTAACTGGGTTTTCTTCTCATGCTTCCAATCGTCATCTTCGATGCTAAAGCGTTTGCCGCTGAGGTGGAAAATATGGCGATCGGGACTTTCTTCAAACCAGAGAATCCCTTTGGCCCGGAAGATGTTGGCCGGAAGCTGGTTATCGAGAAAATACTGAAACTTACGGATACTGAAGGGGCGATCGCTCTGAAAAGATACGGAGAGAAAGCCATCATTCTCTAGGTGATGGGAATGGTCATGATGGTCATGGTCGTGATGGTGGTGGTCATGGTGGTCATGGTCATGATGGTCATGATGGTCATGATCTCCTGACGCATCCTCAAAATAGCGATCGGATTCAAACAATCCCACACTCAACAACAAGGGAAGGGGAACCGAACCATGATTCGTCCGCAGAATCCGGGCATCTTTTTTAATATCGCGAATCCGCACTTCGAGGGCATCGACATCCGCCTCATCGACTAAGTCAATTTTGTTGAGAATAATAGTATCTCCATAGGCAATTTGCCCATAGGCGGCTTCACTATTAAACAAGTCCAGGCTGAAGTTTTCGCAATCGACGAGGGTAATAATAGAATCGAGACGAGTTAAATCCCGTAATTCCGTCCCTAAAAACGTCAACGCCACCGGCAGCGGGTCTGCTAATCCCGTTGTTTCCACCACGAGATAATCGACACTTTCCTCCCGTTCCAAAACCTTATAGACCGCATTGAGGAGGTCATCATTGATGGTGCAACAAATGCAGCCATTGGTCAGTTCCACCATATCATCATCCCCGGAGATGATGAGTTCATTGTCAATACCAATTTCGCCAAATTCATTGACAAGAACAGCCGTTTTAACTCCCTCTTGATTGGTGAGGATATGATTGAGGAGGGTGGTTTTTCCGCTTCCGAGAAATCCCGTGATAATCGTCACTGGAAGCCCTAGTTTCGGGGCTTCCATGGCAGTTTTAGCGTGATCAGCAGTTTGCATAACAGGTGACAGGTAATCGATGACAGTTGTGGGTGTGGGGGAAACGGGTCAGGCGCAATCCCTGAACTGGCCCAGACGTTGTGCAACCCCAGATGTTAGGTGACCTTCAGTTTAACGCAATCCTCCCTTGCACTTAAACCCCAACCGAGGAGGCGATCGCCCCTTCCGAGATTTTGGGGTCTATCTGGGCCACCCACTCCAAAAACTCCCGTTCAAAACTCACCTGGGCCCGATTCGTCCGTCCTCCTAGATAGAGGGTGTTCTCCTCTTGCAGCACCCAAATTTGGGAATGGGAGGCATAGCTGAGGGCAGTACTGAGCATCAACAGGGCGAAGCCGAGATAGACTAAGGGAATGCCGGGATCTGACTTAATCTGTAAGCCTGTGGCCCCCGTAATCTCCAATAACGAGAGGGTGACACCGTTGACGTCGATCGCATTCCCCACCCGCAGCGAGGAAACCAGTTCCCCACTATTGTTATAGATGAGGGCGGTTCCCTGTAAATCCCGGGCCAGGAGGGACACCCCTTCACTCAAGTCGGGTTTGGTGGGAATCCAGGTTCCCCAAATGCGTCCATTGCCCCCCGTATCTAAGGGTTCCATGGGCAGTTCAAACACGGGACTGTTATTGAGGCGAATGTTGACGTTGGCAATACTCCAATCGGTTTGATAGAACACCACCCCGTTGTAGCGTAGGGGTTCGTTGACATAGATGGTTTTGCGATCGCGTTCCTGGCCCGTCTCATCCACCACGGACAAGTCCGAGTAAAACTGATCAATGGCCCCACTGGGAGTATAGTCAATCCAAAACCGATTCACTTTCAGAGACCAACCGCGAAAGCGATCGGGAGAAGACCAATCCCCGGCTTCGACAAAGTTGGTCACCTTCACTGTTTCTCCACTGGGAATCATCTCCTGGGCCACCACCCCCGTCACAGACCCAACAATGGCACCCCCGAGAATCAGGAGCATACTCCCATGAACCACAATCGGGGCAATCCGTCCGATGAGGCCCTTGCGAGCATAGAGACTGTCCCCATCCCGGAAGACCTGATAGCGGCGTTGTTCCAAGCTATGCTGAAGTTCATCTAAGCTGGGACTGGCCGCTGACGCGTTCTCCCGTGAGATGGGTAAGGTTCCGGCGAGGGCTAGTTTTTTAAACTGACGGGGTTGGTGATAGAACTTCCAATTGCGGGCGGCTTTGAGGGCGGGAAGTTGGCGAGTGAAGGTGCAGGCGGCCAAACTAGACCCAAAGAGAACCAGCAGGGATAAAAACCACCAAGTTTTGTAGACATCATTAAACCCTAACACCAGAATGACCTTCCAGGAGAGAAACCCTAACAGGGCCGGATCTTCAGGATAGTTGGCTTGATAAAAGTCCAGAGACTCATGCTGTTCAATGACCGTTCCGATCCCACTGATGGCGGCGATAAGCAGCAACAGCAGAATGGCTAGGCGCAGATTCGCCAACATGGGTAAAATCTGACGACGAAACCAACGTAGGGGAGAGGCGGGTGCAATCTGAGTCATGGGAGGGTGACAGGTTAAACAGTCGGGAGGAAACGAAAGACAAGGGTAAACACGCCAAATCCTACTAATAAGGCACCACTGGCGGGGGTAATCCAACTAGACCAGCGACGGAGGGATAACAATTTCTCTAAACTGGCGGCAAAGGTTCCGGCCAGAATCAGGGGGGCGACATATCCTATGGTATAGGCTAACAGGAGACTACTGCCCAGGAGCGGTTGGCCAGTACTGGAGACCCAAGCGAGTAGGGTGGCGAGAACGGGGGTACTGCATGGGGAGGCGACGAGGCCAAAGGTGACCCCTAAGAGATACGATCGCACCCCATGGGGCCAACGCTCGGAAATCCAACCCATGCCATCGAAGGAGGGTAGGCGTAGGGGGAGGGCTTCTAGGAGGTTGAGGCCCATTAAGATGGCGATCGCCGCCACGAAAATCGGCAGGCCTTTGCCGATTTGCCCATAGACTCGTCCCAACAGGGCCGCCCCCAAGCCTAACCCCGCCAGAGTGGTGGCCAACCCCAGGGAGAACCAGAGAGATTGACGGGCCCCCTGTCCGGGACCGTTGGACTCGTAGCCGCCAATATAGCCCAGGGTAATGGGCAGCATCGAGAGGGTACAAGGGGTGAGACTGGTTAGGAGTCCAGCAGCCCAGACCACAAACAAGGTCAGCAGACTGAGATGGTTAAGTTGGTCGGTGACCCAATGGTCTGCAATCTGTTGTAGATGGTAGAGGGGGGTCATAATCAATTGGCTATCAAGGGGTTCGGTACACTATTTTATGGGTTGACAAAGGGAGCAATGAGCTGCATGACATCATCGCGGCTCAGTTTGGGTTTGCCCAGGGCCAAGGTTTTCAGGGTTCCTTGGGCCAGAACAAGGGGAATCCGGCAAAAGTCTAAGGCTGGCCCCTTGGGCAGTGATTTCGTGTAACGTTCGGCAAATTCGAGGTTATGACGAGCGTAGGCTTGCATCTGGATGGCTGTCCAACCCTCTGGGAAAAAGTCCACCCCTCGGGCTTTATCCTCTTGGTGATTGCGGAGGATATTCACCGTTTGCAGTCCGCGGCCGAAGCCAATGGCATCGAGGCGGCTGGTTTGGGTGTTGTCGTGCCAGGCCCAGAGGTCGGATAGGAGTAACCCCACTGCCCCAGCCACACTGAAGGTATAGCTATTCAGGTCTTCGACGGTGTTCACAGTCCAGTTGCGATCGGCCCACATGGCCATGCGATCGGCCATGGCCGCTGTCGCATCCCAGATTCTCGGGGCGATGCTGTGGGGGGCGAGGTTGGCCCATTCACTCACCCGTAAGGTCACGTCCGGTAGGTCAGCGTAACTGTCCCCCCAGTTGGGGCTGAAGTCGTCATGGTCACCGGTTCCGGTTTGCAGTTTCAGGGACAGCGATCGCAGCAATTGGGCTTTGGTGGCGTTTTCGAGATGGGGATGGTCTTCAATCTCGTCAATGGCCCGCATACAGAGATAGGCTGAGGTGACAGCCTCCCGGAGGTCTCCCGGAAGCTGCACAATGGGGATATAAAAGGTGCGGCTGGTTTGTTTCAGCACCTCTAAGGCATCGTTTGGCCCGTTCATCGGTTCAACTCCTCACATCAACTCGACCTCTAGCATATCTCTCGGGTTACAATCGCAGGAATTTATCTAAGACAGCGGCAGAAGTGACCTGATTTTCGCGTGAGTCACGCCGTCACTCAGTAGAACCCGTTTCCAGGGAATATCCTGTGGTTTTTTCCACATACCTGAGGACTTGCTCATAGGCGCGTGGGTCACTTTGGGCTGTGAGCACCAGGGGCTGTTCGCTATGATGCCAATAGATGGTCAATCGATTGTGTTTGTAGAGCGAGAAACTACTCACTCGGTCAAGATCGATGACATGAACCTGTTTTCCCCCCTGATCGTGGATTTTGATCCAGTACGCCACGCGCAACGCCTCCTGTGGTCGGGCTGTCCCCAATCTCCCTAAACATCTTCTGACGTTACAACACTTGGGCCGCAGACTCTAGGGTCTCGTCGACACCCTCGCTGCTAGGGGTCTCAGGGGTAAGTCCGCCCGTCAGACCCAGGGCGGTTTTGATGAAACCTTCGATGACGGGATGGGGATGGTTGGGACGAGATTCAAATTCGGGGTGGAATTGGGTGGCGACGAAGAAGGGATGGTTGGGCATCTCGATGATTTCCACTAAACGACCGTCGGGGGAGGTGCCACTGATGCTGTAGCCGGTTTCGAGGAATAAACTGCGATAGGCGTTGTTGAATTCGTAGCGGTGGCGATGGCGTTCATAGACCACTTCTTGGCTGTAGCTGTTGAAGGTGCGGGTTCCTTCCGTGAGGCGACAGGGATAGAGGCCCAGGCGCATGGTTCCCCCTAGGTCCACCACGTCTTCTTGTTCCGGGAGGAGACTGATGACGGGGTTGGAGGTGTTGGGGTCAAATTCGGAACTGTTGGCATCGTCGAGATGGGCCACATTGCGGGCCCATTCGATGACGGCACATTGCATTCCGAGACAGAGGCCCAGGAAGGGAATTTTCTGTTCTCGGGCATGGCGGATGGCGTTGATTTTGCCGTCTACGCCGCGACTGCCGAAGCCTCCAGGAACGACGATTCCGGCAACGCCTTGCAGTTGGTCGGCGGCGGGGAATTGTTCGAGGTCTTCGGAGTTGACCCAGCGCAGTTTGAGGTGACTGCCACATTGGACGGCGGCATGGGTGAGGGCTTCGACGACGGAGAGATAGGCGTCGGAGAGTTGGATGTATTTGCCGACGATGGCGATTTCGAGTTCCCGTTTGGGGTTCTTCATGCGATCGATGAGGGTTCGCCAGCCTTCGAGGTCGGGATCTCGCTGTTCTAGGTGTAGACAGTCGAGGACGGACTGGGCTAGGCCTTCTTGTTCGAGGACGAGAGGCACTTCGTAGATACTGCTGGCATCGGGGGCGGTGATGACGCGCTTAACGGGAACGTCGCAAAATTCCGAGAGTTTCTCTTTGAGACCTTCGGTGAGGGGACGTTCACAGCGACAGACGAGCATATCTGGTTGAATCCCAATCGATCGCAGTTCTTTGACGGAATGCTGGGTGGGTTTGGTTTTCATTTCCCCGGCGGCCCGTAGCCAGGGCATGAGGGTGACATGGACGTACATGAGGTTTTCTCGGCCCACGTCTTTACGGAATTGTCGGATGGCTTCGAGAAAGGGCAGGGATTCGATGTCGCCCACGGTTCCGCCGATTTCGGCGATGACGATGTCGGGGCTGGTGTTGCGGGCGACGCGACGAATGCGAGAGCGGATTTCGCCGGTAATATGGGGGATGACTTGGACGGTTCCCCCTTCGTAGTCCCCTCGCCGTTCTTTGTTGATGACGGATTGGTAGATGGACCCGGTGGTGACGCTGTTTAGGCGCGACATGGAGGTGTCGGTGAAGCGTTCGTAATGGCCCAGGTCGAGGTCGGTTTCGGCCCCGTCTTGGGTGACGAAGACTTCTCCATGTTGGAAGGGACTCATGGTTCCCGGATCGACGTTAATATAGGGGTCGAGTTTGAGGATGGAGACGGAGTAGTTTCGGGACTTGAGTAAACGCCCTAAACTGGCGGCGACGATGCCTTTGCCAATACTGGAGACGACGCCGCCGGTGATGAAGATAAATTTGGTCATGGAAATGGTGCGATCGGTAAACCCTGGGTTCATTTTGCCATAGTCGGGGAAGGGCCGGGGTGGGCGATCGCCCGTCTGTTGCCCGACGATGGGGGAGTTGGACTATCTTTAAAGATGTTGATGGTCAGGGAGATTTGGGTATGGCTTCTAAACAGACGACGAAACCGACAACCCTTTGGGACCGTTTTTTGGGGTCGATGTTAAACCCCCTATTGGACCAGGAGGCGATGAATCGCCAGTTTGAACGGATTGATTGGCCCACCGAGTGCGATCGCCTCTCGACGCCGGGGCTGGTTTATCCTGAGTATTATCAGTCCCAGAATTTTCATGGGGTTACAGGGGGCTATCTCAGTCCCGGGGCAGCGGTGTCTTATGATCCGATTACTCAGTATGTGTTGCCTCCCAATGAGGACTGGGTACGGCAGGGGGTGGTTGAGGCGGTGCGATCGCAACCTCGCCGGATTCTGGATTTGGGCTGTGGAACGGGATCGACGACCTTATTGTTGAAGCGAACGTTTCCCGAGGCCCAGGTGGTGGGATTGGATTTGTCCCCCTATATGTTGGTGATGGCCCAGCATAAGGCCACGGGGGAAGGGTTAAAGGTGGACTGGCGACAGGGGAAGGCGGAGGAGACGGGATTTGAGGACAACAGTTTTGATCTGATTTCTCTGTCGTTGCTGTTCCATGAAACGCCCCCGGCGGTGAGTCAGGCAATTTTAGGGGAATGCTTCCGCCTGTTGCCGGTCGGCGGGGAGGTGGTGGTTCTTGATGGCAATCAGGACAGTTTACGGCAAACCCCCTGGTTGTTGGAGGTGTTTGAGGAACCCTATATAGCTGAGTATGCCCAGGGGGATGTGGCGGACTGGATGGAACAGGCAGGATTCGCTAGCGTAGAAACACGGACTCATTGGTGGATTCATCAGGTGACCCGAGGGGTGAAGCCGTTACCGGGCCAGGACTCGATTCGGGATGAGTTCCCCAGAGAAGGAGACATGGCGTTTGCCTAATCTTGGAGGGTCTGTCCACTGTAGGGGCGAACGGTGTTCAGCGAGCGATAGTCGAGCTGCTGTTCGCCCTCCCCCGGTGTTAACCTATAGCAAGGGTCTCGACTTATGGTATTAAAAGCGGTTATTTTTGATTTTAATGGCGTCATTATTAATGATGAGGCAATTCATCTGGAGTTGATTGCTCAGTTGCTATTGTCGGAGAACTTACGACCCGATCCAGAGGAGATTCAATCGGTCTGTTTGGGGAGGAGCGATCGCGCGGGCCTACAGGCGTTATGGGAGCGTCAGGGCCGGGTGTTAACCCCCGAGTCGTTGCAGGAGTTGATGGAACGCAAGTCTCAGGGCTATCGTCAACGGATTGAGGCCTTGGCTGAGTTACCGAGTTATCCGGGGTTGGTTGATTTTATCCTCAAGTTACGGCTGAAGAATTTACGCTTAGCACTGGTGACTGGGGCCTTGCGGCAAGAGGTGGAGTCGGTGTTAGACCAGATGGAATTGTTGTCCCAGTTTCCCGTGCGGGTGACGGGGGATGATACGGTGGCCAGTAAGCCTGACCCTGAGGGCTATTTGTTGGCGGTGCAGGGGTTAAATGAACAGCATCCTGAGTTGGCGTTGCAGCCGCAGGACTGTTTGGCGATTGAGGATAGTCCAGCGGGGATTGAGGCGGCCCGACGGGCGGGAATGCAGGTGGTGGGGGTGGCGAATACCTATCCGGTGCATATGTTACAGCGGCGGGTGGATTGGGTCGTCGATGAGTTGGGCGAGTTGGAGTTGGAGCGGGTTCAGGCGGCGTTTAACCCCACTCCGGCGGTGAGTTTATGAGGTTGATGTCTTGACATTGGGGCGAGCGTGTGGTAGGTTCAGTAACTACAATTCGGGGAATTAGCTCAGCTGGTAGAGCGCTGCGATCGCACCGCAGAGGTCAGGGGTTCGAATCCCCTATTCTCCATTGAGTCTACGGTACTACCATCGACTCGGCTGCTCGGAGTATTACTAGATTATGGGTTGTGGATGAAGTAACGCCATCCAAACAGGGTGTTCTGATTCGTTTACCAGATGAACGCTGGCAGCATATTCTGGAGAGACATGGAGTTTTAGGAGGACAAAAAGCCCTCGTCCTACGGGCAATTTCAGAACCCGAACGTATTGTGGAGGGAAATGATGGGGCCTTGATGGCAATCTTACCCATGACTGAAAACAAAGTTTTGGTTGTGGTTTATAAAGAAATCAATCAAAACGATGGCTTTGTTATTACTGCCTTTCCAACCCGTCGTTTAACCGCATTAAATCAACGGAGGCAAAGATGGCCTTAACTCAAGACGCTTTAAAGTATCTGAAATTCCTTCCGATTTTACAAGAATTACCGAAACGTCAGTTTACGCTGTTATATGATTCTGAGGCAGATGTCCTCTATATTGATTTTTATAGTCCTCCCCGGGACTGTGAGGATACGGAGTTAACGGATGATGATATTGTGATTCGTTATGATACGCTCGACGAGGTGGTGGGATTGACGGTGCTTCATGCGAGTTCCCGTTAAGGATTAGCAATGTCAACCATGGCCTCTGAACAAACGTCCGTTCTCGTCGCCACCATCGGAACTCGGGATTTAGCCTATCAGACCGTTGATGGCGTCTGGTTGAATTTGGGGGACGATCGCAGTTATGATGAGCAGCCGAGTCCCATGTCACGGGTGATTGAGGAACTCTATGCGGAGTCGGAAAACCCGGAACAGCTGGATTCGGCAACGTTTCGGAAGTTGACGGCCTATTTGTGCGATCGCTGGAACCACTATGGCGATCGCCTGATTCCGATTATTTTAGGTCAGTTACTTGAGGATGAACAGGGACGCCTCAAGTCGATTTATCTCGTTGCCACCAATCAACCCCCCTCGGTTCGGGAACGGGAGAAGGATACTCTCTATGCGGCCGAGATTTTTAAGCACTATGTCCAACAGCATTATCAGATTCCCGTGACGGTGATCGAACAGGGACAAGATCCCAGGGAAAGTCCGGCGGATTTTGAGGCCATGTTTCGTTGGTGTAAACGGGACGTTTGGCCGGCGATCGCCCCAGGAGTGGGTCGTGGTCATCCCCTGTTGCTGTGTCTCAAGGGAGGGGTGAATCAAACCTCGGAAGCCATCCGGGTGACGGCGTTGAGTCGCTTTGGGGAGAGAACTCGGTTTTATGATTTTAAAGAAAATTGGCAGGGCAATCAGCGGGGGATTCCTTCGGATTATACGGTTCCCTTACGAGGCACGAATTATCTTTGGGATCGGCAGCAACAAGCGGCGTTAGGTCTGTTGGAACGTTATGACTATACGGCGGTTCAAGACTTGTTAGATGGTTATTATCGCCTGGCCCGCAATGGGGAGGTGTCTGAGGAGATTTTGACCGTCGAACAGGGGCTGAAGCCGGCGATCGCCTGGACGATTTGTGATTTTGAGAGCTTCGCTGAGGGAGTTACCCAGACTTCAGACCCGACTCCCCATTGGTCATGGAGAGCCTATGAAGCGGCCTATTTGGGGGATGTTCGCTTCCGTCAACATAATATCCTTGAGGCCATGTTTCATAGTTTTCGGGCTGTGGAAGGGTTGATGATGACCTGGGCTGTGAGGAGATTTCACCAACATATCGAAATCCGCAATCGTCGCCAGGATTGTCAAGACGCGCCTATCTTACAGTCATCCATTTGTCAAGAGTTTCCCAACTTGAGATCTCAATTTCGAGATCATTCTGGCAGAATTTCAGAGCGGCGACTCTATGGGCCCCTGTTGGATCAGTTATTTAAGGAAGCCTGTGGAGAACACTGTGAGCGAGACTCGGACTTGTGGGTCTTTTTTGAGGTGGCGAAACCTTGGCGCAATAGTGTCTTTCATCGTTTATTGCGACTGCGGCCGGAGGAGTTGTTTATCGCTTGGCAGGTGAGGGGCCCTCGGGAGTGGCGATCGCGGGTTTTGGGCTGTCTCAACGCCATTTCCGGTCAGGAGTATCAGTCTTTAACCGAGAGCAGCCGCATGGTTGGCCTGCATCAGCACATCTTCGAGCAGATTAACCGTTATCAACCCTAACCCGCCCTAAAGGGACGAGGGCGACCACAAGGGTACGCCCCTACGTCTTTTCTCTATTGCCTAGGGCGACCACAAGGGTACGCCCCTACGTCTTTTCTCTATTGCCTAGGGCGACCACAAGGGTACGCCCCTACGTCTTTTCTCTATTGCCTAGGGCGACCACAAGGGTACGCCCCTACGTCTTTTCTCTATTGCCTATTGCCTTCTTCCCCCTGTTCCCTGTTCCCTCCAATTTTTTTTTGTCATTCGCACCAAACAGCAGTTTTACAGAATTTTTACCGTTAGGCTGAAAAGACTGACTTCACGAGGCACATCCTCATGTATCTATCGGTTCCTAGAATTTTGTTGCGCCATACGGTGGTGGCCCTGTTGAACGGCGGGATCACTTTGGTGATTCTGCTGATTGCTCCCCTCGGCTTGCCCGCCGTGATTACCCATACCCTCTTGGTGGCAGGCGCCAGCCTGGTGTCTTCCGCCTTGGTCGATGGAGTGGTGCGGTTTCTCTCTCCCACCCCCACGGTGATGTTGGGAAATGCCAAGGTTGAGCGGCCCGCCTCAACCCTCTCCCGCCGTCAGCTCGATGATATCGACCGCCGTTAACCCCCTCTCGGCCCTAGTCATTTTGTTCAATACCCAAGGTATAGTCTGATGTATTTATCTATTCGTGGTCTGCTGATTCGCCATCTGGCCGTAGCCCTCACCAATGGCGTCCTCACCTGGATGATTCTGCAAATGCCCCGTCTCGGCACGGCGGCAGTGGTCACCAGTACTGTGTTGGTGACGGTGTCAACCCTCATCACTTCCCTCTGTCTGGACGGATTTATTCGGATTCTGACTCCCGCTGAGGTGGAGTTGTTGCGTCAGGCTCAGGAGATGACCGCCTCCCTCTCGGATTCCCCGGAGGATGAGATTCATCGGTTCTAGTTTGAGACCATGCCATTTAAGTGGAGAGACGATTGATGCAAACCCTCTATGTATCTCAACAAGGCTGTTACGTATGTGTCAAAGGAGAAGAATTACTGGTGAAACAAAAAGAGAAGATTTTGGGGACGGTGCAATTGCCGTTGTTGGAAATGGTGCTGATTTTTGGTCAGTCTCAGATGACAACTCAGGCGATTCGCTCTTGTTTGTGGCGCAATATTCCCATTGCCTATTTATCTCGAATGGGCTACTGCTATGGCCGCATTTTACCCATTGAGCGGGGCTATCGTCAGTTGGCTCGCTATCAGCAACTGTTGACTTCTGTTGACCGCTTGTTGGTGGCGCGACAGATGGTTCAGGGCAAGTTACGCAATTCTCGGACGATTTTATCTCGGCAAAATCGCCGTCGCCCGGTTCTGGATTTACAGGGAATTTTGCAACAGTTGGAGTATCTGACAGATAAGGCGGGACGGGCTGAAAGTCTGGACCAGTTACTGGGGTATGAAGGGGCTGGGGCGGCTCAGTATTTTTCTGGGTTTGGTGAGTCCTTACAGGGGCGAGATTTTGTCTTTATGGGTCGCTCTCGTCGTCCTCCTGGAAATCCGGTGAATGCCATGTTGTCGTTTGGCTATCAGGTCTTGTGGAATCATTTGTTGACGTTGATTGAGTTACAGGGACTAGACCCCTATTTGTCCTGTTTACATGAAGGTCATGATGGTCATGCGGCGTTAGCCTCTGATTTGATTGAGGAGTTTCGCGCTCCTTTTGTGGACTCGTTGGTGTTGTATTTGGTGAATCGGAATATGATGAGTGCCACGGATGATTTTATTCATCATCAGGGTGGCTATTATTTGAATGATACGGGACGGCGCAAGTTTTTGAGGGCTTTTTTACTGCGGATGGAGGAGACGGTGACTGATGAGTCGGGACAGGAGCAGCCAAAGTGGGATCTGTTGCAGCAACAGGTGAAGGCGTATAAACGCTTTGTCTATAAGCCGGTGTTGGGCTATAGCCCCTATCAAATTCGCTAGGGTTGAGGAGAGTCATGTTTTTGTATTTGGTGGTGTACGATATCCCCAATAATAAGCGACGCCAAAAGGTTCATGATTTTTTGAAGGGTTATGGACAGCGTGTTCAATATTCGACCTTTGAATGTCTGTTACCTCGGGCGAAGTTTGTTGAGTTGCAGGACCGATTGCAGGGACGGGTGAATTTGGAGGAGGATAATATTCGCTTTTATCCTCTGTCTCGTCATACGTTGTTTCAGGTGCAGGTTTGGGGAGTTGGTCCTCCGGTGACGGAGTTTCCAGACTCTGTGATTATTTAGGGGCGAGGCTCGGACTGAAGCTCTGTAAGGACGGATTGAGGTTCTGAGCCTCGATGCGTTGCCGGGTCAGGGTTTGGGCGGTTTCGGGCTGGCTCGATAGGCGAGGCTGGGGAGGGAATTTCTTCAGCCTCGCACTCCCCCTCTGGAATGATGGCCCCATACGGGCTATAATCGGAGGGGTCTCCACTCGCTGGAGATGTTATTAGATTGGAAACTAGCACATCTTTATATGAAACTCTTTCAATTATGCGCTCGTCTCCACTCGCTGGAGATGTTATTAGATTGGAAACTCTATCGAAGTAAATTCATCGGGACTGTCAGATAATGACGTCTCCACTCGCTGGAGATGTTATTAGATTGGAAACACCATGATTGGATCTCCTATTCTATATCAATAAAAAGTCTCCACTCGCTGGAGATGTTATTAGATTGGAAACGATGAATTGTATTATTTGTGCGGATTTGTTTAGGCGAGTCTCCACTCGCTGGAGATGTTATTAGATTGGAAACTTGATGAATTGAACGCTCATGATGATTGATGTTGTAGTTGTAGGTCTCCACTCGCTGGAGATGTTATTAGATTGGAAACCTTCTGGATTAGACCAGCGAGGATCTTCTTCAATAGTGTCTCCACTCGCTGGAGATGTTATTAGATTGGAAACGAGGGATATTGCCCGGTTGTTTCTCTCTTGAATGAGAGGTCTCCACTCGCTGGAGATGTTATTAGATTGGAAACACGAGGTTTTTCCCCTCCCACTTCCGACCATTCTTGTCTCCACTCGCTGGAGATGTTATTAGATTGGAAACCTGCATGAGGGCCTTCGTGCCCTCCAGAGTTTCCTCCGTCTCCACTCGCTGGAGATGTTATTAGATTGGAAACATGACCGTCTTGAAGTAGTACTCCGATTCCAGATCCACAGTCTCCACTCGCTGGAGATGTTATTAGATTGGAAACACCAAAGGGGTGTTAGACAACCTCAAGAAAGACGTGGAGGGTCTCCACTCGCTGGAGATGTTATTAGATTGGAAACGTCTCTTCCATTATAGGAACTAAAGGATATTTTCATAGGTCTCCACTCGCTGGAGATGTTATTAGATTGGAAACAGTCCTCCCCATTGCTGGGGTTACAGAAGAAGTCGGGGAAGTCACCCCCGAAGAAGCGTCTCCACTCGCTGGAGATGTTATTAGATTGGAAACGCGTTTCCTTGGCGGAGGGTTTCGGTGAGGTTGCTTCCGGTCTCCACTCGCTGGAGATGTTATTAGATTGGAAACTACTGGTTGAAATCCTTGGAGAAGGCAGTATCTCGTCTCCACTCGCTGGAGATGTTATTAGATTGGAAACGTTAACTAAAGTCGCATTAGCTTCCCGATTGGCAGTTGTCTCCACTCGCTGGAGATGTTATTAGATTGGAAACTTGAGCTTGATGAACTACTTGGTTCAATTGCCGCGTCTCCACTCGCTGGAGATGTTATTAGATTGGAAACATAGCTGACCAGTCTTTTCCTCTGAGCGAAACCGAAGTCTCCACTCGCTGGAGATGTTATTAGATTGGAAACGGGACTCCTTGGAGGAACCCTTGAAAGCGGATATGGTCTCCACTCGCTGGAGATGTTATTAGATTGGAAACAATTTCTTGTAGAGTCAGTTGACCCTTGGCCCCATGTCTCCACTCGCTGGAGATGTTATTAGATTGGAAACTTCGAAAGGATGACCAGCCCACAAACCACAGTGGGCTGGCGTCTCCACTCGCTGGAGATGTTATTAGATTGGAAACATACTAAAATTCCGACTAGAGGAAATACATTTAATTATTTCGTCTCCACTCGCTGGAGATGTTATTAGATTGGAAACAGTCACTGGGTTTGACTGGATACCAAACAAATCCCGTGGGGTCTCCACTCGCTGGAGATGTTATTAGATTGGAAACGATAACCCATTTTGGGAGGTAGGGCAAAATCTTGTGAGTCTCCACTCGCTGGAGATGTTATTAGATTGGAAACACCCAGCTTCCGGGGCAGGAACTCATCTAGAATGGGATGTCTCCACTCGCTGGAGATGTTATTAGATTGGAAACTCCTGGGGTTTAACCCACAGACCTTGGACATCGTATATCTCCACTCGCTGGAGATGTTATTAGATTGGAAACTTTAGAATCCGGGAGGATTTGCTCTTCCAGCTCTATTGTCTCCACTCGCTGGAGATGTTATTAGATTGGAAACTCCATGAGGGCGGGCTGTTGCCCATCCGCCATTTCCGTCTCCACTCGCTGGAGATGTTATTAGATTGGAAACTACTATTCTCGCGAATAGTTCTGAGTTGCTCATCGTGTCTCCACTCGCTGGAGATGTTATTAGATTGGAAACCGTGGTTGACCAATGGCGTAACGCCACGGCAAAAGAGGGTCTCCACTCGCTGGAGATGTTATTAGATTGGAAACGTGACCCCGAGGATTTGTTGTTGCAGTTGAATGGGTGGTCTCCACTCGCTGGAGATGTTATTAGATTGGAAACCCCGTTGCCAGGCATTGGGGAGCTCGTTGATGAAGGCCGGGATGTCTCCACTCGCTGGAGATGTTATTAGATTGGAAACAATGCACAGACGGACAACGCCATGCTGCGCACTTCAATCGTCTCCACTCGCTGGAGATGTTATTAGATTGGAAACCCAAGCTGAGAATATGTGGTAAAATAAGGTCATAAAGTCTCCACTCGCTGGAGATGTTATTAGATTGGAAACCGGGAGGTCTCCCTCCAAGAGACCTGGGCCTGGGAGAGTCTCCACTCGCTGGAGATGTTATTAGATTGGAAACTACCATTCCGGCAACGGCATCCAGATTCGGGTCAGGTCTCCACTCGCTGGAGATGTTATTAGATTGGAAACCACAGAACGCGGGCACATCGATCCCGGTACTCTTCCAATGTCTCCACTCGCTGGAGATGTTATTAGATTGGAAACTCCACCTCCGCGAAGAGAGTGAAAGCTACTGCGTTGGGTCTCCACTCGCTGGAGATGTTATTAGATTGGAAACCTGGGGTTTAACCCAGAGACCTTCTGTATCGTATTGGTCTCCACTCGCTGGAGATGTTATTAGATTGGAAACAATAAGTACTTAGTCACGCAACTAAGAGAAATCAAATATAGTACACGTCTCCACTCGCTGGAGATGTTATTAGATTGGAAACCACCCGATCTTCCTGCCCGGGGGTTTCGATAATGATCTCGTCTCCACTCGCTGGAGATGTTATTAGATTGGAAACGGCATTGGTGTTGATGTTGGAATTAGCCATGGAAAAGTCTCCACTCGCTGGAGATGTTATTAGAGTGGAAACTCGACGTCCATCGCTTCACCCCACTCCTGTATTAGGTCTCCACTCGCTGGAGATGTTATTAGATTGGAAACAGGATGTTCTCTAGCATCGTCTCTTTGTCATCACCATCCCGTCTCCACTCGCTGGAGATGTTATTAGATTGGAAACCATTGAGTACAATATGCACTCGACAAGGAGTTCAGTCAACATGTCTCCACTCGCTGGAGATGTTATTAGATTGGAAACTACTTTTGCTTTTAGTAGCCATGATCTGATCTCCTAGCGTCTCCACTCGCTGGAGATGTTATTAGATTGGAAACCATCCGAAAGAGTTTGAACCAACGACTAGCACTAGGGCGTCTCCACTCGCTGGAGATGTTATTAGATTGGAAACTTGAAGTTTTCGTGAAGGCTTCATCAGCCTTCAAAACGTCTCCACTCGCTGGAGATGTTATTAGATTGGAAACAGCAGTTGTTTAAATCCGAGCAGTTGTTTAAATCCGGTCTCCACTCGCTGGAGATGTTATTAGATTGGAAACTAGACCCTCGGTGCGGCATCATCTGTGCTTTGGGTGTGGTCTCCACTCGCTGGAGATGTTATTAGATTGGAAACTCACCTGAGCGTGTGTCAGGTACACGTAAGCCAAAGTCTGGTCTCCACTCGCTGGAGATGTTATTAGATTGGAAACACGGCGGGCTGTTGCCCATCCGCCATTTCCTCTAAGGTCTCCACTCGCTGGAGATGTTATTAGATTGGAAACTTGAGATGAAGGAGCACTGCCTCCAGCTTCCGTAAGTCGAGTCTCCACTCGCTGGAGATGTTATTAGATTGGAAACAGCAACAACACGTTGGGTTTGTCCCCCTCCTTCGTTGCCGTGTCTCCACTCGCTGGAGATGTTATTAGATTGGAAACGGCCTGATAGACCATCGGACCTGCATTGCGGAAGTCCTGTCTCCACTCGCTGGAGATGTTATTAGATTGGAAACGTTATGGTAGACTAGACAGCCTTTATATTCCTCTGATGTCTCCACTCGCTGGAGATGTTATTAGATTGGAAACGTTTCGCTGGCGGCGGCTCAGCTTGGCCACTCAGTAAAGTCTCCACTCGCTGGAGATGTTATTTGATTGGAAACTTTACGGGGATGGGGACGGACGAATCGTCTGTGACTGTCTCCACTCGCTGGAGATGTTATTTGATTGCAAACTCAGTCAACACGCCCAACCCGTAGACTAAAATATGGTTGTCTCCACTCGCTTGAGATGTTATTTGATTGGAAACTCGCCGCGCGTCATTCCAAGTCGCACCCAACCAGACCCGTCTCCACTCACTGGAGACGTTATTTGATTGGAAACAATAGTGCGATTCGTTCGCTGGCTAATACATAACCAGCGGGGAGAAATCAACCTAAAACGTTGGCTCCTAACTGACTCTTTGATGCAAGTGAAAGTCTTGCCCTGTAAGAGACACAGTGACTCCCAACCTGGCCACACCGACTGAACTCGGAATTTCAGAGAGTAGGGGCGAAAAATTTTTCGCCCCTACTCGGCCGCAATCAGAGCCAAAGCAGATAGGCACACTGGCGGTAAAGGGGAGACAGTACGGGTAAACGGGTTCTAGAAAAGCGTCCTATCCATAAGTGGTAATCTGAACAAAAATACCAACTTCGACCGCGTAACCCTCACGGCATTTATTTAGTGATAGCCGTTATCTCTGAGGAGCAGTCGGGCGAATTGAACCGCCCTAACCTGTCAAAATAATCGAGAGTCGGAATGAATAAAAACGCTGACTGAGTTCAGGAAAAAGGTCGAACCCCTGATAAGCTGGACGAGCAGCAGAAACCTCAGCAGCGGGTAGGACGGAGTGTAATTACTCCGAGGTAATCAGAACACAAAACGTAGAGTAGAGTAAGGTTAGACGCATGAGCAAACATACTCATAGCGAATCTTGGAAAACATTGCCCTCGAAGAAATTTCGGCGCAACCTATTCCGCCTGCAATGCCGATTGTGGAAAGCGATTAGAATTGGCGACCGCTCAAAAGCCAATAACTTGCAAACGCTCATTCTGAGATCCCGGAGTGCTAGATTTTTGGCTATCCGTCAGATAACCCAGCTTAACGCCGGAAAGAAAACCGCCGGAGTCGATGGTAATACCAATTTTCAGAAGTCGTGCCATAGATGTCTGTAGGGGCGAACGGCTGTTCGCCCTCCTCGATGTCGGATGTATAGCAAGCATTTCGAAAATTGGTATAAAAAGTCTCTGGACTGTCAAGACAAATTTGAAGACCCCACTTCTAACCCCCTGCTAAGATTGAGACCGTAACTCCCCCGGTCATCAACATCAGAATCACAATGGGAGAAACGAGCCACGGGCTAACCCGCCGAGTGACACCCCTCCCTCAGACCCTGAGCCTGAAGCCGGGCGAGACCCAGATGTTACCCCCAAATGTGACGATATATTACAAATTCCCCCCATGTCCGTAAAAATAGCCCCCAAAAAACGAGAGATTAATAAGGGGTTTCAGATCCTGCCAGTCCCAAACCCAGTTAGACTAGCCGCATCTCCCCAGACCCCCCAACAGACCTAGCCCCGGAAACGGAGCTATCTAACCCCCTTGCGTCGCTGAACTCGCCTTCAGTTCCCACACCGCCCATTGCCCCGTCCCCCTTACCTCAACCCATCACCGTGACCCAATATTGGCAAGCCAAACTCCAAGGACTCCTCAATACTCCCGTCCTCTCTCCCCTCTATCCCCAAGACTCCACCCATCTGCACGATGACTGGCATCGCTTTGAGCTTCCCCCCCTCAGTGAAGACTCCCCAGAGCCGGAAGCCGCCCCCTCGGCCCTGGCCGATGCCATCACCGCCGCCAGCGATCGCGCGGCCATCCGCCATCTCAACCTGCCCATCACCTACAGCAACAACGGACTCACCATCTCCCACCTCCTCTCGGGAGCCAACCAAACCCTAAAACTCCAGAACGATCGCCCCCTCCTCACAGACCCCACCCCCTACCTCCAGGAGAAACAAGCCGCCCTGAGAGCCGCCATCCCCGAGGGACTCCAGGACGACCCCAAAGCCCTCTTTTGGTGGTTCTGGCGTTGTCTGCCCGTCGAAGTCTGCCGGCAATTCCAAGACGAAGCCCTAATGCTGCTGCCCGCCGACCCCCAATTTCCCGACGCCTCCATCTGGACCCATACCAGCATGACCGCCGCCTTCACCGGGGCCCTCACCGGAGACCAGCGCCAACCCTCAGAGGACGGTCCAAAAGGCGATCGCCCCTATCTCGCCAGCTTCACCTTCTCCCCCATCCAAGAACTCATCAAAGCCAGCCGTAAAATCCGGGACTTCTGGGCCGGCTCCTGGGTTCTCCACTACCTCTGCGCCAAAGTCGCCTACAAACTGGCCCAAACCTACGGTCCCGACAGTCTCCTCTACCCCAGCCTCTACCAACAGCCCCTCATCGACCTCTGGCTCCGCCAAGACTACCCCAACTTCCGCCCGTGGATTGACCCACCGAGCGATCGCGCCCTCCTCACCGCCGGCTTTCCCAACGTCCTCATGCTCGTCCTGCCCAAACAGCGAGTCAAAGCGGCCATGCAAACCGCCCGCCAGACCCTCCTGCAAGCCTGGATGGAAATTGCCGACGAAGTCCTCGGGGAACTGCAACAGAAACGCCATTGGCTGCCCCACCTCAAAAGCGACGCCTCCAGTTGGGGCTTCTGGCTCAAAACCCAATGGCAAACCTACTGGAGTGCCGTCCCCATCGGAGAAGAAGGAGAACCCCTCAGCCAACCCAGCCAAGCCAGCAACCCCAACCTAGACACCTGGATTAACCAACAAAACCGTATCTATCCCCAAGCCCAACTCTTCCCCCTCGCCGAACTGCAATTCCTGCAAAGCGCCCAACCTCCAGACAACCCCGGCGAACTCAACATCGGCTCCTGGTGGGCCGACATTTTCGGTCACGCCCGGGCCAGCCTCAGCCAAATCAAAAACGCCCGCACCTGGGAACTCCCCACCGCCTTCGGGCCTCGCTCCACCATCTCCGGCGTCGGACCCGTCGTCCATCCCGGCCCCGATTGGATCTCCGAACAAGACAGCAAACGCCATTGGCGACGAGAAGCCGGGTTCTTCGACGGGATCGAAGCCCTCAACGCCACGGAAACCCTCAAACGGGGACTCGAAAAAGTCCTGCCCCAACTGCTGAACCGGGACGGCTCCCAACGAATTGCCCCCTACTATCCCGACCTCACCTCCGGAGTCGCCGGCTACCTACGCACCCATCCCGACCATCAACCCTACTATCAACAGGTCTGCCAAACCCTCCTGAGCCACCCCCAATTCCCCTGGCTCGAAGCGGCCATCGCTGACATGAAAGGCAAATGGGGCATTCCCCTCATTGACGAGAGCCACGACAACCTCAAAGACCATCCCCCCCGTCTCCTCAACCCCGGTTGGCTCGTCGAAGACGCCGACGACGAGACCATCCAACAGCTACAACGCCAACTCGACCAAGAACAAGACAGCCAACTCAGCCAAACCTACCGACAACAACTCCTGCAACGGCGACGAGACTACCGCGAACAACTGCAACAGGAACTCGACCAGCACTACCCCAACAACAACCCCAGCGACTGGTATGTCCTCGCCGCCGGAGACGGGGACGGCATGAGTGACTGGCTCAAAGGCAAAAAAATGGGACCCTATGGCGACTATCTCCCCCAAGCCCTCAGGGATAGCGGCGACCCCAGCCTGCAAGAGTTCCTCACCCTGCCCAAACGCATGGGACCCGCCACCCACAGCGCCCTCAGCCGCTCCCTCCTGGACTTTTCCAATCAACTGGTTCCCTACCTCACCGAGCGCCGCTATGCCGGCCGACTCATTTATAGTGGTGGGGATGACATTCTCGCCTACAGCAACCTCTGGGAATGGGACCGTTGGCTGTGGGATATTCGCCAATGCTTCCGAGGTCAGGCAGACCCAGAGTTTAACCCCGCCGGTCAATACTGGCAATGGCGAGGAGACGACCTACCCCAAGATGGCCAGGGTCGGCCCCTCCTCTCCCGTCGCCCCCTCTTCACTCTCGGAGAACGCTCCACCATTAGCTTTGGCTTGGTCATCGCCCATCACTCCGTTCCTCTGGCGATCGCCCTGGGTCATCTCTGGGACGCCGAAACGGGAGCCAAAGACCATCAAAGTCCCGGCCCCAACGGTCAGCCTCAAGGCAAAGATGCCCTACAAGTGCGAGTTCTCTACGGTAGCGGCAACTGCGTCACCGCCACCAGCAAATTTAGCAGTTTCCAGCAGTGGCAAACCCTCATGACCCTCACTCCAGACCAGCCCTCCCTCTTTGAACTAGCCGCCAGCCTCTGGAGTGACCATCCGGCCCCCAAACGAGCCGCCATTGCCCCCTGGACTCAGGCCTTCTGTCAGCGTCGAGATAGCTTCTCAGGAGACCCCAACGCCCAACAGGCCGTTCAGCAAGCCCTACAAGGTTTCATCGAAGGTCTCTGGGACCAAACCGATCCCAAAGACCTCGACGGAGAACTCAAAGCCTGGCTCAAACTGGCCGCCTTTGTCCAACGCAAGCGCACCATCACCCTTAACCCTTAGACCTCATGCCTTGGTATACCCTCACCCCCACCGACGTTTGGCTATTTCGGGATGCCAAACCCTTCGCCCCTGGAGAACGGGCCTGGGCCTCCGGGGCCAGCTTCCCCCCCAACGGGGATGCGATCGCCGCCGCCATTCGCCAACTACGACAACAAGACGACCACCTCACCCTCCGAGGTCCTTTCCTCTGCCGAACCCAGCCCCAGCCAGAACTCTACTTCCCCAGTCCCCTCGGATTTCTCGGCACCACCCCCCTCATTCCCTATCCCTGGCATCCCCAGGGCGATCGCATTGCCGCCCTTTGGGATGACAACGCCCCCGCCCCCCTCTTACCTCCCAACCTCGACCAAGTCCCAGAGGCCAACCCCAAAGGCGATGGCAAACTACGCCAATACCTCCCCGCCGCCGCCATTCAAACCTACCTAGAAACAGGAACCATCCCCGACAGCCATTGGCGGCTTGGGGACGACGAAGACAAAGAACCCTGGAGTCAAGAAACCCGCTCTCACAACGCCATCCAATCGGAAACCCGAACCGTCAAACTAGCCGACGGCTATTTCGTGGAAAACGCCATCCGCCTTCACCCTAACTGGGCCCTCGCCATCCAACTCGACTGTGAACTCGACAGTCCCAGCACCCTACGCCTCGGCGGAGAAGGACACCGGGCCGTCCTAGAACGCTGCGACCCCCTCGACGCCCAATGGCAGGCCCTCCAAACCCAATCCCACGCCAACTTCCAGCGCCAGGACCCCAGCATCGCCTATCTCATCACCCCCGGAGTCTTTGAACGTCACCACACGAGCAAAAACGGACATAACCACGGCTTCCGCACCGGTCGGGCCACCTGTCGCCCCTATCCTTGGGAATGGAAACTCGCCCCCAGTCGGCATCAGAACCAACCCAACCCAGACCAGCGCGACTCCGGATTAGTCAGCTTTGCCAGCGGTAGCGCCGTCCCCATCAGTCGCCGTTTACGACAAAAAAACACCAGTCCCAATGCCCGCGACTCCAGCGTTCCCGCCCCCCAAGTCTTTGCCGCCCCCCCCGGTAGTCTCTACTACCTCAACCAACCCCAACCCCTCTATCAAGACCGAGATGATATCAACCCCAAAACTCGCCGCTGGCGGCAACTGGGCTACTCAGAACTCCTCTGGGTTGTCCCCCCACCCAGCTAACCCCAGACCTCCCAGCTAAGGTCTGAGTCCCCCTCCCTACCGAACCTGCAACCTGCCGCAAATCTAACCCTTCTAAACTCCCATGAAACCGAACTATACCTATCTCTTTCTCCTCTCCCCCTTACACACCGGCGGAACCACCCAAGAAGGCAATCTCTTAGGCATCGCCCGAGAAGCCCACACCGACTTTCCCTATATTCCTTCGAGTAGCATTCGCGGTCGTTTACGAGCCTCCATTCACCAAAGCAAAGACCTCCAATCTCAGCTTTTTGGCACCGACCTCAACGACACCCAAGAGCTTAGCCAAGGCAGCATTTGGATTGGCGACGGCGCCTTACTTTGGGTTCCCATTTCCTCCCTCAGTCATGGCGTAATCTGGGTCAGTTGCCCTAGCCTGCTGCGTCGTTGGTCCAAATTTCAAGGCAACCTGCAAACCTCCATCCCCGAGGAGTACAGCACCAATTTATCGACCCAAAAAGCCATTTATCTCAAAGATGCCATCCTCAAACCCGGCAGTCTTAAGGAGTTCCCCAACTGGAGCGATTTTATCCCCAAAGACCCTGCCACCTCCGGCATCACGCGGGTGATTGTACTGCCAGACAACCACTATAAAACCCTCGTCCAAATGGGCTTATGGCGGCAAGTTAAAGTCAAACTCGACCAATCCAAAACCGTGGATGGCGGCTTCCGCTATGAAGAAGCCATCCCCCCAGATACCCTCATGTATTACACCTGGGGACTCACCAGTCAAGCCAGCAACGATGACACCGCTCAAGAGCAATTTTTGCAGATGCTGAGCCAACGTGACATCATGCAAATTGGGGGACAAGAAAGTTTAGGACGAGGATTTGTTCAACAATGGTGTCCACCGAATGCGTAACTGACCTGAGGGTTTCGAGCCATGAACCCCTCAAAAAAGGACTTGAACATCCTTAAAAAGCAGACCCCCATTTACCCGAAAAGCGCCCAAACTCATGACATCAAAACAACCCCAAAAACCAAAATCAAGCCCTGAAAAAACTACATTTGACCCGCGCACTCTCGGAACTCCGGTTTACGAAGCCTTGGATGCGTTACGGTCACAAAACTCCACAGACAATGCGCGATTGAAAGAGCAAAAAAGCCAAGCCGTTGAACTTTACACCTATCTTTCTACTTGGGGGATGATGCGCTTGAAAGCTGAAGAACAAGCCCTCACTTCAAAGGAAAAAGATGGTAAAAAAGACGTTGTCCAAAAGTATTTTTCCTGTCTGGCTCAGCTCTCCGGCGTTCATGAGTTAAACAGTCCCCAAGGTCTCACAAAACTGAAAGACCTTGATACAGAAGAATATCTAGGACTGACCGGTCTTGGACTGGCGATCGCCCAAGAATTTAGCTTCTGGGCCACCGCCGTTTACCATGATAGCGGAGACAACTGATGACCCCAGATCCCACGGCCAGACCGCAACGACCAGAACGACCGCAACGACCGCAACGACCGCAACGACCAGAACGACCGCAACAACGAAGATCAGACAGTCAACCTTCCCGGAATCGGTCTCAACAAATGCCATCTCAGCGAACAAATCCTCCCGTTCCTTGGCTGTACGACGAGCAAGAAATCACCCCCGACCCCAGCGCCAGTTTCGTCGAATACCTGCGTTGGATGCGTTCCCCAGACCATGAGCAGAAAAACCCCACCAAAGTCCAAATCCTGCAATTGGCCGAAAACCAAGCCGACTACCGCCAGCGGTTAGAACAACTCAACAAACGCACCAAACTCCTCGCCGAACGCGGTCAACAGGGACAAACCTTTCAGGTTAAGAGTTCCTGGCGTATTCGCGTTGGAGGACATCGTGGGCCCGAGAGTATGCTCCTACCCGCCTTTGACAGCCTCGGGATGCCCTATCTTCCCTCCTCCACCCTACGAGGCGTTGCCAGAAACCAGGCAGTTCGCGACCTCATGCAGCAACAGCAGCTTAATTGGAAACAGGCCAATAAAGCCGTTGCCCCTTGGTTCGGGGACTTAGACGCGCCCAACAAAAGCAACCAAGCGGGAAAAGTCGTCTTCCTCGATGCCTATCCCCTCCCCAAGCACATGGGCTTATCCGTGGACATGGCCAACAACATCTGGAACTGGGACAATGACAATCTCAAGTACGATCCTAAACCCAATCCCTTCCTATCGCTGAAAGAACCCACCTTTCTCATCGGCCTGCGCCTCGCCAGCACCTGTCAAGACTTGCAGGTCTTAGAAAAGGTTAAGACCTGGCTCATCAAAGGCTTACAGTCAGGGATTGGCGCCCAAGTCAACAGCGGCTATGGAGAACTGCTGACCGCCGGAACCTCCCACAAAGACGATGAGTTGCTACGACTCCCCTTCGCCCTGCAAGGTCAACTGATTCACGGACGGCAGACGTTTACCGATTGGAATTGGAATCAGCACAAAAACCAATGGCAAACTCGGGGTAAACCCGATGCTGAAGTGCGTCCCATCGCCCTGAAGTCCATGTTGCGCTATTGGTTCCGGGTCTTTGCCGGAGGAGTTTTATCCACAACAGCCGTCCAAACCCTAGAAGGGCAGTTATTTGGCGCCATCAATCCTCAGCAACAATGGGGCTGGGTCCGTTTTCATATCCAAGACGGCCGTGTGATTCAACGGGAACCTCGCCCCCATAAGGGAGGCCAAAATGATGCTTGTGGTGAACAGGAGGGAACCCTCATTCTCTCAGCCTCGTTGAATTTAGAGGAAACAGTCCGTCAGCCAGTCCAGCAGTTAATGAAGAACTTGACCTGGATGATGTTCCACCTTGGGGGTGTGGGTCAAGGAGCGCGGCGACCTTGCTATTCTCGTAAAACTCGCGAACGAGCACCTTGGTATCGCGGCGCCACCTTAATTCCTGAGAGTAAGGAGGCGTTTTGGGAATTACCGGATACTCCCCAAGACTTTCAACGCCGCTTTCAGCAGCGTTTACAGGGCTTTTATGATGCCTTACAGCAACTGACAAGAGACTCCGTCAATCCCCGTCAGTTGCGCTGCAATCCGGCACCACAACGGAGTCGCTGGTCAGAGTTTGCCGATGCCAATTGTCGTATTATTGCCTGTTCGGGTCGTATTATTGCCTGTTCGGGGGAGAGCGATTATGACAAACCCTATGCCTTAGCGGTGTTACATGATCAAGATTTAAAAATCAAAGACCGTCGCAATCAATGGGATTATGACGGGGATTTATGTGGCAAAGTCCGTGGAGGCGTGACTCCCTCCCCCGTGTGGATTGCTAATTTAGCAAATTATCAAGTTGCCACGGTTTTTGGGGCCAGGGAGACACCCCGTTCCACCTATGTAGAACACTTACGTCAGAAGACTGAAAACCGTCAATTTGCCCAAGTCTTCCCCTTCAATTAGGGGTCTCGTTCCGCAACGCCGGGGAACCCACCCCTTCATCCTCGTGTCATGGCTCTGCCATGATACGCACTCTGGGCGGCTCTGCCGCCTATTCTCGGGAGGCAGAGCCTCCCCAAGGGCATGACTTGGCTAGAGCCAAGTCACGAGGAACCGAGGAACACGTCACGAGGAAGAAACGAGACCGCTGAGGAATCAACATCCAGCAGCGGTCTGATGGGGATTAGCAGACGATCGCATCCCCATTCACATCTTCACATTGAGGCTCCTCCACTACAACAACTCCTCCCAACACCAACACCCACACCAACAGCAGTGACAACCAAGTCCGCATCCAGGTATCTCCCGTTTGTATTGCCTTCTCCTATAACAACGCAAATTTTTAGGAAATTTATGACTCTGACGCGAACGACAAAAATTTTTTTCTGGAGACCCCTAAACCCCTCTCCTCAAACAACAACCCTCAAGGCTTGAGACTGACCCGCGCCAAATTGCGCCAATAGCCTTCATCCCGATGACGCACATCGGTGGTATCGAGACAGGACTGCCAAAAAGGAGCCGCAGCTTCCTCTAACCCCTCCTCCGTCAACATAGCCCCATAGAGACAATAGGCTAAGGGAACCTGACGAGACGACTCCAACACCGCATCCAGATGCCGATAGGCCTGACCCCGTTGTCCCTGTTGCCATAACCCCCAGGCGAGAGTCGTTCGCATCTCTTCCTGCCCTAAACTCCCCTGGTCTATGAGGACGGATAAGCCTTTTTCTGCCAACGTCACAGCGAAATCAATCTCCTCTCCCTGTCGAATCATCATTTGGGCCTGACGACGATAGGCCTGAGGAAGTCCCCGCCGGCCCGCCGCCCCATACCATTGCAACGCCACCTCATCATCTCCCACCTGCTCATGCAGATAGCCCAACATATAGAGGGTGGTCCGTCGTCCGGGGTCTACCAGAAGAGTGAGATTCCAGAGGTCTTCAGCTTGGTCATAGCGATGCACCCCATATAAGGTAATCCCCTGTTGATGCAGCCAGCCCCCCAGCCAGCCCCGCCCCCAAAGCGTCAGGGCGATCGCCATCCCCCCCACCAGCCAACCCATACCAACCCGCTGCACGCCCTGAACCAGCCACCGCCGCCAGTCCCCAAACTCCTTCGACTCCAGCCGCCACTGAGGGGCGATCGCATCAGGATGTTGCACAATCACCGGCAGCCAACTGGCACAGGGAAAGCGATCCTCAATCCCCTGTAACCGTTCCCGGGCCTCCCGAACCGCCAAATGGAAGGGAACCCCCCGAGACAACAGCCCCAGAAACTGTTTCAGAAACATCTGGGCCACCCGATCGGGAACCGCCTCCCGCATGACAATCATCTGGGGAATCGCACAGTCATCTAAAGCCGTCGTTAAGCCCAAACCATCACAGGAATTAAAAATCGCCAATCTCAAACCCCGTTGAATCGCCTTAGACAGACCATAACGCAACTCATCCAGGCTCAACTGTTCCTCAGCATTGAGATACAGACAGCCCCGCTGGCCCTGCGTCTCACTATGACCGGCAAAAAAGAGAATATCCCAGGACTCCTCCCAGAGGCGATCGCTAACCATCTGACGACTCGGCGCCACCAAAAACGTCACCTCAGCCCCCGGTAACCCCTCCAAGAAGCGGCGATCGCTCTCCACATCAATCCCCTCATCGCTGCCCAAAATTGCCAAAATCCGCAACCTCCCGAGACCCTGGCCAGGGGTAGCTGGAGGCCGCATCCCCGTCACCGGGGAAAACATCAGCTCGGTTTTGCCATAACGGCGGTAAAACTCCCACAAATGCCACGGAAGTTGTCGCACCACCTCACTCTCACTGGCGATCGCTAAACGAATCTCATCCTCAAGACTCAACACCTCTCGCAGCCGGCGATCGATCGCCTGGAACCCCTCCGAGGTGAGCCACTGCTGAAAGGCTTGTCCTAACTGGGCTGCCGAAGTTTTACAAGCATCCATCGCATGGCCCATTCCCATCAACTTGGGCTTAATGCGAGCCGTCTGAGAGCGCGTGAAAGTCCCATAATGGTCTTGCCAATGCGATCGCACCCGTTCCCCCAACTCAGGACTTGCCGGTAACGTCCCCTTCACCCGCAACTGAGGCCGAGACCCCACCTCGCCCACTTCCAAAATCACCTCAAAGCCACGAGTTTCCAAATCCCCAATCAGGTGCAAAACCACTAATTTCGTCATAACATCAAGCTGGCGAACCCCTCCCTTGACGTTCATAGGCTTGGGCCAAACACTCATCCCGACTTGGAAGCGTCTCCTCAGGAGTGGCGAAGAGAGACAATTGCACCACCGGTATAGGCTGACTGGTGACGGCTTGGAATCCCTGCTTAATCAGGAGTCGTTCTTCGAGCTGATTCTGGGATTCTAACTCGCCACTTTGCAAGATATGATTGATAGTAATCTGAGGATTGAGCTGTTGAGCCTGACGACAGACCAGGATGGCGCGATGACAGGTCAGAGGGTCTTTCTCAGCACACATCACAGCAACGCGATGGGTTTGTAACCCCCTCAGCAGCCGTTCAAGTCCCTGCTGAAACTCTTGCGTTGCCGCAATTTTCTCATACCGCGCTTTCTTGCCCACATAACAGGCCAAATTACTCGGTTTTGCCCCGAGTTCTTTCCCCAAAAAGACATAGCGAATCCCCACCTCTGTCAGGGACAACTTCAGTGAGTCCTGATTGAAGTGGGGTAGAAAACGGCTATAGGGAGACGATCGCGCATCAGCCAGAGCCGTAATCTGGTGCTGCTTGAGGAGATTCAGGAAGGCCTCGATGCTAGCGTTGGAATGTCCAATGCTGAAAAGTTCCATAGTTCTCTCAGGACGGGGGAATTAGGAAGGTAGAACGAGGCGGTTGACAGATAACCTAAGTCATACTTGATTATGAAAGATGGCTCAGATTCTGTCAATGTGTTATGGTCTCTAACTTACGGTCGGCGGATGTTGCAAGTCTTCCGCTCCCGGTCAGATTCAGGAAATTGCCAAGAATAGGCAAAATGACTAATGGAATCGACCCCAGGGGCCACCTGACGAATCGCAGACATCTGAGTTTCCAGAGACGGACGATTGGTCATCGGCTGTCCCCAAACCCCAGCCAACGCCGGAACCACCCGAGTCTCGTCTGAAGCAAAGGCCATCACCCGTTCCATTTGGTCCGTTAAACAACTGGTATCGCCACAGACCCCGTAAATCATAGGATGCCATTCCATGGAGGAAGAAAAGCGGTCCCAGGGTTGTAGGCGGGAATCAAACCCCTGTTCTCCCACCGGTTGATTGCCATTGGGGAAAAACACTGCCCCCGAGGGAATGTTATTTCGGCTCACTTGGTCCGCAGACCGATGGACGAAATCAAGAATTCCCTGCACCGCATGGGCGACCGTTAGATTCCAGAGATATTGTTGTAGGGAGATGGCGGGGCGGCTGACGGCTTGCCAGCGAGGTTCTTCGTCGTCAGGATGGGCCTGACGAATCTGTTGCACATCCCCGTTGTTTAAATAGCCTTGTTGCAAATAACGCTCCAACAACCCACGGGCCAGACCATTGCGAGAGCGGTCTAATAGGACATTGCGGGAAGCTTCCCCGTGAATCCAGAGTTGGCGGACATTCGTGGCCACCGAGTCCCCTCCCGGCAGGCGGGGATAGCGGACATAATCAAACAAGACCCCATCCGGCTGTCGTTGCAGGATGGCATGAAGTAGCCATTCATAATCTCGCCGGGCCTGGGGACTGTAGGGGTCGATAAAGGTTTGTGAGGCGTAACTATGGAGTTCTCGGTCATAGGTGGTTCCCTCGGGCCGAGTGCGGTTGAGGGTCGATTCATTGGCCCCATTGCGCGCCACCGCATTGAAGCGATCGGGCCGTTGTCCGTAGGAATAGCCAAAATTCATCGTAAACACCCAAGCATAAACCTTGAGTCCTCGCTCATGGCCCTTACGAATCACCTCCGCTAATAAATCGCGATCTCCCAAATCGGGCGATCGCACCACCGACGGCCAAACCGTGCCATTGTCATTCAGGGGCAACAAGACCTGTCCGTCATAAAAAACTTCGACATAAATCTCGTTATAGCCACGACTGACGATGCGATCGAGCACTTCATCGAGAACCCCAGGCTGAGCATCGCAAGGATACAGCCGTAACCAGAGGGCCAGGTTTTGTGGCCAATTTTCCCGACGACAGGTTTCTAACTCCGTGGCGTGGTACTGAATCAGGCGACGATACTCCGCCTCGGCTTCCCCATCTCCCTGAAAAGCCGCTTGACGCAAATTTTCCTTTTCCACAATCGCCTCAGTTGGGAGGCGACAAGGGTTCGACGGGCGAAACTGGGCCTGAGCCATCCCAGAACTCATTAAAACCTGTCCCAGTCCCAAAGAGAGGGTTATCGCCATCGACGAGACTCGGGCCGAAACACCAGCCGAGACGGTGTTTCCCAAATGGGTCACCAGCCTCGATGCGGTGGAGGAACAGGCAGAAAACAGGGCTACCATAGGGCCTAACTCAACTGTGGAGGAAACGACGTTAATCCCAAATGCAGGCGATCGCGGGATTAATCCGTCTAAAACGACGCGATCGCCCTGAGTTTAGCGTTTCATCGACCCCGTTGCACAGCCATTTCCACTTGTTTAAACTCTTGTTCTAACCGAGTTTTGAGCTTATTAGACAACGGACGGTTGCCATAGGAGCGATAATGACCCGCTAAGGCATCCAAGGCCGTGTGCATCGTCGTGAACGAAGGCAGACTCGAAACCGAGGAATCCCGGCGATAGAGAGAGAAAAAGTTATCAATACGGGTTTTCGCTTCCGCTTGCGCTTCCATTTTCTCCGGGGTTCCCTCAGGCAGTTCAATGGCCTCCCGCAAGCTGCTTACCAACGCCAAGGTATCTTGGCGATAGTCTCCGGTTAAGTTAGACCCAGCGGAACAGCCAGTGAGTCCGACCACCGCAACCAGTAAAAGGGCCAAAAGGCGTGAGACTAATCGATTCATAAAAAGTTACCGAGGAATAGACAAATTTCAATCTTCACAATCCTACCAAAAATTTTGGGGTTAGAGCCTCGCCCTTCTAGGGCGACTTTTTGATTGCATATTTCAACAATCCGTGCTAGCCTAAAAAATAAGGTGTCGTTTTTAGGCAGTGATTAACCTCACATACCAGTACAAACTTGCGCCCACTCAACAGCAGCAACAGACCTATGACGAATGGCTAGAAACCTCTCGTCGGGTCTGGAACTTTGCTTTGGCAGAGCGCAAAGACTGGTACAAGTCGAGAGCCTGTGCCATTGACCGATGCTCTCTTCAAGGTGAGTACGTCATGTCCCCCGACGCACCGCGACCCAGCTTTTCAAGCCAGTGCCAAGCCTTAACCCAAGCTCGAAAAGTCTATCCTGAGCTAGGTACAGCTAACGCTCAAATGCTGCAACAGGTGTTGCGACGTTTAGAGAAGGCCTTTGTCTCGATGTGGGAGAGAGGACATGGATTCCCCAGATTTAAAAAACCGGGAAGATTACGTTCTCTGCTGTTTCCACAATTGGGAAAAGACCCCGTTCGGGGAAACCGTGTCAAACTCCCTGGGGTAGGCTGGGTGAAAATGCGACTCTCACGACCGATTCCTGAAGGCTTCGTTATCAAACAAGCCCAGGTGGTCAAACGTGCTTCCGGGTGGTACGTGATGCTAACCCTTCAGTGCGATCTTGAAGTTCCTGATATCCTGCCCCACGGGGAAGCCTTGGGAATTGACGTAGGATTGAGCAGCTATCTGGCCACCTCTGCTGGTGAGTTAGTACCAAGACCCCGATTCTTTAAAGACCTCCAACGCAAGCTGAGATTGCTGCAACAAAGAGCGTCTCATAAGGTTAAAGGGTCAAATAACTGGCGTAAGGCTCACTATAAGGTCGCCAAGCTGCACGAATATATCCGCAACTGTCGTCAGGATTTCTTTTATAAACTGGCTCACCGTCTCTGCGACGGCGTAGGGATGGTGTTTGCAGAGAAACTCAACTTCAAAGCCTGGGCGAGAGGCATGTTTTCAAAGCATACTCTCGATGCGGCTCACGGTGAGTTTTTGAGGATTCTCAAGTGGGTGTGCTGGAAACGTGGTGTCTTTTACGCTGAAGTAGACTTCACGGGAACCAGCCAAACCTGTCCCAGTTGTGGTACCAATACAGGTAAGAAAGAGCTTTCAGTTCGCGTACATCGCTGTCCTGAGTGTGGATATACCACAGATAGAGATATAGCCGCCGCGCAGGTGGTCGTACAACGTGGACTTGCAGCCGTCGGGCAGACGGTCAAGATGTTTGGCGAGGGGTTAAGCACTGGCTCCCCATAGACCCAAGAATCCCCACGCCGTGATAGCTGGGGAGTGTCAACGTGAGATTGATCATCCCTGCTTAGCGGGAATTAGCTTCACCGGTTCCCCAGGTCAATGGCATAATGCCTACAAGTATCTCTGCCCTTGTTCGTCCTCTGTCGTCGCCCTGCCATGACTAACCCCATCTTTACCGCCCTCGCTGTCGCGGCCCTAGTTCTGCTGGCCCTCGTCACCGGCGGAATTACCTATCTCACCTTTGCCGAATGGCGCGATCGCCGTCGCCAGGATCGAGAAAAACGCGAACAACGATAACCCATAAACCTGAAGCAAGCCCAACCCCCTGTGCTATATTGGTTAATTGCTGAGTTAACCGAGCCTCTAAACCTATCTTATGTCTCTGACCCAAACCGAAAAGCAAGAAATCTTTTCCCAATACCAGACCCACGAAACCGATACTGGGTCAGCGGAAGTCCAAGTTGCCATGCTTACCGAGCGCATCAACCGCCTCAGTATGCACCTGCGCAGCAACAAAAAAGACTACTCCTCCCAGCGGGGACTCATGAAAATGATTAGTCAGCGCAAAAGCCTTCTCGGCTACATCCGCAAGAAAAGCGAAGAGGACTATCGCAACCTCATCACCCGTCTGGGGATTCGCGGTTAAGTCCCCGACGTTCCCCCGGTCGTTCCCTTGCCGTTATCCTCCCACTTAACCATGGCTTCCGACTCCTCCCGCGATCGCCTACCCTTTGAACCGGCAAAGAAGCGCAAAAAAGACAAGGCCCCCAAATCCCAAAGCAAAGGGGAATCGGGGGCCTCTAGTCCCAAAGCCGCCGCGTCCCCCAGCCCCGCCAAAACCAGCGACAGCCCGGCCCAAAGCGTCAAGAACCCCAGCGTCAAAAAACAGCCCATCCCCGAAGCGGTGAGTCGTCGGATGATTACCCGCATGGCCCTATTCAGTGGAACCCCCACCAGCTTAGGCGTCTTGAGCCTACTCGGGAGCTACTTTATCATTCAAAAAGAATGGTTCCCCCTACCCAGCATCGCCGTCCTCCTCGTCAGTAGCGGCTTATTTGGCTTAGGCGTTTTAGGATTAAGCTACGGACTCCTCTCCGCCTCTTGGGATGAAGACGATCCCGGCAGCAAACTGGGGTGGCGAGAGTTCCAAACCAACTTCGGGCGAATGCGGCAAGCCTGGAAAAAAGAATAGACGGTATCGAAACAAGCCATCGCTGTACCATGGCCAACGGCAAGGGGTGAGTCGCGAGACTGACCTCTTTTTTGTTGAGGTATATCGCTTAGCATATTACCGTTTTCTTGTCAATAGCCAGGCTGCCCTAAAAATCTGAATAGAATAGAATATAGATTGCATTAATCACCCGACGACATCGGGACTTGGCTGGCTATCAACGCCAAACATCGTGTTATAGGAGAAAACCTGAATGATCATTGTTATGAAAGTGGGGACTCCCCAAGAGGAAATCGATCGCCTCAACCAGGAAATGTCCTCTCGGGGACTTACCCCAGAAACCATTTTTGGGCGCTATAAAGTCGTCATCGGCTTAGTGGGGGACACCGCCGAACTTGACCCCTTACAGCTACAAGAAATCAGCCCTTGGATTGAACAAGTCCTGCGAGTTGAAGAACCCTTCAAACGGGCCAGCCGGCAATTCCGTCATGGAGAAGCCAGTGACATCGCCGTCACCACCCCCGAAGGGCCCGTTCTCTTCGGAGAACATCAGCCCGTGGTCACCATCGCCGGCCCCTGTTCCGTCGAGAGTGAAGAAATGATCGTCGAAACCGCCCTGCGCGTCAAAGCCGCCGGCGCCAAATTCCTGCGGGGAGGCGCCTACAAACCCCGCACCTCTCCCTACGCCTTCCAAGGTCATGGAGAAAGCGCCCTGGGCCTCCTAGCCAGCGCCCGCGAACAATCCGGCTTGGGCATCATCACCGAAGTCATGGACGCCGACGACATCGAGAAAATCGCTGAAGTGGCCGACGTGCTGCAAGTGGGGGCCCGCAACATGCAGAACTTCGCCCTCCTCAAGAAAATCGGCGCCCAAAACAAACCCGTTCTCCTCAAACGGGGGATTTCCGCCACCATCGAAGAATGGCTCATGGCCGCCGAATACATCCTCGCCGCCGGGAACCCCAACGTAATTCTCTGCGAACGTGGCATTCGCACCTTCGATCGCCGCTATACCCGCAACACCCTGGACCTATCTGTCCTCCCCGTCCTGCGTAGCCTCACCCATCTCCCCATCACCATCGATCCCAGCCATGGAACCGGCTGGGCCAACCTCGTCCCGGCCATGGCCAAAGCCGCCGTCGCCGCCGGAACCGATGCCCTCATGATTGAAGTGCATCCCAACCCTCAAAAAGCCCTCTCCGACGGCGCTCAATCCCTCACCCCTGACGAGTTCGAGAGCCTCATGGCTGAACTGGCGGTCATCGGCAAAGCCGTCGGACGCTGGGAAAAAGAAGCGGCATTAGTCTAAACGCCCCTACCAGGGCAACACCTCCCCATTCGCGTGCCAAAACCTGCCCGTTGTCTCTAGGGTGAGGTCATCAATCCGCTGTAACAAACCCCCAACGGACTCCGCTGGGGGGATTCCTGTATAGTTGGTCATGGGAGTACTCACCAAACCCGGATGAAGAATCGCCACCGCAATCCCCCGAGGTTTCAGGTCATGGGAGAGAGATTTCCCCGCCATCGACATGGCCACCTTCGACATCCGATAGCCATAGGACCCGCCCGAGGTATTATCACCAATCGACCCCATGCGACTGGTCATAAGAATCAGCTTCGACCCCTCAGACAGGTTGGGCAGCAGTGCCTGAGTCACCCGTAAGGTCCCGATCGCATTCACCTCAAACTGGCGACGGATCGAGTCAAAATCGAGATGTTCCAGAGGAATCGACTGTAAAACCCCAGCATTATTAATGAGAACATCCAAAGGCTGGCCATCCAAGCGAGCGGCCAAACCCTTCACCGCCGCATCGGACGTAACATCGACCCCCGTTTCCACCCGAATCCCCAATTTGTCCAATTCAGGAGAACTCGAACGACAGGCCGCAATCACCTCATCGCCTCGTTCTTTCAACTGTCGGCAATACTCACATCCAATACCGCCGCTTGCCCCAGTTACAAGATAGGTGGCCATAATACTTAGATTTCACTCCCAATATGAACGTTTCCTCGATCCAGTGTAAGAAATTCCCACCAGATCCTACGATATTGAAGCAAGAGGGCGACCACAGAGGGCGACCACAGAGGGCGACCACAAGGGTACGCCCCTACGGAGGGCGACCACAGAGGGCGACCACAGAGGGCGACCACAAGGGTACGCCCCTACGCTCGCTGACCGCAAGGGTACGCCCCTACGTCTTCCCCTATTGCCTACTGCCTACTGCCTTCTTCCCCCCATGCTCATTCTCACAGCCCCTACGTCTTCCCCTATTGCCTACTGCCTACTGCCTTCTTCCCCCCATGCTCATTCTCACCCTCCTCTCACTCACCATTTGGATCACCCTCCTGGCCTTTCGCGGGCAATTTTGGCGATCGCACATTCAACTGTCCCCGGTTCCCCCCAACTTCGACACCTTACCCAGCGTTTGTGCCATCATCCCGGCCCGTAACGAAGCCGACTTACTACCCAAAACCCTGCGATCGCTCCTCCTCCAAGAAAACATCAGCCAATTGCGGGTGATTCTCGTCGATGATCGCAGCGACGACGGAACCGCTGATGTGGCCCGGGCGATCGCCGCCGACATCAACGCCCTCGGAGAAGAATTAAACCTCACCCTCCCCCAACTCGAGATTATCACCGCCGATCCCCTTCCCCCCGGTTGGAGCGGTAAACTCTGGGCCATGGACCAAGGAACTCGAGATTATCACCGCCGATCCCCTTCCCCCCGGTTGGAGCGGTAAACTCTGGGCCATGGACCAAGGTGTGCATCATGGAGAACGCTACAGCCCAGACTACTACCTCCTCACCGATGCCGACATCCAACATCACCCAAGTGCATCATGGAGAACGCTACAGCCCAGACTACTACCTCCTCACCGATGCCGACATCCAACATCACCCACAAAACCTACAGCAACTGCTCTTCAAAGCTGAACGAGAAGGCCTCGATCTCGTCTCCCTGATGGTGAAACTACGCTGTCAGAGTTTCTGGGAACGATTGCTTATTCCCCCATTTATCTATTTCTTTCAAAAACTCTACCCCTTCGACTGGGTCAACAACCCCCAAAAATCCACCGCCGCCGCTGCCGGAGGCTGTATTCTCATCCGTCGCCCGGCCCTAGAACACATTGGAGGACTGGCTGCCATCAAACAGACTCTCATTGATGACTGCGCCCTCGCCCAAGCCGTCAAACGGGGTCAAGGTCAGGAGTATCATGGCATTTGGTTAGGCCTAAGCCACAAGACCATCAGTTTACGCCCCTATCGCTCGCTCTGGAGTATTTGGGGGATGGTAGCCCGCACCGCCTACACCCAACTGAAACACTCTCCCCTCCTACTCCTGTTTACCCTGCTCGCCATGGGAGTCACCTATCTTGTTCCCCCCATCGCCCTAATTTGGGGCATCCTCAACAGCGACTCCTTTATCGCCTTTATCGGCTTCGCCACCTGGTTCTTAATGGCCTTTTCCCTCCTCCCGACCCTACGCCTCTACCAACAACCCCCCTTCCTAGGACTCATTCTGCCCCTAATTGCCGCCCTCTATAGTCTCATGACCCTGGATTCCGCCCTACGCCATTGGTTCGGCCGGGGCGGCGCTTGGAAAGGTCGAGTCTATCGGGGCAAGGGTACAGCCTAAACCCATCATTGCCCTATCCCCAACCGCCTAAACAGTATAAGATTATCTTTGCTGGCAAACCGCCAGAACACCGTTGTTATGAGAAGGTTATGGACGCGGCTGAACTATTAAATCGCTATGGCACAGGCGTTCGCGATTTTAGTGGCGTTGATTTAAGACGCATTTCCCTAAGTCGAGCCGATCTCTATCAGATCTGCTTGAAAGATGCCATCCTCAGCGGCGCCTCCCTAGCCGATGCAGATTTGCGCGGCGCAGACTTGTCAAAAACAGATTTTGTCGGGGCCCGTCTCAATGGCGCGTCTCTGGTGGGTGCGACGCTCTATGGTGCTGATTTGACGCAAGTGGAAATGCGATCGGCAGACTTATATCGCGTGGATTTGCGCCAAGCCTGTTTGAAAGGCGCAGACTTGTATGAATCAGACTTTCGGGAAGTGAACCTCGAAGGAGCAAACCTCTGTGAAGCCAGTTTACGAGGGGCGAACTTTCGCCAGGTGAAGCTGGATCAGGTAAAACTCCACGATGCCGATTTACGGGGTGCCGACTTACGAGGGGCCAGTTGGCTGGGGGTGGAACTGATCCGCGCCTATTTTGAAGAGGCCAATCTCAGCTATGCCAATATGGGCGGAGTCTCCTTTGATGGCGCCAATCTACAAAAGGCCAACATGAGTTGTTCGATTTTAAGTGGCGCGAACCTGACGGAGGTCAATCTCTCGGGAGCGTCCTTAAAAGGAACGAAGTTAGATCAAGCCAATCTCTACGGTGCCAATCTCAGCAATGCCGATTTGACGCAAGCGGATTTGAAGATGGCAGATTTAACCAGTGCCGATTTAAGTTACGCCAACCTCACAGGGGCTGACTTATGGGGCGCTCACATGACCGCAGCCAACCTCCACGGCGCAATTCTCCCTGACGGAACTCGCCAAGGTTAGGGGTGGGTTATGCCTACTGCCTTCTTCTTCCCTGTTCCCTATCCCCTATTCCCTATGACCACAACATCCTTAGAAACCCAACTCACTCAACTCCAAACCACTGCCACCGAGGAGATTGCTGCTGCCGCTAATCTAGAGCAGCTTGAGTCCTTGCGGGTGGGCTATTTAGGTAAAAAGGGGCAAGTCTCGAAAATTCTGGGCGGTATGGGAAAACTTGATCCGGGCGATCGCCCCAAGGTCGGGAAACTGGCCAACGAGGTCAAAACTGCCCTGGAAACGGCTCTAACGGACAAAAAAAATACGTTACAACAAGCGGCAATTCAAGCCCGTCTGGCCTCGGAAACCCTGGATGTAACGATGCCAGCGGTGGTGGTTCCCCAAGGCCGTCGCCATCCTCTCAATAGCACCATCGATCGCATCCTCGATATCTTTGTTGGACTCGGCTATACGGTAGCCACGGGCCCGGAAATTGAAACGGATTACTATAATTTCGAGGCCCTGAATACCCCGGCAGATCACCCGGCCCGGGATATGCAGGATACCTTCTATTTACCGGGCGATCGCCTGTTGCGAACCCACACTTCCTCGGTGCAAATCCGCTATATGGAACAGCAACAGCCCCCCATCCGCGTTGTGGCCCCAGGACGAGTCTATCGCCGCGATACGGTGGATGCCACTCACTCGGCAGTGTTCCATCAGATTGAACTGCTGGCGGTGGATGAGGGACTCACGTTCACGGATTTAAAAGGCACAATCCGCGAGTTTGTCCGCCAGATTTTTGGCGATGTGGAAATTCGCTTTCGCCCCAGTTATTTCCCCTTCACCGAACCCAGTGCGGAGGTGGATGTGAAATGGAAAGGCGACTGGTTGGAAGTCCTCGGCTGCGGAACGGTCGATCCCAATGTCCTCGAAGCGGTGGGCTACGACAGTGAACGCTATACGGGCTTTGCGGCAGGGTTTGGGGTAGAACGCTTTGCGATGGTTCTCCACCAAATGGACGATATTCGCCGCCTCTATAACAGCGATTTGCGCTTCCTAAGGCAGTTCAATTAGCAAACAAAAGCTCTTTGCCGGGAAAGGGCAGCCACAAGGGCGTGCCCCTACGTGGATTCATCCCCTCCAAGGAGGGGTGCCCGAAGGGCGGGGTGGGTTATCCCCTCCAAGGAGGGGTGCCCGTTCGCACTAGCGAGACGGAGTCTATAGGGCGGGGTGGGTTATCCCCCTACAAGCTCTCTAACCCTCGTATCACGGTATACGTCGCCATCAGTAGCAATAACAGACGAAAGAGTTGATTCACCCGATGTTCCGGTAACTTGGGGAGGGTACGACTACCCAGTTGTGCCCCCAACACTCCCCCCAGGGACAATAACGCACCGGCCATCCATAAGACGTTCCCCTGAAGGGTATGCCGCCATAAGCCGGATAGGGAAATAAACAGAATTGCCCCTAAACTGGTTCGCACGGCTTGCTTAATGCCGATTCCCACCAACAGCATCTGGAGGGGAACCATCACCACCCCACCGCCAACGCCAAATAAACCGGATAACATCCCCGCCAGCAGGCCAATCCCCACCATAGTGAGGAAAAACCCCCTAGAAGAGGATTGAGGGGGTTCTGGACTGGGGTTGGTTTTCGCGAGACGGCGACGCACCCCCATTAAATAGATGGTTAACAGTTGCAGTCCGGCAAAACTAAAGGCTAACAGCCATGAGGGTAGCCAACCCGCTAGCCAGGCCCCCAGTTGCGCGGTACTCATTCCCCCCAGGGCTAACCCCAGGGAACCGCGAGGATGTAAGTCTTCCGTCTGCCAGTTGCGGAAACTGCCGGAGAGGGCGTTGATGAAAACAGCAACTAAACTGGTGGCGACGGCTTGTTGAATAGGTGCGCCCCAAGCCATCAATCCGGGAACCATCAGCGCCCCGCCGCCAATCCCGAGTAGGCCAGAGGCGACGCCGGTGAAGAGTCCGAGGAGAATCAGTAAAACGTCGGCGATCGCCATAATTCTTAGGCTTATGACTCTTAGGCTTTGGGATGCGGTTGTCGGGCTTGACGGAAGACTTCGGCGGCAAAGTCGGGGTTCTCGGACATGCGCCGAAACAAGGGCGGTAAGTCTTGGGCGTGTTGCTTCAGGAACCGCTCATAACAGCGGGGAGTGCGCCCAGCGAGAAAGACTAATTCCTCGGCGTTGAGGTTGAGACATTGGGCAATGGCGCGAATCACCTCTTCTTTGGCGGCGTAGTCGGCGCGATCGTTCTCTAGTTTGGAGAGATAGGTAAAGTCTAACTCCAGTTGTTGCGCCAGACCCCGCTGGGATAAGCCTAATTCTTTGCGGGCGCTGCGAATGACTTGTCCAAAGCTTGCTTCCACAATCAGATCCTCAGGGCTAGGGGCAGGAGATCCCGATGGGGCGATCGCCGTCGGGGTGGGTTGGCCTCATTTACAGTTTAGCCAGTACTTGACAAAAAAATCAACGTTGGCTACAGTGGAGTTAAGTTGATTTTTAAGTCAACATTGCGAACGAGAGCGACGCAGCAGACTCTGTCAGATTGGGTCAAGGCTTGGCCTGAGGCTCAATCTGACCTTCCTAAAGCAATATCATCCACAGCAATATCATCCAGAGTGAGGCTTCAAGACCATGAGCGACGCGCTTAAAACGGCGGGGATTGAGGAATTGCAGGCGATTATCACCGCGCAGCAACAGCAGTCCTATCAGGTGAGGACGCGGGAAGAGGAGGCGCAACAGCAGCAAAATCAGCAGCTAATGTCCCAGGTGGCGGGATATACCAGCGATGCCATTGTGCGGGGTTTAGCGGACTTACAACTGGAGTTTGAGACTCAGGTGAGCCAGTTGGGCGATCGCCTACAAGGGGAAGTGGCCAAACAAGGACAGTTGCAACAGGCCATCAGCCTGGCTCGCCAACAGCAGCAGCAACTGCATCAAATCGGCATCGTCGCCGATGGCTTGTGGTCCTTGCGGCGAGAACAGGCCCAGAAACAACGACAATTGCAGGATGCGATCGCCCAAGCCTTGGAGGAACTAGAAACCCACCAGGAACAGACTCGCAAACAATGGCAACAGCAGCAACAGCAGCAGCAAAACCACTGGGAGGCGAAACGCCAACAGCGACAAAAACAGCGACAGCAACAGGAAGCCGATGCAGCCTATGAACAGCAACAACGGCGACAACGGGATGCTGATGAGTATGGGCGCATCCTGCGAGAGCAACAGCATCAGCTATCGCAACAGGGTTACCAGAAGCAGAAAGACTCGGAGGCGCGGGAGGCGGTTTTAAGGGCTAATCAGGAGAAAATCAACGCCTATCGTGAGCAAGTCGCCCAGATGGAGACCACGCTACAGGAGAGCTTTAACCAGGCTAAAACCGAGGCAATCCGAGAGGTTCATCAGCAGTCGAGAAGTCGTCGGGAGTTGCTAGAGAAAACCTGGGAGGGGCAACAACAGGGCTATGAGGTGAAACTGGAGTCCTTACAGGAGAGTTTGGCACAATATGACGCACAACTCGCGGAGATTAGCCAGCAATTGCAAGCCGCTCGGGACCAAGCTCGGGCCTTATCAGTTCAGGCCTTTGGCTAATGCCTTGAGAGAGGATTTAATCTCTTATCCCTAATTCTATAAAACCCAAAAACCAGTCAGGAGTTGAATCATGGCAAAACGATTGACGAATCGCAATACCAAGGCCGAGATTTTAACCGCCTATGAGGCATTGGCTGAGGAGAAAAAGCAAGTCGAGTCTGAACTGAAACAGGCCCGGCGATCGCCCGCCCCTGAACCATCATCTGCCTCAGAGCCAGTTCCAGTTCAGGGGGAGAGGGCCCAAGTCATCGAGGAGAGTGAAACTCCCATTGCCCAGCTCAAGCAAGTTCAATTGCAATTTGGCGGCTTTGTGCATCAGTTGTCTCAGGCGTTAAGCCAAGAAGCCAGTCAATTTTCCGAGGTCTCCGGGGCGATTCAGGCTGAACAAGAACGGTTAGGAGAGTTGTATGAGATTGAGACCCTTGATGAGACCACATTAAGCCAGTTAATTGAGACTTATTTAGAGGAGTCGAAGCAGTTTTCTGAAGAATTTGCTCAGGAACAAGAGCGGCTGCAAGAGGAATTAGAGCAGCAACAACGGGACTGGCTCCAGGAACAAGGGGACTGGCAGCGTTCTTTCGAGGAAGAGCAGCAGCAGTTAGAAATAAACTGGCAGCGAGATGAGCAAGAGTATACCTATCAACAGCTCCAACAGCAGCAACTGGATGAGGAAGCGTATCAGCAACAGCAGCAGCAGCAGTATCGACGCTTAGGGGAGATACGAGAGGAACAGGAACGGCTGTGGCAGGACCAAGAAGCGGCCCTGGCTGAGCGAGAACAGGAGTTTGAAGACCTCAGCCGGAAAGTTGAGCAGTTCCCCAATCAGCAGGATGAGCAGATCGAGACGGGGAAACGCCAGGGAGAGGCGATCGCCCACCATCAAGTCAAAGCCGCCCTAGACCTACGTCAGCAAGAGATTGAGGGGCAAAAACAGCGGTACGAATTACGCATCGAGGGCTTAGAACGGACCATCGGAGATCGCCAACAGCAACTCCAGACCCTCTCCCTCCAACTCGAAGCCACCTTAGAGCAGGTGCAAGAGTTAGCAGTCAAAGCCATTGAAGGCCACGCCAACCGTGAATCCATCGAGGCAGTGAAAGAGATTGCCCTAGAACAAGCGAAAACGATGGGGCGAAACAAGTAGGTAACGGCATCCGTTAAGATAGACGTGGATGATAGCCCAAATCAGCTCGTCGTCCACCACTTAACGGTCATGGGGGAGTCGTTCAAACCATGTTGATTGAAGATGAAGAACTCCGGGGAATCTTCCAAGAAGCCAGTGAAGATGGTTTAGCAAAAATTAGGGAAGGACTCACCCAGTTACGCGAGCGTCCTGATGACCGCGACCTCCTAGAGGAGTTACTTCGAGAAAGTCATTCTCTGAAAGGGAATGCCGGGATGTTGGGCTTAAAAGATATCGCGACCCTCACTCAACAATGGGAACATCTGCTCAGTCAGGTGCAAGATGGCACGACGGCTTTTTCTGAGGATGTAGCACGACGACTTGAGGATGGCTTAACCGCGTTAGAGGGCTTAGTTCATGAAGCCATCACGGGGGAACCCTCGGGAGTTCAAACCTTTTATATTTTAGCGGAGCTGATGGGGTCTGAGGAGACCTCCTCTAGCCCGAGTCCTCAGGTGGCGGAGACCCCCCAGACTCCGAGCCTACCCTCAACCGAGGAGACACCCCGTCTTCCCACGCCCCAGGGCATTCTGGCGGCGGCTTCAGAGGAGGAGGACATTGAAGATGTGTTGAGCCGCCTTGAAGTTGGCCTGGTGGCTCTAGAAGAGGAAGCGGCAGATCCTGAGGCTGGGGGGCGACAACGGGAACTTCTAGAAGCTCTGTTTAGTGATCTCGATGTCTTGGAACAGCTTATGGGGAATGAGCCGACTCTACGGACTCGGACTAATGCTTGGAAACAAGACCTCGCTCAGCTGATGGAGTGTGACGGGAGGGGTGAAACTCACGCCGATCGCCTCTATCAGGGACTCGACGCTATCCGTGACTATTTCCGGCCGGGTTTTGCTCCCCCTCCATCTCCTCCTCCAACCTCAGCCTCAACTCCCGCACCTCCTGCACCCCCTGCACCTGCGATCGCCCCAGCTTTGATGCCTGTCAATTACATCGAGGATGAGGAACTGCGGCATACCTTCCAACTGGCAAGTCAAGATCATCTGCAAAAGCTTTACGATGGTTTGCTGTATTTAGAACAGTCCCCCGGCGATCGCGTCAAGCTCGATGATATCCTCCGGGAAATCCATAGCCTGAAAGGGGATGCGGGGATGCTCGGGGTGAGTGCGGTGGCGCAACTGGCCCATGATTGGGAACAGGCGTTAGCCCCCGTTAAATCTGGGGAGGTGGTCTTAACGAGTGAACGCTGCGATGAGCTACTGGGGGGGCTAGACCAAATCCGCCAATGTATCGACCAAGCGGTGACCCTAAATGAGTCCCCGGAGCCGTCATCGGAGGACAACTCCACTTCCCCTCCCGTGGCCCAGAGTCGTTATATCGAGGATGAGGAATTACGGCAGACGTTCCAGGTGGCCAGTGAGGATCACTTGCAGAAACTCGATGCGGGCCTGTTGTATTTGGAAAATCATCCCCGAGATGAGGCGAAATTGGATGAATTGCTGCGGGAAATCCACAGTATTAAAGGGGATGCGGCGATGTTGGGCATGACGGATATGGCTCAACTCGCCCATGAATGGGAACAGCAACTGTTGCCGGTTAAGCAGGGAACCCAGGCGTTTGATACGGCGTTGGGCGATCGCCTCGGGGCCGGGATTAAGGCTCTACAACAACTGGTTCAAGAGGCTGCAACCAATAGTCCAGCTCAATTATCTCTGTTAGAGAGTTTAGCCGCCCTGCGCGGTGAGTCCCCAGGAGCGGGCCCAACTCAAGGCTCCCCATCTCCAGGGGGTTCAGCCCATTTAGGGGACAACTCAGATCTCGATGAGGGGAACTATCGCATTGATACGATTCGGGTGGATACTCAGAATCTGGATGCGTTGATGACCACCGCCGGTGAACTGACGGTGACGAAGATTCGCATTGCTCACCGACTGTCGGAAATTGAGGAAGTGGTGACCTTTTGGGAAGACTGGGCCCGTGAGGCGGGGAATACACCGTTGAAGTTCAATGTCCCCTTGCAGAATGAACGGCAGGCAATCAAGCTGAATCAGGGAATGTTTGCGTTGGGGATGGCCTCTGAAACAGGTCATTCCCGAGGGGAAAATGGGGGAGGACTGGATGGGGCCACCCATGCGGCGTTGCTGAAGTTTGCGCGGGTGCAAGAACAGACGGAAGCTCGTTTAGACACCTTAGGGAAGCTGGTTACTCGTCTTCAGACGGGAATTGCCGAGGATACGGCTCGGTTGGAAACCTTGGCCGATGATATTGAGGAGGGAGTGCGGACGTTACGGCTGTTGCCGTTGTCTACGATTTTTAATCTCTATCCGAGACTGGTTCGGGATTTGGCGCGATCGCAGGGAAAAGAGGTGCGTTTACAGATTGTTGGTGGGGACACTCGGGCGGATAAGCGTATTTTGGAAGATATGAAAGACCCCCTGACGCATATTATCCGCAATGCGATCGACCATGGGATTGAATCCCCTGAAGAACGGAAACGGCGGGGCAAACCTAGTACAGCGACCATTACCTTACGGGGCTATCAAACGGCCAGTACCATCGCCATTGAGGTGAGTGATGATGGCCGGGGGTTGGAGATGGATAAGATTAAAAAAACGGCTCTGAAAAATGAGGTGGTTTCGCCGACGGAACTTGAGGCGATGACGCCAGGGCAAATTCAAAACCTGATTTTTATGCCGGGGTTCTCGACTCGCAGCTTTGTCACGGAAGTGTCGGGCCGGGGGGTGGGCTTGGATGTGGTTCGCGCCAATGTAGAACGGTTAAAAGGCTCGGTTCATGTGATGTCTAAGCCGGGACAGGGCTGTTCGATTTCTCTGCAATTGGGAACAACTCTGGCGACGGCTCATGTGTTGCTGTTGGAGGTACAGCATATTTATCATGAGGCGACGGGCGCGACGCTGCCGCGACAATCCTACGCCCTGCCGGTGGAGTTTGTGCAGACGGCGGTGATGGTTGCGCCCGATGATATCTTTTCCTTGGAGGGTCGCGAGACGATTCTCTATGACAGTCAGCCGATTTCCGTGGTGCATTTGGCGGATATTTTGGAGTTGCCCATCAATCGGGAGATGCAGGAGGCTCAGAAATCTCTGGCTTGTATTTTGCTGAAGGTGGGAGAAGATTGGTTGGGGGTATTGGTCGATCGCCTGATTGATGAGCAGGATGCCATTCTCAAGCCCCAAAGTAAGCTCCTCAAGCGAGTTCGGAATGTGTCGGGGGCGACGATTCTGGGGACGGGGGAGGTCTGTATGGTGCTCAACCCAGTTGATATTATTAAATCGGTGCGGGGGGTTCATCGTCGCAGCAGCCAGATGTCCGATGCGTTTGCCAAGGTTGAGGGAGTTCTCAAGGAGGAGACGAAAAAACAAACCCTCTTGTTGGTGGAGGATTCGATCACGACGCGGACTCAGGAAAAACGGATTTTGGAGGCGGCGGGCTATGAGGTGGTGACGGCAGTTGATGGGCTGGATGGGTACAATAAACTCCGGGCGGGTCAGTTTGATGCGGTGGTGTCAGATATTCAAATGCCGAATCTGGATGGCTTGCAGTTAACGGCTCGCATCCGCACTCATCCCGATTATAGTGAGTTGCCGATTATTTTGGTGACCTCTCTGGCGACGGATGAGGATCGTCGGCGAGGGGCTGAGGCGGGAGCGAACGCCTATATCACAAAAAGTAGTTTTAATCAAGATGTGTTAGTGGAAACCCTACAGCGGTTAATCTAGAAAGACTGTTGATTAGACTGAGCACATCCTGAAAACAAGTGTAATGGCCATTCGTGTTCTCATCGCTGAAGATTCTCCCGTTGTGCAGGTCATTCTGCGACGGATGTTGGCAAGCTGTCCAGATATTGAGTTGGTGGGGATGGCCGGTAACGGGAAGGAGGCCTTAAAGATGTTGCCTCAGACCTTGCCGGATGTGGTGTGTACGGATTTTCATATGCCGGAAATGAATGGCCTGGAACTGACTCAGGAGATTATGGCGACGATGCCCCGGCCGATTCTGATTTTGAGTGCGTCGGTGCAGGCGGAGGATACGCAGAATGTGTTTCGGGTCTTGAAGGCGGGGGCGGTGGATGTGTTGCCGAAACCCATTGATGGGGGGATGAATAATTGGCAGGATTTGCAACAGGAGTTAATTACGAAAATTCGCGTCCTGTCTGGTGTGGCGGTCTTTACTCACCGTCGCCAAGGCATGAATCAAGGGGAAAGGGAGTATCAGCCTTTACCGAATGAATCTAAGACAGTTTCGATAAGACGGTTTCAGTCCATCGCCCCGGAGGTGCGACAACGAACCTATGAGTTGGTGACGATTGGGGCCTCGACGGGGGGCCCCCAGGCGTTGCAGGGGATTTTGCGCCAGATTCCGCCCCGGTTCCCGGTGCCGATTGTCTGTGTGCAACATATTAGTCGGGGCTTTTTGATGGGGTTGGTGAATTGGCTGAATACCGAATGTGCGGTTCCGGTGAGGATTGCTCAGCCGGGGATGCAGGCGGAAGCGGGGGTGGTCTATTTCCCGCCGGAGGATCAGCATTTGACGTTCAGTCGTCCGGGGGTATTTGCGACGGCCCCGTTACCGCCGTTTTCGGGCCATCGCCCCTCGGTGACGGTGACGTTTCAGTCGGTGGCTCAGGTGTATGGACGGCGGAGTGTGGCAATTCTTTTGACGGGGATGGGTAAGGATGGGGCGTTGGGGATGCAAGCCATTTTTGAGGCGGGAGGGGTGACCATCGCCCAGGATGAGGCGACGTCGGTGGTGTTTGGGATGCCCAAGGAGGCGATCGCCCTGGGGGCGGCTCAGTATATTCTACCGCTGCCGGAGATTGCGCCGGTGCTATTGAAACGGCTGTTTGGGGGTTAACTGGGCTTGCGCTCGGGGGCAGGATAGGGAATAATTGGAAGCGGCTCATTCCGAGATATAGTCAGGTTTAAGGTGTAATGACTCCCGAAAAGCGGCTCCCTCTTTCCAGTCGGCGGCGACAGTCTCTCAAGTTAGCCCAATCTCCCCGGTTGGGGGCGGTGGTGGGGGCTGGGATGGGGGTGATTTATCCCTCGCCCCTGTTGTTGCAACGGCTGACGCGGGGGGTGTTTTGTCAGCATGGACTGCGATCGCTGCGGTTATGGGTTTGGTTACATCTGTTGTATCGTCCCGATTGTCGATCCTTCTGGACTCGCGGTCAGGGGAGGATTTCGGGGCTATTTAGTTATGCCCAATGGCGCGATGCGTTTTTTACGCCGGGACATCCCAAGGGGGAGGAGATTCCTCCGGTTCACGATTCTCGCTGTCCTTGTAGTCGCACGGCCTATGATTGGGTGGCTTTGGGGGTGAGGCGCGAGGGGATGGCAGACTGGATTGAGGGAGTCTGTCGGGAGTTGGGAGTGGAGCGAGAAGATTGGGAGGAACGACTGGGACAGCGGTTGTTTGGGGTGACGCGGCGATCGCTGGCGGATGATTTACGTTTGTTGGTGGAGTTGGGCTTGTTGCAGCGCCAAGGCCATAAGTTTATGCCCCTGGAGGAGTTACCCCCCTGGGTGAGGGAACCGGTGGTGAAGGGGTTAAGGTCTCAGGAGGGTCGTTTAACTGGGATGGGCCAGGGCCGGCCGGAGGTGCTGTTTGGCAATTTGGATTTTGGTAGTTTGGCGCAACGCTATGGGAAGCCGGTGGCGGGGGTGCAGCGGTTTCTGGTTCATGTGGATTATGTGGTGCGCGATCGGCAAATTGACCGGGTGGAGGATTGGCAAGAGAGGTTATATGGGCTGTGGCAGCAGTCCCCGGTTCCCCCAGTACGTCTGTTGTATCGCAGTTCGCGGGTGCGGGCTTCGGTGGCTTGTGTGGTCTATCCGGTCTGTTGTTATTATATGCGGCGATCGATTTATCTCTGTGGTTTTGGGCAAACGCCCACTCGACAGGGACAATGGTATAACTTCCGCTTAGACCATATTGAGGAGTTGGAGGCGTTGAGTTGGGAGAGTGAGGAGTTACCGTTTTTTCTCCATCAACGCTATCAGCAGCAGTCGTTACCGCTCCCGGATGATATTCGCACTGAGATGGAGTCGGTTTGGGGCTTTGATTTTTACTTACCACCGCGTCTGTTAATTCTGCGCTTTGAGCGGCAGTTTCATGATGGCTATATTGCCGGGACCTTTCGCCATGAAACCTTTGAACAGATTTCCTATGAGACGGTGGAACGACAGATACAACAGTTGGCGGAACCGGACTATCGGGAGCAGTTGTTGAAGGTGTGGCGATCGCGCTCCCCGGAGGATGCCTATTATCAGGCTTTATACCGCCATGGAGACATCAACGTACAGATGCGTCTGCGGGCCTGGCGACCGTTGGGAGAGGTCTTATGTCCGGGGGTGTTACGGGATGAGATGGCCCAGGAGGTGAAGCAGGAGCATGATTGGTATTTCGGGGAATAGGGAACAGGGGTAGGGGCGTACCTTTATGGTCGCCCTCCGGGGTAGGGGCGTACCTTTATGGTCGCCCTCTTTATGGTCGCCCTCCGGGGTAGGGGCGTACCTTTATGGTCGCCCTCTTTATGGTCGCCCTCCGGGGTAGGGGCGTACCTTTATGGTCGCCCTCTTTATGGTCGCCCTCCGGGGTAGGGGCGTACCTTTATGGTCGCCCTCTTTATGGTCGCCCTCCGGGGTAGGGTGCGTCCCGGCATGGTTTCATGTTGGGCTTGGACCACTCGGTTAAAACTTGCCGGAACGCACCATTCTGCCGGGGAAGGGCTACAGAAAAATGGGATTAGAAGTTGCGTTGCCGGCGTTGGTGTTCTTCCTGCCGGCGTCGGTGTTGGTCCTGATAATAGCGCCGTTGTTGGTCGTCCCGTTGGCGGCGTTGGTGATCTCGGAAGAGGAATTGCCCGAAACTGGCACAACATTGTCCTTGATTGCGACGGACAAAAAAGGGTAGGGTGAAGCCCACTAAACTGTAGTAAATAAAAGTACGGCGGGGATAGTGGGTTGGTGATGAGGAGGAGGGGTCATCCTCGGAGTTCACCTGGGCGGCTAGGGTTGCAGCAGCATCGTTACAGGCAGCAAAGCGGCGTTTGGACTGGGCGATCGCCGTGAGAAGATCGGTTTCAGTGAGGGCGTTTTTGACATGGCAGGAACAAGACTCACCCCCGTGGAGAAGGCGATGGGCGCAGGAATAGCCCTTATGGGGCGAGAGATAGGTTTGATAGGCGGAAATCAGCAGAATCAGCAGGCGGCGGAGTCGGGAGTCAATGGCGGCGAGTACGGCCTCTTGACGGGGGATGAGGAGCGGAACGTAAGAGAGATTAAACATGATTTGAGGACAAGGTTAAGGTGACTGGAAATGCCGAGTTATCATCCAAATTGGACGCGGACGACGCGGGGAACAGCGTCTAGGACTTGGGCGATGGGAACCAGACGGCCGACGGTTGTGTAGAAACCGTTGCCGACGGGGGTGCGGGTGGACCGTTCCCGAAATTGCTGCCGGTGTTTGAGGAACCAGTCGCGGGTTTCGGGCATGGGCAGTTGATAGAGGGTGCGGGGGGTGACGAAGTAGTAGAAGAGCCAGTCGGCTTCTGTGTAGAGGAAACAGCCGGGGGTTCCCCGTTGTTGGTTGCTGTGGGTTTCAAAGAAGAAGTTACCGGTTCTGTGGTAGCGATCGCCCTTGATTTCGACTTTAAGACAGCGTCCTTCGAGATGCCAGAGCAAATCGACATCCATTTTTTGGTAATTTGGGTCATCTTCGACGTTTTCGACCCCTAGGGTTTCGGGAATCCCATTCAGCCAGGCTTCAATATCTTGGCTGGCTTGTCTAGCGATGCTCATCCCGTCGTCCATACTGTACATGGTTGGTTTGACTACTTAGGTTAGAGAACTGGGGCTATTATACAGATTGCCTTGGAGGGAGAGTCTTCCAAGGGGTGGCATCAGAAGAGGGGAGAGAGAAAGGGGGGAGCTGGGTGATAGCTTTAGCCCAGTCAGTATAGGGTTCTAGAAGTCCCAGTTCTCGGGCCACCGCTTGCAGGGAGAGCCGTCTGAGGATATCAATGGTGATGGGCCGCTTGTCATCCCAAAAAACCATTGAATCGAGACAGCTTTGAGCGGGTTTGGAGGTGAGGAGTTCAAGGATAAATTCGGCTTCGGCTTGACTATCAAAGGAGAGAAAATTGACCGTTAAAACCGGATGGCATTTGTGCATTCAGGCTAGGATATAGATGACACTTGCCGTCACCGGACGACTCATATCGAAAGACAAATAAACAGGCATTAACGGATACATTAAAATGCAGTTTGGCATCAATTAGATAGATGTCGGCGCTGAAGGCTTGGTTGTTTTTTTGCTTAATTTGATAAAATACTTTGCGAGCGACAGAATCCTTACAGAGAATCGCAAGTATTCCCGTTTGAGGGGGAAGCCATTTGCTGAATTGAAGCAGCATCCATTCGAAAATATCAAAATTAGCTGAGCCGGTGATAGTTTCGATTCCTCGTCGGTTTTGATGGTTGGATTCTGCTCCGGAAAATTTTACCTCGTAAGACCTGAAGGGTTAACTGAGGTGCGAGTTCTCCTGGCTGCTGGGTCTTGTTTGCCAAAATTGGTGCCATTTTTGAGCAAGGCTCATTATACTATGAGACGTGAGGGGTCTAAGGATTACTCATTGCCCCGCTTATGAGAGGTTAGGGTCTGACATTGGTTTTTTGTTTAGTTGGCTACATCTTTCGAGTTGAGAAATTTAGGTTCTCGGGATATTTAGGCTTTGAGGGCTGGGGATGGAGGCAATAGCTCGCAGAACAAAAGCGCAAGCCAAGGGGATTTAGCATCGACGATGCCGACAGGTTCCCTTTGGCTTACGTTAGGCTGAGACACAACTGAATTAAAAAATCCAGGGGAATATGCGTCAATTACAAATCCGAGTCCCGCAGGGTTGCGGGCAACAGGTGGTGAAGATTGCTCAGGATTATGATGCTTCCAATCTGATCCAGTTTGAGGCAAAAGACCCAGCAGATCCCGTGGATGTGGTGTTTTTGCACGTTTCTAACCGCCGAGTGGAAGGATTGCTTGAGGCGTTGGAATCCATTGAAAACCTGGCAGTGACCTTAATTCCTCGGGGAGTGATGCCCCTCCATCCGCCAATCGCGGGGGCCCCCGATCAAGTGACGGAGGTTCAGCCACTCAGTCCAATCGAGATTTTTCTCGGAGGATTGCAGAGTGTGGGATCTTGGCGGGGATTTTTGGGATATGCGGCCCTAGCGGGGGTGGTGGTGTGGATTGGCTTGTTTACCAATAGCAACTTTTTATTGATTGCCGCGATGATGATTGCACCATTCGCGGGTCCGGCGATGAATGTGGCGCTTGCTACGGCGCGAGGGGACAAAAACTTGCTCAAACGCAGTCTGTTGCGTTATTTTAGCGCCTTGGCGGTGTTAATTGCTGTGACAGCTTGCTTGAGTTTAATCATGCAGCAAGACATGACGACCCCGTTTATGGTGGAAAACTCTCAAATTTCCTCCGTCGCCATTTTACTGCCTTTAGCCGCAGGGGCTTCTGGGGCGTTAAATTTGGCGCAATCGGAACGCAGCAGTTTGGTGGCAGGGGCATCGGTGGGAATGTTGGTGGCGGCCTCCCTCGCTCCCCCGGCGGGAATTATCGGCATGTCGATTCCCCTGGGACGTTGGGATATGATTGTCAATGGCCTATTTTTGCTGGTGTTGCAATTATTCGGGATTAATGTGTCGGCAGCCATTATGTTTCGAGTGTTTGGAGTAAGGGCCCGGGGGGCTAGATATGATCGCGGCACGAGAAAGCTATTTCCGATTTCGCTGGGATTGACGACTGTTGGACTGGTGGCGTTGCTGATGTTGCAGTTTTCTGATGCTCCCAATTTTCAGCGGCCTAGTCGGGCACAGCGGATTAATGCAGATATCAAGGAGGTGGTGGCAAACAGCAATTTGGCGGAGTTCGTGGAGGGGAATGTGCGGTTTGCTCAGCCCAATATTTCTGACCAAAATACGCTACTGGTGGTGGTGTATGTGCAGAGTCAAGAGGGGGTGGATTTGTCCACAGAAGAGATTCGTCGTCGTCTGACACAGGCGATTCAGGCTCACATTTTGCAGGAAGATTTTAATGTGACTCCCTTGGTTTCGGTGACGGTGTTGGAAACGCCTGATTTTTTGGAGAATTCCCGGTAGGTTCAATCTGGGGAGGGGTGGTGATGATGAACAAACAGCGTCAGGCGGGGGGCAACTCCACGATCAACGTAGGTTAAATGGACTGCAAGTCTTATGACGCAATGTTTTTAGTCGGTTTTTAACTGACTGTTTTTATGGGTTTAAGCCCTAGCTGATTATTGCTATGAGGTTCAAAACTCCACCAGTTGTTAGTCCTGTTTAATCGCTAATTCATCTCTCAATAGGAGTAGAGGCAAAAGTAGGAAAAATAAAGGAAAAAAGGTAACGACTGATCGCCCAATCCTATAGTAGCATTCAGCCCTGAAATCTGAACCGACCTATGGGAGAGCGATCGCCGAGTGAGGAATAGGTAAATAACCTCACCCTTCCGAGAGATGAATCTCCCTGGTGAGCGTGATGTAATTAAATATGTAGGGCGGAAAAATTGTTTAATTTTTCCAAACAAAATCAAGTTTTTAAACAGGAGAAAAATATGGCTACAGCATATCAAAAACGAGCCGTTGGCATATTCGCCACTCAGAGCGAAGCCGAACGAGCACTGCGGGACGTTAAAGATAGTGGTTTCCCCATGGACCGCGTGTCTGTGATTGCCAAGGATAAAAATCGTCCAGTCTCGGATGACCTCCACGGTGGGGACGAAGGGAATAAAGCTGATGAAGGTGCAGCCGTCGGTGCAGCGACGGGTGGGACAATCGGAACCATTACGGGTTTACTCGTTGGTTTGGGTGTACTTGCCATTCCTGGCATTGGTCCCATTATGTTAGCTGGGGCAACGGCAACCGCCGTGGCAACGACTGCCGGGGGTGCTGCGATTGGTGCAGCAACAGGTGGCCTCATCGGTGCTTTAGTGGGTTTGGGTATCCCTGAAGAACGCGCCAAAGTGTATAAACAGCGCGTTGCCCAAGGTGATTACTTAGTGATTGTCGACGGAACTGAAGCGGATATCACTCGTGCCGGTAAGATTTTAAAACAGGGTGGTATCGAAGAATGGGGTGTGTATGATGCTCCCGAGAACCATGACAACCGTGACAACCGTGGGAACCATGACGTCAACAATCAGGCTAATGGGGTCCGTCGTCAAGAAACAGCCGCCAAAAATCGCACCTCTATGCTGGAACAGGAGCAGGAACAGGAACTAGCACGGGCACGGGAGCGGGAACAGGAACTGGCTCGGGCACGGACACGGGAACAGGAACAGGAACAAGAACTGACACGGGCACGGGCTGGGAAACAGGAACAAGAAGTGGCTCGGAAACAGGAACAGGAACTGGCTCGGGCACGGGAACAGGAACAGGGACAAGAACTGGCACGGGCACGGGCCGCGGAACAGGAACAGGAGCTGGCTCGGAAACAGGAACAGAAACTAGCACAGGCACGGGAACAGAAACAGGAACAGCAACTGGCACAGGCACGGACTGGGGAACAGGAACAGCAACTGGCACGGGCACAGGAACAGGAACTAGCACGGGCACAGGAACAGGAACTGGCACGGGCACGAGATGCGAATCGCACCGATGGCGATGTCCTTTATGAGGATAGTGTCGTTAAGGTCGTTGATTACACCAGAGACCGGGATGGCCGCCGGTAATCCTAGGTTTTTCTAAGACCGGATTAGGCTGGAACCCTTCAGCTTAACCAAACTGAAGGGTTCCAGTGCTCCTTCTCTTGTTTCTTTACAGAGAATCTTAAACAGATTATTTCAATTGGGGTGATTGGATGGAGCAAGAAAATCCACAAATTTCACTAAGTTTGTAAACGGCTTGCATCTAATCGCACATCTAAAGCTAAAAAAAATCAGGAAACGAACCATGAAAAAGATTACTCCCTTTTTACTCGGAATCACTGTTTTATTCGGTGCTGGTGCTTGTCAGGAGTTAGAACAAACTTCTTCTGATGCTCCGAGCAGTCTGGACGGAACCAGCGATGACCCGGCTCAAGTTCAAGATACTCAGGACGATTCTACAAGTGATACGCGTCGTGCTCAACTCGATAGTGACATCCGGGCGCGGGAAGAACGAACGGATGCGTTTGGCGACCCCGAAGACCGCTCAGATGGTGACCTCGCCAGTGAGGTCAGAAGTAAGTTGGAGGCGAATATTACCCAAGGTCAGTTGGGGGTTAAGGCTGAAGATGGTGTGGTGACTGTGGTGGGAACGGTTCCTAACGAAGCAGACCATGATTCGATCGAGACGTTAGCCCGGGAAATTCGCGGGGTAAAAGATGTGGAAGTAGACGTGCGAATTGTTGAACCGGAGGAACCGGATGAGGATTCGGACGATCAATAGAATAAGTGGGCAATCATTATCGCGATAATGATTGCCAATTGTTAAAAAACAAGGTGCGTTAGATGTTTGTCTAATGCACCTTGTTTGTTGGAGTGGGTTAAACTCCTCTCGTGTTTCCGTCCTCTTGCGGGGAAAAGATAGGAAAAGACCTCTTCCGCAATATGCCCGAAGTGAGTCTGAAAGGGTTTCCGTCCCCTTGCGGGGAAAAGATAGGAAAAGACCTGAAGGTCGGACCTACGGCCTTCCTGTACGAAAAAGGTCAGCTCGTTTCCGTCCCCTTGCGGGGAAAAGATAGGAAAAGACACTGGAGCGCAAAGGATGTTCTCTTCGGAGAATTTGTTGTCATCTGTTTCCGTCCCCTTGCGGGGAAAAGATAGGAAAAGACATCTTGGCCCACGGAAAAATCCGATATGGGACTGAGGTGCGTTTCCGTCCCCTTGCGGGGAAAAGATAGGAAAAGACTTCAACCTAATCCACTGTTCTCACACTGGGGCTATTAAGTTTCCGTCCCCTTGCGGGGAAAAGATAGGAAAAGACTTGTTTATGGCGAACCGCATTGACAGTGCCCGCGAGGGTACGTTTCCGTCCCCTTGCGGGGAAAAGATAGGAAAAGACGTAAGCGACTATCAGAACACTACGCCTGAAGTCCAAGTTTCCGTCCCCTTGCGGGGAAAAGATAGGAAAAGACCCTCTTTCAACGGTGGCGTGAAGCGGAGCCCCGCTGTTATCGTTTCCGTCCCCTTGCGGGGAAAAGATAGGAAAAGACTTCTACACCAAACACTATGATGAAAAAGGTCTATGGGTTAGTTTCCGTCCCCTTGCGGGGAAAAGATAGGAAAAGACTGAAGGGCTACGATATCAGACCACAGTCAAAAACGTCTGTTTCCGTCCCCTTGCGGGGAAAAGATAGGAAAAGACGGCATGTCCGCCAGTTCTGCCGGTCTGGGGAACTGGTTTCCGTCCCCTTGCGGGGAAAAGATAGGAAAAGACTCAGGGCTCTTCACCAAGCCCCGCCAATCCGGCAATGGGAGTTTCCGTCCCCTTGCGGGGAAAAGATAGGAAAAGACCAAAACCCTGGAGAACGTGGAGGCCGAGCTCACGGCCAAGTTTCCGTCCCCTTGCGGGGAAAAGATAGGAAAAGACTCAATTTAATAAGATCTTAAATCAGATCAACTCTATGTTTCCGTCCCCTTGCGGGGAAAAGATAGGAAAAGACACGGGTGCGCCCCTAACCTGAGTTCTATTCTGGAAGGTTTCCGTCCCCTTGCGGGGAAAAGATAGGAAAAGACAATTCGTCAAGGCGGCTTCCTGGTTTATTAGTGCGTTCCAGGGTTTCCGTCCCCTTGCGGGGAAAAGATAGGAAAAGACTTGATACGAGGGAAGTAGAGCTGTATACTTAACAGCGTTTCCGTCCCCTTGCGGGGAAAAGATAGGAAAAGACGCGATGCTTATAACTCTGATTGGAAACGGCCCTATGACGCTCTGTTTCCGTCCCCTTGCGGGGAAAAGATAGGAAAAGACGTGACAAGCACAGGTTTCCCCGGTCCCAGTCCCGATAGCGTCCGGCGTTTCCGTCCCCTTGCGGGGAAAAGATAGGAAAAGACTGGTCTTCTGCTGATTGGGATGGTGCAGGGTTTGAAAGTTTCCGTCCCCTTGCGGGGAAAAGATAGGAAAAGACGACGGGCCTACCTGGCGAACGTATTCCAGGACGAGGTGAGTTTCCGTCCCCTTGCGGGGAAAAGATAGGAAAAGACTGACGGGGAGGAAGAACGACGGCGAGGACTGATGGAGAACGTTTCCGTCCCCTTGCGGGGAAAAGATAGGAAAAGACCAAGCCCACTTCTGGGCTCAGTGGCGTGAAGACGCGCATGTTTCCGTCCCCTTGCGGGGAAAAGATAGGAAAAGACCGAGGCTGTGGAGAAGGCCGTCCCCAAAGAAGTTTGGGAGTTTCCGTCCCCTTGCGGGGAAAAGATAGGAAAAGACGCTACGAAGACCCGGAGCAGAATGGCTTGGTCGTCCAGAAGTTTCCGTCCCCTTGCGGGGAAAAGATAGGAAAAGACTTCAATGAGATAGCGAGAGTCATCCAGAGGATCCTCTGTTTCCGTCCCCTTGCGGGGAAAAGATAGGAAAAGACGAGGCCGACCTCCACCAAAGCCCCATCTCGGAGGATAACAGTTTCCGTCCCCTTGCGGGGAAAAGATAGGAAAAGACAGTCCCCTGAAGGAAAATAAAATCGTACCTAGGGATAGTTTCCGTCCCCTTGCGGGGAAAAGATAGGAAAAGACCCGAGTTCCCTGGCGTAACTTCGTCCACCGTGAATTGTTTCCGTCCCCTTGCGGGGAAAAGATAGGAAAAGACTCTTCGAGGAACCAACGCTCCTGTTCGGAGGTGGCCTCGTTTCCGTCCCCTTGCGGGGAAAAGATAGGAAAAGACAGTGGCCGCTGTTGAAGCAGCACAATCCCAGGAAGAATTCTAAGTTTCCGTCCCCTTGCGGGGAAAAGATAGGAAAAGACGAGAAGGTCTCCGGGCTAAACTCCAACTCTCTCTACCGTTTCCGTCCCCTTGCGGGGAAAAGATAGGAAAAGACGGGCGAATGCCCACATGTTATCCATCTGTGCTCGGCTGGTTTCCGTCCCCTTGCGGGGAAAAGATAGGAAAAGACTCTATTTACTGCACCATTCCAGGTGCTTCCGGACTCCCGTTTCCGTCCCCTTGCGGGGAAAAGATAGGAAAAGACGCCGGGAAGTCTGGGCCCTTGAGGAGGTGTGCCAACACCTCGTTTCCGTCCCCTTGCGGGGAAAAGATAGGAAAAGACCCTTTTTTTCTATAATATGTAGGTTGTTATACAACCTTTTGTTTCCGTCCCCTTGCGGGGAAAAGATAGGAAAAGACAATCGCTCGAGGGTTGCCCCAGCCGTCAGGAGATGGACAGTTTCCGTCCCCTTGCGGGGAAAAGATAGGAAAAGACCAAGCAGTGGCTGCAGAGCAAGAGTCGGCGTTCTAAACGTGTAGACAAGTTTCCGTCCCCTTGCGGGGAAAAGATAGGAAAAGACGACCATAGATGAGCTGGGCGGGTATGCCCCCAGCTCCGGTTTCCGTCCCCTTGCGGGGAAAAGATAGGAAAAGACGCAGGATATGGCGCTCCATGGGGATGTCCCCATAGCTCCAGTTTCCGTCCCCTTGCGGGGAAAAGATAGGAAAAGACGGCCCCACTCTACGAAGTCCTCTACAGTAAGAGTGTACCCGTTTCCGTCCCCTTGCGGGGAAAAGATAGGAAAAGACCTACGAAGAAGAGGGTAATGAAGAGGCTTTCTACAGAGGTTTCCGTCCCCTTGCGGGGAAAAGATAGGAAAAGACGCAATTCGAGAAGGCCTCCGGGCTGAACGAACAGTCATGTTTCCGTCCCCTTGCGGGGAAAAGATAGGAAAAGACCCTATAGGTTTGAAACCATTGCTGTGTCGAGTTTTCAAGGTCCGTTTGCGCGAACACCCTTAACATTTCGTTACACGACCACTTCGAGTTGAGAAAAGTCGGCTTGAAAGCGAAGAATTAGCGCACTACTTAAAGCTACAGCCTTTCCCAGAAACTGTCAAGCCCTAAGAACCTTAAGAAAACCTAAAAACGCCCTCTAGTCGCACCTAGACCCCAGTTTTTCAGGGAACGCGGCCTGTGCCGAAAATCGTTACAATTCGACACAAAGCCCCAATTCCTGACCCCGTGGGCATTTCAGCCCTAGAAAATCAAGAAATCCGGGGGTTCATAGGGGGGTGGCGAGCCAAACACCCGAGTCTTCGCCTTCGCCCGCGCATCCAACGGATACACCCGCAAACTATCCTCAGGAATCTCCAACACCACCAACCAACGTTGATGCAATAACTTCTCCAACAGCTTCTCCTCCAGAGGACATTCAAACACCGAATACTGCACCCGCTCACAACGCTGTTCCAATAACTTCGCCAACTTCGCCCGACGCTTGTTATCGCGGACATCGTAACAAACCAACCACAACTGACTCATCAGCGCACCTCAAACGACTCAAACTCATCTAACCGTAAACTCACACAAGCCCGAGCGATCGCCCGGCCCTGTTCCACTAGAATCTGACTCAAGGCCAACTGACGCTCCTGGGGCGGATAGAGTAGCTTGGACTGAAAACGACGCTCCAACTGCTCCAAAAACAGCTTTTTCGCCAAATGTCCTAACCAAACCCCCTCTCCATCCGGCGACGGTTCAAAATCCCGGGCCTCCAACAGAGGCGATCGCACCAACCCCCAAACCACCCAATCCACCACCAAAGGACGAAACTCCTCCATCACATCCAACACCAAATTGGGCCGATAGGGTTCCGTGGCGTGAAAAAAGCCCAAATAGGGGTCCAACCCCGCCTGAACCGACGCCGAAAACACCCGCGCCAACAACACCCCATAGCCCCAACTCAACAACGCATTCACGGGGTCCCGAGGCGGACGACGATTGCGGCCACGAAAGCCCCAACTGGCCGGAACCTGAGTCATCATGGCCTGAAAATACCGTTTCGCACAAATCCCCTCAATCCCCATCAACTGATCCCGAGACAAAGGCGCATCCAACTGCTGTAACTGGCGCACATACACCGCCATCATATCCACCGCCTCCACCAAGGCCGTCACCCGTCCCCCCGTCTCCCGATTGCGCCGTTGCAGGAGCGATCGCTGATTACGAATCTTCCCCAACACCAGCTTTTGCCCTAACCCCATGCCAAACGTTGTTTCCACCACCCGATATTGAGCCAAGCGCAAGCTAGGATTACTGTGAAACTGCCCCTGCAAGCGGCCCCGAAAGCGTCCATCCCGACGCAAAAATAGAGTTTCGACACCACTATCCAACAACAGAGCGATCGCAGCCCCGGTCAACTGCACCCCCGGCAACACCACCACCAACTCAATCTCTGCCAAACGACAACTGCGCTGCCAAGTCCCCCGCTTCAAGTCCAGGCTTTGATTCTTAACACTCACCACCGTTCCCGGTTCCGTCAAATAGAGGGTGGTCATGGCCACAATCTCCCAAAAAGTACCCCTTGTATATACCAAACCCCCTAGAAGAGGCTCCTTCCAGCCCGTTGTTGTAGGATATCCCCATCCTTGCTGCTGTCCTGAGGACAGAGTTATCCATGTCACCAAACCTGATTCGACAACTCAACCGCTACCGTAGCCTGTCTGTGGCCGTCGCCAACGCCATCATTACCTGGGTGATTCTCATCATCGCCCCCCTGGGACTGTTTGCCGTGATCGTCTGTACCGTCCTCATCTTTTTCAGTAGTCTCATCTTCGGCCTACTCGGCGATATCGCCATGGCCCTAATGCTGCGGGATAGCAATCCACCTTCGATGCCCGGTGGTCGTCCCCCCTCCGCTGTAGATTTTAGCCGCGATCGCCTCCCCCAAGACTACAGACAAGACGACAGGGACCAAGACCCCCTATAATCCCAATCAACCCGTCCTGTCTCAGCCTTATTTATGGGAGTCACCGCCCCCCCTTGGAATCCAACCAGCGAACTCGTGGGCCTCGACTTTAACCTCGTTCCCCAAGACACCGCCAACCTCTTCCCCCAATATGCCATCGGACTCCATGCCTGGTTTCTCGACTGCGTGCGCCAAACCCAGCCAGACCTCTCGGCCAAACTGCACGACTCCCCCGAAGAAAAGGCCTTCACCCTCTCCCCCCTCCTGGGAGAGGTTCCCGTCATCGGCCGCCAACTGCATATCCAGCAACATCAGGCCTACCATTGGCGACTAACCCTGTTTTCCGCCCCCCTGGTGACCTGGGCCCAAACCTGGCTAACCCGTCTCCCCAAAACCCTCGACCTGCGTTGTTTGCAGTTCAATCTGCGATCGCCCCAACTCAGCCTCGCCCCCACCACCTATGCCCAACTCCACCAAACGCCCCCCCAGCGACGCTTAGCCCTCAGCTTCGTATCCCCCACCAGCTTTCGCCATCGCGGTCATCACCTGCCCCTACCCAACCCCGTCAACCTCTTCCACAGCTATCTAAGGCGCTGGAATGACTTTTCAGGCATTTTTGTCGAATCCGAACCCTTCCTGGACTGGATAGACAGCCATGTGAGCCTATCTCGACATGACATCCAATCCAGTAAAATTGCCGCCGGGAAGCGAGGGTCGGTCACCGGCTTTACTGGGTCCATTGAACTGACCCTCTCGGCCGCTGGAACCCGGCAAAATCCCGACTTTGCCCAACTGTTTAGCGCCCTAGTTCACTATGCCCCCTATTGCGGGACGGGCCATAAAACCACCTTTGGCCTCGGGCAAACCCGCCTCGGCTGGCAGGACTCTCATCCTCAACTCCCCAGTCCACAAGCCCATCTCGGCGATCGCATTGCCGATCTGACTGACCAACTTCTGACGCAGCAGAAACGCCCTGAGAGCGATCGCGCCCGTCAGGTCTGCCAAACCCGGGCCACCATCCTAGCCCGACGGGAATTGGGCGAATCCCTGACGGCGATCGCCGAAGACCTGGAAATGCCCTATGAAACCGTCAAAACCTATGCCAAACTGGCCCGCCGCAGCCTCAACGGCCCCTCTAATTCCCTTTAAATCTGAAGAGGGGTCTTCCAAGTGGGGGGTATGATGAAACTCATCCAAGCCCATCAGGCAACGCCCACCCCCAACCCAACTGTTATGAAACGTGAAATCTAAATAAAAGGCGATCGATCCGCAAAAGCCAGCAAAACCCTTGATAGGGTGAGCTTACCCAGAGATTATCGCCGGTCTCAAACGGCGATCGCCCAATCCAGACCGATTCCCAGCCGAACTTGCCTAGCTAAATCTACCGCTTCCCTCCTATGACGGCTTCTCCCTACCTGGTTCTCCTAGAAACCTCTGGAAATCAGAACTTCATCTTCTCGACCAACAAACTCAAAGAAAATATCGGCGCTTCCGAACTCACCTACCGCGCCGGGACTCGCTGGGTTCTCGATGCCGTTGCCGATATCAACCAAACCCCGCAATTGCGCCAATGGACGAACAGCCAAGACTTACGAGAGACATTGCGGGACTCTGACCTCAACTCTCCCATCGAACAGGGCGACAACCCCCTCGAAATCATTATCGCCACTTCCGGCAAAGCCCTAATTCTGGCCCGGACCGAAGAGGATGCCAAAGACCTGATTCGTCGGGTCACCCAGCGGGCGATCGCAGAAGGGCCAGGCCTCAACCTCTCGGGAGTCTTCGTTGCCATCGAGGACTGGGAGAAAGATAAAAGTCTCGACAACGCTATCCGCCAGGTTCACCAAACCTTTGAAGAAACCCAACCCTACCGTCCCACCCCCGACGCCCGTTTCCTGAGATTACCCATTATCGCCGACTGTTCCTTCAGTGGCTTACCCGCCTCCCACCTCGAACCCCGTCCAGACAACCAATGGCTGCCCATTTCCCAAGTCAGCGCCAGCAAACGTCAAGCCGCCGACAAAGGACTTAGCCGTCTCCATCAAATCGCCCCCAACCTAATCCGCGACATCAACAAACTTGAAAGGAAATTTGACTCAGAGAAAATTCCCTGGCTGGCCATTGTCCACGCCGATGGGAATGGCCTCGGACAAATTTTCCTCAACTTCGCCCAGTGTTTAGGGGACAAACAAACTAACCGAGACTATATCCAAGCCTACCGAGAGTTTTCCCTAGAACTCGACGAATGTACCGAAGCCGCCTTCCGAGAGGCCGTCCAAACCATTTTTGGCGAATTTGACGAGGCCATTCCTCTGATTCCCCTCATTATTGGCGGGGACGACCTGACCGTAGTTTGTGACGGCAAAAAAGCCCTCCACTTCACCCAAATCTTCCTCAAGCAATTTGAAGCCCAAACTGAACAGAAAACCGTCGTCGCCAAAATCGCCAAAAAACAATTTAGCATCAACCGCCTCTCCGCCTGTGCCGGAATTGCCATTATCAAACCCCATTTCCCCTTCTCCGTCGCCTACGAACTGGCCGAAAGCCTGATTAAATCCGCCAAATCCGTTAAACAGACCGTTATCAAACCGGACTCTAAGCCAATTACGCCTTTTCCCTGTTCTGCGATCGACTTCCATATCCTCTATGACAGTACCCACATTGACCTAGAACGCATTCGCCGTAACCTCCGGCCTGAAACCACAACCTATCTCTATAACCGTCCCTACGTGGTCACTGAGTTAGACAAACTTCAATCCGCCGAGGGTCACGCTTGGGCCAGCCAGCATCACTGGAATCGGCTATGCGATCGCGTTACCCGCCTCCAGTCGGACACGGAGGAGGGGCAAGACAGAGACGGCGATCGCAGCAAACTCCCCAGTAGCCAGTCCCATGCCCTACGAACGGCCCTATTCCGAGGTCGAGAAGCAGCGAATGGACAATATGCCCTGATTAAACAGCGTTATTCCCTGGAAAGGTTTGCAGAGGATGACGAGAAAAAATCCTTGTTTTACCAAAGCCAGGACAAGGGCGACATCACCTTCCACACCACCTTTCTCGATGCCCTCGATGCCCAAGAATTTCTCTAACGGTTTGCCCAGGATGATGCCAAAGCGATGCGTTCTGGCAAGTTCCAACCGAGTCGTCGAGGCCCAATCTTAACCGATACCGGAATACATCCGACCGCTGGGCGACCACAAGGGTACGCCCCTACGTCTTTTCTGTTCCCTGTTCCCTTCTTAACCCATGATTCCCTTCTCCCTCACCATTACCATGCACAGCGACTGGCACGTCGGATCTGGAACCGGACGGGCCGAACTTGACAGCATTGTGCAACGAGATGCCGATGATTTGCCTTATCTCCCCGCCAAAACCCTCACCGGAATTTTACGAGATGGCTGCGAACAGGCGGCCCAGGCCTTAGATAGCGGACTGACGGGCCAGTGGAATGATTGGCTAAAGGTTCTCTTTGGCGATCAACCGGCCCTGGCGACAACCCCCTTAGAACATGAACCTCGGCCCGCCATTGTCTCCATTCATTCGGCACGGTTAGATGAGAACTTGCGTCAGGCCCTGGGCCAGAAGCAGGAACTAAGGACGGCGATCGCCTTTATGAAGCCTGGTGTGGCTATTGATGCGGAATCCGGCTGTGCCAAAGATGACTATCTCCGCTTTGAAGAGATGGTACGTCAGGGGGCCATCCTCACTGCCGAGGCCCAGGTGAATTTCAGCGAAGCCTATCCCCATCTATCTACGGATAAGTACCTTCCCTTTGTCCAAGGACTCCTCACCGCCGGGGCCAAAATGGTACAACGATTGGGAGGCAAACGCCGTCGGGGAAATGGTCGTTGTGAGATCCAACTGAACTGGGGAGATAAAGGAGATCCCCTAACTTGGTTGAAAGACCATTATGATGAACTTCCCGAGATTCCTGAATTACAGCCAACAAATTGTGCCGTTAGCCTCAGTGACAATCCGTTGAATGCTGACGGGACTTGGGTAACCGTTCCCTTAACCGTAACCACCGAGTCTCCCTTGGTGTTACCGGCCCGGACCGTCGGCAACCTCGTCGAATGTCTCGATTATATTCCCGGTCGCTATCTGTTGCGCTATCTGCACAAGAAACTCGGCGATCGCGTTAACATCAGCCAGGCGATCGCCAACAACGCCCTCATCCTCACCAACGCCACCCTAAAGATTGACCAACAGCCAGGTCATCCCACCCCCTTCTGTCTCTTCGGCGAAAAACTCGATGGCGGTCTGAGTAAAGGTCGCAATGTGTACAATCGCTTTCAGGAAACCAACCCCCAAGGAGTCCAACTCAAAGGCGAACGGGGTGGCTATCTTGGGCCCTGGACAGACAACGCCTTACCCGCCTATGGAAAAGTCGATTTAGCCCTCTATACCCACAACACCATCAAGGATGAGATCCAACGGCCCAGCGAGGAGGTTGGCGGACTGTATAGCTACGAAGCCATCCCCGCCGGACTCACCTTTCACGCTGAGTTGCGAGTCTCTGCTGCGGTTAATCAAGAACTGTCCAAGAACAACCCAAATTGGCATGATTTGCTAACTGGAAAAACCCGGATTGGGCAATCTAAAAAAGACCAATATGGCGGGGTCAAGATTACGGTTGACTCTCCCCCGAATCCTGCTAACACACAAACCCAAAAAATCCAAGGAATAAGTTCAGGTTGTCCTCTCTATGTTTGGTTTTTATCTGATGTCTTGATGCGGGGCGATCGCCTCAACCCCACCCTCAATCCCGACGACTTCACCCAAGCCTTAGCCAAGGAATTAGGAGTCAGCCTCCACCTGCGTGAACACCCTAGCTGCTTCTCCATGATGTTACGCCAGCGGCGCACCGAATCCTGGCAAGTGCGTTGGGGTTTACCCCGTCCCTCACTATTAGGTTGGCAAGCTGGAAGTTGTTTAGTCTATACCGTTGAGGGCAATCTCGACCCCGAAAAACTCAAACAAGTGGCCATCCGAGGGATTGGCGATCGTCGCGCCGAAGGCTATGGACAACTGTCCTTTAATGACCCCTTACTCACCGACAACACACTGAGTCAAAAACAGCGAGATTCAGAGTTGGGTGAGTCCACAACGCGAAATCCCACGGCTATTTTACTGCCCAAAAATAGGAACACCCAAACAACAAATCAAGTGCCTGATGACGTTTTCAAATACGCCCGCCTCATCGAAAAAGCCGCCTGGCGTGAGGCGATTCAGTCCAAAGCCTTGGCGATCGCCCAAAATCCTCAAACACGACAAGAAGTCCTGGGCATCAAAATCAATGGCGAGGACAGTTGTCCACCCATGAGTCAACTCGGAGGACTGCGATCGGTCATGGGAAAACTCAGAAAACGAGACGACAGCAGCGCCATCACCTCCTGGATTACCGCCCTAGAAAACGTTGAGAATCGTCGAGAGAAATGGCCCGGCAACAGCCTCAAGCAAATCAAAGACCTCGTGACCGACACCCATAAAATTTGGCAAATCCTCAACCTGGACTCTAAAAAACTGACCCTCACCGACGATGGAACCAGCAAACTCCAAGCCACCCTCTGGGCCGAAGCCGTCCGCACCCTAGTCGATGCCATGATTCGCGCCCACAAACGAGACCTCGAAAAAGCCCAGCAGAACCACTAACCCAAAACCCCAACATGGCACGACAAATTCACAACCGCTGGAGTATCACCGGCGAACTCAAAGCCCAAACCCCCATCCATATCGGAGGCGTTGGCGGCGACGCCGACACCGACCTAGCCCTGGCCGTCAACGGTCGCGGTCAATACTACCTCCCCGGAACCAGTCTCGCCGGCGCCTTCCGCAGTTGGATGACCCGATTACCCAATCAAGATGACGCATCCATCAAAAGCATCTGGGGCGACCATGAAACCAAAGATTATGGGGCCAGCCAGATTATCATCGACGACGCCAAAATCCAGACCCGCAAACCCATCGAAATTCGCGAAGGAGTAGGCATTGACCGCCACAGCGGAACCGCCGCCGAACGGTTCAAATACAGCCGCGCCATCCTCCCCAAAGGGGTCAGTTTCGCCCTTAACCTCACCTTTGACAGCCAAACCAACGACGACCCCATTGCCCTCTGGCAACTCCTCAACGCCCTCCAAAACGGAGATATCCGCATCGGCGCCGCCAAAACTCGCGGCTTAGGACGGGTCAAACTGGAAAATCTGAACATCCACCGCCAAGATCTCAGTCATGCCGCAGGTCTATTCAACAGCCTCCTCGACGGTGGAACCCCGCAACCCTGGACAGACCTCGAAGCCAAAGCCGCCTACGAGATGCCCCTGTCCCTGGACTTTCAAATCGCCTGGACGCCCCGAGACCCGGTCATGGTGAAAGCCGAAGCCGACGGGATTGCGGTAGATATGTTACCCCTCGTCAGTCAAGTCGACTCAGGCGTACGCTTCGTCATTCCCGGAAGTTCCCTCAAAGGAGTCCTGCGGTCCCACGCCGAACGGATTATCCGCACCGTCTGCCAAACCCCCACCGGAGAAGACTTTGCCGACCAAATCCACCTCAATCTCATCAACGAGATTTTTGGGGCAGCATCTAAGAAGGCCCAAAAACAAGGTCAAATGGGGATTCTCTTCCTCGATGACTGTTACGGAACCCTCCCCATCTCCGAAGACGGTTGGTTCAACGTCGAACGGGCTACAGACTTACATGATGGCTTCAAGTCCCAACTGCAAACCGCCGTCGGGACGAAACCCTATCAGAAACTCCAGCCCGCCGTCCATGTGGCCATTGACCGCTGGACAGGGGGTGCAGCGGAGGGGATGTTGTACAGCGTCCTAGAACCGATTGGTGTCGAGTGGGACCCCATTGGCATTCAGGTCGATTTAGCGCGACTGGAGGAATGGTCTCCTGACCAAGTGCAACCGGCCGTTGCCCTGTTGTTACTGGTCTTACGGGACTTTGCCAACCGCAAGATTCCCATCGGTTACGGCACCAATCGCGGCATGGGAACCGTCGCCGTCACGGACATGACCCTTCAGGTTCAGGGAGACAGCGACATCCCCGGACTGGCGGGAGAACTCAGCCTAGGACCCGATTTTTCCCAACTCAGCGACGACTTACGTTTGGAATTAAGCGTCGCCTGGCAAGACTGGATTGAACAAAACCAAACGAAAGGTGCAGCATGACAGAAAAATTATACAGTTGGGTCAGTCGATCGCCGATGTCCCTAGACCAAGCCATTCAGACAACTCAGGCGCAACAGATGGGGGCCAATGCCCTCCTCTACTCCCCCCAGTCCTGCGATCTCGCCCAAGTTCAAGACGGCAACGTCTGCGGTAGCGATGGTCAACCCCTAACCCTCAGCCACTACTTTGAAGCCCGAATTTTCAATGAAACCTGTGAAGTGCGTTGGCTAAATGAGAATCAGGGAAATGGGTTTCTCGTGATTCTCGCTGACAGTGATCTCGACCTCAATTCTGAGACATTCAGCTGCAAGGAAACCACCCTGAACAGTCATCTGAGTCAAACCTATCTTCTTTGGGGTAAAGCCATCCGCCAAGTTCAACCTCAAGGGGGCTGGCAACGCCTGGCCGAAGCCCGCATCGGCAAACTGGATGTACCCCTCAGCCAGTCGTTGAAAAAAGACCAACGGGTTTCTCTACAGTCTCAGGAATATCTTGCTGAGGTGGATAACTTTGGCAATGTTGCCGTCATTGAAGAACGTTTAGTTAAATTGGAGGTTCAGTAATGTCTGTATTAAAAGGTGAGTTGAGAGTTGGAAACAACGGGTCAATTCAATTAAGGTTTCAAGACGAAAACCAAACCAATAAAACAATTGGGATTGGCAATAAAATCCTCACAAAATCCTTCTACAACACCTATCAAGAAAATCCCCAAGCCCTGGATAGGCTAGAGGTCGAGTTTGAACTAGACAACAACCAACCCTGTCGAGTTCGAGAAGTGGGTGGAGTCTTTCGGGATACTCCAAAACCTAAAACCGTTAGGCCCCAGTGGTTTCACAATCCCTATAACTTTGTCCCTGCCTTACCTCGGAATAATATAGCCGGGGAGTTGGGCGATCGCAAACCCATCGGTCATGGTCGTTACCACACCAACCACTGGACAGGACGCATCGCCGTCAAACTCACCACTATCACCCCCCTCCTCATTCCCGACGCTTCCGAGATGGAGGAAGATGCACAAGGTCATAAAACCTTCCCCACCCGTCTCGACGCCCAAGGGAAACCCTACCTTCCCCCCACCTCCCTGAGAGGGATGTTGCGGTCCGCCTACGAAGCCGTCACCAACTCTCGCCTCTCCGTCCTCGACCCTCATGATATGCGGTTAGCCTATCGAATGCCTGCCAAAATGGGCTTAGAGATGGTTCCCGCCCGCATTGAAAACAACGAAATCAAGTTGTATCCCGGCACATCCGGCATTGGTTCTGATGGTCATCCTCAGGGTCCCATGTATGCTGCCTGGCTTCCCTTTTATAATCGCAACAGCACCAAGCCCCACCGTAAACTCACCTACCCCGATGGGTCTTTGCCTCAACATGGGGATGCCGTAGATTTTTGGGCAGAAAAGTTTGACAGACAAAACCCTAGTGGCGCGTCAGTTTTCTCCTATTGGAAAGTTCGTAAAATCGTCAAATCTGGAGGAAACCTCGGGACTGCCCCCAATCGATCATCAGGTTCGGGACGTCACCAATCAGTTGGACAAGAACTCCGTCAATTTTCTGGATTTGTCTATATCACCAACAAAAACATTGATGGCAAACATGATGAACGAGTCTTTTTTAGTCAAAATGCTCCCATTTCTTGTCCTCTGTCTAATGACCTGAGAACTAAATGGAAAGAACTCATCACCAACTATCAGGAAATTCACAAAGACGACCTTCGTAAAGGCTGGACATCTCCCCCCGCCCTCAACAATTCCTGTTGGTCGCGACAGGTAATTAGTGGGGCCGCTGAACGCCAGTTACGTGAGGAGTCACTCTGCTATGCCAAAACCCGCAATTCGGGTCAAGGCTGTCAAGTGGACGAACTCTATCCCGTCATGATTACTCGGGGACTGTTCAACCAAGCCCCCATCTCACTACTACATTCAAGTCTCAAGCCGGCTACCCAAGCCGACAAAAGCCAACTTTCTCCAGCAGACCGAGTTTTCGGCTGGGTTAACCAACAAGGTAAAGGGTCTTACAAAGGACAACTACGGATTCATAGCGTCACCTGTCAAAGCAATAACCCCCTTGATGACTTCAGCCGTACTCCCGTCCCCCTCGCTATCCTCGGACAACCCAAACCCCAACAGGCGCGATTTTACAACGCCCAAGACCGCCAAGGAACGCCCCTCAATCAAGGCGGTTCCAAAGACAGCGGTTACAAATCCAGCAATCAAGGTTTACGAGGTCGGAAAGTCTATCCTCACCATCAAGGACTCCCCAACGGTTACTGGGATAATCCCCAGCAAGATAATACCCAAAACGCCGTTCAAGGTCATTACCAAGAATACCGCCGTCCCCAACAAAACGGAGTGGAACAAAAAGACGACCAAAATCGGTCTCTGAAAAGCTGGGTCAAAGTGGGGACTGAGTTTACCTTCGATATTGATGTGGTGAATTTATCCGAGGTAGAACTCGGCGGCTTGTTGTATCTCTTGACCCTCCCGGACATTCATTTCCATCGTTTAGGAGGTGGAAAGCCTCTAGGTTTTGGCAGTGTCCGGCTAGATTTAATCGAGTCCGAGACGGATTTACGTCCCGGTCAGGATTGGTCGGAGTTTTATCAAACCCTACTCCCCGATGAGGTCGTGGTTAAACCCATCAATGTCAGTCAATGTGTGAAAGCCTATCAAAAATCCGTAGAAGCTGCCTATGGCGGAGACTTTGAGGATGTACGCTTTGTTGCGGCCTTCTGTCGTGCAGCGAAAGGCTTTAATGATAGGGCTGCGGTTCGCTATCCACGAGTGACTCCACATCCGACTCCTGAAGGGGAAGCGTTCAAGTGGTTTGTAGAGAATGAACGAGAAAGCAAAAATGAATCGGGAATGAAACTGACGCTTCCAGATTTAGCGGATCCCGCTCCTGACAGTTTCCCAATTCAGCCAACAACTCAATCTTAAGTCCACGAAAAACAAAATGAAACTTCTAACTTTTCTAGGCACGGGAAATTACGCTCAAACCACCTATACTTGGGAAGACAAAGAGGTCACAACTAAGTATGTCGCGGCGGCCATCAATGATTTTTTCGACATTGACACCGTTCAAGCCTTTTTGACCACGGAAGCCCGAGACACTCATTGGATGATGTTCTCAAAAGCTGTGGAAAATGCTGAGGAGGTTTTTATTCCATCAGGTCGCTCTGAGGAGGAACTTTGGCAAATTTTTGAGGCGGTTGTGAATGCCGTGGAACCTGGGGAAACGATTGTTTTAGATGTAACGCATTCGTTCCGTTCCATTCCACTGTTTGTCTTCCTGGCGGGGACTTATTTGCAAAAGTCCCGTAATGTCAAGATTGGTGGCGTGTATTATGGGGCTTATGAACGCGATCGCCCGCGATCGCCCATTTTTGACCTCACCCCAACCCTCAAATTCATCGATTGGCTGACGGCGACGGATAAATTCCTCGATACCGGTTCTGCCAAAGATTTAGGTCAACTTCTGACCAATATCCAACGTGACTTTTACAAGCAGGGACGGCAAAAACGGGAACCGGTGAGTCCTCGTCAATTGGGTGGTTTTGGCAAACGAATTCAAGCGATTTCCGAAAGTATTGAGTTGGTTCGTCCTTTAAAACTCATGGAAGAAACGGCCCTTTTAGACAAAATTTCTTACGAAGATTTACAGGAAGATGTCGGTGCATTTGCCCAACCCTTTTCATTGTTGCTCGATAAAATTCAAGCCGATTATCATCAATTTGCTCTCGCTAACCCGCGAGACGCGAGTTCCCAAGAAACCTTACGTAAGCAAGTTGACTTGCTAGAGTGGTATATTGACAAATCGTTGAGTGCTCAGGCAATTTTACTGGGGCGAGAGTTAACCATTTCAGTCCTATGTACGGCACTGAAGTTTGACTACCTCGGCAAAACAGAACGTCAAGATGTTGAACGGGGTCTAAATTCTTTAGTCGACTGGCGAAAAGATACTCAAAAACCTCGCCCCCTAGCTTTAGAAGGTTTGGTCACGATGATCCCAGACTTAGACTTAGATTGGTTATCCAAATTTTGGTCACACCTTCGAGATGTCCGCAACGATTTAGCGCATACTGAGATGCGTTCAGATTCACTATCGGCTGCAAAAATGAGTGAATTTGTCAAGAAAGATTTGCTAAAAAACATCAAAATGCTTATGACAATTCTACCTTGATCAACTCAGAGGAGGAATAAACTCAGAGGAGGCTCAGAATTGAATCAAATTAAAGTAGGGGCGAAAAATTTTTCGCCCCTACTCCTCAACCTCCTCAATCTCCTCCTCCAAACAGTCTTCTTCCGTCTCGACATCACAATCGATATCCCGCTCTTCCTGACTTGAAGAAAATACCATGTTACAGATGGATTGGGAACAACAACTACAGCATTGTGCCTGGTTATCTCCATCTGAGCAAAATGAAACCAAAAATCCAGAGATACTATACGATAGAAACGTGCGGCGAGGATATTGTTTGAACGGTTTTTGACCATACTGGACGGAGATTTGAGGCTGTATATTTTGGCACGTCTTGTTGGAAGTTGTGAGGATTTTGGCTGCCTCATGACAATCCCGAAATCGCTGTCTTGAGCGAGAAATTGCGGTCATCAAATCCGTCTCCAAGAGGCTGTTTTTGACATAACAGGAACAGGACTCGCCTTGGTGCAAAATTCGGTAAGCACAGGAGTAGCCTTTTCGGGGTGAAATATACGTTTGATATAGGTCAATTAGGGCAACGAGGAAGCTGCGGCTACAGCGTTCTAAGGGGGCTAACGTAATAGACTGAAGCCAAGAGATTAGGGGGAAATTCAAGGTTTTAGTCATGGCTGGATTGTTTGATTAATCTAAACCTTATGGCAAGCACTGCAACAAAAGGGACATCTACTAGATTATCCTAAGAGCGAACCCTTGCGATCGCCCTGACATCCTTAAAACCCTACGTCAACCCCTGTATCCTATCAAATCAGAGTCGATGAGTCCGCATCAAAAACCACATCCTCATACAACGCCTCAAAACTCCCCTGAAACTCAAGACTTTTTAACTCAAACATCCCGTCAACGGGTGTATAACTTTCCAACGTCCACACCCCACCGTCCCCTCGCCGAAACATCTCCACTCGTTGCTTCTCCGTATTGATTAACACATACTCTTGCAAACTCTCTAAACTTTGATACGCAGCAAACTTCTCACCGCGATCAAACGCTTCCGTAGAGGGAGATAGCACCTCAACAATTGCCGTTGCCATGAACTCATACTCCGATTATAGTCAGCCGGAAGAGTCCCACAAAAAAGCCCCACTCCGAGAGGGAATGGGACCATTCGAGACGAACACATGAAAACGAGAATATCCTTAGCCGCAGCCGCTTCCAGTTCCTTTGCAGACCTTCTCGCCGACGCTACGATTGCGACCCCGTAACGTCGTGACATCGCCGCCGTTGTAAAGGGTTTGTAACCCGGCTTCCATGAATCCGGTCATCTCGACAATTAAGAGTCCTGATTCCCGCAAAATCTGCCGGGGAGACTCGCCAATCCCGCTGACGAGGAGGGCGCGACAGTCTTGTAACTGGTCAGCTAACAGTTTCCAACGCCGTGGCCCCATACCCCGTTCTGGGGTGGGTCGTTCTTCCACGAGGGCAAAACCATCTGGGGTTTGTTGCCAAATCTGTAACCGCACGGCGTCGCCGAGATGTTCGTTGACTAACACCCCTTCAAAGGTGGCGACGGCGACGTAGGGGCGTTCGGCTTCCGGCTTGCGGGGTAGGGTGGAACAGTCCGTGAGACAGCCCCGGAACTCCTCAGAACGGTCTTCACCCAGTAAGCCCACGGCATCAGCGCGGCAACGGGTACAGTGGGTCATGGGGGTGATGAACTCCCCAGCATGACGACGCAGGACGGCCATTTCTTTGGGAGAGGGTTCGGGTAAAACGCCAAAGGGAGTGTCTGGGGTGGGATACATGGGCATGGCGTTGAATAAATCTACACCCATGGCGGCGACGGTTTCGGCAATTTCGATCGCATGATGTCATTCACCCCTGGAATCACCACGGTGTTGACTTTCACCACCACATCGGCAGCTTTCAAGGCCCGAATCGCCTCCATCTGACGACTCAACAGGCGTTCCGCCCCCTGTCGTCCGCGCAACACCAGGTTTCCATCCCGGAACCAGCGATAGACTTTGGCACCAATGTCAGGATCGATCGCATTCACAGTCACCGTCACATGAGACACCCCAATACGGGCAATTTCTTCGACGTGTTCTGCTTTTAATCCCATCCCATTCGTGGCGAGACAGAGGATTAAATCCGGGAAGCGTTCTCGCAACAGGCGCATGGTTTCTAGGGTTTCCCAAGCATTGGCAAAGGGGTCCCCCGGCCCGGCAATTCCGGCGACGGTGATGCGGGGTTCTTTCTCTAGGATTTTCGCCATGTACTCGGCCGCCTGATGGGGTTCGAGGACTTTACTGGTGACACCAGGACGGCTTTCGTTGACGCAATCATATTTACGATTGCAGAAGTTGCATTGCACGTTGCATTTGGGGGCAACGGGAAGGTGCACTCTCCCAAATTTCCCTTTAATTTTAGGGTTAAAACAGGGATGTTGGTCGAGGTTTAAGGGGGTTTTGGTGGAGTTTAGGGTAGTCATAGGAAATAGGGAACAGGGAACAGGGAACAGGGAACAGGGAACAGGGAATCTCGTAGGGGCAATCCCTTGTGGTTGCCCTCTTGTGGGTTAGATATAGCCGTAGCCAACGGGGGAGTCCCGTTGTTTTTTGGCGATGATGGCGTTTACCGTTAAATCAAAGAGGTTTTGGCTGCCCCGATAGCCGAGATGGAGGATGCGTTGTCCGCCCATGCGATCGTGGATGGGGAAGCCGACGCGAATTAGGGGGATTCCTTGTTCGCGGGCGAAGCTGTAGCCTTTGCTGTTGCCGATGAGAAAGTCCGGCTTCAGGGTGAGGGCATCTTGGGCAATGTCGAAGAAATCTACGTCGTCTCGGACTTGGGGGGCTTCTCGTAGCAGTCCATCGGTGACGGCGGCGATCGCATCTTTGAGATAGCCACTCGACCCCCCAGAGGCGCAGAGAACGGGCTGAACACCAATTTCTGAGAGAAAGGCCGTTAAGCCCACCACCAGGTCTTCTTCGCCGTAGACAATTGCCCGTTTGCCAAAGAGATACTTATGGCCATCGGCATAGGCATCCAGGAGACGACCCCGTTCTAGGTCGTGGCGGCGGGGGATGGGGCGATGACTCACTCGCGAGAGGGTGTTGAAAAAGCGATCGCTCTCGCGCACCCCAATCGGCATTCCCATTGCATAGAGAGGCACATCGGCCTTCTCTTGCAACAGTTCACCCCCCGTATCGCCACAGGCCGAGAGAACGCGGCCAAACTCAATCGAGGCGATCGCCTGAGGCATATGGCGAATCGATTGGAGGGAGGTTCCTCCAGATGTGAGTTTCTCATATTCCGCCATCACGGGGGCATCAAGAGTATCAGAATAGTCCGGCAGAATCGTCGGTTCTAAGCCAAAGTCCTCGCAGATATCCCGCAGATGACGTAAATCCGCCGTCGAGACAAATCCCGGCATCAGATTCAGAGGTTTCGTGCCAATTTTAATGTCTTCATCCGCAGATTCGGGAATGGGAACATCCGTTAGGGCAACTTGGGCGATGGTCTCCCGCACAACGGCATGAAACCCTTCCATATGAGTCCCGGAATAGCTGGCGGTGGAAACGTTAACAACCGGAATCTCAGGATTGGGACATTCAGCATCAGCATCAACACGCCATTCCCGCAACAACATACTCACATCATCGCCGATGGTTTCTGTTAAACAGGTCGTCGCCACGCCAACGGCGTTCGGAGCGTATTTACCAATGGAGTTGTTTAACCCCAATTTGAGGTTAGACCCCCCGCCATACACGGCGTGTTTCTCACTCAGAGAAGAGGAGGCGATGTCGATGGGTTCACGGAAATGGCTGATAATATAGCGACGCATATAGGTCGCACAACCCTGAGACCCATGCAGAAACGGCATCGTTCCTTCAATCCCCCGAAAGGCAATACAAGCCCCAAGGGGTTTGCAAAGTTTGCAGGCATTGGTTGTGGAAATATAGGGATGACCGGTTTTGAGTTTTGCGGTGTGTTTCATGGTTAGGGAACAGGGAACAGGGAACAGGCAAGAGGGGTAGGGGTAGGGTGTGTTCCGGCTGGCAAGAGGTGTTGGCTTTGGCGTTCAATTAGAACTTGCCGGAACGCACCGCTCGCTGGGGGAACACACCCCGGCCCCCTCCGGTGGAGGGGAGGACCCACCCCGCCCTGGCGGGCACCCCTCCCTAGAGGGGAGATGTAGGGATTAGCCTGTTCTTCGGGGCATGAATTGCCAGACTGGACTCATCACAGTGCTGTGAACTTCTCGGGCGAAGTTCAACATTCCTTCAAAGCCTTCTAGGGCTTCCTTGCGTTCGTGATTGTGGTCGCAAAATCCTAAGCCTAACTTGTAGGCAATGGGACGTTCTTTTACGCCACCCACGAAGATATCTACATCCTTTTCTTGCAGAAACGATGACAGTTCTAAGGGATTAGAATCATCGACAATAATTGTGCCTTCGTCGGTGATTTCTTGCAGTTCTTCGTAATCCTCTTTTGTCCCCGTTTGCGACCCTACCATCACCACATCCATCCCCAAGAGACGGAAGGCTTTGACTAGGGAGAAGGCTTTGAACGACCCGCCGACATAAATTGCCGCTTTTTTCCCTTCTAAGTCTTTCCGGTATTCCAACAGTTTAGGATAGAGAACTGAGAGTTCTTCCCGGACAAGAAGCTGGGCGCGTTTGAGGATTTCTGGATCATCCTTGAAGAAGCGGGCAATTTTGTACAAGGCTTCTGCCATGTCTTCGACACCAAAATACGAGACTCGTTCAAAGGGAACGCCGTAGGTGTCTTGCATCATTTTAGCTAAGTCTAAGGTGGCTCCCGAACATTGAACCACATTCAGGGCCGCACCGTGCGATCGCGAGATATCGGCTACCCGACCATCTCCGGTGATGTTGGCCACCACCTGAACCCCCATTTTCTCGAAGTATTGCCGGATAATCCAAATTTCTCCGGCTAGGTTGAAGTCTCCGAGGATGTTAATACTGTGAGGGGAAATGTCGGAGGTGTTACCGGTTCCCACCAGGCGGAACATGGCTTTACAGGCGGCATTGTATCCCGCCCGTTTGTTGCCCTTGAAGCCTTCGGATTGCACGGGAATGACGGGGATTCCGGTTACCTCTGTCACTTGATTGCAAATGGCTTCTAAGTTGTCGCCAATAATGCCCACAATACAAGTTGAATAGACAAAGGCCGCCTTAGGTTCATAGCGTTCAATCAGTTCGAGAAGTGCATTTTTGAGCTTCTCTTCCCCGCCAAAGATGACATCTCGTTCTTGTAAATCCGTCGAAAAACTCAAGCGGTGCAGTTCAGGACCCGAGGATAACGCACCGCGAATGTCCCAGGTATAGACGGCACAGCCGACGGGACCATGAACGAGATGCAAGGCATCGGCGATGGGGTAGAGGACAACCCGTGAACCGCAGAAGACACAGGCCCGTTGGCTGACTGCCCCGGCCAGGCTTTGTTTGTTGCATTCGATCGCAAATGGTTCTTTGCCTTTACGGTAAATTTGCGTTTCACGACCTTTGAGAACAGTCGGTTCCATGGTTAGAGGCTCGAAAGAATGAACAATAAAAAGCAACTGGAAGGAGCTACTTCGTCAGTAGATACTTGTCGGCGGTTTCGCCTTCTTCGAGGGCATCCAGGATCTCATCGAGTGCATCTTCGTCCACATTGCCGTACCAGTCCCCTTGGGGATAGACCATTAGCACGGGACCGCGATCGCACATCTTGAGACAGCCAGTCGTCGAGACGACCACATCTTCCAAATCGCGATCGATCAGCTCATTTTCCAGGTACTGCACCAGGCTCAAAGAGCCTTTCTTGGTACAAGCACCTTGGGCGTCGCCACGGGTGCGGAACCCGCCACAGATAAACAAATGATGTTTGGGAGTTTGCATGATTGTTCTCCACAATTGCAAAAGGGATTAAGAGGGGAAGCGGCTAACGCCGTCCCCCAGGGTGACCTTAGAGAACTAACTCAAAGGTTTCATCAGCATCATCGCGATCCTTGCGATCGAGTAGGGTGTTGATGATGGTGCAAAGCAGATGTAAACTGCCGCCATAGCCAAGGGTGGGGAAGTAGCTATGTCCCACACGGTCGAGGATGGGCCAACCGTAGCGGACAAAGGGAACATCTTCAGCCCGAGCGATATACTTGCCGTAAACATTGCTGATGAGCAGATCCACCGGTTCTTGTTTCATCAACTGGTGCAGATAGAACAAGTCCTCATTATCGCGAATCACCGCTTCAGGAACCGTCTCGCCTAGAATGGCTTGAGTGCGATCGCGGAAATACTTAGACTCAGCCCCAGTAATGACATAGACCGGCTTCGCACCACAGGTCACCAGCATTTCCACCAGAGGAACCACCTGATCCGGGTCTCCAGCGATCGCCACCCGTTTCTCATACAGATAAGACTGCATATCCGTCATTACATCCACCAGGCGACCGCGAGCGTTGACAATCTCGTCCGTCGGCTGAGTTCCGGTGACCTCCATCAGAGTTTGCACCAGGCGGTCCGTGGCAGCAACCCCAATCGGTAAATCTAAGATGTGATGGGGAACCTGACATTTTGCCTCAAGGGCGATCGCCGCCTGGGTACTCGCTTCGGGGCCGAGGGCGATCGTTGCTAAACTATCCCCAGTGGTTTTCAGGGCCTCAACCGTCGTCCCACCCTGAGGATACATTTGGAAATGCCCAGTTTGCGGCGTATCCACCACATCAGACGTATCCGGGAACGTCACCGCATCAATGCCCCAAGTGGCGAGCATTTGTTTCAATTCGCGAGTGTCTGACGGTTCAACATAACCCGGAATCAAATTCACCTGATTACGGGACTCACCGCTGCGTTCAGACAGATACTTCACCATCGACGCCGTCATATTCGACCAGCCGGTGATGTGACAGCCGACATAACTGGGAGTATTGGCATGAATGACCGTTTTTCCGTCAGGAATCACACCACTCTCAGTGGCTTCCCGAATAATCGTCGGGATATCATCGCCAATCGTTTCTGACAGACAGGTGGTTGTAATCGCCACCACCGGGGGATCATACAACTGGTAGATCGTCTTCAACGCTTGGCGGAGATTTGCACCGCCGCCGAACACCGCTGTTCCTTCCGTAAAGGAACTCGTCGCCGCCATAATCGGTTCCCGGAAATGGCGTGTCAGGTGAGAACGGTGATAGGAACAGCAGCCCTGAGACCCGTGGGAATGGGGTAAACAGCCATGAATCCCCAGGGCAGAATACATCGCGCCGATGGGTTGACAGGTTTTCGCCGGGTTAACCCGTAAGGCTTTGCGTTCAACTAAAGTCGTAGGAGTTGCGTCTAACATGATCTTTGGGAATGTAGGGAACAGAAACAACGTAGGGGCAATCCCTTGTGGTTGCCCTCCGGGGTAGGGTGTATTCCGGTGTCGTCAGGGCAAACCATTTGTCGCCCCCGACAAGCCGGAACGCACCGCTAGGATTAGTTCAGCCAAGGAGCCTTGACGTACTTCCAAACAGGAGTATTGACCCGTAAATCGACATCTTTGGCAAAATTGACCGCACCCCGGAACCCAGCAAAAGGTCCACCGTAGTCGTAGTTGTGCAGTTGCTTACAAGGAATGCCCAACTTCTCAATCACGTACTTGTCTTTAATCCCAGACCCAATCAAGTCCGGTTTGAAGCGTTCAATCAGGACATCGAGTTCATGATGGGAGATATTGTCCACCAGCAGGGTCCCTTCACCCATATCCGGCATCATGCCTTTGTAATCCTTGAGGGTTTTGTTCTCCTCCATCTTGGCAAGAGCTTCTTCCGAAAATGGGGGCTTATACCGTTCGGGATCTTGCTTGACGTGGATTTCTTCAATGTTGCGGCTGTCGGCATCAATTTTGATGTTCGGCAACGCCTCACGACCTTCGTAATCATCCCGGTGAGCAAACTCATAGCCAGCCACCACGGTTTTCATACCCAGGTCTGCAAACAACTCTTGGTAATGGTGCGCCCGAGAACCACCCACAAATAGGAAGACGGTCTTTCCAGTCAGCCGTTCACGATAGGTGGCCAGTTGAGCCTCGGTTTCCGCCATCTCTTCGGCGATGACCGTCTCAATGCGTTCGGTCAGTTTCGGGTCGTCGAAGACTTCGGCAATCTTGCGTAAACTCTTAGCAAAGGCATTGACACCAATGAAGTTCACCTTAATCCAGGGAATCCCGAATTTGGTTTCCATCATGTCCGCCATGTAGTTAATCGACCGGTGGCACATGACCAGGTTCAACTTCGCCAAATGGGACTCGGTGGCTTCATCGTAAGACCCATCACCACTAAACTTGCTGATGACTTCAATGCCACATTTTTCGAGAACCCGCTCGATTTCCCAGGTATCGCCGCCGATGTTGTACTCACCCATCAAGTTGACGGTGTAGCCTTCAACCTCTTCGGCCGCTTCATTGGTGCCAACCCAATTTTTAAAGAAACCATTGTTGGCGATGTGGTGTCCAGCGGATTGACTCACGCCTTTATAGCCTTCACAGTTAAAGGCAACAATGCTGATACCGAGTTTCTCGGACATTTCCCGAGAGACGCCTTGAATGTCATCCCCAATCAATCCTACAGGACAGGTGGAGTGAACGGTAATCGCTGGGGGTTGGAAGATGTCATAGGCTTCCTGAATCGCTTGGCGGAGTTTGGTCATGCCACCAAAGACGATGTCATGTTCCGTCAAGTCCGTGGTAAAGCAGTAGTTGACGAAGTTACGGCCATTGGCGCGGGCCCGGAATTGGTTGCGGCGAATCAGCCAGGAATAGTAAGAACAACCGACGGGACCATGAACAATATGAACTACATCGCCGATGGGACCGACAACCACCCCTTTACAACCGGCAAAGGCGCAACCCCGCTGGGTGATAATGCCTGGGGTGGTGCGGACGTTCGCATCAATGGTTTGTTCAGGCTGATTGGGGTCCCGGACTACAATGTGTTTGGCCCGTTTTTTGCCAACTTTGGCCGGATAGGCCTCAACAATATCTTTAACGGCGGTCTGGGTCGTGTTCTGGTCAATGGGAGAAGGAGCTTGCTTCACATCCTGCGAAGCTTGGGCGATTTGGCGTTCCAAATCGGTTTGGGTGCGTGCTGTATCAGTCATAGGAAGGTTCCTCGGTTAACCAGTCATTTCATCAAGGGCAACTCGTCCGATTTCTCCGGTGCGGACGCGAACCGTCTCAGTCACCGGGAGGACGAAGATTTTGCCATCACCTGGATTTCGGGTTTGATTCGTGCGAATGAGGGCGGTGACAACCGGCTCAACTTGTTCGTCAGGAACGATAATGCTGAGAAGGCGTTTGGGAATCAGTCGGGGAATTCGCCCCAGAAGGGGGAGAACTTCGGTGGCATACTCGGGATTCTGATTGAGGGCTTCGACGGCTTCGGCTTCGATGGCCTGTCGCCCTCGTCCGGTCACTTTAACCGCATTGAATCCAGGAAATCCGGCATCCACGAGCGCCTGTTTGGTGCGCCCGATTTGGTTCATGCGAATTACGGCTAAAACTTCTTTCATGGGTCTGTTTCGCGTTCTGACGCGACCTCACAGTTAGGGAGAACAAGGATTAGGGACTAAACGGTGACGGTGGTTTTCGCGTCAGCAGTTTCCTTGACTCCGGTACTGATGGTATAGACCTCTTCGACAGGGCTGACAAAGACTTTACCGTCGCCGTACGCGCCCTCAGTTCCGGTGCGAGCGGCATCCAGAATAATGCCAATTACTGCGTTTTTGTGGCGTTCGTCAATGACAAGCATCAACAGTTCTTTGGGGAGTTCGTCGTAAACCACGTTGCCGATTTTCAGTCCCCGCTGTTTACCGCGTCCAAAGACATCAATTTTGGTGACGGCGGGATAGCCTGCATCGAGCAAGGATTGCAAAACATCGGGAGTTTTTTCGGGGCGCACGATCGCCCGTATCATAATGTTAGTCATGATCAGCAATGAGCAATGAACAATAAAAGGGGGGAAGGTCTCCCCCCACAGAGTTTGGGGGATAAACGTTGCACAGCTAAAGCCGCAACCTTAGACAGTAGCGTAGAGTCCGAATTCCATGAGCAGGGTTTCGAGTTCTTCGTTCGCTAGAGGCTTGGGAACCACATGATTGGTGTTTCCATCGATGGCCCGCGCCAAGCTACGGTAGTGTTCTGCCTGCTCAGATTCCGGTGCATATTCAATCACCGTCTGGCGGTTCAGTTCGGCGTGTTGAACAATGTTGTCCCGGGGCATGAAGTAAATCATTTGTGTTCCCAAGGATTGGGCCAAGGCAGAGATTAACTCATCTTCCCGGTCCACTTTACGGGAGTTGCAAATCAGTCCACCTAGACGTACACCACCGGTACCAGCGTATTTCTGAATCCCCCGGCAGATGTTGTTGGCGGCATACATTGCCATCATTTCGCCGGAGGTGACGATGTAGATTTCTTGGGCTTTTCCTTCCCGAATTGGCATGGCAAAGCCACCACAAACCACGTCTCCTAGTACATCGTAGAAGGCGTAGTCGAGACCCACTTCTTCATCGTACGCCCCGAGTTGTTCGAGCATACTGATAGAGGTGATAATCCCCCGTCCAGCACAGCCAACACCGGGTTCGGGACCGCCGGATTCCACACAGAGGGTTTTGCCAAACCCTTCTTTGCGGATATCTTCGAGTTCGACTTCGTCTCCTTCTTCCCGCAGACTGTCTAAAACACTCTTCTGGTGCAAGCCTCCGAGGAGGAGACGGGTGGAGTCGGCTTTGGGGTCACAACCGACAATCATGACTTTGCGACCGAGTTCGACTAAACCTGCCACGGTGTTTTGTGTGGTGGTGGATTTGCCGATTCCGCCTTTTCCGTAAACAGCAATCTTACGCATGATTCAACCTCGTATTTGTAGAATCTAAAGTTCTGTTGTTAGGGCAGAATAGCGCTTGAGGCTGAGAAGAGTTAGAACGTTCTACTCATTCTAAACGCTCGTCCTGTCCAAGATGATCTGGGTAGCAGAGGTTGTTCTGATTTCGGACTAGAAAAATCTCTGTTTCTCCTTTTTCATCTGAATCTACTATAGGTCTTATTTTTAACAGCAACTGTAGCATTTATTGCAAAATAAGAGTTTTATTTATTGTTATTTACTGCGTATTTTGAAGTATTTGTAGCAGTTTAATTTTTTCTTAATAAAAAAACCCTATAAAACTATTCTTTATGGATTTTAAGACTCCCTTTATATTTGTCAAGTTTATGTTCTTATGCAAACCTAGCTCAACTATCGCTCGCTGACCGCAACTCGACTATCGCTCGCTGACCAGGTACTACGAGATTTCCTCATTAAAAAAGCTGTAGAGTGCACAGACAAACTCTACAGCAATCTCTAGAATTCAATTTTTAAATGATGGCTAGATGAGGCGGTTACTCCTAGACATCCAGGGTTTCCAGGACTAAATCTGGGGCAACACGATCGCGCAAAGTTCGTTCAATAAACCCTTTGAGGGTCAGGCGAGAACTGGCGCATTGCCCACAAGCGCCTTGGAGAGACACATAAACCAAATTGCCATCCACATCATAGAGGTCCACATCCCCACCATCTTCAAGTAAGACGGGACGAATCTCCTGATTTAAGACTGACTGAATCAAGGCGATTTTCTGTAAATTGGTCAGATTGACAATTGGAAGCGAAACCGGCTCTTCCTCTTCAACAGGTTGAGCGGGCCTGGAGGCGGTGGGAGTTCCTGACTCAGTGGTGGCGGTGGGAGTCTCATAGACTTCTGCCACGAGGTCATCGAGTTCCGCTAAACAGGACCCGCACCCGCCACCGGCTTTAATGTAGTTGGTCACCTCTTCGGCGCTGGTGAGATGATTGTCGCGAATGACTCGTTTAATACGAGTTTCGGTCACGCCAAAGCATTGACAGATCAGGGGAGACTCGTCATCATCATCCTCAACGGCGATCGCCACACCGTGATAATTGGCAATGGCAGCTTCCAAAGCTTCCTGTCCCATGACGGAACAGTGCATTTTCTCCTGAGGAAGTCCCCCGAGAAAGTCAGCGATGGCGCGGTTGTCGATGCGCAAGGCTTCATCGAGGGTTTTGCCCTTGACGAGATCCGTTAACGCCGAGGAGGAGGCGATCGCACTGGCACAGCCAAAGGTCTGAAACCGGGCATCAAGAATCAGATCGTTGGCTTTCTGAATCCGTAGATGCAGCCGCAGGGCATCCCCACAGGCAATACTTCCCACTTCACCGACGGCGATCGCCTCTCCGTCTGTACAGTCTTCTGGAGCGATCGCCCCCATATTATGGGGTTCGTGAAACAGGGTCATAACTTTGTCAGTGTAATCCCACATGATGAGGCTCCTTCCAGAATAAATAACAGGTAGGGGCGTACCCTTGTGGTCGCCCTCTTCTCTTCCGGCAATCGGGGTTAGGCAATGCCGACTCGTTGAGTTTGTTCTTGTAACCAGGGATGCGTGGCTTCGTTGTCTCGGGAAAAGGGAGAGAGATCTCGTAATCGTCCAATCATCGGCGATATCACCCCTAACACCTGTTCAATCTCAGCGCCGGTGGTATAGCGCGAAAGACTAAAGCGAATCGAACCATGCAGCAGCGTATAGGGTAAGCCCATGGCCCGCAAGACATGAGACGGTTGCAACGAACCCGACGTGCAAGCCGAACCCGACGAGGCACAAATCCCCTCGCGATCGAGAGACAGTAAAATCGCCTCTCCTTCAACATATTTAAATCCGATATTGGCAGTATTGGGTAACCGTAAGCCGGGATGGCCGTTGCGTTGCGTGTCTGAAATGGTGCTGAGAATGCCTTGTTCGAGGCGATCGCGCAACTGACTCATCCGCGTATGATCCTCGTCAAAGGTTTTCAGCGTCAACTCCGCTGCTGTCCCTAAGCCGATAATCCCTGGGACATTTTCCGTTCCGCCTCGTCGTCCCCGTTCCTGATGGCCCCCCGCCAGTAAGGGACGGAAACGCACCCCACGACGGACATATAACACGCCAATCCCTTTCGGGCCATGGAACTTATGACCCGAGAGAACCAAGAAATCAATTAAACCACTGCTGACATCTAGGGGAATCTTGCCCGCAGCTTGTACCGCATCCACATGGAATAACACTCCGCATTCCTTGGCCAGATGGCCAATGCGTTCAATGGGGAAGATGGTTCCAGTTTCGTTGTTGGCGGCCATGACCGAAATTAGGGCCGTGTCGTCACGGATGGCCCGTCGCAACTCCTCTAACTTCAGTTGTCCTTTGCTATCCACCCCTAAATAGGTGACAGCATAGCCTTGTTTTTCCAGCCGTTGTAAGGGTTTGAGGATGGCGGGATGTTCAACGGCGGTGGTGATGATATGGCGTTTGTCTGGTTGACTGTCGACGGCGGCGCGGATGGCGGCATTGTCTCCCTCAGTGCCGCAACTGGTGAAGATGATTTCATTGGCTTCGGCGTGAATCAGGGCGGCGACGGCCTCGCGACTCTCACGCAGGCCACGGGCAACCTGTCCACCAAAGCGGTGCATACTGGAGGGATTGCCGTAAAACTGCGTGAAGTAGGGCGACATGGCCCTATAAACTTCAGGGGCGACGCAGGTGGTGGCGTTGTTATCAAGATAAATGACTGACATGGCGGGGGCGAGGTGAGGGGCTGGGGTTAGGTGACGCTCTGACGGTAGCGATCGTAAAAGCTAAATAGGGCCGTTTCGATGGTGTCGTAGACTTGTACCGGTTCGATGCCGGCATCTCGCAAACGATCCTCGGGTTCGATGCCAATGCGCGAAATCATAACCGCTTGGCAGTCTTGCAGGGTTTCGAGAAGGGCACTGAAGTCCCCGGGGCTGTTTTCTGGGCCGTGACAGTAGGGGGCCACATCACGTACTTCGATGAACTCGGCGTGCGATCGCCTCACATCGTAGATATGAAACTGACTGGCATGGCCGAAGTGGGTATCCACTAAGCCTCGGCCTTGGGTGGCAACGGCCACACGGGCTGTCGGTTCCGGCAAGGTTCGGGTACTGGGGGATCTCGATGGGCTAAGAGTCATGTATCTCCTCCATCAATACGTGAGGGGCAAGTAAGGGGCAAGGTCAAGGAATTTTGTAAGCATTTATACGGATAAAGAAATGCGTAAACACCCTGATGTCCTTGATGTCACTCTAAGACATCCTCTCAGAGTTATAGGCGTTGTCATTACCAAATCGACGCATCGCTCTAAAGTCTATTCTTTTGGGGCTTTAGGGACCTATAAATTTTTTTTGGGGGGTGGGGGTCTAGCATCTATTTGTTAGACTTGAGCCAGGATCGTTCCGATTATTTTGAGGGTAACTGAGGAAATAAACCCGTATCATGGGGTAGGTAAAACGTTGAAGTACATCAAACGACAGATTTAACCGATAGCCATAATCCTTGTATAGTAAGGATTTTAGATTTTCTTAATAAACCAAACGAGAAATATTAAGAAAAAATTAAATTGTTTTCAATATTTGTTTTTTCGTATCACTTCTAGCAAAAAAATCCAATAAATCTGAGTAAACAGATTCTGTCCGCCGGTTATCAGTCCTGTTTTAATGAGTTGAATGGGCGATCGCCAGCTCCGATAAACCTACATTTTGTATCTAAGATTGCATTTATCTCTAATCGGTAATGTTATGCTAGGGCGGTGCTTCAGATTCCCTAGGGCAAAATCTGACTGGAGTCCCTAGGGGAATTTACGGATATTACGTGAGCAATTATGTTGACAAGCCATCATGAACGACTGTCAGAACGCGTTTGGACATGACCCTCTCCCACCTCGGCTACTCGATACCACCCTACGGGATGGGGAACAGATGGCAGGGGTGGCCTTAACCCCAGAGGAGAAACTCGCGATCGCCCGATTACTCGATGCCATCGGTGTCCCAGAAATCGAGGTTGGGGTAGCTGCCATGGGCGGTGACGAAGCCCTGGCCATCACCATGCTCGTCAACAGTCATCTCAACGCCGAACTCCTGGGATGGAACCGGGCGCGAATTTCGGATCTAGCTGCTTCCTTTAATTGTGGGTTGCAACGGGTGCATATTTCCCTTCCCGTTTCTGACCTACACATTGCCGCCAAGTTTGGGGGCGATCGCCAACGAGTCTGGCAGCAGTTGCACGAGAGTCTCAGCTTTGCCCGCGATCGCAGTACCTTTATCTCCGTCGGGGCAGAAGATGCCTCACGAGCCGATCCTGAGTTTCTATTAGCCGTTGCTCAAACAGCGCAACACCTAGGCGCACAGCGATTTCGCTTCTGTGACACCGTCGGCATCCTCGATCCCTTTCAGATGAGGGAACAGGTGCAACGCCTGGTGCAGTCCCTAACCATTCCCGTGGAAGTGCATACCCATGATGACCTCGGGATGGCCACCGCCAATGCCCTAGCGGGATTGCGCGCCGGGGCCAGGGTTGTCGATGTCACCGTCAATGGTATTGGCGAGCGAGCGGGGAACGCCGCCCTAGAAGAAGTGGTGGTGGCCATGCGTCGCCTCCAGGGTTGGGATTTCGGCATTGATAGCCGTCAACTGCTGAGACTGTCCCGAACGGTTCAACAATGGATTCAGGGTGGACGCTTGCCCCCCTGGAAGGCGATCGTCGGTGAGAACATCTTTACCCACGAATCGGGGATTCATGCCGACGGCATCCTCAAAAATCCCCAAACCTATGAACCCTTCCCCCCACAATGGCTGGGAACCCAACATCAGATCCGGATCGGCAAACATTCCGGGCGACGGGCGATCGCCGCCTGTTTAGAACACCATCAGCCCCCCCTAACTCCCACCAGCCAGCATCATCAACAACTTCTGCTCGATGCGGTGCGAGTACGAGCCACCCAACTCAAACGAGGCTTAGGAGTAGACGAAGTCTTAGCTCTGGCGGCCTCATCTCCCCCCTCCTGAGCCGTGATTAGGACCACTCAAGAGGGGGGAAATTTTCTTCAGTTAATCCACACTAATCATGATCTGACTAGCCTGAATGATCGCATACGCTTCTTTCCCCTGACTCAACTGTAATTTGTCCACCGAAGCCGTCGTTACCATGGCGGTAATTTCCACCCCTGGATTGATCTCTAAGGTAACCTCAGCATTGACAGATCCTAAAGAGATATGTTTGATGGTTCCTTTCAAAACCTTATTCGCTGTAGCTTGCATGATAGTTTTAGTCCAAAGATGGATGTAAAAAGACTAAATTTTTTATAAACGAAAACGACTTTCAAAAAAGTATAAATTGCTATAAAACCTAAAATAATATAAATTCACCTGGCAACCTCCTAATCTCAGCTCAATAGACAATTTCCAAGATCCAGATATCACAAGCAACCCTAACTCTAAATTTTGGACTGTTCATTTTTTATTTGTTATTCAACCCAGGCACATCATGTCCTTCTCACACATCTCAAGCTATCCAAGTTGCCAAAAATGTCCTGATATCTGTTTCCCCCACGATCTATATCGGCAATTTTACCCTCAGTCTCGGCGATTTCTTCCCATGGACGTCCTAGACTTAAGCTGGCTTCCCGTCGGCTCAAACTGCTCTCACCACAAGGGTTTAGAGCCAGCAGACGAGTCTCCCTCCCATCGAAATGCTCCTCGAAAACTGCCCCTGAGTATGGCCTCCCCCCTCGTCATTTGGGAAGGCTGTAATCTGTTAGCCCAGCGACACGATATTCCTTGGAGTTGGGACGGCTCTCGTTGGACGTATCATAAACCCGTAAAACGGGGACGCGGAGAACTCCAATTCTGGATTGAGGGAGACAATCCCCAGAGTAAATCCCATTCAGACATTGCCGAATTTGATATTCGCTCCGCCTGTCTACATCTCATTTATGGCGCCAAAGTTACCCAACTTTCAGACCCCACGCAAGACGTTTTTCAGGTGAGCGATCGCGACCTGGCTCATTATTTCGGACTGCAACGACGACGGGATCTCAGTCAGCATGACAAACTCAATCTCCTAGAGCGTTTAGTCCGGGAAGTCAGCCGCTTGCGGGTGGCAATTCGTTGGCTACAACAGGGGGACATTCCCGCCTTTGAAGAACCCGAACATCCCCTTTGGGAATTAGTCCAGTTTGACCATCATCCCCCTCAGCGATCTCAGAGACATCCCAGTGGCTTTACCCTTACCATTCGTCCTGGCCCCTGGGTTCAGCATTTCCTGAATCCCCAAGGCCAGCAACAAGGACGGGGATTTTATCAAACCACCAACATCGAAGCCGATTGGATCGAACTGGCCTTTCGCAACTGGCAACAACATCCTGGAATGGTGCGATCGCTGTTTTGGCTCATCTTTAAACTCCGCTTTGGCCGCCAGAGTCCCCTACGAGTCTCAACCTTGATGACCATCGCCTATGGCCGGGCTAAACTGGAACGAGCCGAGGGCGATCGCGACACCCGCAAACGTCTCATCCGCACCTTCGAACGAGACCTAGAACTCCTAGCCGAAGCCGGACTGACGCCCGAATTTGATGCTAAAACCTATCCCCTAGAAATTCGTCCCCTCTGGGCCAGACTGCAAACGATCCCCGACGATTCCGACGATCCCACCGCGATCTGGCTATCCGACGCCGAGGGCGATCGCTCCCTCCTTGACTTCGCCCCCCGAGGGAAATGGAAACGCCTCAAAAAAGCTCGTTTCAGCGGCTTCAACCCACGAGATTGATCTCCTCTCCCCCTCCTCTCTTACTCCCTGTCCTCCGTAACTCCGTGGTTCCCCTCCAACAACAACAAACGCGACGGAGACAACCCCACATACCAAGGAAACGGACGAGACGTCAACCGTTGCCACCTCTCCTTAAACACCTCCGCCCGTAAATGGTAATCCCCAGAATCCACCGGCGGTTCCCCCAACTTCAGATAAAGCGTTTGCCGGTGAGGCGTTTCACTACTCCCCGCCAGCCAAGCCGGGAAGCAATTAGACCCCTCCAAACTATCCAAAAAGGCAATATGATGGGCGCGAATCCCCACATGGGTTTGCATCGGTGACACCCAAGCCGGAGTGTCCAGAATACAAGCCCAATCCAAGGCCCGGATTTTGTGAGTTGACAGCCGTTCTACCCGAGAATAGTTCTTGCATCCCGTCAATTGCGCCACCGTCAGGGTTCCGGGATTATCGAAAATGCTTTGCTTGGCCCCCTGGGCCATCAGGGTTCCGTGACAGAGAACCGCCAGATGGGGACATAGGCGATAGGCTTCTTCCAAATTATGACTGACAAATACCGTTAAGCCCGGATATTGGCTCAGGGTTTGACTCAATTGTGTCTCCAGTTGACTGCGTAGATGAGCATCCAGGGCAGAAAACGGCTCATCGAGGAGTAAGAGATCCGGTTCTGGGGCCAGGGCCCGGGCCAAGGCCACCCGTTGCTGCTGTCCCCCAGAGAGTTGATGGGGATAGCGATCGCCCAACCCCAACAGTTGCACCTGATCCAGTTGTTGGGCCACCCGGCGCAATCGTTCCTGTTTGCCATAGCGTTTTAACCCATAGGCGACATTTTGCCAAACCGTCAGATGGGGAAAGAGAGCGTAGTTTTGGAAGACAAACCCCAAGCGGCGATCGCGACTGGGGAGGTTAATCCCCTGCCGAGAATCATAGAGAACCCGATCATTCAAAATAATCATGCCAGAATCGGGCGTATCAATCCCCGCAATACAGCGCAGGGTCAGACTTTTGCCTGATCCAGAACTTCCCAACAGGCCCAAAGGCTCATCCTCGACGCAAAAGGCAACATCAAGATGATAATTAGGAAGTTTTTTCTGAATGCGAACCGTCAAAGACATAAGTTGGTCTAAGTTTAAACTTATTTGCTTTGGTCAGCTTCCAACCGCCTCACCCAATAGAGAAAGATCACCGCGATCGCCACCATAATCATCACCATGATATTGGCCCGGTCATAATCTCTCGACTCCACCGCATCATAAATCGCCAGGGGCAGCGTTTGAGTCCGTCCGGGGATACTGCCAGCCACCATCAGCGTCGCCCCAAACTCCCCCAAACTTCTCGCGACACTGAGAGTAAATCCCGCCAAAATGCCCCGATAGGACAACGGAAGCGTAATTCTCAGCAGGATTTCCCCCTCCGTCGATCCCAGAGTTCGGGCCGCCGCTTCGAGTTCCGGGTTGACATTGGCGATCGCCGCTCGGGTAGACTCAACCATCAGCGGTAATGCCACCACCGTCGAGGCGATGGCCGCCGCCTGCCAAGTAAACAAGATATCAATCCCCAACCACTCTCGAATCGGACTTCCCCGGCCCAACCCCAACAGCAACCCATACCCCACCACACTCGGCGGTAACACCAGGGGTAAATTCAACAGAGTAGACAGAAACAGTTGGCCCGGAAAGCGGCGTTTCGCCAAAAGCGTCCCCAACCCCAACCCCAGCACAAAGATAAATAGACTCGCGGTGAGAGTGACCTGTAACGAGAGAAGCGACGGCTGCCAAATCATGGCGTTGGGGGAGACTCGGGGACAACAAAACCATATTTTTCCATCAGCGGCCGTCCTTGTTCTCCATTAATAAACGCCGCAAACTGTTTCGCTTCCTCAGGATGGGGGGCATTTTTGGGCACAGCCAGCATTTGTTCGAGGGGGTGATGGAGATGGTCAGGAATCAAAACCCACTGTCCCGGTTTCTCCACACTAATCGAGAGGGCGGCGATCGCCACATCCACATTGCCGGTGATGGCATAGTGCTGAGTCTGACTGATATTTTCCCCTAAAACCAACTTCGGTTGTAATTCCTCCCAAAGTCCGGCCGTTTTCAGGGCTTCGCGGGCAGCGGTTCCATAGGGGGCATGATTGGGGTTGGCGATCGCCACTCGCGTCACCTCCGGCCGTAGTAAATCCTCAAGCTGGCTAATCTCTAGGGAATCTTCCTCCCGTTGCCAGAGAGTAATTCGTCCCACCCCATAGAGGGCCTTCGTCTCCGGAAACACTAAGCCCTCTCGGTCTAAATCTTCCACAAATTGGCGATTCGCGGCGGCAAATAAATCCACCGGCGCACCCCGGGCAATTTGCTGAGCGAGTTGTCCCGTGGACCCAAAATTAAACAGTACAGAATGCCCCGTTTTGTCTTCCCATAATGTAGCAATTTTGGGAAACACATCCCTTAAATCCGAGGCGGCCGAGACCGTGAGCGTCATCGAAGTTGGGGGAGTATCTGCCCGGAGGAAGGGTTGATGCAGCGGCGAGAAGCCCAACGCAATCAGCAGTCCGAGAACTGCCAAGCCAAGAAACCATGACAGCGTTTTCATTATTCGTATTAGCTAAAATTCTGATATCAATAGTCTAATTGGTCATCGTCCCGCTGATGGTGTTAAAACGCACAAATCTATCTCAGTTCACCGACTAAGCGCCGTAAGAGTTGAATCGGCAGTGCATAGACCGATGGCCCACTCCCCCCTCCTCCTTGACCCAGGGGTTGAGATCCTATCGTCCCAAGGGTTAACATACCGATCACCTCCCCCCATTGATTGAAGATGGGCGCACCACTGATTCCCGGTTGCGAAGGAACACTAACCTCAAGAATCCACTCACTACAATGTTCACTCGGACGAATACGGTTGATCAACCCCAAATTGCAATATAGGTTGTCTTCAAACTCATGACTCTCCAAAGCCGGAAAGCCCAGAGTAAAAATTCGGTCCCCCACTTCCACCAGTTCCGAGAACCCTAAGCGTAACGGGTTGAGAGTCATGGAACTGGGATGGACTTCTAGGATGACAATATCATCCTCTGTCGAGGTTGGCAGGTGTACAGACTTCACCGTCAACCGCTCTTGAGCCATGATGATGGAGATTCCCTGAGTCGGGAGCAAACCTCCACCATGAGGCTCCATGACCATATAACGGTGGGTCGCAATTAGATGGGGGCCAATCACAAAACCACTACCACTGACTAGCTGACCTCCCAAACGCGCCTGGATACAGACCACAGAAGAACGATACCGACGAACAGTCTGATTCAAATTCTGTAAATCTGGACGATGGAGATCCAAACGGCTGCCAAACGTCTCTAACTGAGTTAGATAAGCCTCTCGCTGTCGCGAGCGAGCCAAAATTTCCAGTCCCAGTTCCATCTGACGGCGAGACTGGGGAGGGGTGAGTCGCTCAAACTGTTCTTGAGCCTCGGCATATCGCTGTAGACGCAAAAAATGCTGCGCCAGGGATTCTGGATCACCCTCTAAATCAATGGGTAAATTGTCCAGCACACTCAGCCACTTGCGATACGTCGAAGCCATTGCAATAATATCCCGAGAGGCTTTTTGTGTGCGCGGTAAGAGCCGTTCTCCTTCTTCAACAAACTGATTAACTTGAGCTTCAATTGCCTTCGATCGCCAGTCAATCCTCTGAGTTTGCTCTAACCAACCGTTAATGCTTCGACGCAACGTCCCCCACTGATCTAAATTCAAGCGCGCGCGATCGCTCAGTTGGCTGCGATCGCGGTAGATCTCAAATAAGATGTCATTATCAAGAGGAGTGGGTACATACCGTTCGCGCTCTTGTTGGTAGATCTCAAGACGATTCTCAAACCGTGCCGACAGATTGGCCAGATCAGCATACTCATGATCCTCAAGACCCGCCTGTAAGGCAGCAATCAACTCTTTGAGACGGGACAGAGACTTTTGATAGTTTTGTGAGTTCCAGAATTGTTTTTTCAAAGACTCAGTTTGAGCCGGAGTCAGCAAGTGAGAGTCCACAATAGTAATACTATTGACGTTCCCCGTCGTTGCATCTTGGGCCGTCACCGTCAGCAAACAGTCTGAATCAATCTCAAACGTCACATTGATTTTAGGAACTCCGGCTTGAGCGATAGGAATTCCCTCTAACACAAATTCACCGACCTTAAAATTCTCCTGAGGCAAGGGAGACTCCCCCTGAAAAACCTCAATCCTGACCTGAGTTTGTCCATCTTCTGTCGTGGTATAACACCGAGTCTTATCAATTGGAATAGAGGTATGTTTAGCAATCACTGAATCAAACTTGAACTGCCCCGGAGCCACCCGACATTTAATGCCAAGGCTAAAGGGAACCACATCAATTAACAGTGCTTCCTGAACATCTCCTTGGAGAATTGCCCCTTGTAGAACAGCACCACGGGCCACCACCGTCAGAGGGTCATAAACAGAATGCGCCGCTTGATTAAAGACCCGTTGAAGACAGCGATGCACCGCCGGCATCTGCCCCCCGCCCCCAATCAACAACACACGAGTTGGCTTCTGCTCAATTCGACGGCAAATTGTCTCGATACGCTCTAACCAAGGGCGAGCTAAGTCCTCGAGTTCTGGACGACTTAAACTGAGGTGAATCTGACGATTGCCAAGTAGAGCCGGTAAATCAATCGTCCATTCTACCTGGGAAGATAGCTCAATCTTTAGTTCTTCACAAGCCTGACGTAACCGAGTTGCCGCTTGACTATTTCGAGGGAGATCTTCCCCAAAATCAGCCTTGAGAGACTTGGTCATGTGAGTATAAATAATTTCATCGAGATCCGAACTTCCCAGACTGTTATCACCTTCAATCTCAATGACCTCAAACACCCCTTCCCCGACCTGAATAATGGATAAATCTAGGGTTCCTGCCCCGAGATCAACCACCAAAATGGTTTCGGCCTTATCACTGCGGACTCTCTGAGCCAAACACGCGGCTGTCGGCTCATGAATCAGCCGCAACACATGAATACCCGCTAACGTTCCAGCAGTTTTAGTCGCTTGTTTTTGCGCCTCATTAAAATAAGCAGGAACAGTAATCACGAAATTTTGTAAAGGAATCGTCGGTAGATAGCGAGCCATCGCGTCATTGACCCAATCCATCGATGGCGCTAATCCCAGAGACTGACTCGCTAGCCGCACAATGGTTTGAGCAATTTTGCACTCTAGGTACTCTCGGGTCAACTCACGAGCATGGTTAATAATACGGGCAGAAATTTCTTCAGGGCGATAGATCTGATCCCCCACTTTGAATTTTCGCTGAGTTCCCATTTCCCGTTTTGCACCGGTAATAATGGCACGGGGAGATTTATGAATTAACGTCGAGATAGGGAGTCCCACCAACTCTTGTCCCAACTGATCAATGGCAAAGACCGAGGGAAATTGCTGTCCTCCATTTTTTTGCACAACTTCGGTGGTTTCTTGCCGTTTGTTATACAGACACACCACACTATTACTGGTTCCGAGATCTAAGCCAATGACATCACTATAGGCCCCCAACACGTCCGCACTGGCGGCCTTAAACCAGTTCGCTGCTTGCTGCTGAAATTGCTCCTGGTCAAACTTCTCAAGTTGAGGGAGTTCAGCGGCGATACAATCCTGCCATTTAGGTCCTAGGACCTCCAGATCTGCCAACTCCTTAATTCGTCGCCACAGGCGTACTTTTTCCAGATTAGACAGGTGAGGTTCAGCGGCTTTCGCAGCACATAACTCTGCGAGATGCTCAATCCGGCCGGCTTTTCCCAGTAACCGTTGAAAATCGAGGTCAAATAGCCTCTCCTCAGCACCCACTTGACGCTCCCGCAGTTCAGCGGCCCGTAAAAATTCACCGGCCTGTTCGTAGAGAGTTCTGGCAGAGTCAAGATCCCCCAACCGCTCATAGAGGAGAGCCGCCATAAAAAAGTCTCCCCCCTGTTCAAGCAATTGTGCTTTTTTCCGGGGGTCAACATCCTGAGGATTAACAGACTCCAAAGCCACTAACGCTTGACCAAAGGCATTCGCTTTTTCAAACAACAGGGATGCCGTAAAATAATCTTGATTTTGTTCGGCATGAAGTGCGGCTTCTAAATAGTTTCCTGCCGCCTCTTCTAATTGGCTCCAATGCCGACGAATGTTCAGGACTGCCTCGTCAGACTCCGCTTCACTTAATTCCAACTCAAAGGCACAACGAGCGGTTCTCACTGCTTCCGAGAGATAATACTCAGTTCGCTCAGCTTCTGCTGTCTGTCCCCGTTCCCGCCAGGCACGAGCCACCCCCGTCAACAGCTCTATGGCCGGCAAAAAGTCTTGTTGTTCAACCTGAGTTCTCGCTTGAGTTTCCACCAGCTCTCGTAGGTCTTGAATCCAGCCTGGGGCTATCTCAGGACGAGAGTAAATCGACTCGGCAAATTTCCGGAGTTGTTTCTGGCAATCACTTACCTTTTCCCGGTTATTGGCATGTTGAAACTGCTCAAAAGCCTGAGTAAAATCCTCAGTGTTCCAGTAATAGTCTCCCAAGCGGTTGTGAGCTTGCGTAATCCAGTCTAAATTCTGAGACTGTTGTGCCAGAGCTAGCTGCTGCTGAGCCACTGTCTCCCCATCGAGAGAACTTAAATAGTTGATAGCGCTTTCATAGTTTTCGACTGCTTCTGCTAGATCAGCCGCCTCTTGATAACGCTCTAGGAGCGCATAGATGGGATGCAGTTTCGGCAATTCTTCTGGGCTTAACTGCTCAAAAAAGGCTTTCCAGGGGGTCGTTTTATCGAAGGAATGCTTTCTTAAAAAGACCTCAAAAATCTTTGATAACTCCCCTGGAGCGAGACAGTTGCACTGATGCCATCGCATCACTCGCTGAAGCAGCAGATTACTTTCCCCAAGATCGGCCAATTGTAGGCAAATTTGCCGTTGAATCTCTCGCACTGCCTCTGAGTCAGGATGGCGGGGCGCGAGTCGCCAAGCTGCATCTAGGTATGGTGGAGTCTGCGGATTGGCATCGAGGAGCTGCGAGATGGCTCGTTTAATGATGAGGTGAGATCCGCTTTGCTGTGGCTGAAACTGGCAATCAAATTGCCGGATGACTTGGCTAAGTTGATGGCAATCACACCTCATCGCCAGGGAGAGTGCTTTGATATACATGGACCAGACTCGGGTTTGACCCCGAGAGGTCTCAAGCTGCTCTTCTAACTTTGTACAGGTTTTCCTAAGTTGCGGGTACGGTTTTTCCCGTTGAAGCAGGTGACGAAACCGTCGAGTTAACTTACGAACTAAGCTCGTCCAAGATCTCGTAAGCATCCGGGAAAAATTACCCATGATCCGATGACTCCAGAAGATGGCAAAGTAGGACTAACCGTTGAATGCGTCAATTGTATCCTGTATCCACTATGCTCCAACTGTATCTAATCCGTCATGGAATTGCCGCCGATCGCCATCCCCAAACCTATCCCGACGATCGCCAACGACCCCTCACCGACGCTGGAGTTAAAAAAACCCGTAAAATCGCCAAACGGCTCGCAGAACTCGGTCTACACTTTGACCATCTCCTCACCAGTCCCCTGATTCGGGCCCAGCAAACCGCCGAAATTCTCGTGAACGCCAAACTGAGTACCAAACCCGAGATTTCCGCCACCCTGGCTCCCGCTGGGGAGTTGCAGGATTGGCTAACGTGGTACAACACCATCCCCAAAACAGGCAACAACGGCGATGTGGCGATCGCCGTTGTGGGACATCAGCCCGACTTAGGACAGTGGGCCGAACAACTCATTTGGGGAGAAGTTCGTGAAAAACTAATTGTCAAAAAAGCCGGTGTAATCGGCGTCAATCTTCCAGATGACGGGGAAATCATCGGCCAGAGTGAACTCTTCTGGCTCGTTCCACCGCGATTTCTGCTCTAGAAACAAGCATCACATCCAGGGCGATCGCCCATCAATCAGACCCTTAGCATAACCGACGGCTTGGTCTTGGGAGGCGTGACCCTCACTCTGACCCTTAACCTCATCCCCATGGGGGTCAATCACCGTCGCCCACCACCAGGCGCGACTGTAGCGTGGAATAATCAGATGTCCTTTATAGACTTGGCTTTGGGGTTGCGTATCGGTCAGAACCCGATCGCCTCCTGACAGAGAAGATGTTGCAATCATAATCTTGGGATCTCCCAGAAACAGACGTTATCCGAGCAACGGAAGATTCACCCTCGTTACTCCCATTATGTCGCGAGTTTTACAGATTCTATACCGTTTTGTTACATCTGCAACACTTGCTCCTCAACTCACCCCAGATTGAGGAGACAAAAACGGCGACGTACTGGGAGACTATAGTATAGATCGACGCTAAACCAGGGGTAAACGTTCCTCCCACCTGGGGAGAGACAGACCTGAGGGAAGTCGGACTACCAATGGGGACTACGATATAGCTCATGTCACTGCGAGAACGATTCAACATCTCAAAATGGGCCATTCAGCATCGGCTGTTGACCATCGCCATTTGGCTGGCCATCGCCGTCGCCGGACTCTTCGCCTATTCCTCCCTCCAATACGCCCTCTTCCCAGACATCACCTTTCCCGTCGTCATCGTCAACGCCTCCGGGGACAGTGACGATGTCATCCGTACCGAAAGCGACCTCACCGAACCCATCGAAGCCCAACTTTGGGATTTACCCGGTCTCGACGATATCCAGTCCCGCGTCTATCCTGGACGCACCGTCATTAGTGTCTTATTTAACGTCGGCGTCGATCTAACCCCCTCCAGCGACGCCGTCCGCGATCGCCTCAACCAGCTAGAACTCCCCGACAACACAGAACTTGAGGTCATCCCCCTCAACCTCAATGAATCCGCCGCCATCAGTTACGCCCTACGGCCCACCTCAGACAGCGACCTAGAGGCGATCGCCCCCCTGACCCGCAATCAACTCATTCCCCAACTCGAACAACTCCCCGGAGTCCTGCGCGTCGATCTCCTCGGCGATGCTGAAATCAGCCAAGACAGCGAACCCGACCTCCTCACCGATGACGTTAGCCTCAACGCCCCCACCCTGATCCGCTTCGCCAGCGAGAACGCCCTGGCCCTACAAGTTATCAAAGAAGGAGACGCCAACACCCTAGACGTGGTGCGTCAGGTCGAAACCACCGTCGCCACCTGGGACCAAGACTATCCCCAACTTCAAATTGACCTAGCCGCCACCCAAGCCGACTTTATCCGCGAAGCCACCCAAGCCACCATTGACACCCTAGGATTTGCCATTATCCTAGCTGTCATCGTCATCTTCGCCTTTCTGCGCAACCTCTGGGCCACCCTCATCACCGCCTTGGCGATTCCCATCTCTCTCCTGGGAACCTTCATCATCATGGCCCTGTATGACTTCAACCTCGAAACCATTACCCTCCTGGCCCTAGCCCTAACCATCGGGATTATCGTCGATGATGCCATTGTCGAAGTCGAAAATATCGCCCGCCACCTCGACCAAGGACAACCCCCTCGCGAAGCCGCCATCGCCGCCACCAACGAAATTGGTCTCACCGTCTCCGCCTCCACCCTGACCATTGTCGCCGTCTTTCTCCCGGTGGCCTTCATGGGAGGAACCATCGGACAATTCTTTAAACCCTTTGGCCTGACCGTCTCGGCGGCGGTTCTCATCTCCCTCCTCGTCGCCCGAACCCTCTCCCCTGTCCTCGCCGTCTATTGGCTAAAACCTAAACCTCAGCCTCAGGGCGATCGCCCCCAATCCACCGCCCCCAGCTTCCTCGATCGCCTCTATTTACCCCTACTCCGCAACGCCCTCACCCATCCCTGGCGAACCCTCGCCATCGCCGTCCTCAGTTTAGTCGTAGGAATTGCCTTAATTCCCCTGATTCCCAAAGGCTTTATCCCCCAACTCGATCGCGGCGAGTTCAACATCCTCTACACTGCCCCCCTACCCGAGTTTCCCAGTCCCCAGGACCTTTCCCCCGAAGATGCGGACGCTTTCGGTGAGTTTGAGGAGTTTGAGGAGTTTGACCCGGGTCAAATGGAGGAGATGGACCCCGATCGCCCCATGACCCAGACCGCCTCAGATCCGCGAGTGTTCATCCTCAACGCCAGTCAGGAGATCGCCGCCGACCTAGAAGCCGTCGTCCGCGATCATCCCGATGTGGAGTCCGTCTATACCCTCATCGGCTACCGAGGTGAACCCAACCGCGGCCGCCTTAGCGTTCAACTGCGGGGCGATCGCCAACTCGACACCGCCAGCGTTCAAAGTGAATTACGAGACAGTCTCCCCCGGCCCGAAGGAAGCCGCGTCAGCGTTGAAGATATCCAATTCGTCGAAATCGGCGACAGCAAACCCTTACAAATTGCCCTCCTCGGCGATGACCTCGACCAACTCAACCAAACCGCCCGCAACATCGCCACAGCCATCCGTGATTTACCCGGCTTAATCGACATTGAAACCAGCGCCGACCCCGAGGGCGACCTCACCAGTATCCGCCGTAAATCCGGGGAACGAGTCGCCTATGTCGAAGCCAATCTTCGCCAGGGTCAGGCCCTCGGAGATGCCAGCGATGACGTCGTGGCGATCGCCCAAGACCTCCTCCCCCCCAACATCCGCCTCGACTTAGGCGGCGATGCCCAAAATGCTGCCAGCGTCTTTCGCAGTTTTGGCGGCACTCTCGCCTTATCGGTCATCTGTATGTTGGCGGTTTTAATCCTGCCCTTCGGACGCTTGTTAGAACCCTTAGTGGTCGGTTTATCTCTGCCCTTAGCCCTGGTTGGGGCCTTGTTTGCCCTACTCATTACCCAAAGTGACTTTGGCATGATTTCCCTCATTGGCACAATTTTCCTCTTAGGCTTATTAGACAAAAATGCCTTGCTGCTGATGGACTATGCCAATCAACTACGCAAAGCTGGAAAACCCCGCTTTGAAGCCCTACTCGAAACCGGACGGGTGCGCTTTCGTCCCATCCTCATGACCACCGCCTCAACGGTGTTAGGAATGTTGCCCATCGCCATCGGTTGGGGCGCAGGGGCCGAATTGCGTCAACCCATGGCCGTGGCCATTATTGGCGGTTTAATTACCTCCAGCCTCTTGAGTTTAGTCGTGGTCCCCGTTCTATATGGACTCTTGGAAGATAGCTGGTCAACCCTACGTCGAGGGCGATCGTAATCTTCCGCCAATAGCCCCTTAAAACTGTCTAAGACTTACAGAGAAAGTCAAAGTCTTTATGGATTTGCTCCATTACTTTAATCGGCTTTTCATCAGGTAATGTTTTTTGATAATATAAGCTCGCAATATCTTCGAAAACAGGGGCAACTTGTGGCTTGCCAAACTCCTTAGCCCAGTCAAATATCTTATAGCGAACGCTATGATAGAATTTAGACACGTCACGTTTAGAACCTTTCTTTAATATTTTGAGTATTTTTTGTATTTTAGAGTAATCTGTAATAACATCTTCAGGGTTATTTAAAAGCTGATCCAAAACCATTTGATCAGCCCTCGAAAATCCACTACTCCGTCGCAGCGAGGGGGTTTGAAACGTCCAAATAAAACTAAAAAGGGCAACCAGAAGCAATAAAACACGCACAACGAACCTGCTCCCTAGAATTGTCTCATCTCCATTCTACCAAGGTCAAAAACAAAATCCCAATCCCATGATGACCCCACCCCAACAAGCCCCCAAAGTCTCCCCTCATCTCTCCATTATCCATTATCCATTATCCATTATCCTAACCAGCCTTCTCCTCGGCAGTTGCACGCCTTCTGAGAGTCCCCCGCCCGAGGACATCAGTCCCCCAGTTGCCTCTCCCTCTCCCACCTCCGACCCCTCCCCCCTCTCCCTCAGCGATCCCGATTTCGAGGTTCAGCAACAGATACAAACCTATCTCAATCGCCTCAGTGGCCAAGGCTTTGACCCCCAACAACAGGGGATTTGGCTACAAACCGACGATCGCCTCTTAGGGGAAATTGGTGGAACCATTCCCCTCCCCGCCGCCTCCCTCACCAAAATCGCCACCACCCTCGCCGCCTTGCGTGAGTTTGACCTCGATCATCGCTTTTCGACCCAGTTTTTCCGACGAGGAGAGATTAACAATGGCGTGTTGGAGGGTGATTTGCTGGTGGTGGGGGATATGGACCCGTTGTTTGTCTGGGAAGAGGCGATCGCCATCGCCAATCAACTGGCCGATTTAGGTCTACAAGAGGTGACAGGAGACCTAATTATCGTCGGTAACTTCTTTATGAACTTTGAGGAAGACAGCGTCCTCTCAGGAGAACTCCTCAAACAAGCCCTTAACACCCGCCTCTGGACTGGAGACGCCGAAGCCCAATATCGCACCCTTCCCCCAGACACCCCTCGCCCCGAGTTAGAGATTTCCGGCCAAGTGCGTCGCCTGGAGATCCTCCCCTCGGACATTGAATCAGACGTAGAATTTCTCCTAGGCCATCAGTCTCAACCCCTACCGCGCATCCTCAAGCTGATGAATCGCTACAGTAATAATGCGATCGCCCATATGTTGGCTAACGCCATAGGTGGGGCGGAGGTGGTTCGCGAGAATGTCATCGCGGCCACTGGGGTTTCCCCCCGAGAAATTCAACTGATTAATGGATCGGGATTAGGGCGAGAGAATCAAATCTCACCCCGGGCAGTGATTCAGATGTATCAAGCGATTCAGCGAGAACTGGCCCCCGAAGGATTAACCCTAGCTGATGTGGTGGCCGTTGCCGGAGAACCCGAGGGGATCTTAACGGTGCGTCCCCTGCCTCCCTACGCGGTCTTAAAATCTGGAAGCCTCAATGCGGTGAGTACCCTATCGGGGGCCCTACCCACCCAAGATAAGGGAATTGTCTGGTTTTCCTTTCTCAATGGCGGCGGAGATATTGAAATTTTGCGGGCGGAACAGGAACGTTTTTTGCGGGAGTTAGAAGCCCAATGGGGGGCCGTCGATGAACTTCCCCCCAATTTGCAGATGACTCCATCCAAAATTTATTAAGAACCAGCTTGACAAAATCATAAATTTGCCCTATCCTAATGGCAACCGTTTAGTTATACTATCTATAGCTTTCTATAGCTTTTAAACCCTAAGGCTGAGTGAACGTTTGGTATTGAGAGGATTAATAATATAATGGCTGGCCGACAAATCAAACGACAAATTAGTTACAAGCACACATTGTCCGAGTTATCTGTCAATAGAAAAGACCCATGTGAGGTAGTAAGAGAGTTGATTTCAAACTCTTATGATGCTGGAGCGACTCAAATAAAAATATATACTCTATTGCAGTATCATGGCTTCATATTTTTTGATAACGGCACTGGCATTAGCCAAGTTCGAGTAAAAAACGATATTTCACCAATGGATGCATTCTTCTCTATTGGTTACTCTACAAAAGTTAAGGGAGGGTCGGTTGGCTATAAGTGCCAGGGTTCCAAGCTTTGCTTTGCATGTAGTAAATTTGCTCTACTGACCAGATGTGAGGATAGTCAAGACAACGCTTGGGATTATGTCGACATTGATAATCCCAAGCAAAATCTACCAAGGGAAAGCTATACAGTCGAGCCTAAGTCTGAGCACGACCCATTTGCTGTTCTAGAGTTTCTTCTAGATCAACCCGATGCCCGGACTGCCCCAATTCTCAACGACTTGAAGGACTTGTTTAGTCAGTTTAGCCATGGAACACTAATATTTGTTAAGGGTTTAGAAGTAGAAGACTTTTCAAAATATTACGGAACAGATTCTAAGTACCCTTACATTTATGAATATATAAAACATTACACTAAGCATGGTGATGTTACCAGACTTAATGCCGAAAGTACGAGTTTTCAGGTCAAGGACGAAGAGGCGTTTAAAAACTCTTATTATAGTAAGGATTGTAGTCTTTGTATATGGGACTATGATAGAGCAGAGCTAAAAGAAATCAAGCAGGGTTATCCTTACGTAGCTATCAAAAAAACAAAGACAAAAACTGGACCTAGTTCTGATTCAATATCATTACCTTCTCAGTTAAAATATCTCCGTTCATTGCGTTGTTCGTTGAGAAAAGCTAAGACTTTCAGGTTTGAAGGTCAGACATACTGTTTAGCATTTGCTGTTGACGGTACAAGGACAGCTTTGGATTTCTATGAGGCATTGGGGAGACAGGGAAGTAGTAGATCCGGTATCACACTAAGTTCTCAGCAAGGTACTTTTTTATGTTCAGAAGGAATCAAAATATGCGAATACAATCAGCTTTTTTTAAACGAAGTTTTCGATTTGGTAAAATTCTCGGTTTTATCTGATCCAAAAGCTCAGAGACACTTTGTTTTCATGATCAATGGTAGTTTTGACCTGGTCACAAACAGAACTTCTTTAACCACTGAATCTGAAAAGGTGGTACAAAGCACCCGTTTCCTGAAAGAAATTGAGTCCTTCGTAAGTAATTTTTATCAGACAGATAATGTTTTTAGAGATTTGGTAGATCGTTTAAATGGTGAAATAAATTCTGCCAAAATAGAGATTCAGGTAAAGAAATTTAGGGAAAGTAAGGATAATCTGTGTAAAAGACACTACTTTTACGTAGAAAATATAGATATTTTAAAAGACAAACGCTTCTATGAACCAGCAAGTGGTGAAGAGCATGGTGTAGGTGCTTTATATACAGTCTTTGCTAATCTTGTTCCTGACGACTCTCCATATAAGAAGTTTTGGCTTCGCCCACTTAACTTTGCGGCCCAAGGTTTAGATAGTATAGCAGAGGAAAAGCCTAACTCGACTAAGTCTCTGAAGGGATTAGAGTATAAGTACAAATTTTCTATTGATGAAATCTTTAACCATCCTTTAATTATAACAGATCAAATCGTCTGTTGGGAAGTAGATCTCGGTTCAGATAAAGGTGACGGAGATGTTTTGGAAGTAAAAGACGAGTCGGGTGCTAAAGGTGTTATAAATCTTCAAGCAGGGGATATGCAAGACATAGGATTTGAAATTAAAGATATAGATGAACCAGACGGTAACTATCACGGATCAAAGGTCATTCGAGTTGTTAATCTCAAATCTTTGTTGCTTCAAACATTTAACTGCCAATGGAGAAGTGGCTTCTAGTAGTGGCATTTTTTAGCTACGTCTAGATGTGATTCTCCCTTAACAGTCCCTTCTCATCTCTAACCCCTTGGGATACATTAACAGGGCAAAAATCGCCAGGCCGGCTTCAGTCCCGAAGACATCATGGCCGATATGAAACAAGGCATTCCACATCACCTGAGGATTCTCATAGGGATCGCCTCCATATTGGTTCAGGAGGGCCACGAAAAGTAAATTCACGCCAACGGAAAAGAAGGGAACCCAAAATACCCGTTTGTCCCTTAATAAACGATAGCCTCGATAGGTTAAGACGCTAAAAATGACCGTTAAGATGATAAAAATGGGAATTTTTAGACGATCTTCTCCGGTTTGATAGCCCAAGAGATAGAAGACAGATATAAAAACTAAAGAGATAGCAAAAAAGATTCGTAACCCTCGACCAATTTGAGTGGGATGTTTAACTAAACTCTCTGCCCATAAAATAAATCCAGATACCAAGAAAAAATAAAACAAAAAATTAAGGACACTATAGTCACTTTCGTAGTACCAACATTGAGCGACATGCAGACCAATTTCAGAGGCAATGCCTACCATAATTAAGCCAAAGCCGACTTGACCGAAAAAAATGGTCTTGCGGGGAACCTCTAAAACGGCCAACCCCTCATAAAAAGCATTCATGGCTAGAGGAATTAGAGCAAAATTAAGCACATGACTGATGATGAGTCCCAACTTCCAGCCCCCGGTGATGCAAGTCCTCGGCAGTCCAACGGGAAACTCAGGCAGTCCTGGGAGACTCATCAGCAGCAGACTTAACCCGACAATTCCAACGGTAATTACAGCTCCAATAAAATACCACCGATGAGGGTTCATTGGCATCACTTCCCGATACAGAAACGACTAAAAATGCGATCCAACACCGACTCGGTAATTTCCTCGCCCGTGATTTCTCCTAATGCCTGAATCCCATCCCGCAAGTCAATCGTCCAGAAATCCAAAGGAAGCTCGGCGGTAATCGTCTCTTGGACTCGTTCTAGGGCTGACTTAGCGCGAGTTAACGCTGCCGCTTGACGTTGATTAATACAGAAGTCTACATTAGCTGTCTCAATGTCTTGGGCGTGGGCTTTCTCTAAAATTGCCGCTTCTAAGGCCTCAATCCCCTGTTGTTGGGCGGCAGCGGTGAGAACCGGCTGTTGGATATAGGGAAGTTGGGGGGGAACCTCCACTAAATCACACTTATTCAAAATAGCAATCAGGGGGCGATCGCACACCCGCTGATAAATCGCCTCATCCTCCGCCGTCCAGCCAGACACTGCATCCAGGACTAACAAGACCAAATCCGCCGCCTCCAACGCCTGGCGCGATCGCTCCACCCCCATCTGTTCAATGCGATCACTCGTCTGGCGAATCCCCGCTGTATCCAATACTTGCACCGGGATTCCCCCCACCACCAACTGAGATTCCACCACATCCCGAGTCGTTCCCGGTAAGTCGGTGACAATGGCGCGATCGCTGCGACTCCAGGCATTCAACAAACTGGACTTCCCCACATTAGGGCGACCCACAATCACCACCTTTAACCCCGTCCGCAACAACTCCCCCTGACTAGCTGTCTTCTCAATGGCCTCAATCTCCCTCAACACCGCCGCCAAATCCTCAACCACCTTCCCCTCATCCAAAGGGGGTAAATCCTCCTCAAAATCCACCCGGGCCTCAATTTCGGCCAAAATATCTAAACATTGACTGCGCAAATCACGAATCGGCTGGGCCAGTCGTCCCTGAACCCCCGCCAAGGCTGCCTGAGACGCCGCCTGAGACTGGGCCCCCACCAAATCCGCAATACTTTCAGCCTGAGTTAAATCAATGCGGCCATTGAGAAAAGCCCGTAACGTAAACTCTCCAGGATTGGCTAAGCGGGCCCCCGCCTCCACACATAACTGCAACACCTGTTGCACCACCATCATCCCTCCATGGCAATGAAATTCCACCACATCCTCGCGTGTGTAGGACCGAGGCGCTACCATAAGTAACAACAGGGCTTCATCCACCAACGCCGAGGTACCCGGATGACGAATCGTTCCGTAGAGAATGCGATGGGTCTCCCAGGGTTGTTTTCCCGGTGCATGAAACAAGCATTTGGCGATGGCGATCGCCTCGTCACCGGACAACCGCACGATTCCCACACTTCCCTGTTGAGGGACGACCGCTGTGGCAATGGCCACAATCGTATCCCGGCGTAGCACTGCTTCAGACATTCGTGACTGCTCTTTCTCATGGCGTTCTCATCCTAGTCTGTTGTACAGTCGATGGACAGTCAACAGTTCTCGCGATGGCGATCGCCCGGGCAACCCGGATCACCGTTCCCATCAATCTCAACGTTTGCACTCACTCATGACTCAACCGCTTGGTTCTCGCCTGGTTCACCATCTCATTCACCTGATAGAACGGGGGTGGCGGATTACCCGCTACTACTACTGGCGTTTAATCCGTCTCCAAGATCCCCCAGAGTATATTGCCCGAGGCGTAGCGGTTGGAGTCTTTGCAGGTTGCTTTCCCCTGTTTGGGATGCAAACCCCCATCAGCATCCTCCTGGCAATGGGGGCCCGAGGTCATAAGCTTTGCGCGGCGGTCTGCACCTGGATCAGTAATCCTCTCACCTATCTCCCCATCTATTGGTTAAACTTCCAAATCGGGCGCTTGCTCCTCGGATCGAGCAGTAATGCTCCCTCTCAATGGAACTCCTTAGAGATCTTCCTCGACCAAACTGGGGAGTTTTTTGCAGACTTACTGCTAGGATCTCTCGTCATGGCCACGATTTTGGCGATCGTCAGTTACTTCGGGAGTTTACGGCTGATTCACATCTGGCGCCTCAAACGGCAACTCGAACGCCAGCAGAACCGGCGAAAAAAGACTTACATTCCCCATGATTCTCGTCGATCTCATCTGATCTCATCGAACCAGTAACTCTTGAGAGTGTTTTCAGCAGCCGTTTGCTCAAAATATCGTCCGGTATAATCGAAGATAGAGATTTGTGGAGTCGGAGCTTCCTCACGTGGCAGGTGCGAGCAAAACCCTAGTGATCGGAACCCTTTTAGATAGACGCTATCGCATCATTAAGATGTTGGGATCAGGGGCCTTCGGCCAAACCTATCTCGCGGCAGATGTTCGCCGTCCTGGCCTGCCCAAATGCGTGGTTAAGCAACTCTCCGCCGTCAAAGGAGGCATCGAATCCCTCCAGACGGCGAAACGGCTGTTTGAACAAGAAGCCGAAACCCTCGAACAACTCGGCAGCCACGATCGCATCCCCCGTCTGTTGGCCTACTTCCAAGAAGACGAACGGCTCTATCTCGTCAAGGAATATGTCGATGGCCATCCCCTCAGCGAGGAAATCCTACCCGGACAACCCCTCCCGGAAGCGGCCGTAGCCCAGATTTTATGGGATATCCTACAAATCCTGGTCTTCGTTCATCAGCATGAAGTCATCCATCGCGATGTTAAACCCGAAAACATCATCCGTCGCGACCATGACCAAGAACTGCTCCTGATTGATTTTGGCTCCGTCAAGGCCCTCAGCCAACAAATTGCTCAAGACGATGCCCTGCGAACCATCGCCGCCGGAACCCCGGTCTACATGCCCATCGAGCAGTTTCAGGGCAACCCCCAATATAACAGTGACCTCTATTCCCTCGGGGCGATCGCCATCCAAGCCCTCACCGGCGTCTCCCCTCACAACCTCCCCAAACTGCAAGACGAATCGGGAACCCTGATTTGGCGCAAACGCACCCAAGTCTCCGATGACCTGGCCGCCATCATCGATAAAATGGTGATGTATTCCTCAACCAAACGTTATCAGTCTGCTCATGCCGTCTTAGATGATTTGGCCCCCATCTTAGAACGGTATCAAACCAGAAACGAGGATGCAGCAGCGCTACCGGAGGACGAGTCCCCAAGCCTGGCGAATAAGTCGTCCTCATCCCGGTCCTGGTTGGGATGGACGGGTGGCCTTCTTCTGCTTATCCTGGGTTTAAGCCTGGGACTGTGGCTATGGCAACGTCCCCGAGAAGGCCGGGCTGAAGACTTTTATCATCGCGCTCTTGCCAATGTTGAACAGGGCAATAAAGACCTGGCATTACAAGCGTTAAATCGAGCCATTTACCACAATCGTAATCACATCGAAGCCCATTATCAACGAGCCAATATCCACTTCGATCAGGGAAATCTCGACGAGGCTATCCAAGACTATAGCCGTACCTTAGAGCTAGATCCCAATCATTACAATTCCCTCTATAACCGAGGCTTAGCTCAAATCCAGTCCGGAGACCTAGAAGCGGCCATGACGGACTTCTCCCAAGTGCTGCAATTGTCCCCCAATGATGCTGAAGCCTATTATCAACGGGCCCTGATTTCCTATGAATTAGGGGATTATAGCTCTGCCATTCAAGATTACACGCAAGCCATCCTCAAAGATCCCGCTTCCCCCAACGCCTATCTCAATCGTGGCTTAGCGCACTCGGCCGCCGGAAACCCCACGGAGGCGATCGCCGACTTTACCCAGGCCATTCGCGTCGATCCTGAGCATGTCAATGCCTTCTACAGTCGGGGTCGGACTCGCTTCAATATGGGGGAATATCGCGGGGCGCAACAGGATTATAGCCAAGTGTTGGCGTTAGAGCCGGACCATACGAACGCTCTGGTCAACCGTTGCAGTGTTAACCTCAATTTATTTGACTATGAGGCGGCGGTGGACGATTGTACTCGGGCCCTGGAGTTGGTGGAGGATGATTGGGTAGCCTATAACAATCGCTGTATTGCTCACTATAATTTAGGGCAATATGAGCAGGCGATCGCCGATTGTAGCCAAACCATTGAGTTAAACCCGAACCATGGCAAAGCCTTTAGTAATCGCGGCATGGCGAAGGGTGGGTTAGGGGATTTAGAGGGGGCGATCGCCGATTACACTCAGGCGATTGACTTAAACCCAGATAATCCGGTGGCCTTCAGCAATCGCGGGACAGTTCATGCGGAGTTAGGGGATTATCAACGGGCCATGGAAGACCATACCCAAGCCTTACGGCTCAATGATGAGTCCCCCACGCCTTATTTCAATCGGGCCGCAGTCCGTGAGCAGCTTCAGGATCGCTCTGGGGCGATCGCCGATTATGAACGAGCGGCACAGGCCTGTCTGGATGTGGGCCGAGTGGACTGCTATGAGCGGGCCCGCCAACAAATCCAACGACTGGGAGGACCCTAAGGGCCTCGATTCTCGCTGATTAGACCCCTGAACTGACTGGGGTTCCCTGGCACAACTCCAATAAGATATGGAGGAGATCCTGACTTTGGCTGAGGGTATCTGTCAGGATAACCCGGGGACGGGCGATCGCCTCAAGTTTCTCGGCAATGGCATCGGTGAGTCCTCCGGGACAGAGGAAGTAGGGCAACACCCCCACCTGGTCATAGCCGGCCTGCTCATATTTTTGTAGTTGTTGTTCTAGGCGGGGATCAACGGACCAATAGGCGGCCTGCACCGGGACGCCAACTCGTTGCGGGAGTTGTGCCGCCAGGGCCTCGATGGGAGCATTGCCCCCAGGCCGCCGACTCCCATGGGCCAAGAGAATCCAGGCCTGGCATGGGGGCGCCGCCTGGATTTGCCCGTGCAGCACCTGGCAGAGTCTCCCATGACTGCCGAGATAGGGCAGAATCTCTAGGGAGGCCGTCTGCGGAAGCTGCGATCGCGCGATCGCCACTTCACTGGGAATATCCTCTTTGACATGAACCCCCGGCAACAAAAACAGGGGCAAAATCCGCAGCGGCCGTTGTACCTGGTGATAAAAGTTCAGCAGTTGTTGGTGCAGCGGTTCCGGTTGACAATCGAGGGCCGCTGTTCCCACGGGACAATTTCCTAATTCTTGCGCCATGAGATCGGCCAAATGAGCCACGATTTGGTCGGGGCGAGGATCGCGGCTACCATGGGCGACCAGTACATAGGCGGGGGAGGTCATGGGGGGTTCAGTTTAGGATACTCGTTCAGGATAACGAGGGAAGAAGGCAAGGGGCAAGGGGTAAAAGGAGGCAGTAGGCAGTAGGCAGTAGGCAGTAGGCAGTGGGCAGTGGGCAGTGGGGAAGATAAGGCCAGGGGCAATTGGACAAAAAAATGCCGCGCTGGACTCGGCCAGACGCGGGATTTCGAACTCCAAGATAGAGTACCTAGAGCGGTTAGCTCATGGTCGCACCACTGCGATCATAGGAAATTGAGTTGTTGTAAGAGGGTTTACCTTGAACGTGAGACCAATGGTCTGCGGCCTCTCCCGGAATCCCAGCTTCTTCAGATACACGGGTTAATAAAGACTGTTGACGGTTACGGATGGCTTGATGATGACGGCTCATCAATGCTCGGCTGCGATCATTTAAAGACATAATTACTATTCCTCGAGGGCGATTATTAAAGGTTGCGGTGGGTTTTTTCCTCCCGCACTTACGAGTATAGCAACTTTCTGTATCATTTTTTACAATTTAACAATTCTTAACATTATAAACAGCTAAAGACTATCCAGTTCCCGAGTTCTCAGACAGACCTCAAGGGAGTCCCTTGCCACAAGCCATTTGGCAAGCGCCGGCCCATTGGGGGGAGATCCTAGATAACCGGTAATTCAAACATTAAGAATTTATGGAGAAGACGTCAGGGCGTGACATTCCTGAGATGGACTGCAAACGCCCTAAAAATCAGGCATTTGGCCAGCAAACCCTTGCCCCAGACCTAGTTGGGATCGCCTTATACTGGGAATAGATTTATCAACAATATCAAACTCGGGTGATCGTATCTCGTTAGATTTACTGAGACCCCAGCCTCCATTAGCCCATCTGGTGCGATCGCCCTTGACGAAGCCCTTGCTCAACGTCATTCCTACCTTTATTTAAATCCGTTTTTAGTCAAATTTAACCTAAACGTCCATGAAAATTCCCTTAGAGTCTCTCCCATTAACCCCCGAACCCACAACCATCCGCTGTCCGAACTGTGGTCGTCCAGGAGAGCGGCATCATCTCACCCACAGCCGTCTCATCCGCACCGAGTGTCACCACTGCGACTATCTGATGATTACCTGTGGCGACACCGGAAACGTCATCGAGGCCTACTCACCCGGACTCTATGCCCACGCCATGTAGAAGCGGCACAAAGCAGCACAACGCCATGATGACCCAACTACCAAGTTGGGTCGCTATAGAGATCTACCGTGATTTTCTCCATCCCCGCCGGAACCGCCGTAATGCACGAACAAATGGCCTCACCATTGAGTTCGACCTCACAGGCATGACAAGATCCCATCAAACAGCCAGTGGGAATCGTGAGGCCAGCCCGTTTGGCTACATCTAGCAATGGCTCACCGGCTTGAGCGTCCACTGTCACGTCGTTGGGAAGAAATTGTACTTGCACAGTCATTGTTCAGGCAATTGTCTCGCGAACAGAACCCGATACCCCCGCCATCATCGACTCAGAAGGCGCAATCTCGGCCATTCCTAGCCTAGAAAGTTCCTCCTGATACAGACAAAAGGGGCCATCGTATATCAAAATGTTAACCAGTATTCTCTAATTCTGCCGTACTGCGTTGACAACCTTGGTGACTTCTTCAGATCCCGTGGGCAAAGTTTATCTCGTCGGAGCCGGCCCCGGAGATCCAGGCTTGCTGACGGTGAAAGCTAAAACCCTCATCGAATGTGCTGACGTGGTGGTCTATGATGCCCTCGTCAGTGAACCGATCCTGGCCCTGATTGCCCCCCAGGCCCAGCGGATTCATGCCGGGAAGCGTCGCGGCCGGCATTCCCTCCTGCAAGAGCAAACCACAGAACTTCTCATCAACCTGGCCCAACGTCATGCCGTTGTCGTGCGTCTCAAGGGGGGAGATCCCTTTGTCTTTGGTCGTGGGGGCGAAGAAATGGAAGACCTCTTGGCAGCGGGGGTTCCGGTGGAAGTGGTTCCTGGGGTCACCTCGGGAATTGCCGCCCCGGCCTATGCGGGGATTCCCTTAACCCATCGTCAATACAGTTCCTCCGTCACCTTTGTCACCGGCCATGAGATGGTGGACAAATATCGGCCTGAGGTGAACTGGGAGGCGATCGCCCAAGGGTCCGAAACCATTGTCATCTATATGGGGGTGCGGAACCTCCCGAATATCGTAGAAAGTCTTCTCAAGGCTGGGCGGGAGCCAGAAACCCCCATTGCCTTAATCCGTTGGGGAACCCGTCCCGATCAAGAAGAACTCCTCGGCTCTCTTGGCTCAATCGTCGAACAGGTGGAAACAACCGGTTTTGAAGCCCCAGCCGTAGCGGTGGTGGGAGCTGTGGTTAACCTTCAACCTATTCTCTCGCGGGGCTGTCCTCAACCTCTGCCTCAATAGCAACGCGATCGCGATTTTCCCATGTGGGAAGACTGCGATCGCTACCAGAGTGACGTTAATAACGCAGGTTAACGAGCCGAAACTGTCTCAGTTTCAGGCGTCCAAGTGGTTAGCCACTCCGTTTGGGCCGTTGGCTCAAAACCGCGAGTTAACGTTGTGATCTTCGCCTGTTTGGCTTGCAGCACCTGAATGAGAAATTCCAGAGCTTTTCTAGGATTTCCTGCACCGCAAAAAAACAGATCCGCTGCAAAATAGCCATGCTCAGGCCAGGAATGCAGAGCAATATGAGACTCCGCTAAGGTAGCCGTCGCAGTTACCCCGTGGGGGCTGAACTGGTGTACACATAAATCAATCAGCGTTGCTCCTCCGACTGAAACCGCATCCATGAGTGCCCCACGAATACACTCTGGGTCATTGAGCAACTCAGCGGGGGATTCCCAGGCGTCAACGACCAGATGGGTTCCGATTGCTTTCATTTATCGACAATGCTCCGTAAAAACAAACCATCTTACTTCTAGCATAAATTCCCAAAACCCGGAGAGTTTTCCAGGTTTTTCGCCAGTTTTTTCTCCTTTGAGGGCCACATCATTCCCCCAAGGACCGCTCAACCGCCAATGCCCAAACGTAAGGCTAAACTTGGCGTTAGGGGCAACAGGGTTAATAACATCATCAACAGTGACACCAAACTAATAATGGCCCGAGCATCATCGGGTTCTCGGATTTCATTGAGACTAGGGCGTTCTAAATCACGCTGTAAGACCAAGATGATGATGGCCCAATATAAGGCCAAGGGATTGGCAAAGGTGGCGATCGCCAACACCACTAAGGTCGCAATGGTAGTACGTCCTGCAATTTTACGCCCATAAATGGCTTGTACCGCCCGTCCACCATCCAACTGGCCCGCCGGCATTAAATTAATGGCATTAACCACTAATCCTAACCACCCCAAAATCACCAAAGGATGAACCGCCACTAAGGCTTGATTTAAGCTTTGCCCCAACAGGCCCTTAGCGACCACTCCTACCAACACCGACCCTCGGAAAAACTCCGTCGGAATCTGAAACAGACTCCCAGCATTAGACCAACCTAGGCCCACCAGTAACAGCACGAAGGAGAACAGCCCCCCAGCTAGGGGCCCCGCGATGGACACATCAAACAAAACCGAACGATTCGGCATCAGTGACTCAAAACGAGTAATTGCCCCAAAAGAGCCGATTTGCCAGGTGGGCAGAAAAAACGGCGGTGATAAACGTACCCCACACCGACTGGCCATCACCCGATGGCCCAGTTCGTGAATTAAGAGGATGGCCCAAATTCCCAAGGCTAAGGGTAAGGTTTCCGACCAGCGGCTCAAATCACTAAATAAATCAAAGCCTAAAAAGATACCCGCCGTTTCCAGGGAAGTGACCACCGTGGCGATACAAAGTCCTAGGGCCAGAAGTTGTTGCCCTTGCGTCAGGGGTTGCGGGTCTTTATCCCGAGGTAAGACCACCACCACCGGCTTGCCATCGGGATCGGGGACTAAAAACAAACGATAGCGATCGCCCGTGACCCCCTCTAAGCGGGAAGCCAGCATCTCATAGGAGGATTCAGGCTCTCCCCGCAAATTGCCCTTAAAAATCGCACCGGACTGATAAGGGATGGTCTCCGTACAAAAAAACGTATCAATGCCAAAAATGCTTTGAATCTGGCGTAAATCCTCATCAGGGATGGCAGGAAACTCTAGGGCCGCCTTGCGAGTTTCGGGCTTGAGGGGGACTTTCGTCCCGGGATTCACCGGCTTTGACGGTTCCACAGTTTTGCCAGAGTCAGATGGAGATGTGAGGTTTGGGGCCGACTCCGAGTCGGCTGAGGAGTCCAGGTCAGCCTCACGCGCCTTAACTTGAGGGTCTTGGGAGTCAGATGGCTCACTCATCCCCAGCTTGGTTTCTAACAGATTCTGTAAATCGGCCCGTTCCTTCGGGTCTTGGGCTGCCCGACGTAGTTGCCGCCCCAAGCCGATATAGACAATAATCGATAGAACGATAACTAACAGCTCCAACGCCAAATTGATATAAATTCCGGCTGCCAAGAGGCCAAAAAAGACCAACCAGGGTGCCGTCACGGACACAGACTGCAACCACGACAGCAAACCAATTTTGCCGTAGGGACGAGCACGGGCATAACCCCATACCAAAATTCCAGCAGCAAACAGTACGATTGCAATGGGTGTGATTGTCTCAGTCGCGATGTCCATCCACTTACCTTTAACATTTCATCTCAACGTCGGTGCATTTACACCTCGCTGTTCTCACTTTAACCCTTTCAGGGCATTGATTTCTCTATGAATCTCTGAGGATGGCTTAGGAATGGGTAGAGTCTCTCCTAAGTCAGGTCAACCCCCGGGTCCGTGAGCTGGCCCCTGAGCTGGTCCCTTAACATGGGAACTTAACCTGGCCCCCTGTTTCCATACTCTACCCTTCACTAAGCATCACCTTGCCCTGTGCCAGTTGCATACTTGAATTGCTGCCCCCATGAAACCTTCTCCCCTTTCTATCCCTTGGGTGACCCTCTCGACTGGTGTTGTGCTGGGGTTGGCAGTTCTGTGGATGGACCGGGTTGAATCCCGTCGGTTCCAGAACCAGAGTCGCCAGTCGGTGCTTCAGCAACTCAACACGGTCCGAACCCTCTTAGAAGGACAATTGGAAACTCACCGCATCTTGGCAGATTCCCTGGGCCATCAGGCTCTAGTCGAGTCTCCCCAACCATCCCAGCGTTGGTCTGCCCTACAGGGGCAACTCCAAGAGAACTATCCGGCCATCACAGAGGTTGTCTGGAGACCGATGCTCATCCCCCCTGAGATGGAGTCAGCCATTCCCTGGGTCCCAGAAACTCACTCCCTGCAATCCCTAGGGCAGATTCAGTTGCAGGTTCCGATTCGTTCCCCCGGTCCTGAGGGGGATTCTTTGGCCTTAGGGGAGGTTCACCTACTTGTCGATTTAGAGCGGTTAGTAGAAGAGAGCCGGTTAGGGGAGCGACTGTCTGATTTAGACTGGGCCCTACGAACTCCGACGTCAACGGAACATGGGGCATCACTCCTATTGGGCAGGGCTAAGGTGTTTGAGATGTCTCCGGTGACGGCAAATGTGCGAGTCTCGGAGACAGTCTGGCAAATTGCTGGGATTCCTGCTCAAGGATGGCCGCGGCAGTCGCCCCTACAGCCTTGGATTCGTACCCTAGGCACCACGATGACCGTGGGAACAATGCTGTTGCTGGGTGGGGGCCTACATCGCCATAAACGGCAGTTTGAGACAACCCAAGCCATTTTAGCCCGATTGAATGCCCAGGAGCACCAATACCGCTGTATGGCCGATAGCACGCCGGTGATTCTGCTGCAATTGGATCGGCGGGGGGTTCCTCATTTTGCCAATCTCTATAGTCAGAATTTTTTGGGCTATGATTTCCCGACGTTGGAGGAAATGCCCCTAGCGAAACGCTTGGCGAGTCCTGGATTGGCGGGGTTAATGGAGGAGGCGACCCAGAGTCACACGGTGGCAGTGTCTCGGGTTGTCCCCATTCGCCGCCGCAATGGGGAACAGGTCTGGGTGAATTGGCATGTGTGTTTGTTGGGGGATCATTCGGGGAACTCTCCGGGGTTGCTCTGTATTGGCTATGATGTGAGCGATCGCCAGGGGATTCAGAGCCGTTTGCTTAAGCTACAGGGTCAGTTGCGGCGCCTGTTTACTCTGATGGGCGATCGCCTGGCGTTGGTGAATGCCCAAGGCCAGTATTGCCAGGATTATCGCCATGAAAGTTCTTCCCCAGAGTCGTCAGGGTCGGGGGGGAGTCTCAAGGAGAGTTTTGGGGAGGTTGAGGCGGAACAGATATTAGGGGTGGTTCGACGGGCGATCGCCCAGCCGTCCCAAGAAAGCTGTTTTTGTCTGAATCTGGAGACCCCGGAGAGTGCCTCAGACGAGACCTCCGGCTCTCGTTGCTTGTTGGTGACGGTGTTCCCCTTTCTAGAGGATTGTGCCTTAGTGTTGATGGAGGATATCACGGAACAACGGGATCTCAAACGTCGCTTGCAAGGCACACAACAGGAGTTAGAAGACCGAGTGCGCGATCGCGCTGGCAAACTCTATAAAACCAATAAACAGCTTCAACAAGAAGTGGTGGAGCGGATGCAAATTGAGGAGGCTTTGCGTTTGAGTGAAGAGCGCGAACGGGATAAGGCGAAGCAACTCGAAGCCACGATCCAACAACTCAAGTGTACTCAAGCCCAATTGGTGCAGACTGAGAAGATGTCCAGTTTGGGGCAGTTAGCCGCTGGCATGGCCCATGAAATTAACAATCCAGTCAACTTTATTTATGGCAATCTTACCCCAGTCCGAGACTATCTCGGCGATCTCCTAGAACTGCTCCGTCGCTATCAAGAGCATTATCCTCAACCTCCTGAGGCGATCGCCACCTGGCAGGAGGAAATTGATGTGCAATTTCTCCAGGACGATTTATTTAAAATTCTTCAGTCGATGGAGGTAGGAGTCGAACGGATTCATGCCATTATTACCTCGTTAAAAAACTTTGCCCGCCTCGATGAGATGGGCATGAAATCGGTCAATCTTCATGAAGGTATTGATAGCACCGTAATGGTCTTACAAAATCGCCTTCGCGGTCACGGCAAACGACCGGACATTTCCCTGGTTAAACAATATGGGAACATTCCCAATGTGACCTGTTATGCGAGTCAGATTAACCAGGTTTTGATGAATGTCTTGGACAATGCGATCGATGCCATTCAGGAGCGTCTTAAACAACAACCCGACCCCCCACCTGAAATCCGTATTTCCACCCGCTGTCTCAGCGAAGATGGGATATCCATTATTCTAGAAGACAATGGAACCGGGATTCCTGATACAGTTCAAGGGCAAGTCTTTAATCCATTTTTTACAACTAAAGTTGTAGGAACAGGAACGGGACTTGGGTTATCTATTGCCTATCAAGTCATTCATGAAACCCACGGAGGACGAATTAATATTACCTCTCAACCCGGACAGACTCAATTTGAAATTCAACTCCCCCATAAACTCATCCCTCACCATCAAACATAATGCGTACTGAAGAATCATTAAAGCGAATAGCGAACTTGCTAAACAACGCCAAGCAACTTCCTAAACAGAAGGTCGCTCAACCAACCTTTTTCGAAATAACAGGATACCCACATCTAGAAAATGTCAGTAGCAACGTTTTAGCATTTTATCTACAACCGAATAACCCCCATCAATTAGGAGGTCTTCTCCTTCAGGCTCTGTGTCTTGCTGCCAATCATCCCATCGATGAATTGGACGCAGCAAGCGCAACTGTACGCACAGAAGAAAGCACATCTGGAAACAAACGAATTGATATTGTCATCGAAACGAACAATACGATAATTGGCATAGAAAATAAGATATACCACGAACTTAATAACGATCTTCAGGTCTATTGGCGGCACTTAAGCTTAAATGCACAGAGTCGAAATGTTATGGGAATTGTTTTATCCTTAAAGCCCATGCAATCTCCTGATACAACAGGTTTCCAAAACATCACCTATGAACAGTTATTTACGCAATTCGAGCCGTCCCTATCAACGCTAGATCAATCCAAGCGTTATCATTTATTTCTGCTTGAGTTTATTCAAAACATACGCAATCTAATAGGGGGCACAACAATGGATTTAGATAGGATTAACTTCTTCCGAAACCATCAACAAGAAATCAACAATTTACTATCAGAAATAGACAGGCTAAAGCAAGATATGCGCCAGCGATTAAACCAATTAGCAGAAACCCTAGAATTGGAGCGTCACGACTCACGAGTCACGCAAGGCTATTCGTCACCACCTACTGCCGCTGTGATGGAGTTCCTGTTTTACACCATCGATATTAACCCTCAGTGCGTTCTTCAAATCGATATATTTATCGACTTATCAGGCTGGCACATGCAGTTTTGGAATCGGCGGGGTGAGAGACAACGGGTGCAACACATGATGATAGAACAAGACATCCCTCACCGTGTTCAACAAAAGCCGGTTTGGAGGCTAGTCTATACCGGCCCTTGCCCGCCTTTCGAGGCGGATATTAGCGAGCTGCACCCATGGGTGACAGAGGTTACAAATCAATTGATATGATTTAGCGATGTTTAGATGGCAGTAGTTCGGCGAGCCTGAAATAAACTCTTAAGTTGTTCCGGCTGCTGACTCGCAATCACTTGGTCAAGATTAGTCACATGGCTTAGATAACGGGCAATTTCCGCAAGCTGAGCCAGGTGGTCTTGGCTAGATACCCTGCTGGGGCTAAGCAACAGGACCACCACATGAATAGACTGGGCGGACTGCTCGTGATGGACTCCCGTGGGATGGGTGGCCATAAACATTAGAGTACGATCTAGTTTCGGTACCCGAGCATGGGAAATAATCATCCCGGGCAGAATTTCGCTGGCATAGCCCACATCGTCATACACCAGGGCTTTCAGCACTGACCAATGTTTGGGGTTGTCCTTGGCGATCGCCGTGGACAGCAAGGCCTCCACCGTTTTTTCATAGGACGAAGTGGTCAGCCCGAGCTGTACCCGCTGAGGGTCAAACAAGGCTAAGGGTGACTGAGGCGGATGCACATCATACACCACAGCTTCTCGCTGAGACGGATACAGAACTAGAAAGCTAGCCCGGGAAGCCGCCAGTTCCCGGGGCAGTTGCTCTAATTGCCCTGTATGGGCGATCGTGCCGAGGCGGGCACTGACAAGTACCACTAAGTCCGTATCTTTTAGGCTGTCCCGCCAGGTGGCTGCTGGTGTAAACGTCGTTTCGATTTTGAGGGGAATTGTCTCTAGGCACTGGCGGATTTGCCGTTGGCTTTCCTCTGAGGTGACGACATTCAGAGTGACCCCAAGTTGGGTGGCAAAGTGCTTGAGACTGCGGGCTGCTTCATAGAAACCGGGCATATAGTCAATCAGGGGTGGCAAGATGACAGTAATCCGCCCATAGGTATTGAGGGGGCTGTCTAACTTGCAAACCCAGACTTGCTGGCTGGTTTGCTCTAGCATCTGATCAATGACCCCGCCAAAGATGCGCTGTTCGGGGGACTGTTTGCCATTCCAGCCAATCACAATATCGCTGGTGCGGCGTTCCAGGGCCGCTTCCACCATCCCGACGGCGGGGTTAGCCGCTATGCGCGTGACTGGATTCACCGTCAGATCCATCTCCGCCGCATGGACAACGGCGTGGGCCAGGAGCCGTTCGGCTTTCGCCACGTTGCTTTCTGCGTTTTCGCGATCGTCATCAGGTTGGGTGGTGACAACAGTCAGGGGAACGATCGCCTCATTGGACTTGTGATCCCGCAGCAGGGCGGCGACCTCAATCAGGGCATCAGAGGTGGCCGGGTTAGCCAAAGGCACCAAAATTCGCTGGGGGGTGTTGCGGGGCTGGAAATTATCGCTATGGTCTTGCTGGGCAACTTGACGACCATAGTATTCCACGATCGACGGTCCCAAGATGCAGGTGGCAAAAATCATCATCACCACCCCGTTGAGCACGTCATCTCCAATAATGCCTAGCTCATAGCCCACCAGGGTGGCCGCCAAGGTTGCCGCCGCTTCGCAGGTAGATAGGCCAAACATCACCATACCCTCGGCATGGGAATAGTTATAGATTTTGCGGGTTACCATCGAGGCGATCCACTTGGTTCCCACGTTGGTGGCCAACATCGCCCCCATCACGATCCAGGCAGTCATGCCGCTGGCCAGCACCGAGACATCGACGAGTAAGCCAATGAAAATCAGGAAAAAGGGAATGATGAACCCATCACCAAAGAACTGAATCCGACTCATCAGGCGACTACGTTCGGGAATCAGGCGATTCAGGGTAAGTCCCACTAAAAAGGCTCCTAAGATCTTCTCAATGCCAATAGCATCGGCTAGATAGGAGAAGACAAAGAGAGTGGTAATCACAAAGACAAAAGCCGGTTTATTGTTGCTGCCGATATTACGAAAGAACCAGCGAGCTAAGGGCGGCAGTAAATAGAGAATGGCGGTGACATAGAGGATTAGCGCTAAGCCTAGGGTGATCCAAAACTGGGCGTCTAGGTCTCCTTGGGAGGAGCGCGCAACCACCACCAACAGCAACAGCGCAACGGTATCTGTCAAGATAGTGCCGCCGACAGTGGTGGTTACTGCATTGTTTTTGATGATTCCCAACCGACTAATAATCGGGTAAGCAACCAGGGTATGGGATGCAAACATGCTGGCAATCAAGATGGATGCCAACCAGTCAAACCCCATTAATCGGAAGATAATCGTCCCCAAGGTTTGGGGAATGGTAAAGGTGATTAGACCAAAAACTAGGCTGCGATCGCGGTGACGCAGGAATTGCGTCATGTCAATTTCTAGCCCCGCCAGAAACATGATATAAAGTAAGCCCACATTACCCAATAGAGTTAAGGCTTGGCCTTGCTCTAGGACATTCAGAACGCTGGGGCCAAGGACAACTCCAGCCACAATGGGCCCAGTTACCCCCGGTAAGTTAATCCGTTCAAATAGCAGCGGGGCAATTAAAATTACCGCCATACAGATGCTAAAGATTAGCACCGGATCTTCGGCAGGCAAGGAAAGGTTAAACAAAGAGTCCATGCTATTAATCAAACTTCAATAAGTTGAGTCAGTTTAGTTAGGAATGCACAAGTAACGCCATGAAAACTTGAATGCGGCAATCCACATCAAGACGATTCTGGGTTAGCCAGTAGGAACTCGGCCACCGGCTAATTGTCTGGCGGCAACACTAAAACTCGACAGGGCACATAGCGAACTCGCCGCCCTTGATAGGCGGCAGCATGGACATTAGAACCAAATTTCATGGGTCTGCTCCAGGTCTAAATAGGTACAGTGAACAGGCTGTGATGTCCACAGCTTGGGACACTGAAGCAGTCAATCATTTGAAAAAATGCTGACGACTCAGTTTCCCCTCAATGCCGACGAGGTTAGCTGTCGGGCTAGGACTGAGAGTTGTCCTTCTCTGATTACCCTCAATTGGGTATAAGAACTCAGAGATTCGCCCCTTTAACTGGTTCCCCCGCTTCACAAGCGCTTTTCCAAGCTTGGAAATGAACTTATGAACTAGGCCAACTTATCGAACTAGAGACAATTTAGTCGAAAAAATTAGGGATGTCAACTCAAGCGGTCATTTGTTGTCAAAACTATCCTCAAGGGAGCAGGGGGCCCCTGAAATTGCTATCCCTGAAGAGGGGAAGGGGCGTTGTTCCTAGGAAGATTTGGATTCCATCGATCGCGCCAGTGATAAGGTCGTCGCAGTCCAGGGAACTGGGTTAATCACGTCCGTTTCTAGTTGACGCTCCCGTAAACAGTCTTGGAACTCTTCTGGGGTTCCCGAGGCCTTGAGAATGGACACCAATAGCCCCTCAAAATTCACATCACCTCCGGCGGCGGTTGGTAAAATGTATTGGGGCTTAATCCATTGCACCAATTCCAGGGCGCTCTCTTTCCCCTTGATAAACGGGCCCACTAGGGGGAGTTCAATATTTACTAAGGGGGCGATCGCCACGTCAATCGGAGGCAGTTCTTTCAATAAACGACTGTGATTCCCATGTGGCTCGTAATACAGGGAGATTCCTGCGTGTAAATCACTAATGACGTACGCATTTTCTACGGTCGTTGGACCAATGGGCGACCCGGGGAAGGCTTGGATTTGCAGGCGATCGCCCCAGGTGTAAATCTGCCGCTGGGATAGAGCGACCACATCCTCATACCCTAACCCCCGCGCCACCTTAGCTGCACCCGCCGATCCCACCACCGGTAAGCTTCGCGGCAGTTGTTCTAAGGTTGGCGGATGGGCATGATCCGGCAATCCCTGAGATAATAAAATCAAATCGATGTTGCCGGGAATCCGCCGCTCAATAGGACGGGTTCCTTTAAACAACCAGGGACTATTGCCAAAGACCAAGGGCCCCACCAGCCAAGGATCTAAGAGAATTCGACAACCATCAAAGTCCAGCAGCCAAGAGTTGCTATCAAGATAGGTCAGTTCCATAGAATTAGATTCATAATTCGTAACATACCCTCTCATTGTAAAGGATTTCTCTAGAAAGGTATAGATGCAGGGACAGCAGTTTCCGTAGTATCACGGAGTTAACAGCACGGCCACCATGATAGAATGGGAGCAGTATAAAATTTAAAGTTTAGATTGGTTTTGAGGTGTTAGCGTAATACCATTACATTATTGAGTCCAAGTTTAACCTAACCAAAATTCTTGGCGAGTGCATCGACAAACTTAGGGAAACGCTTGACTTCACCCGCAGGTCACTATGACGATTCAAGAATCCAGGGAACTAAAACACGAGAGCCTGGAACTGCTGCAACAGTTCCAAAAGACTCCATCTACCGAACTACGCAACCAACTGGTTCAACTGAACATCGGGTTGGTACGTAAAGAGGTTCACCATTGGCTCAAACAATGCAACGAGACCTACGACGACCTGCTCCAGGTTGGCTGTTTAGGTTTGATTCGGGCCATTGAGCGGTTTGAGATGAGTAAAGGTCATGCCTTTAGCTCCTTCGCCATTCCCTACATCCGAGGCGAAATCCAGCATTACTTACGCGATCGCAGTCCCTCGATGCGAGTGCCTCGCCAATGGCTGACGGTACATCGCCAAGCCAAAAAAGTCATCCGCCAGCTCAACAGTGAACTGAAGCGGACTCCCACGGACGAAGAAATTGCCGACGCTCTCGATATTCCTGTGAGCGAATGGCTTGAGATTCAACTAGCCCTGCAAAATCGCTCTCCCCTGAGCTTAGATGCCCCCGTCGCTGAAGCTGAGGATCAGGGAACCTCCCTCGGCTCCACCGTCACCGATCGCCAATATCGCAGTTTCCAACTGGCCGAAGAAGATCGGATTCTCCTACAACAAGGCCTGGCCAAACTAGAATCGGGAACCTGCAAAGTCCTGGAGTTTGTCTTCCTGCAAGACCTGACCCAGAAAGAAACCGCCGATCGCATGGGAATCAGTGCCGTCACCGTCTCCCGCCGAGTGAAAAAAGGACTCAGCACTCTGCAACGGATTATGCAGGAGAATGATCGCTAGTCCTAACTCCCGACCCAGACCCCCCTGGAGACTGGGTGACCCTGTCAGCACAAGTTCAAAATTCTTTACAATATTGGAGGGAGACGTGTCTCGCGCACATCTCTCTCCATTTTTGTTGAGTCCCCCGCTTCAGCCACAATGACCCTAACCCCAACCCAACCCTCCTCCCAAGCGGCCGAGCGTCTGCACCAGCAGCGGCAATTTTTCGCCAGCGGCCGATCCCAGGATGTCAACTTCCGCCTCGAACAACTCAAACGCCTAAAACAGGCCATCCAGGAGCATAGCGCGGCCATTGTCGAAGCCGTCTATGCCGACTTGGGTCGTCCAGAATTTGAGGCCTACTTTGAAATTGCCGCCATCGCCGAAGTTAACCATGCCATCAAACATCTCAAATCCTGGGTCAAACCCCAATCCATCCGCACCGGCTTAGATCAGTTTCCCTCCCGAGGGCGTATCTACCCCGAACCCCTGGGAGTGGTCCTGATTATCTCCCCCTGGAACTATCCCTTCCAACTCAGTATTAGTCCCTTAGTGGGGACGATCGCCGCCGGAAACTGCGCCATCGTCAAACCTTCAGAACTCTCCCCCCACACCTCCCGCGTCATCCGAGAGTTAATCGAAGCCACCTTTGACCCCGCCTATATTAGCTGCCTAGAAGGGGGCATCGAGATCAGCCAAGACCTCCTGGCCCAACGCTTCGACCATATTTTCTTCACCGGTAGCACTCGCATCGGCAAAATCGTCATGGAGGCTGCCGCTCAACATTTGACCCCCGTCACCCTGGAATTGGGGGGAAAAAGCCCCTGTATCGTCGATGCCGAGGTGAACCTCCCCGTCGCTGCCAAACGACTCACCTGGGGCAAATTCGTCAACGCCGGGCAAACCTGCATCGCCCCTGACTATATCCTGGTCGATCGCCGCTGCAAAGACGAACTCTTGACCCATATCAAAGGCTATATTCAAGAGTTCTTCGGCGAGAATCCAGCCGAGAGTCCCGACTTAGGACGTTTAGTGAGTGAACAGCACTTCGATCGCCTCGCCTCCTTCCTCAATAACGGAACCGTGGTGGCGGGGGGAACCTGCGATCGCCCCAGTCGCTACATGGCCCCCACCGTTCTGGATGGGATTACCTGGGATGATTCGATTATGCAAGAGGAGATTTTTGGGCCAATTCTGCCGGTGTTAACCTATGACCGTCTTGACGAGGCGATCGCCCAAATTAACGCCCGTCCCAAACCCCTGGCTCTCTATATCTTCTCTAACCGTAAAGCGGTGCAACAGCAAGTCCTACAACAAACCTCCTCTGGGGGAGCTTGCGTCAATGACACCATCATGCAGTTAGCCGTCCCCGAACTGCCCTTTGGAGGAGTCGGTGCTAGTGGTCTCGGCAAGTATCATGGAAAAGCTAGTTTTGATTGCTTCTCCCATTACAAAAGTGTGCTGCACAAAGGCCTCTGGCTGGACCTCAACTGGCGTTATGCCCCCTATGAGGGCAAACTTGGACTAATCAAACGAGTCATCGGTGTCTAACTGCCTGAATTATGGAGACTCCCCAACCCCCCAACCCCCAAGAACTGACCCAAAATGTCAGCCAATGGCTACAAGAGATTAGCCAACTCAAACAGCAGCTCGAAGAAGCCCAGACGGCGATCGCCCAGGCACAACAACAGGGCGAACATTGGCGATTGCTCTATAACCGAGAGGCCGAACAACATCGGCAGGATGTGCAACGGGGACAAGAGCGTATCGCCGAACTCGAAGCTCGCGTGCAAGAGCGGCGATCGCCCCCCATGGGGTCTGAAGACGAGCGCCGCCGTCAACGTCAGGAGTCTCTCGATGGCTTGGATATCAGCGAGTTACAACACCAAGTTTTAGACCTATCCCTAGAGCGCGATCGCCTTCTCGGTCAAGTTCAAACCTTGGAAGAGGCCCTTGAGGGCGAACAACACAACCATCAAAAAACCCGAACCGAACTCACCGGGGCCCTCGCTGACGCCATCTCCCTACTCTCCAAAGCCAAAGGAACTCCCCCATCGGCCTCATAACATCCCAAGCCGCCAGAACTCCCATTGGCGTGAAGGGAACATCTGAGGCTATCCCGCGCCCGCCCTATCATCCTTAAACCCAGCCACCATCATGGGTTTGAAAGCTCTACTGCCCATCATTGCCATTATCATCGGCGCCCTACTGCCTCAACTGGCTCACTTCAGCGACGCCATTCGTCCCCTGTTGATGGCATTATTATTCGCCACCTTCATTCACCTTAACCTGCATCACGTCTGGCAACACCTACGCCCCCAAGCCCTCTGGGTTGCCATCGCCAACATTACCATCGCCCTAGCTTGGTATGCCCTCTTGATGCCCGTCGACATCAGCCTAGCTCGTCTGTACTTCATCACCGCCATCGCCCCAACGGCTGCCGCCGCCCCAGCCGTCATCAGTTTTCTCGGTCGTAACATCGAATATGTCACCGTTTCCGTTATCCTAACCAATAGCCTGGTAGCCCTATCCATTCCTCTCTTCAGTAGCTGGCTCTTCGAGAGCGATCGCAGCGCCGATCCCCTGCCCATGGTACAGTCTGTTGCCCTATTACTGGCCGTGCCCCTCCTACTGGCCCAACTCTGGAAACAACTGCCCCAATCTTGGCAAGCCGCCATCAACTGGCGCCGTATCTCCCTCATCATCTGGGTCATACTCCTGACCCTGGCCAGCGCCACCGCCAATGACTTCATCCGCCAAGACAACACCCTCTCAGCCCTCAGCATCGCCGCGATCGCCCTTCATGCCCTAATTATCTGCGTCGTCAACTTTAGCCTGGGACGACTTCTCGGCCGCTGGATTCATCGGGGACAACTCGCCCGAGAAGTCAGCCAATCCCTCGGCCATAAAAACACCATGTTTGCCGTCTGGTTCATCCTGGCATTCCTCAATCCTAGCTTTGCTCTCGGGCCGATGTTCTACATCGTCTTCCAAAACCTCTACAATGCTTACCAGATCGTCACTGTTGCCAAGGAAGTCCCCTCCTGAGCGGTCCCAGAATACGATAACATTGAGGGATGACCGTTAGAACCGTTACACTGGATACGATTACCGGGCATCTACTCCAACATCCAGCCTTAGCCTCCGACAGCAGTACTAAGATATCTTCCCTGTCCTGCCTTAGGATAGTTTTCTTTCGTCCGGGTTGCCATTGTGATCACGATTTTTCTGATTCATCCAACTCAAGCTGAACCCATCCGCAGTTGGACCTTTAAGCAAGACTCTGTTGTGCGAGTTGGGCGCTCCAAAGATAATGATGTCGTGATTCACGGTTCTCTCGTTTCCCGCCATCACCTAGAACTTTGGCATCGTCAAGGTCATTGGGAACTGATTAATTTCGGGGCCAATGGCACCTTTGTCGAGGGACAACCGGTCCATCAGTCGCAAGTTGATGATGGCATGATCGTCCGTCTCGGCTCAACCGGACCACGGCTGCAACTGCGCCTCGATTTCCAGCCAAACGAGGTGGCCGCCGGCGATCGCCTGACGGCTCATCCCGTTGACGGTTAATTTCCCGACAAGGCCCGGTTGACCGTCTCAATATGACTTTGAAAATAGGCTTCCCGATTTCCCAGTTGTTGAGCTAGTTGCAGTCCCCGACGGAATGACGTTAGGGCCGCTGGGTAGTTCTGTTGTTGCTGCTGAACCTGGCCCATGCGACCATAGGTCATCATCAACCCATACTGATTGCGGGCGATTTCATGGGTTTCAATCTGAGCTTGATAGACCTCTAACGCTGCCTCCCAGTCGTCATAGCGTTCATAGAGTTGTCCCAAGGCGGTGAGAGCTTCCTGGGCCCGGTAGAACTGTAGAGCCTCCCAGGCTAAGCGATAGGCTTGCTGATACTGAGCGATCGCCTCATTAGGACGTTCCGAGTTCTGCAAATCCTGACCCACCGAAATTTTCAGCGCCGTGACCCGCGCCACATTCCCCAGTTCCTGGTAATAAGCGATTAACGCCTGCTTGGCCTCAATCGCCTGGTCATAGTCCTGGAGGCGATCGTAAATATAGGCCAACTCCGTTAAATAGACCACCTCCTGTTCGCGATCGCCCCGTTGACGGGCCAACCCTCGCAACGCCTCATAGGCCGCCGCCGCCGCCTCATAATTGAGGTCTTGGAGAGCCGTCTCCCCCAATCGTTGCCAAGCCTCCTCTTGTTTCGCCTCATCCCCCTGTGATCGCGCTGACTCTAACACCACCTCATACAACTCCAGAGCCGCAGACCGGGCCCCCACCGTCTCATAGGTTTGGGCCAGGGCCATCAACCGCTGTAGATTCGGGGTTTCCACCTCATCGAGTTCCCGCTTCTGAATACGCCGCAACCGTTCCCGCATCACCTGAAGTTGGTAAAACTCTTCTTGCTCCCACGCCAGTTCCCCCACCCGTTGCAACGCCTCTAATTCCGCCTCCGTACCTAAAAAGCGTCGTAGGCGTAACTCACGATTCCACAACTCAAACGCCTCGCTGACTCGGCCATCAGAGAACGCCGCCAACGCCTCCGCATTCAGTTGATCTAACCTCGTTGCCAAATCACGCCGTTGCGTCTGCGTTAACACCGCCTCTCCCTGCCAAACCGCCTCAGGAATGAGCGGGTCTACCTCCGCCAACTCCAAGGGATTGGTCGGTAATCCCCGCCGTTGTTGCGCCTGGGCCACCCCACCCCCTAGTCCGAGAGTTGAGAGGCTAAACGACAGGGCCAGCAAGGTCAGAGCCTGGGCTGATACAGTGAATAATTGAAGGGCGAACTTAGAACACATAAACCGGCGTTGACTAGAGGAACGAAAACAAAATGAAACCATGAGTGAGACCCAGATAATCCAGTACATCAAAGCAATCCAACCATCCAACCCAGAGGAGAACAGCCGATGCAGACCGACAGCCGAGTCAGGGGGTTCACAGGACGTCAGCCCATCTATCAGCGGATACTACAAGTGGCCCTAGTGTGCCTCCTCTTAACCCTCTCTAGTTGTGGCATCCCCCGTATCCAAGCCGAAGCTCGACTCTTTTTGCCCCTATCCCTAGAGTTACTCGATGAGTCAGTTCTTCCCAGCCAGGACATTGAGAACACTCGGGTTGGTGGTCTCTCGGCGATTACCTATGATCGTCAAACCGGGAACTACTATGCCTTATCCGATGATCGGGGCTTCGTCTCTCCCGCTCGATTTTATACATTATCGATCGACATTGGCGGGGACGATCCGGATCTGTTCCAGATTCGCAAGATCACCATTGAGGATGTGACCCTACTGCGAGATGAAGCCGGAGAACTGTTTCCCGCCGGAACCATCGACCCGGAAGGGATTGCCCTCTCTCCTGATCGCACCCTCTTTATTGCCAGTGAAGGGGTCTCACAAGATGGAATTCCTCCCTTCGTCGATGAATTTGATTTGACCAGCGGCCGACGCTTGCGGGCCCTGCCAATTCCCGACTATATGATTCCCGATGCAGCCGGTTCCGAGCAAACCCTAGGGGTTCAGAATAATCTCGGCTTTGAATCCCTCACCATTGGCGGTGTGGGAACTGGGGAACCCTACCGGGTATTCGCTGCCACAGAATCGGCGTTATTACAAGATTTACCTTGGCTAGAACAGCAACGACAACAGGCCCCCGCCGATGCTCCTGTTCCCCTCACCACGCGGCTGTTGCATTATGTGGTGGTGGAAAATCGCGCTCAGGTGGTGGCGGAACATCTCTATCCCCTCGATGAGCCACCCTCCCTGTTGACGGTGAATAATGGCTTAGTGGAACTGTTGGCCCTGGATGGGGCCAATGCTTTGCGTTCCGCTCCTGGGGGCTATTTTCTCAGTTTAGAACGCACCTTTGGCGCCGAAGGGTTTGGAGCGAAGCTATTTCAGATGGCGATCGCCTCGGCTACAGATATCTCAACCCTAACCTACCTACAAGGGGAGTCAAAGGACTTTCAACCCGTACAAAAACAACTCCTGTTAAACCTCAATCATCTTGAGGGATTTCGTCCCGACAACCTCGAAGGCATGACCTTTGGCCCCCGACTCCCCGACGGGTCTCAGAGTCTCATCCTCGTCAGCGATGATAATTTCCGAGACAATCAAGTGAACCAGTTTGTGCTACTGCGACTCACCTCCCAGCGTTAGGGCCTCAGTCCCCAAATTGGCTCAAAATTGACAGGGGGGCCTGAATCTCGGAAAATTGATCCCGATTAATCCAAGCCCAAAGACGGCGATCGGTTTGCACCCCTCCCTACATGGTTCTAGGGCACAAGGGTACGCCCCTATTGCCTACTGCCTTCTCCCCCCTGTTCCCTGTTCCCTATTCCCTGTTCCCTTCTTTTGCCTCTTGCCTTCTTCTTCCCCTACTGCCTACTGCCTTCTCCCCCCTGTTCCCTATTCCCTGTTCCCTTCTTCCCCCATGACAAATTCCGACGATATCACAACCCTCGCTCGCTGGATGGCTTCAGATTTTAGCAACCAACAGCAAGCCTTTGATAATCCGCCCTTATTTGCCCATGTTCGGGCCTGTTTGCGTCCCTTACCCTCCGATAAGTTTGGTGGAATTAGTTTCTATCTCGAACAGGCCTATCAATATGCCCTAAATCGTCCCTACCGCACGCGGGTGTTGATGCTCAAACAAGACGATGGGGAGTTGATTATCGAGAATTATGCCATTGAGAATGCCGAGGAGTTGTTTGGCGCCTCGCGGGACCCCCATCGTTTGCAATCCCTAACCCCCGAACGCTTGACGCGTCTGTGTGGCTGTAACTTTGTGGTAGGACCCCCATCGTTTGCAATCCCTAACCCCCGAACGCTTGACGCGTCTGTGTGGCTGTAACTTTGTGGTAGAACGTCAGGAGAATAGTTTTACTGGGGTCGTGGAACCGGGGAATCAGTGCTGTGTGGAACGAAACGGTAGAACGTCAGGAGAATAGTTTTACTGGGGTCGTGGAACCGGGGAATCAGTGCTGTGTGGAACGAAACGGTCAAACCACCTACCTTGACAGTCGCTTTGAAATCAGCGAACATCACTTCCGAACCCTCGATCGCGGACGCAATCCTGAGACCGGTGAACGGGTTTGGGGGTCAGTCGCTGGAGCATTTGAGTTTGAGCGGGTGACCAGCTTTGCCCATGAACTGGCGTTGTAGTCTCAGGTGTAGTCTCGGTTACAGTGGGGCGATCGCCCGGGAACGTCGCAAATTCCCACCATCGGAAGATCTTACCGTTGAGCCACTCAGTCCGGTGTCGCAAGGTACACCAAACCTGGTAGATTTAGCGAGTATCAGCTCAGCAATCGTATAACAAACCACAAGATGAAAGTACTTGTTATTGGCGGTGACGGTTACTGCGGATGGGCAACGGCGCTCTATTTGTCCAATCGTGGCCACGACGTTGCAATCCTTGACAGTTTAGTCCGTCGTCACTGGGATTCACAGCTACAAATTGAAACCCTAACCCCTATCGCCCCCATTCAGCGTCGACTACAACGCTGGTATGAACTCACGGGAAAACGCATTGAGTTGTTTATTGGCGATATCAATGATTATCCCTTCCTGAGTCAGGCGATGCACCAGTTTGAGCCTGAGGCGGTGGTTCACTTTGGGGAACAGCGTTCTGCGCCCTTCTCGATGATTGATCGCGAACATGCGGTTCTCACCCAAGCCAACAACGTCATTGGCAACCTGAATCTTCTCTATATTCTCAAAGAAGATTTCCCCGATTGCCATCTGGTAAAACTGGGAACCATGGGTGAGTACGGAACTCCCAATATCGATATTGAGGAAGGCTACATCACCATCGAACATAATGGTCGTAAGGATACCCTTCCCTATCCCAAACAGCCCGGTAGCTTCTACCACCTCAGCAAAGTTCACGACAGCCACAATATCCAGTTTGCTTGCAAAATCTGGGGCTTACGGGCCACCGATTTGAACCAGGGAATTGTCTATGGGGTGCTGACGGAAGAGACGGGCATGGACGAATTGCTCGTCAACCGTCTCGACTATGATGGTATCTATGGAACCGCCCTCAACCGCTTCTGCATTCAGGCGGCCATCGGTCATCCCCTGACGGTATATGGTAAAGGCGGACAAACCCGCGCCTTGCTCGATATCCGAGATACAGTTCGTTGTATCGAAATTGCCGTGGAAAATCCCGCCAATCCCGGTGAGTTCCGCGTCTTCAACCAGTTCACAGAAATGTTCAGTGTGGCCGACTTAGCCCTGAAAGTGCAACAGGCCAGTGCAGCCTTGGGCCTAAAAGTCAGCATTGATAATCTGGAGAACCCTCGGGTTGAACTCGAAGACCATTATTTCAACGCTAAAAACACGAAACTCATTGATTTGGGATTACAACCTCATAACCTCTCCGACTCGCTGCTGGATTCGCTGCTCAACTTTGCTGTCAAGTACAAAGATCGGGTGGATAAGGATCAAATTCTCCCGAAAGTGCGCTGGCGGCGTTAAGGCCCGATGTCTCTCCAGGGTAAGCAGCAAGGTAGCTTTGTGGGCAGTCCCCAGGATTGCCCCGCCTGGTTCTCCTATCCCCTCATCCCGTTAGAGTACCTATGCGTATTGCTCTTTTTACTGAAACCTTCCTGCCGAAAGTCGATGGCATTGTCACTCGCTTGCGGCATACTGTAGAACATCTCCAACGTCTGGGTGATGATGTTCTGGTGATCTCCCCCGATGGCGGATTGACGGAATATAAGGGAGCCAAAATTTTTGGTGTTCCAGGGTTCCCACTGCCCCTCTATCCTGAACTGAAGTTGGCGGTTCCCAATCCCTCAATTCGCCCGGTGTTAGAAGACTTTAAGCCGGATTTGATTCATGTGGTGAATCCGGCGGTGTTGGGATTGGGGGGACTCTACTACGCTAAATCGATGAATGTGCCGCTGGTGGCCTCCTACCATACCCATTTGCCTCAATATCTACAGCATTATGGATTGGGAATGTTTGAGGAGGTGTTATGGGGGTTGCTGCGATCAGCTCATAATCAGGCTCAGTTAAATCTTTGTACCTCCAGCATTATGGTGCAGGAGTTGAGTTCCCATGGCATCGAACGCACGGATTTATGGCAGCGTGGGGTGGATACGGAGATGTTCCAGCCGAGTTTAGCCAGCCAGAAGATGCGATCGCGCCTCAGTGATGGACATCCTGATGCACCTTTGTTGCTGTATGTGGGCCGACTCTCGGCAGAGAAAGAGATTGAGCAAATTCGTCCGGTGTTAGAGTCGATTCCCAATGCTCGTCTGGCCTTAGTGGGCGGTGGCCCCCATCGGGAAACCTTAGAAGCCCATTTCGCGGGAACGGCCACCCAGTTTGTGGGCTATTTACAAGGGTTGGAGTTGGCCTCCGCCTATGCCTCGGCTGATGCCTTTGTCTTCCCCTCGCGCACAGAAACCCTCGGCTTAGTCTTGCTCGAAGCCATGGCCGCTGGCTGTCCGGTGGTGGCGGCGGGAACCGGTGGGATTCTCGATATTGTCACCGATGGTAAAAATGGCTATTTGTTCGATCCCGCTGATGAGCAGGGAGCGGTGGTGGCCACTCAACGGCTGTTAGCTAATCAGGAGGAACGGGAAATCCTGCGCCTGAATGCTCGCCAGGAGGCAGAACGCTGGGGTTGGAATGCAGCTACGCAACAGTTACAGCAATTCTATGCTCAAGTACTGACGGGGAAATCTCTCGTCTCTGCTGCCTAGCACCTTTTGCATGAATTGTCAAGTTCCTGAATCCTGTCGCGTCTGCCGATCGCCCCAAGTTGTCTTTTTTATGACTGTGGGCGATCGCCACTATTGGCGCTGTGAGCATTGTCAGGCCACCTTTTTGGCGGCGGAAGAGTTGCCCGAAGCGGACTTTGAGCGAAAACGTTACGAGCTACATGAGAACAACTCCAACGATGAGGGCTATCGTCAGTTTCTCAATCGCCTGGCGGAACCGCTGCTGTCGCGGCTAGCCCCCAAGCAACAGGGACTCGACTATGGCTGTGGTCCAGAGCCAGTTTTGGCGCAAATGTTGGCAGACGCGGGACATTCCATGGCCCTCTATGACCCCTTCTTTTTCGGCGATCACCGTCCCCTGCACCAAACCTACGACTTCATAACCTGCACCGAAGTCGTCGAGCATTTCCATCATCCTGCCCCAGAATTTGACCAACTCACCCGCCTCCTGAAACCAGGGGGCTGGCTGGCTATCATGACCAGTTTTCAGACCGATGACCGGGCCTTCGCCAACTGGCATTATCGCCGCCATCCCACCCATGTCACCTTTTATCGCCAATATACGTTTGACGTGATCGCCCAACAGTGGGGCTATCACATTGACATTCCCCGGCGTAATGTCGCCCTACTCCAGAAATCTTAGCCACCTGCCGGCAAGCCCAGACGAGACCAGCTCCCCGATCGCCACCATAAAAAAATCGAGAAAATTTGCCTTCTGGAGTGTTATCAGATACACTTTGACAATCTTGTGGAAAATCTTAACAAAAATTACAGCTTCAGGATTTATCTGCCTTGTTCCAAAACTAGGCCCCGATATCTATATCATCCATGCAATTACTCCCTAGACCCTATACCCTCACCATCAGGCGAGCCGGACAACGTCCCTGCGTGATTCTGGTTGGGCTTCCCCTGAGACTGGCGATCGCTGCCTTAGGAACCTTAATGGTTGGAGGGATAGGACTGGCAGGACTGCAAGTTTGGCAAACCTATCAAGCCAATCGTGCCGAACTTGATCGCCGGGCAGAAGAAATTCTCAAACAGGTCGAAGGCCTCGAAGCCCAACTCGAAGAACTCAAAGAACGCTCCGGGATGTCAGACGAACCCCCAGACTATCCAGAACTCGGGCAAGGGGGCCCCGTCCTGCGTCCTCTCAACGCCGCAGAACTCCTAAGCAACGCTGAAACCCATGTCAGCCGTTTAACCGAAGACCTCAGCGATCGCGTGCAGCCGGCCTTGGAAAATGTCTTAGAACAAGAAAAAGCCATTCCCCAGGGTCTGCCCCTCAAAGTCTCAACCCAAGTCACCTCTTACTTCGGCAAACGGCAAAACCCCTTCGGCATCGGCAAAGAATTTCATAACGGCCTTGACTTTGCCGGCGATCCTGGTGACCCCGTCATCTCCACCGCCTGGGGCGTCGTGACTCATGCCGGTTGGGGAGGGGGCTATGGTAAATATGTGGAGGTCGATCATGGCAACGGCTATATGACTCTCTATGCTCACCTGTCCGAAATTTCCGTACAATGGGGAGAAGAGGTCGAGCGTGGAGATCTCGTGGGCTTAGTCGGTAGTACTGGACGTTCTACCGCCCCCCATTTGCACTATTCTATTTTTGAGGACAACGAGGCGATCGATCCACAACCGTTTCTTGTCCGGGTTTCAGGTTTGACTCAGGCCCCAGTTCCCAACGAATCCGAAGCCCCCGTCACGGCACGGGTCGCCAATTAACCAAGTTTGCTCAACAGGATAACTACCCTATGACTGCTACACAAACCAAATTTCCCATTGACTTGGGTGCATACAAACCCCTAAAACTCGACCCCAAGGTTAAAACCTTAACTGACGAGCAACGGGCAACCCTGAAAGCTAACATCCAACTGATGCGGGATGCCATCATCTTCTTCACCGCCACCGGTGCGGCTCGCGGTGTGGGTGGCCATACCGGCGGTCCCTACGACACCGCCCCAGAAGTGGCCATCCTCGATGCCTTTTTCCGGGGCAGCCCCGATGGATTTGTCCCCGTCTTTTTCGATGAAGCCGGACACCGGGTGGCCACCCAATATCTCATGGCGGCCCTCTATGGCGACTTACCCGCCGAACAACTGGTGCACTACCGGGAAGCTCATGCGAAACTCCCCGGCCACCCTGAATTAGGACTAACCCCCGGTGTTAAGTTCAGTTCTGGTCGTTTGGGCCATACTTGGTCTTATGTGAACGGGGTGGCGATCGCCAACTCCTCCAAAGTCGTCTGCTGTCTCGGGTCTGACGGAGCACAACAAGAAGGAAACGACGCCGAAGCGGCTCGTTTTGCCGTGGCCCAAAACCTCAACGTCAAACTCTTTGTCGATGACAACGACGTCACCATCGCCGGTCATCCCTCCGACTATCTCCCCGGCTTCAGCGTGGCCAAAACCCTCAAAGGCCACGGCTTAACCGTCCTCGAAGGAGACGGCGAAGATCTCGACGGCCTCTATCGTCGTATGTGCGAAGCCATGACCACCACTGGTCCTGTTGCCGTCGTCAACAGCCGGAAAATGGCAGTGGGGATCGAAGGCATCGAAGGCTGGTGGGTACCGGTGCTGCACTAGGGGCAGCTACGGCGGGAGTGGAACCTCAAAGCTCGCGGTCAGGATGCAGCGGTTAGCTTCCTCGAAGGCATCGAGAAGCCCAAAAACCCCAACACCTATCTTGGATCGGGTGACACGCTCGGCTCCAACCGTAACGTCTTCGGTCAAACCGTCGCCGAAATCCTCTCAGGAATGGATGCTGACACCCGCAAGAAGAGTGTTCTCTGCGTTGACAGTGACCTCGAAGGCTCCTGTGGCTTAGCCCACATTCGCAAAGCTGCCCCAGAAATCTATGTCAGTGGCGGGATTATGGAACGCGGCAACTTCTCCGCCGCCGCTGGATTCGGCATGGAAACCGGCAAACAGGGAATTTTCGGGACCTTTAGTGCTTTCCTAGAGATGTGCATCTCGGAAATCACCATGGCCCGGTTGAACTACTCCAACGTTCTCTGCCACTTCTCCCACTCCGGGATTGATGACATGGCCGACAACACCTGCCACTTCGGTTTGAACAATATGTTCGCCGACAATGGTTTAGATGACGGCTATGAAACCCGCCTCTACTTCCCCGCCGATGCTGGACAGATGACAGCGGTGGTGAAAAAGGTCTTCGGCGACCCCGGCTTACGCTTCGTCTTCTCCACTCGCTCGAAAGTTCCCAACATCCTCGACAGCGACGGCAACGACGTTTTCGGTGATAACTACGAGTTTACCCCCGGTAAAGATGAAGTCATCCGCGAAGGAACCGCTGGCTATGTGGTCAGCTTCGGGGAAGGACTCTATCGCGCTTTGGATGCCGTTGAACGCCTCAAGCAAGAGGGCATTGATGTGGGCTTAATCAACAAACCCACCCTCAATGTTGTGGACGAAGAGATGATGACCAAGTTGGGCAATTCTCCCATGGTCTTAGTGGTAGAAGCCTTCAACCGCCGCACCGGTTTAGGCAGCCGCTTCGGCAGTTGGTTATTAGAACGAGGCTTCTCGCCCAAATTCGCTTTCCTCGGAACTCACGAAGAAGGCTGTGGCGGTCTCTGGGAACAATTCCCCCACCAAGGCATTGACTCTGACGGTATCGTCGCCAAAGTCAAAGAACTAGCCAGCTAAGGCAGTCTTCATCCCCTCCGAGGAGAGGCAGGGGTGGGTTATCCCCTCCTGGTACGGGGCAGGGGTGGGTTCCGTCAGCGAGTGGTGCGTTCCGGCAAGTTCCAATTGAACGCTCAAAGCCGACAACCATTGCAAGCCGGAACATACCCTACCCCTATTGCCATCCCCTCCTGGGAGGGGCAGGGGTGGGTTATGCCTATTGCCTATTGCCTAGGGCGACCATAAAGGTACGCCCCTACGTTATTTCTGTTCCCTGTTCCCTGTTCCCTGTTCCGCTGTTCCCTGTTCCCTGTTCCCAGATCCGCTGTTCCCTGTTCCGCTGTTCCCTGTTCCCTGTTCCCAGATCCGCTGTTCCCAGATCCGCTGTTCCCTTCTTCTAACCATCCCGTAACACATACCCCACACCCCGCACCGTCTGAATCAATCGCTTATCCCCTTCATTTTCGATTTTCAGGCGTAAATAGCGGATATAGACTTCAATCACATTAGACTCCCCCATAAACTCATACCCCCAGACATTTTCCAGGATTTGTTCACGGGTTAGCACTTCTCGGGGATGTTCCATCAGATACTTGAGGAGTTCAAACTCCTTCATCGTTAAATCGATCGCCCGTTCCCCATTGCCATTGCCCGCGCGTCCGCCGCGAAAGGCTTGGCGAGTGGGTAAGTCTAATAGCAGATCCGCGAAGCGTAACTGATTGGTATCAGGATGTTCCGGCTTCAGATAAAACGCTACCATCTTGAGAAACTCATAGGAACGGTAGGGCTTAATCACATAGTCATCCGATCCGGCTTCCAGACAGGCGACACGGTCCTCTAGGGTATCACTGGCTAACATCATCATCACCACGGCGCGATTGCCGATGCTGCGGAGATGCTTACACAGCCATAACCCGGAGTTTCCTGGCAGAATGCGGTTGATGGCAATTAACCCCGGTTGCATTTCCTCAACCTGGTGTAAGCCGTGATTAGCTTCATGGGCGATCGCCACCTCATAGCCAGCTTCCTGTAAATCCAAGGCAATCCGTTGAGCTAAGGTTGTATCGGGTTCAACCACTAACACCGACGATTGCAACTCTAAGGCAACAGTATCCATAACAGTACGGTTAAAAATATCGATACGGGGCAATCAAGAATCGCCCTTGGCCATGGCTGGGAAGTTCCGGGAATCACGGCCATCACTCAAAACTCAAAACCCGGCGTTAGCAAGAACACCGGGCCGTCCAACTCTCCCACTTTGGAGTTAGGAACCACTGGAGAGGGAACGGGGTAAGCGTCCCCCATTCACAGCATCCCGGAACTCTTCGACATCTGGGCCATAATCAATGGGGAGAACTGCCACAATGTTCTCATGGGGACGAGGGATAATCACCCAGGATTCCAACGTCGCCCCATAGGTGCGTTCCACGGCAGCAATTCCGGCATCCATCGCCGTTTTCACCTCGGACACATCCCCACGGATATTAATGTTAAAGCGGGCGCTTCCCACCCGGATATAGCCCACGAGCGTCACTCGTCCGGCCTTAACCATAGCGTCGGCGGCCGCCATAACGCCAGGAAATCCTTTCGTTTCAATCGATCCTACTGCCTGCTGTGTCACGGTTCATCTCCTAAATTTGGCACGTTTGGGGCATCGTTACCCCCAGTTAAAGGTTTATACTTGAAGCGGTTTTATCCAAGCGCCATGTTGAAGCTGATTAAAGCTCAATGTAGCGATGTCTGGCCATCTCACCTCACCCAGTTGGAGAATTATCGATCATCCCCCATGATCCTGGCAAGGCAACCGAGGGCATTCATCGGAAGGGTTCACTCGTTTCCGTATAGTGAATCGGCAGAACCGCCACGATATTCTCAGGTGGATTGGGAACAATATAGTGAGATATTATCTTGCCCCCAAAGGTCTTTTCAACGGCAGTTAAACCTGCCTCCATTGCTGCTTTGACTTCTGAAACGGGCCCGCGAAAGGCGATCGCAAACTATCCACAACCGTTTCTTGTCCGGCATTCCGGTTTAACTCGGGCATCGCTCCCCAACGAATCAGAAGCCCCCGTCGCGGCACGGGTCGCCAATTAACTAAGTTTGCTCAACAGGATAACTACCCTATGACTGCTACACAAACCAAATTTCCCATTGACTTGGGTGCATACAAACCCCTAAAACTAGACCCCAAGGTTAAAACCCTAACCGATGAGCAACGGGCAACCCTAAAAGCCAACATCCAACTGATGCGGGATGCCATCATCTTCTTCACCGCCACCGGTGCCGCTCGGGGTGTCGGTGGTCATACCGGCGGCCCCTACGACACCGCCCCAGAAGTAGCCATCCTCGATGCCTTTTTCCGAGGTAGCCCCGAAGGATTTGTGCCCATCTTCTTCGACGAAGCCGGACACCGGGTGGCCACCCAATATCTCATGGCGGCCCTCTATGGTGACCTACCCGCCGAACAACTCGTGCGCTATCGGGAAGCTCACGCCAAACTCCCCGGCCACCCCGAACTCGGGCTGACCCCTGGTGTTAAGTTCAGTTCCGGTCGTCTGGGCCATATGTGGTCTTATGTGAACGGGGTGGCGATCGCCAACTCGCCCAAAGTTGTCTGCTGTCTGGGTTCCGACGGCTCCCAACAAGAAGGCAACGACGCCGAAGCTGCCCGCTTTGCCGTCGCCCAAAACCTCAACGTTAAACTCTTCGTCGATGACAACGATGTCACCATCGCCGGTCATCCCTCCGACTATCTCCCCGGGTTCAGCGTCGCCCAAACCCTCAAAGGTCATGGCTTAACCGTCCTCGAAGGAGACGGTGAAGACATCGACGACCTCTATGGTCGGATGTGCGACGCCATCACGGCCACCGGTCCTGTGGCCGTGGTCAATACCCGCAAAATGGCTGTCGGCATCGAAGGCATCGAAGGCTGGTGGGTACCGGTGCTGCACTAGGGGCAGCTACGGCGGGAGTGGAACCTCAAAGCTCGCGGTCAAGATGCGGCCGTTAGCTTCCTCGAAGGGATTGAGAAACCCAAAAACCCCAACACCTATCTCGGTTCAGGGGACAAACTCGGCTCCAACCGTAACGTCTTCGGTCAAACCGTCGCCAAAATCCTCTCAGGAATGGATGCCGACACCCGTAAAAAGAGTGTTCTCTGCGTTGACAGCGACCTCGAAGGCTCCTGTGGCCTAGCCCACATCCGCGAAGCTGCCCCTGAAATCTACGTCAGTGGCGGGATTATGGAGCGCAGCAACTTCTCCGCCGCCGCCGGCTTCGGTATGGAAACCGGTAAACAGGGGATTTTCGGAACCTTCAGTGCATTTCTAGAGATGTGCATCTCAGAAATCACCATGGCCCGGTTGAACTACTCCAACGTTCTCTGCCATTTCTCCCACTCCGGGATTGACGACATGGCCGACAACACCTGCCACTTCGGTTTGAACAATATGTTCGCCGACAATGGTTTAGATGACGGCTATGAAACCCGCCTCTACTTCCCCGCCGATGCTGCACAAATGACAGCAGTGGTGAACAAAGTCTTCGGCGACCCCGGCTTACGCTTTGTCTTCTCCACCCGTTCGAAAGTCCCCAACATCCTCGACAGCGACGGCAACGACTTTTTCGGTGCAAACTACGAGTTCACCCCCGGTAAAGATGAAGTCATCCGCGAAGGAACCGCCGGTTACGTGGTCAGCTTCGGAGAAGGCCTCTATCGCGCTTTGGATGCCGTTGAACGCCTCAAGCAAGAGGGCATTGATGTGGGCTTAATCAACAAACCCACCCTCAATGTTGTGGACGAAGAGATGATGACCAAGTTGGGCAATTCTCCCATGGTCTTAGTGGTAGAAGCCTTCAACCGCCGCACCGGTTTAGGCAGCCGCTTCGGCAGTTGGTTATTAGAACGAGGCTTCTCGCCCAAATTCGCTTTCCTCGGAACTCACGAAGAAGGCTGTGGCGGTCTCTGGGAACAATTCCCCCACCAAGGCATTGACTCTGACGGTATCGTCGCCAAAGTCAAAGAACTAGCCCGCTAACCCCTCTCCCCTCTTGGGAGGGGTGCCCGTCAGGGCGGGGTGGGTCCCTCCACGGGAGGGGCCGGGGTGTGTTCCCCCAGCGAGCGGTGCGTTCCGGCAAGTTCAAATCGAACGCCCAAGGTCAACCCCTTGCCAGCCGGAACACACCCTACCCCTATTGCCTATTGCCTATTGCCTATTGCCTTCTTCTAACCATCCCGTAACACATACCCCACACCCCGCACCGTCTGAATCAATCGCTTATCCCCTTCATTTTCGATTTTCAGGCGTAAATAGCGGATATAGACTTCAATCACATTGGATTCGCCCATAAATTCATAACCCCAGACATTTTCTAGGATTTGTTCACGGGTTAGCACTTCTCGGGGATGTTCCATCAGATACCTGAGAAGTTCAAACTCCTTCATCGTTAAATCGATCGCCCGTTCCCCATTACCATTCCCCGCACGTCCGCCGCGAAAGGCTTGGCGAGTGGGTAAGTCTAACAACAGATCAGCGAAGCGTAACTGATTAGTATCAGGATGTTCTGGCTTGAGATAAAACGCCACCATCTTGAGGAATTCATAGGAACGGTAGGGCTTAATCACATAGTCATCGGCCCCCGCTTCGAGGCAGGCCACACGGTCTTCTAGGGTGTCACAGGCTAACATCATCATCACCACCGCGCGATTGCCGATACTGCGCAGATGCTTACACAGCCATAACCCAGAGTTCCCAGGGAGAATACGGTTAATGGCAATCAACCCCGGCTGCATCTCCTCAACCTGGTGTAAACCATGATTGGCTTCATGGGCGATCGCCACCTCATAGCCAGCTTCCTGTAAATCCAAAGCAATCCGTTGAGCCAGGGTTGTATCCGGTTCAACCACCAAAACCGACGATTGCAACTCTAGGGTGACAGTATCCATAACAGTAAGGTGAAAACGATCGATACGGGGCAACGAAGAATCGGCCTTGGCAAACAGTCTAAAGGTTCAGGGCATCACGGCTACCACTTAAAACTGAAAACCCGGCGTTAATCAAGAACACCGGGCCGGGCAACTCTCATCTCATGGAGTTAGGAACCACTCGACAGAGAACGGGGTAAGCGTCCCCCATTAACTGCATCCCGGAACTCTTCCACATCCGGGCCATAATCAATCGGGAGAACCGCGACAATGTTCTCATGGGGACGAGGGATAATCACCCAAGACTCTAACGTTGCCCCATACGTCCGTTCCACGGCGGCAATTCCGGCATCCATAGCCGTTTTCACCTCGGACACATCCCCACGGATATTAATGTTAAAGCGGGCGCTTCCCACCCGAATATAGCCCACAAGCGTCACTCGTCCGGCCTTCACCATCGCGTCGGCGGCCGCCATAACGCCAGGAAATCCTTTAGTTTCAATCGATCCTACTGCCTGCTGTGTCACGGTTCATCTCCTAAATTTGGCACGTTTGGGGCATCATGACCCCCAGTTAAAAGGTTTCTACTTGAAGCGGTTTTATCCCAGCGCCATGTTGAAGCTACTTAAAGCTCAATGTAGCGATGTCCGGTCATCCGACCTCACCCAGTTGGAGAATTATCGATCATCTCCCATGATCCTGGCAAGGGAACCGAGCGCATTCATCGGAAGGGTTCACTCGTTTCTGTATAGTCAATTGGCAAAACAGACACGACATTCTCAGGTGGGTTGGGGACAATATAGTGAGAAATTATCTTGCCCCCAAAGGTTTTTTCAACGGCAGTTAAACCTGCCTCCATTGCTGCATTGACTTCTGAAACTGGACCGCGAAAGGCGATCGCAAACTAGAAGCATCAGCTGCCGCTAAAATGGAGGGAAACCCCAAGCTTTGAATCATACCGACGGCAACGGGCATCAGATAAAGCGTCCTCGTAGCATTAAATTGGGCTACCTTATTGTACAAGCTAACTGTACCCAACTGTACAACTGAACCGGCCCAAGTTACGATTGGAAGCGAGAATGATAAAAAACGTAAAGTTTCTTGACCTAGATGAAGCTTCGCATCGGCAACGGCTACGACATTCACCGTCTAGTAGAAGGACGGCCTCTAATTCTCGGGGGGGTAGTTCTCCCCCACGATCGCGGACTCGACGGCCACAGTGATGCTGACGTGCTAACCCATGCCATTATGGATGCCATGCTAGGCGCACTCAGTCTGGGAGACATTGGCCATTACTTCCCCCCCACCGACGAACAATGGCGCGGGGCCAACAGTCTCACCCTCCTGCAACAAGTCAACCGCCTCATCCACAAGAAAGGCTGGACCATTAGCAATCTCGACAGCGTTATCATTGCTGAACGGCCCAAACTCAAACCCCATCTTCAGGATATGCAGGACAACCTGGCTGATACCCTGGAGGTAGACCCCACACTCATTGGTATTAAAGCCACCACCAACGAAACCCTCGGTCCCACGGGACGAGAAGAAGGAATCGCCGTCCATGCGGTGGTATTGCTAAGCGCCCTGGAGTCCTAAGCATCCCCCGGCGATCGGTTAGCCTAGAGATTCCCGTCTATTGTTGCTGCTAATTATGTTTGTCTTAACTCCCATTTCGCCGCATCTGCACCCGCTTCGTCGCCTCCTCAGCCTGGGGGTGCTGGCCCTGGTGCTGCTGTTAGGATTGAGTAGCTGTCAGATTGAACAGTTCCGGGTTCGCGCAGCCGATGGGAGTCAGATTATTCTGGGACAACTTAGTGATCCCAAAACCTTCAACGCGGCGTTAAGTCAGGAGTCCCCCAACGTCTTTTCCTATATTTATGACGGACTGGTAACCTCCGATGGGGTGACGGCGGAGGTGATTCCTGAATTGGCGGAGTCTTGGGAAACCTCGGAGGATAACCTGCGGCTGGTGTTTACCCTACGGGAAGGATTACGCTGGTCTGATGGAGAACCCCTAACCGCCGATGATGTAGTCTTTACCTTCAACGACATTTACTTTAACCGCCGCATTCCCAGTTCAACCCGTGATGTATTGCGAGTTGGCGAGAGTGGGGAGTTTCCCACCATCCAAAAATTGGACGATCGCCGTATTGAAGTTCTCCTTCCTGAACCCTTTTCCCCAATTCTGAGAACCTTGGGATCGCCAATTCTCCCGGAACATATTTTGCGTCCGGCGGTTGAGGATGTGAATGAGGAGGGAGAACCCCGTTTTAATACTATGTGGGGAACCAATACCCCTCCTCAAGAGATTATTAGTAATGGTCCCTATCGTTTAAGTCAATATGCACCCGGTCAACGGGTTCGCTTTGAACGGAATCCCTATTATTGGAATGAAGACGACGACGGAACCCCCAGACCCCATATTCGCAGTGTCGTCTGGCAAGTGGTGGAAAATCAAGATACCCAATTGTTACAATTTCGGTCTGGGGGCTTGAGTTCGATTACCGTTAATCCTCCCTATTTTTCTCTCTTGAAACAAGAAGAAGAACGGGGTAACTTCACCATTTATGAAGACGGCCCACAGATGGGAACAACGTTTATTTCCTTTAACCTTAACCGAGGTCAAAATCCCAACGGCCGTCCTTTAGTTGACCCGATTAAATCCAAATGGTTTAATACCCTGGCCTTTCGTCAAGCGGTAGCCCATGCGATTGATCGCGAGACGATGATCAATAGTATTTATCGGGGCTTGGGAGAACCGCAAAATTCACCGATTTCGATTCAAAGTCCCTATTATCTCTCCCCGGATGAAGGACTCCCCACCTACGAATATGATTTGGATAAAGCGCGGGAACTCTTGCTAGAAGCCGGTTTCCAATATGACGCTCGCGGCCGTTTATTGGATGAGGACGGGAACCGGGTGCAGTTTGAACTGATTACCAATGCTGGAAACCAGACTCGGGAAGCGATTGGGGCGCAAATTCGCCAAGATTTAAGCCAGATTGGCATTCAGGTTAATTTCACCCCCATTGACTTTAATAACTTGGTCAATCGACTCAATAATACTCTCGACTGGGAGTGCCATTTGATTGGCTTTACGGGAGGAGTTGAACCCCATGGAAATTTGACCATCTTTGCCGTCGATGGTCGTTTACATAGTTTTAATCAAAATCGCGATGATCCCCCCCTAGAAGGACGAGTGGTGGAAGATTGGGAGCGAGAAATCGAATCCCTCTATATCCAAGGGGCCCAGGTTTTTGGGGATGAGGAACGCAAAGAAATTTATGGACAAGCCCAGATTTTAGTCCAGGAAAATCTGCCGTTTATCTATCTAGTCAATCCCCTGTCGATGGCGGCGGTACGCAATACAATTCAAGGAACTCAGTATTCGGCAATTGGTGGGGTGTTCTGGAACCTACCTGAACTGACGATTGAGGACTAGGTGGGGATGGACTCAGAAGCCTTGCAAACACTCCTACAGGCGGTAGCGAGGGGGGAAGTCCCGCCGGACTTTGCGCTTGACAAAATCCAAGAAATAGGCTACGAGCCAGTGGGTGAGTTTGCCAAGATTGATCAGCAACGGCGGGAGAGAACTGGCTTTCCCGAAGTGATTTGGGGACAGGATAAAACCCCAGACCAGATTGTGCGGATTATGATGGCCATGGGCGATCGCCAATCGGTGGTGATGGCGACGCGGATTGCCCCAGACATCTATCGTCTGATTCGCGATCGCCTGCGAGAGGTGCGTTACTATCCCGAAGCCCGCATTTGTGCGATCGCCCCTGATCCCCTTCCTATCGAGTATCGGGGAACCATCGGTATTGTCAGCGCCGGAACCGCCGATCTCCCAGTGGCCGAAGAAGCCGCCGTCACCGCTGAACTCTGTGGCTTTGAGGTGTTTCGCCTCTGGGATGTGGGAGTGGCGGGAATCCATCGCCTCCTCAGCAACCAGCATCTATTGAAACGGGCCCATGTCTTAATTGTGGTGGCGGGGATGGAAGGGGCCTTACCCAGTGTCGTCGCCGGATTAGTCGATGCGCCGGTTATCGCTGTTCCCACTAGCATCGGCTATGGGGCCAGTTTCGGCGGTTTAGCCCCCCTCCTCACCATGTTAAACTCCTGCGCTACAGGAATCGGGGTAGTGAATATCGACAACGGCTTTGGTGGGGCCATGCTGGCCGGACAAATCCTACGGACTGGGGAAACCCTAACCCGCAAAATGCCCCATTAACCCCATAAAAGCGATGCGTTCCGGCAAGTTGAAACCGATGCGTCTCGGTGACAAACCGAACTGATGTCGGGACGCATCCTACCCTGTTCCCTGTTGGGACAAGGGACAAGGGACAAGGGACAAGGGACAAGGGACAAGGGACATCCCTGTTCCCTGTTCCCTATCCTTATCCTTCCAAATAACTTGACGCTTGCAGATGAAACATCTTGGCATAAAGGCCACGTTTCTCTAACAGTTCTGCATGAGACCCCACCTCGATAATACGATGGTTTTCCAAAACCACAATGCGATCGGCCATGCGAACCGTCGAAAAGCGGTGACTGACAAAAAACGTCATCCGTCCTTCCGTGAGGCGACGGAAGCGACTAAATAACTCTGACTCGGCGATCGCATCCAAGGCGGCCGTCGGTTCATCCAAAATCAAGATCGGCGCCGAACTCATAAAGGCCCGGGCCATACCAATTTTCTGCCATTGTCCCCCCGATAAATCGGTTCCCCCGGCAAAGATTTTCCCCAAAATCGTCTCATAGCCTTTATCTAAGCCCTCAATCACCTCCGTTGCCCCTCCAGCGGCCGCAGCGGCATCAATCTGGCCGAGATCATCCCGCCGCGACAAATCCCCAAAGCCGATATTATCCTGGGCAGTGAGACTATAGCGGGCGAAATCCTGGAAAATCACGCCAATGTTGCGGCGTAACTCCTGCAAGGCGATTTCCGAGAGGGGAACGCCATCGACGGTAATTTCTCCCTCACTGGGATCATACAGTCGCGTCACCAGCTTCAATAAGGTCGTTTTTCCCGCCCCATTCACCCCCACCAGGGCGATACTTTCCCCCGGCTTCACCGTTAAATTGAGGTTTTCTAGGGTGGGTTCGCTGGCCCCTGGATAGGTAAAACTGACATTGCGTAATTCTAATCCCTGACGAATGGGGTTGGGAAAGGGTTTAGGTTCGGGGGGATCCACGACTTTGGGGGCTAAGTCTAAAAACTCAAAATATTGGGAAACATAAAGGTTGTATTCATAGGTTTGGGCGATACTTTGTAAAATCTGCTGCAAGACACTTTGGGCTTGGGCAAACGCCCCAGAATACATGGTAAAATCTCCGATGCTAATGGTTCCCTGAACCGCCCGCACAATCGTCCAACCATAGGCGCTATAGTAGCCTAAGTTGGCGACGGTTCCCGCTAATCCCCGGACTGTAGCAAAGCGGCGGGCGAGGAAAGCCGATTCATTGTTAAAACGGCGACGAATGGCGGCCCATTGTTGGAGGAGATAGTCCCCTAAGCGAAATAAACGCACTTCTTTGGCGAAGGCATTTTGGGTTAAGACTCGTTGCAGATAATCTGCCCGTCGGCCCGCTTGAGTTTGCGATCGCGACAGCCAAAAGCGCCGCCCAGAATACTTAACGCTAGCCCAAAGTGCGGGAATGGACGTAACCAGTAATAACAGCATCACCCAGGGACTAAATCGCAACAAGAGGGCAATAGAACTGAAAAAACTCACCAATTGCCCCAGTAACCCGGTTAAGGTTCCTAAAATGCGAACAGGATAGTCACTGCCACTTTGTTGAGCGCGGCTGAGGGTATCATGAAATTCAGGTAATTCGTAATGGGATAAATCCAGACGAATGGCTTGCTGAATGAGAACCCCATTGGCGTGAATAGAAAAGCGATCTTTAAGAACTTGTAGGCTATAACTATTGACTTGGTTGGAAACTTCTGATAGGAAACTAATGGCAAATCGTAGGGCGACTAATCCTAAAATCGTCAAGCCAGCGGCTTCGAGTTGCCCGATATTGGCCACCACTTCATCCACCACCAGTTTGGTGATATAGAGTTCGGTAACGGGAATTAAACCCCGAACTAGGGTGATAACGACTGAGAGAAGCAGATAGCCGGGTTCAGCTTGCCAAACCAATTTGACCAGTTTGGGGGTATTGGCAAGAACATTAAAAAACCGCGTTTTTGGGGATTTTTGCGGTGTTTTGAGGGGAGGCTGATCCAGTTGGCGGTTGCGGCGTTTAGACAAGGTTCATCCAAAATCGGGGTCTGTCGGGGCGAACCGCAAATGCGCGCCCTTCCCCTGGGACTAGCTTATCAAAATATGGCATCTATTGGGTGAACTTGGGTCGAATACCAGAAACCGGGTTTCTCATTCTTGGGTTTTACGGGTTTGATAGGGTATGGGCTAGGAAACGTTCGGTGTAATAGAGGGCGATTTGATTACTAATGCCAAAATAGACGGCATCAAAGGCGTGTTCTGCCCAGGGAATTTCTAGGAAGATTGAACGATTGTCAAAGCTTAATAATTTCTCTTGAAGGTTACGTCCAAATTTGGCTTGAACTAAATGATCTCGTTGACCATATATGAGGAGAGATGGCGGTAAATTGGGGGCAACGAGATGCCAGGGGGAGGCGCGCTCATATAAGTCCGGGAGTTCTTCGGGAGTGCCGCCGAGAAAGTCTCGTAAAATATTTTGGATTCCTAGAGGATCGGGACTGGGTAAATCGTAATAACCGTTGGTTAAATTTACGGGGGCGTAGTAGTTAATTAGCCCGCGAATGGGAATTGAATCGGGGTCGTAGGCGGCTAACATGGCCAAATGACCGCCGGACGATCGCCCCATCAACGCCATGCGATCGCCATCCACCTCGAACTCGTCTGCGCGATCGCAGACAAAGCGAATCGCCGTTTTGACATCCTCTAATTGGGCCGGAAATTGATACTCAGGTGCGTGGCGGTAATCAATGGCCACCACCGTATAGCCGCGACTGGCGAGATAACGGCTAAACCATTCATCATTATCGGGGGTTCCCTGTCGCCAGGCCCCACCATAAATGATGATAACCGTGGGATATTGCCCCACCGCTTCCGGCCGATAGAGATTGAGTTTCAGAGGTACGTCATCGGGTTCGGCGAAGGGAATCCCTCGTTGAATGCGAACCGGTGGGAGAGGAATCCCGCGAAAGACATCCAGTAGCTGTAACGGTTGGCGACGCATGGCCTGGCGACTGGGTTCAGGGACGGTTTTGAGATACGCTGACCCTAATCCTCGTTCCATCTCGGCGTTGAACCGGGCCACGGTGGCCGGAACTTGCAGCAGAGGTAGCAGGCTGAGGCTTAAACCCAGTAGACTACAAACAAGGATGGCGATCGCAACGCCCCCCGTGAGAGACAAACGGGCCAACAGCAACAGGGCGATCGCGTGAACTCCAATCAACCAAGGCGAAATCTCGGGGGTGACAACCGTAAACACCAAGATCAACATGGTGGGGGCCGGTAACACAATCGCCAGACTCAACAACAGTCCTAAACCGCTGAGAATCGCCAGAAGCCACGGTACAAGGGACATTAGAGTCATCGCAACTTTATCGCAAATTTAAGGGAATACGGGCATTATGGTGCAACATCTTCAGGGTAAAGTGGCTTTGGTCACTGGGGCAACACGGGGCTTAGGAAAAGGTATCGCTGTCGGCTTGGGGGAAGCGGGGGCGACGGTTTATATTACCGGCCGCAGTTACGATCGCTCAAATCTCGAAGATCGTGAGATTGGTGGAACCTTACTCGACACTCAAGCGGCGGTGGAAGAAGCTGGCGGTGTCTGCGTTCCGGTTCAAGTGGATCACAGTGATGATGAACAGGTGCGATCGCTGTTCGATCGCATTGACAACGAACAAGAGGGCCAACTGGATCTCTTGGTTAACAACGTGTTCGCGGGGGTACAAGCCATCGCCGATGCTTACGGCGATCCCTTCTGGAAACAGGGGCCGCAACTCTGGGATGCGGTGAACCAAGTGGGGTTACGCAGTCACTACGTCAGCAGCATTTTCGCGGCCCGTCTCATGCAACGCCGCCAGCGAGGGGTGATTTGTACCATTTCCTCCTGGGGGGGACTATCCTACCTTTTCGGGGCGGCCTATGGGGCCGGGAAGTCCGCCTGCGATCGCCTGGCCGCCGACATGGCTGTGGAGTTAAAGCCGGATAATATCGCCTCGATTGCGATTTGGCCGGGAATTGTGGGAACGGAACAAATCGCCCGTTTTGCGGATAATACCTCGGCTGAGGGAGAATTGGACCCCGTTGCCTGCGACTACGCGCTAGCGATGTTAACCCTTTGGGGGAATGTCACTGGCCGGGCGATCGCCGCCCTAGCCGCTGATGCCAAGGTTCTCCGCTACAGTGGTAAAGTGCAGATTGTCGCCGAACTGGCCCGACGCTATAAACTGGTAGACCAAGCTGGCAATCGTCCCGCCTCCTTGCGATCGCTGCGCTTTCTCCTCGGCGCTCAGTTCCCCGCCCTGAGAGACCGTGATACACTCATTACGATCCCTTCTGGAAACAGGGGCCGCAACTCTGGGATGCGGTGAACCAAGTGGGGTTACGCAGTCACTACGTCAGCAGCATTTTCGCGGCCCGTCTGATGAACCGCCGCCAGCGAGGGCTGATTTGTACCATTTCGTCCTGGGGGGGAATGTCTTATATTTTCGGGGCCGCCTATGGGGCCGGGAAGTCGGCTTGCGATCGCCTAGCCGCCGACATGGCTGTGGAGTTAAAGCCGGATAATATCGCCTCGATTGCGATTTGGCCGGGGATTGTGGGAACGGAACAAATCGCCCGTTTTGCGGATAATACCTCGACTGAGGGAGAATTGGACCCGCAACGGACGCTGATGCGCGATCGCTACAATTGGGAAACCCCCTTACTCACTGGCCGGGCGATCGCTGCCTTAGCCGCTGATGCCAAGGTTCTCGGCTACAGTGGCAAGGTGCAGATCGTCGCTGAACTCGCCCGACGCTATAAACTGGTAGACCAAGCTGGCAATCGTCCCGCTTCCTTGCGATCGCTGCGCTTTCTCCTCGGCGCTCAGTTCCCCGCCCTGAGAGACCGTGATACACTCATTCCAGACTTGATTATTCCCTGGCCGCTGTTACTGTGGGGAGCGTTACAAGCCCCGAAAACCTAACGCTTGATAGTGCCAAATTTGGCTGTGTTGCTAATCTAATGTTGTTGCAAGATGACTCAATTTAAAGACGCTGCGATCGTTCTAACCGGGGCGGCGGGTGGATTCGGTCAACAGTTTACCCGCAAATTATTAAAGGCTGGGGGACAGTTAATTCTAGCTGACTTGGACGAAGCCAGGTTACGCCAACAAGCGGAGGCGATTCAACAAGAGGTTAAAACGGGCAAGGTTTTAGCCTGTTTGGGAGTCGATTTATCTGAACCCGCTGGATCGCAATCCCTCTACGATGCGGTTAACGCCTTGGGCGTTCCTGTTGATATTTTAATTAACAATGCCGGGATTGGCTTATACGGACGCATGGATGAAGTTCCTACGGATAAATGGGAACGGTTAATGCAAGTCAATTTGTTAGCCCCCATGCGGCTAAGTACCCTGTTTGTGGCTGATATGATTCAGCGTCGTCAAGGGCATATCGTTAATATCTCCTCCTTAGCCGGTTGGATTGCTGTGGCGGGGATGGCTCATTATGCCAGTAGTAAATTCGGCTTGCGCGGCTTTAGTGAAGGGCTATTTAACGAAGTCAAACCCTACAATGTCAAGGTAACGGCGGTCTATCCTTATTTTAGTCGCACCCCCCTGTTACAAGCTGAAAAATATGGGAGTTTAGCGCAAGAGACCACAGGAATTTCTGATAAAGATGCCACCGATCCTGAGCGAGTCATTGAGGCAGTGGTTCGGGCGATCGCCCAAGACAAACTCCACGTCTTCCCCGATGGAAAAGCCCAAGTTTTCCATCAACTCAAACGCTATTTTCCACCCATTATCACCTGGGGCGTAGACTACTTCAAACCCAAACAAAACGCAAAACCCTAACCCTTAAGGCGGGCAACCACAAGGGATTGCCCCTACGTCATATCTCCCCTCCTGGGAGGGGTTAGGGGTGGGTTATCCCTGTTCCCTGTTCCCTGTTCCCTGTTCCCTCCAATCACCCTATGGTTCGTACCGAAACTCAACCTAAAACCTCCACTCCCACCGACACTCGCCACAAACAGCTAATTATCGGGGCGGGATTTGTTGGTTTAGGGATTGCCCAAGCCTTAAAAGATGCTAAAATCCCCTATGATCAAGTGGATGCCAGCGACGATATTGGCGGAAATTGGTATCACGGCGTGTATGAAAGCGCCCATATTATCTCATCGAAGAAAGTGACTCAATTTACTCACTTTCCCATGCCCTCAGATTACCCCGATTTCCCCAGTGCCCAACAACTCTTAGCCTATTTAAACAGCTTTGCCGATCACTTTCAACTGCGCCCCCAGATTGAACTCGAACGCCGGGTTAATCTAGTTTGCCCCATTGCAGATAACCTCTGGAACGTTACCTTTGCCAACGGCGAACAACGCATTTATAAAGGAGTTATTCTCTGTAACGGCCATCACTGGTGTAAACGGTTTCCAAACTTTAAGGGAACCTTTGCCGGGGACATTATCCATTCCAAAGACTACAAAACACCCGATATTTTACGAGGAAAACGAGTCTTAGTCATTGGCGGTGGCAACTCTGGTTGTGACATCGCTGCCGAAGCCGCCCGAGTTGCCGAAAAAAGCGTCTTGAGTTTGCGCGAATCCGTCTGGTTTATCCCTAAAAGCTTCGCCGGATTTCCCATTGTGGACTTAATTCGCGGTTGGATGCCGCAATGGTTTCAGCGGGTGTTAGCCTATACCATTATTCGCCTGACATTTGGCAAACATGAGCGATATGGCCTACCCAAACCGAATCATCGTATTTTTGATAAACACCCAACCCTAAATAACGAAGTTCCTTATTATATCAAACATGGTCGCATCTTGCCTAAGCCAGAGGTTAGCAAACTTGACGGTCAATTTGTCGAGTTTGTTGATGGCAGCCGGGAGGAGTTTGACTTAATTGTTTGCGCGACAGGCTATCATGTTGCCTATCCCTTTTTACCCGAAGAATTGCAACGAGTGCGCGGGGCGACGGTTCAATGTTATGGCGGTTCGTTTCTCGCTGATTATAAGGGATTAGCCTATCTAGGTTGGGGACAGGCCCGAGGCGGGGTGGGGTCTCTGATTGCGGCATTTGGACCTCGATTTGCCCGTTGTCTCAAGCTTCAGGATGAGATTGATGTTCCCCTGGGACTGGTGTTTAAAGCGATGGGACAGCAGTTACCAGAAACTCATTTGTCTGACCCTCATCGGGTGTTTCGTCAACTTAAACTCCTCGATTTCGCCTGGGGGTTGCTGAGGTGGAAGGCCCGTCAATTGGACAAGGAAGATCCAAATTTCCAGAATCAGCCGTTGTGAGGAGAATGAGGGCTTAATGTGTTGCATTGAATACCGAATTTCAGGGCGAACAGCCGTTCGCCCCTACGAGTCAATTTAGGCGTTTGTCATTTTAATCTATTATGATGTCTCAAAATCCCAATCCCCAAGATATCGAAAGCTGGAAAGCCAAAATCGAGAGGGCTAACCGTAACAATCTGTTCCATCATTGCCAAGATTGCGGTTATGAGTGGGTGGCTTCGGAACCCCAACCCTGTCGCTGTGGAAGTTCCCGGATTGAACGCATCGCCTGTTGGCAATTTCCCGATGGTTAGGGACTTTACCATCCTAACCGATCGCAAACCCCGTATAAGGTCGAAGATCAGGGTGGTGGAATCCTAAAACAATCTTCTCTTGCGGGATACCCGCGTTTAGTAACTCATCGGCGATTCCATCTTCTAAGCCATCTTGGTGAATCCACACCTTATCGCCGATAATTTCTAAGTGGAGAACACAACCATGAACTTGTTTATTATTGAGTTGTCCAACGGTAAACAAGGCATAACTTTTATGATCTTCGCCAATAATCAGCCTTCGCTCTAGGCTACGATGAGCATAGGGGATTTTGGCGTACTCCTGCAAGATTTCAGTGATAATCCGGTGATATTCTAGGCTATCCATTGACGAATCTCTCCTGTTCGTCGGTCAACGACAATCAAATTTAGACGTTTATTTTCTAGTAAAACCTCGCCAATGGGTTCTTTAAAAACATCATCAAACGCATCGTCTGTAATCGCTAAATACAACTGACGTTCTGGCTCAGTCCTTTTTAGGATATCATAATACAATGTATATTGACCTAGGGCATTTTCTAGGTCATTGATTTTCGATTTTCCGATAAAACTTTTGACTTCTACGGCAATCTTCTGATTTCCTTTTTCGGCGGAGACTAATTTAGAAGCCCCTAAATCAACAAATAAGTTGCTACGTCCAAAACTTAATACATAGGGGTCATCGGTAATTGTCCAACCCTCCCGAATCAATGCGGTTTTGACCTGTTCATGATAGATATCTCTGGCTGGCATGATGGATGCTTCAAGTATAAACTTTGAATGTTGCCAAAGGAACCCATCCGGACGATGATTTTCCGATCGCTAGGGGTGCAGGATGCAGTTAAGAAACCGAGTTTCTCCAAGAAACCCGGTTTCTGGTATTCGACCCAGGTTGTTTGCAGTTTGCTTAACTCAAAAGATGTTGACGAACCGCTAACACCAGATTATCAGTCCAATGATGGACTAACTCAGAGGTGGCGGCTTCCACCATGACGCGAATCACGGGTTCCGTTCCCGAGGCCCGAACCAAGACACGGCCTTGATCTCCCATAGCCGTCTCAGCGGTGGCGATCGCCTGCTGAAGCGGATCACACTGTTGCCAGTTTAACCGCAACTCCCGATCCTCGACGCGCACATTCTGCAACACCTGGGGATAGGTTTGGAAACTCTCGTTGACTAATTCCGATAAACCGCTTCCACTGCGTTTGACTAACGCCGCCAAATGCAACGCCGTCAACAAGCCATCACCGCTAACACCGTAATGACTACAAATGACATGGCCCGACTGTTCGCCGCCGAGAGTCGATCCCGTTCGTTGCATCTCCGCGTGAACATATTGATCGCCAACGGAGGTTCGCAGTAGTTGGCCTCCTTGGGCTTCCCAGGCCCGTTCAAAGCCTAAATTGGCCATCACCGTCGAGACAATCAGATTATCGGGGAGTTGTCCCGTTTGCCGCAAAGCCTGGCCCCAGAGATAGAGGATATAATCGCCGTCAATGGCCCGTCCTTGGCCGTCAACCGCTAAGACGCGATCGGCATCGCCATCAAAGGCAAATCCTAAACAGGCATTATGGCTTAATACCGCCGCCCGTAGGGGATCGAGATGGGTTGAACCACAGTTGACGTTGATACGATCGCCGTCGGGGCGATCATGTAAACAAATCACCTCAGCCCCCAAGGCGGCGAAAGCTTGCGGGGCGACGTGACTGGCGGCCCCCCAGGCTAAATCCAAAACCACTCTCATGCCCTGTAAGTCCATGCCCAGAGGGGTTTGAACGGCGTTGAGATAGTTTCCGACTAATTCGGGGCGATGGTAATGACGGCCCCAACTGGCGTTACTCTCGCTGAGGTTGAGTTGGCCGCGAATCCCGGCTTCGATGCGTTGTTGAATGTCTGAGGGAAGTTTGGCCCCGGTTGGCCCGAAGAATTTAATCCCATTATCCGCCGGAGGGTTATGGCTAGCGGAAATCATTACTCCACCAATGGCCTCGGAGGTGGCGGCCAGATAGGCGACGCAGGGGGTGGGACATAATCCCAGATCCCAAACCTCTAATCCGGCGGCGGTGAGTCCCGCTGACAGGGCCATGGCTAGCATACTACTGGAGTTGCGGGAATCTTGCCCCAGGGCGATCGCACCCCGTCCATGATGTTCTTTAAACATCTGTCCAGCCCAGAAGCCTACATGCAAGGCCAGGGGGGCGTTGAGAAGTTCTCCCACATGACCGCGAATCCCATCGGTTCCAAATAGCTTCGAGGGGGGTAGGTTCAGGGGAGAGATTGCAAAGGGCGAGATCTCCGCCAAAGACGTTGAGGCTTGGCGAACCACAGGTGACATAACCATATTTCCGTATCACTCCACACAAATCACACTCACAGGTTGATGCGTCCCCAAGTTTGCTGGTAAGGTTCAACCGCCCAAAGACCCGAGACACGCTCGACCTGACATACACCTGGAGGATACCATGTTCGGCCGTGAACAATTATGTATTAGGGGTTGCCAGAACAAGACAGTTGATGCAGAATACCGCAACTGAGTTGTCCGGTTTTCTCCCAGCTAAAGTGGCGAACGCGATCGCAGCCCCGTTGTTGAAGGTGCGATCGCACATCATCTTCTTTCACTAAAACCAGCATGGCATCCGACAACTGTTGTAAATCGTAAGGATCGACGAGTAGGGCTGCATCTGCGGCGACTTCGGGGATGGAGGCGACGTTTGAGGCAATGACGGGACAGCCGCAGGCCATGGCTTCTAGAATGGGTAAGCCGAAACCTTCCCAGAGGGAGGGAAAGACTAAGGCCAAGGCTTGGTTGAGGAGAATGGGTAAGTCGTCTGGGTTGACGTAATCGAGGAATTTGACGCGATCGCCCAACTGCAACTCTTGCACCTGTTGCTGTAGGTTGGGGGTGTAACGGCGGTCGAAGGACCCGCCAATCCAAAATTCACAGTCGAGGGATGGGGGAAGTTGGGCGAAGGCGGCGATGGCCCGTTGCAGGTTTTTATAGGGATCATGTCGTCCCAAATAGAGGAAGTAATTGCGGCGGGGAAGGTTGAGGTGGCGATAGTGATAGCGATCGTAGGCGAGGGGGGTGACGGTGATTTTGGCGGCGGGAACACCGTAAAAGGCCATGGCATCGTCGGCGGTGGATTGGGAGATACAGAGGAGATGTTGGGCCTGGTGTAGGACTTGGGGAACGTAGAGGCGATGATAGAGGGTCATGGGGGATGCCGGTTTGGGAAAACGCAGGGGGATGGCATCATAGACGGTGACCACATAGGGGCCAGTCCAGCCTAGGGGGGCTTCGGGAAGGGGTGAGAAGAGAAGATCGCCGTCTAAGTCTCGATAGAGTCGCGGTAGGGCGAATTGGGTCCAGAGGAGACGTTTGAGATGCCCGATTAAGCCTTGTTCCGGGGTGAGTCCCCTGGGGATGGGATGATGGCGAAATCCCAGTTTTGGTTGAGGGGTGAGGAGGATGGGATCGAGTGATCGCAATTGAGGAATCAGATTCAGGGCGTAGGTACTGATTCCGGTGGGGTTCTCCATTAAAAAGGCAAGGTTAATCAGTACCATTGGCTCGATTTGGGGTTAGATAATGGTCGAGGATGTCGAGGATGCGATCGCCCATTTGACGATAGCGAAATGATTGTACCTGTTGCTGTCCTCGTTGTCGTAACTGTTGCCGCAATTGGGGATTATTTACCAGTTGGACAATGCCCTGGGCTATGTCGTCGATGTCATAGGGATTCACATAGAACGCCGCCTCGCCGCAGACTTCAGGAATAGCAGTTTGATTGCTAGCCAATACCGGACAACCACAAGCCATGGCTTCGAGGGGCGGAATCCCGAATCCCTCGTAGAGAGAGGGAAAGGCGAAGGCGATCGCCCGGCGATATAAGTCGGGTAAGGCGTCATCGGGGACAAATCCTAGAAACTTGACTCGTTCGTGACAGCCGAGTTCTTGGGGATAGTCTAACAAGGGGCGATCGCATTTATTGAGGTTGCCCACAATTCGCAATTCTAGATTGGGACAATTGGCTCGGCTAAAGGCTTCAATGAGGCGACGGAGGTTTTTATAGGGGCGCGTTTCTCCCACACATAAAATAAAGGGAGTTTCGGAACGATGAAGGGGATTTTCTAAATCATCAGAATTGAGATTAAAGATATCCTCTCGATAGCCTTGATAGACGACATGAATCGGGGTGTTGTGGCAATTGTAATGGTCTAAAATCTCTTTTTTGGTGTAATTTGAGGTGGTAATAATGGCATCAGAGGCGCGAATAAGTTGGGGTAGAATAAACTTGAAATAGTATTTAATGCGGGGATACACGTCAGGAAAGCGAATCGGCAAAATATCATGAATGGTGATAATTTGTGGACAGACAGGAACTAACATTCCTTCAAATACAGGAGAATAGAATAATCGTTGTTTTTGCTTTAGAATTGAAAATGGCAAACCAATTTGATGCCAAACCAAGCGCCTTAGATTGTTTTTGAAATCATTGCGATAGAGGGTGGAGTGAGGGAGGATTTGAAACTGGGGAGAGTCAGCACGGACTAGGCTTGAATCGGACGTATAAAAACAGAAGCGATCGCCGTCGCGGTAGTCGTTCAGCAACTCCCCCACATAGCGATTTAAGCCATCAGAACGACTCCAATGAAAACTACTGGCATCAAAGGCAATCTTTCCCATTTGCTGAGTCCTCCGTTCAGGAACGCCCTAATCTATAGGAAACGTTCACATAACTCTTGAAACACCTGACCGCGAACTTCAAAATTAGGAAACTGGTCAAAACTGGCACAAGCCGGAGACAACAAGACGGTTTGCGCCTGATATTTCTGGGCCAAATCTCGGGAAACCTCCACTGCCGCCTCTAGGGTTCCAACAATCTTATACTCAGAATAGCCCACCCCATCCAGCATCTGGGCGAAGGATTCCGCTGCATCGCCAATCAGCAAGACAAAGGCCGCTTGACGTTGAATCGCCTCTAGCCAGGTGGTTGCATCGCCATCTTTGGGATCGCCCCCGGCAATGAGAATTACAGGATTACGAACGGAGGTTAACCCCACCAGGGCGGCATCATAGTTGGTGGCTTTACTATCATTAATAAAGCGAATATCTTGCCAAGTGCCGATGACTTCTAAGCGATGAGGAACGCCACGAAATTGGGAAATTGCTTGGGCGATCGCCTCGGGTTTAATCCCTGCCAACCGGGCCGCCGCCACAGCCATCAGGAGATTTTGTTGGTTATGACGGCCGGGCATTTGCAAGGCTTGAATGGAGACAATTCTCGCCCCATCCACGACCACCCAATCCCCATCAATGGCCGCGAAGGGGGTTAAACTGGGGTCATTATCAACACTCGTCCAATAGGCGTTGGGCCAGTCCTCTCGATGTTTTCGTAAATGGGGGTCATCACCATTAAAGATTTGCACGTCCGAGGACTGGAGAAGTTTCGCCTTAATGTTGTAGTAGTTCTCCAGGGTTTGGTGGCGATTGAGATGGTCTGGAGTGAACGTCGTCCAAATGCCAATCCGAGGGGTGAGGGTACTCGACGACTCAATCTGATAGCTACTCATCTCAGCGACAACCCAATCTAAGGGGTGGTCTTGCTGGGTGACGGTTAGGGCCAGTTCACAGGCGGCGTGGCCGATGTTGCCACAGGCAGGGGCTTTGAGTCCAGCCCCCTGAAAGATGGCGGCGGCTAGGGCGGTGGTGGTGGTTTTGCCGTTGGTTCCGGTGATTCCCAACCAGGGATAGGTTTGTAGATATCGCCAGGCTAGTTCCATCTCGCCAATGGTTTCGATTCCCAAGTGTCGGGCCTGTTGTAGGTTAGGCAAATCCCAGGGAACGCCGGGGCTGATGACTAATAAATCCAGATGTTGGGCGGTTTTGGGGTCGAAGACATGGCCCAGGGAGACGGGGATGTTATCTTGGGCGAGGAGGTGTTGCTGTTGGCTGAGGGAGTCCCCGGTGCCGCGATCGCTGACGGTGACCTGCCAACCTTGCTGCTTCAGCAACCGGGCTGCAGCGAGTCCCGATTTTCCTAATCCAATAATGTGAGCGGTTGACATGCTTAATCCCTCCCTGACCGGAATTCATCTCATCTTGCCACATTTCTGGGAATGGGGAACAGGGAACCGTTGGACTGGAGGAGTTGAGTTGAGGAATGGGGACATTATTATATAGAGTGGATGGTCTAATTTTGTTAAGGAATGTTGCGATTTGCGCGAGGGGGGTGCTGTATGAGAGGGGGGATGCTGAAAATGGGTGGGATTCCTGATGGGGTCTGGGTTTCGGGCTTTCTATGGATCGGGGGGTCTCGCGCAAACTCTGTAATCCTTATAGGTTGGGCATTTCAGGGTTTTCGGATTTGGGCTGGGGTTGTGGATTTGGGGCGATCGGTGTTATTCTTGGGGGGTCCCGCGCAAATGGACCTTGAAAACTGCATAGCGTCAGGGTTCCAGATGGGGTCCCCCGAAATCCACCAAAATCCCTTTTAGGGATTGAAACAATAAAGTTAATGGCGGCACGGAAAGCGGATAGGCCCGAAATCCACCAAAATCCCTTTTAGGGATTGAAACTGCCCGGGTCATTTCTTGGTTCTCTTACTGCCCGCCCCGAAATCCACCAAAATCCCTTTTAGGGATTGAAACTCTCTGTCTCGCCCTTTTCTCCCTGCCGATCCACCCCGAAATCCACCAAAATCCCTTTTAGGGATTGAAACTTGAGGCTGAAACCACGAAGATTCCCACGTTTATACCCGAAATCCACCAAAATCCCTTTTAGGGATTGAAACAACAAATAGGCATCTGTTAACAGGTATAACCACCCGAAATCCACCAAAATCCCTTTTAGGGATTGAAACAGAATGCCAACCCTCCCAAGATTCTCTGGCTTCATCTTCCCGAAATCCACCAAAATCCCTTTTAGGGATTGAAACGGCGAAGTTCCCCATACAGGAATAAAGCTGTGTTAACCCGAAATCCACCAAAATCCCTTTTAGGGATTGAAACAACTATTCGTGGCGCCGCTGCACTTCTTCTGGTTGCACCCGAAATCCACCAAAATCCCTTTTAGGGATTGAAACAAAGAAAGGACTTTGAGAATATCAGAAGCAACACCCCGAAATCCACCAAAATCCCTTTTAGGGATTGAAACAGCCAGCAGTTGAGGGGGAACCTTTGCGAAGTTCCTAGTATTCCCGAAATCCACCAAAATCCCTTTTAGGGATTGAAACCTGAATTATTCTGATTTCTCTTGTCTCTTTTTTACCCCGAAATCCACCAAAATCCCTTTTAGGGATTGAAACTGGGTTCCCTTTCCCTTCCACCCCATCTCACCTCCCGAAATCCACCAAAATCCCTTTTAGGGATTGAAACCTTCGGTACAAGCAATTTTCCGGTTTTCCCCATCGTAACCCGAAATCCACCAAAATCCCTTTTAGGGATTGAAACACCAAAAGAACAAGCGAAAGGGAACTTAAGAGATAAAAGGCGGCCCGAAATCCACCAAAATCCCTTTTAGGGATTGAAACGCTAGAAATTGTGGCTTGGCGATGGGCAGAAGCACCCCGAAATCCACCAAAATCCCTTTTAGGGATTGAAACAGCCGCCGCAAGATTAACAAAATTGATAGCACCGCCGATGACCCGAAATCCACCAAAATCCCTTTTAGGGATTGAAACAGCCGAATCTTGCCCAAATCGCGGAAAATCTGAAACCCGAAATCCACCAAAATCCCTTTTAGGGATTGAAACATCAACGAGCCATTCTCGCAGACGTAGGAATAAACCCCGAAATCCACCAAAATCCCTTTTAGGGATTGAAACAACAGTATTCATGCCCTCCTCAGTTGTTCCGGCACCCCCCGAAATCCACCAAAATCCCTTTTAGGGATTGAAACTACGCTTGATTATCAATTGACCTAACTTGTTAGTTATGGTTAAACCCGAAATCCACCAAAATCCCTTTTAGGGATTGAAACAATCACTATTTCGGTGAAGGCGGGCGACGGGGAAGCCCGAAATCCACCAAAATCCCTTTTAGGGATTGAAACATCCGACATTTCATCGGTACGAAGGAAGCAATACCCAACCCGAAATCCACCAAAATCCCTTTTAGGGATTGAAACTATCTAACGGGAGACAATGACCACAACTTGGCGGTGCCCGAAATCCACCAAAATCCCTTTTAGGGATTGAAACGTGGTCATAGTTGTTAATGGTGGAGTTGACATCCCGAAATCCACCAAAATCCCTTTTAGGGATTGAAACGCTGAACGCATCTTTGACAGACCCACCAAGTCCACCCCCGAAATCCACCAAAATCCCTTTTAGGGATTGAAACTTCACAGTCTGCACCCATACACCAACAATCGGCGCCCGACCCGAAATCCACCAAAATCCCTTTTAGGGATTGAAACACAAAGCCAAACGGCTCATCCTCAAACTACCTATCCCCCCGAAATCCACCAAAATCCCTTTTAGGGATTGAAACAGGCCAAAATATGCGGTTATCGAGCAACCCCTGGGAGTCCCGAAATCCACCAAAATCCCTTTTAGGGATTGAAACAGGAGTTTCTATTAGCAGTAACGCCAAAGTCGATGCAGCCCGAAATCCACCAAAATCCCTTTTAGGGATTGAAACACGAGGGCTGAATCTTTTGTTTGTGGCTTAAGCTTCCCGAAATCCACCAAAATCCCTTTTAGGGATTGAAACTTCCGACATTTCATCGGTACGAAGGAAGCAATACCCAACCCGAAATCCACCAAAATCCCTTTTAGGGATTGAAACTATCTAACGGGAGACAATGACCACAACTTGGCGGTGCCCGAAATCCACCAAAATCCCTTTTAGGGATTGAAACGTGGTCATAGTTGTTAATGGTGGAGTTGACATCCCGAAATCCACCAAAATCCCTTTTAGGGATTGAAACGCTGAACGCATCTTTGACAGACCCACCAAGTCCACCCCCGAAATCCACCAAAATCCCTTTTAGGGATTGAAACTTCACAGTCTGCACCCATACACCAACAATCGGCGCCCGACCCGAAATCCACCAAAATCCCTTTTAGGGATTGAAACACAAAGCCAAACGGCTCATCCTCAAACTACCTATCCCCCCGAAATCCACCAAAATCCCTTTTAGGGATTGAAACAGGAGTTTCTATTAGCAGTAACGCCAAAGTCGATGCAGCCCGAAATCCACCAAAATCCCTTTTAGGGATTGAAACACGAGGGCTGAATCTTTTGTTTGTGGCTTAAGCTTCCCGAAATCCACCAAAATCCCTTTTAGGGATTGAAACGTCATACCGGTCGTGATGCCCATCAGCATATCCGTAGCCCCAAAATCCCTTTTAGGGATTGAAACATGGGGCTGGATGTTACTATCCGGGATGAACTCGAAAATCACCAAAATCTCTCAAAATTCAGGACGCCAATTTAGGAAGGCAGAACCAATTTTGGTGATTTTATATAATAAATTTTATTATTAAATAGCAAAACAAGCGTGAGGCTGCGTGCAGTATTTGGATCCTTAAAAATAGCTCAATCTCCCCCCAAACGAATAAACTCCTATCCTCTATAACTGCCGAAGATGATACGTGATGATAAACAAAACCGTCAAATCACTAGCAAAATTACAAACCAGGTGCGTTGCGGCAGCTTCTAAATTGTCCTCTTAAGTCTCCATAGATTTGAGCCGCAACACACCCTACCGTAATGAATTAAGACTAGGAAATTTGGAGATAAGCATCAAAACTGGCGGACTTAATCGTGGCATGAAGACACCCGTTCAGGAGTCCAATCCCCAATCCGCAACTGAAATCCCGGTAACACATCTTCCCCCGACACATCCGCCGGGAAATCTCGTATCTCCACCGGTTCCTGAAGACGATAAATTTCCACCTGTTGCTGCTGCGGATTAATCAGCCATCCCAACCGTACCCCCACCTCCTGATACTCTTGCATCTTACGGCGCAACATCTCCAAAGAATCCGTTGCTGAGCGCAATTCAATCAGGAAATCCGGGACAATGGGGGGAAATTTGCGGCGCTCGTCTGGCGTTAACCCTAAGTAGCGTTCCCGTTGCACCCAAGCCACATCAGGGGAGCGACTGGCCCCATTGGGAAGGCGAAAAATGGTCGAAGAACTAAACACATACCCCAGTCCCGTTTGACGGTTCCAGACTCCTAAATCAATCGTTAATTCAGCTTCTCGGTTTCCACTATCTCCACCAACCGGGGGCATAATAATTAAGTCTCCTTGGGGCGATCGCTCAAACCGCAGTTCATCATGATTACAACAGAGTTGATAAAACTGCTCATCGGTGAACTCAACCTGATCCAACTTCAACAGTAACGGTCTCATTCGTTCCCTCCATCCCCTAAAAACAACTCCATCGGACGCGGATTCACCACCTCCGTCTCCTCCACCACTTCCACTGACTCAACCGTTTCCACCGGCATATCCCCATAAGCCTCCATCCCCACACAAGAACAGACCAAATTGCGATCGCCAAACGCCGCATCAATCCGTCCCACTGGAACCCAATACTTCGACTCCCGACACCAAAGCGCCGGATAGGCCGCCTGTTCCCGAGAATAGGGACGCTCCCACTCCCCAGACAACAACGACTCCGCCGTATGGGGGGCATTCCTGAGGAGATTATTCCCCTCATCCACCTCACCCCATTCAATGGCCTCAATCTCGCCACGAATCGCAATCATCGCCTCACAGAAGCGGTCCATCTCCGCCAACGACTCACTCTCCGTCGGTTCCACCATCATCGTCCCCGCCACGGGCCAAGAAATAGTGGGTGCATGGAAGCCATAATCCATCAACCGCTTCGCTACATCTTCCACCGTGACCCCCGCCGACTTGCGCAACGGTCGTAAATCCAAAATACATTCATGGGCCACCCGTCCCGATTTGCCCTTATATAACACCGGATAGACCTTATCCAGTCGCTGGGCCAGATAGTTCGCATGGAGAATCGCCAAGCCAGTCGCCTGGGTGAGTCCTTCCGCCCCCATCATGGCAATATACATCCAGGAAATGGGCAAAATACTGGCACTTCCCCAAGGGGCCGCCGAAATCGCGCCAATTCCCTGGGGTTGGGCCTGAGACTGGGGAGACACCAGAGAATGACCCGGTAAAAAGGGCAACAGATGAGCCGCTACCCCAATCGGTCCCATTCCCGGACCGCCACCACCATGGGGGATACAAAAGGTTTTATGCAGATTCAGGTGGCACACATCCGCCCCAAAATCCCCAGGACGACATAACCCCACTTGAGCGTTGAGATTGGCCCCATCCAGATACACCTGGCCGCCAAACTGATGCACAATCTCGCAGACCTCGATAATACTCTCCTCAAACACCCCATGCGTCGAGGGATAGGTGACCATAATCGCCGCCAAGGACTCCGCGTGTTTCTCAGCTTTGCGCCGTAAATCCTCAATATTGATGTTTCCTGACTCATCACAGGCGATCGCCACCACCTGCATCCCACACATCACTGCACTGGCAGGATTCGTCCCATGGGCCGACTCAGGAATCAAACAAACCCGACGCTGCACCTCACCGCGATCGCGATGATAGGCGCGAATCACCTGTAATCCCGCATATTCCCCCTGAGACCCTGCATTGGGTTGTAGAGAAATCCCCGCAAAGCCCGTAATCTCCGCCAGCCACCCCTCCAACTGCCGAAACAGCAACTGATAGCCCTGAGTTTGGGATTTGGGCGCAAAGGGGTGAATCTTAGCAAATTCTGCCCAACTCACCGGCAACATCTCTGCCGTGGCGTTGAGCTTCATGGTACAAGACCCGAGGGGAATCATGGAGGTCGTCAGGGATAAATCCTTCCGTTCGAGGCGATGGACATAGCGCAAAAACTCTGTCTCAGACTGGTATTGATTAAACACCGGTTGCGTTAGATATTCTGTCTCTCGCGCTAGGGGCGATCGCCCAATCCCATACCCCGACTCCGCCACCCGGTCTCGCATCTGGTCGAGAGTAAACGGTAACTCCAGAGAATCGGCAAAAATCTGCCATAAATCCAGTAAATCCGCATCTCGGGTAGTTTCATCCAGACTAATCCCCACCTCCGTCTCACTGACCTGACGTAGATTAATCCGCTGAGCCGCCGCGCGGCCAAGAATGCGTTGCGCCGACCCCACCTGAACGGTCAGGGTATCAAACAGGGGCGACTCCTGCACCCGAAACTTTAGCCGTTTCAGACCTTCGGCTAACATCACCGCTCGCTGGTGAATCCCCTCGGCAATGTGACGCAACCCCGCTGGACCATGATAGACCGCATACATCGAGGCCATCACCGCCAGCAACACCTGAGCCGTACAGATATTACTGGTGGCCTTATCGCGACGAATATGCTGTTCTCGGGTTTGCAACGCCAGCCGCAGGGCCGGTTTACCGCTGCTATCCTTCGAGACTCCCACCAAACGCCCCGGTAACTTGCGCTGATAGGTTTCCTTCGTCGCAAAATAGGCCGCATGGGGGCCTCCATAGCCCAGGGGAACCCCGAACCGTTGACTGCTTCCCACAGCAATATCCGCCCCAAACTCCCCCGGCGGCCTTAACAGCGTCAAACTGAGTAAATCCGCCGCCACTGTAACGAGGGCCTGATGCTGGTGTGCCCTTTCCACAAATTCTCCATAGTCACAGACCGCCCCCTTGGTGGTGGGATATTGCAATAATGCCCCGAAAATAGGGGTTTGGAAGTCAAACGCTTGCCAATCCCCAACGATGACCTCAATGCCCAAGGGTTCAGCGCGAGTTTGTACCACTTCAATGGTCTGAGGATGGCAATCAGCGGCCACAAAATAGGTATTACACTTCGCCTTCGACGCGCCCCAACTTAAACTCATCGCCTCTGCGGCGGCGGTTCCTTCATCCAGGAGGGAGGCATTCGCAATTTCTAACCCCGTCAAATCAATTACGAGAGTTTGGAAGTTGAGGAGAGCTTCCAAGCGTCCCTGAGCGATTTCCGCCTGATAAGGGGTGTAGGCGGTGTACCAGCCGGGATTTTCCAGGATATTGCGTTGAATCACCGGGGGCGTGATGCAGTCATGGTAGCCCAGTCCCAAGAAGGAGCGGTAGAGTTGGTTTTGTTGGGCGATCGCCCGCAATTTCCGTAAGGCCTCCGCTTCCGTGAGCGGTTGGGGCAGATTCAGAGGCTGTTTGAGGCGAATTTGCTCAGGAATGATATCTGCAATCAGTTGCGCCAAACTCTCATAGCCTAACGCTGACAGCATCTGGGCCATATCTTCGGGCGTTGAACCATTATGACGCCGGGCAAAATCAAACTTCCCGTGAGGGGAAACGTGGGGGGTAGCGGTTCTCGATTTACCGGAACTGGGCTGTTGGGGGTTGGGAGTGGTGTTCAAATCCAGCATGATACTCTCGTTGAGACAATGAGCAAATTCGCAACAACTGCGAACCTAGGCGGTAGATCGAGCCGTAACTCTCGATGCTAGTCTAATTAATCTTTCGCAATTCTGAAGAGATTTCATCATGACCTCTCCATTTTTCTTGTCACCCATCTATAATAAATTACATAATTCTTAATAATATTGTCGGTACTGACGTATCCCACGTCAGCCGAGTCCCTCCCCCACGACCGGGTCTCCCTCACCTCAACTCCCTGATTTAGGTAGGGTTCACCTCTCTGAGGCATCCCAAACCCAGCGTTGCCTTATCCGTTGTTCTTGTTTCCTGTGAAACCCTTGAGTTACGACATCGACCACAACCAACGCGCAAATCCCAACTCCAGCGTTCCGCCAACGCCGGAGGAGTCCGCCCCTGCCGTTCCCGATGAGGAATTTCCCTCAGAATCCGAGCCTCCCGCCCCCAGAGGCATCAACTGGAAATCCATCCTCATCGGATTGGGCCTAGGCATTGTCTTAGCGGGAATTGGGGGACGACTCTTTAGCGAATCCTCCCCGGACACTCCCATCGCCGATACGGAGGAAACCGAGCGTAATCCCAGTCAAACGGTCACAGCCATTACCGTCGGGGAACAAGCGGTCAATCGCACCCTCAACGCCAGTGGCAGCGTCAACGCCTATGACTTACTCCCCATCCTGCCCCGCGCCACAGGCCTACAAATCCTCGAAGTCCGAGTCCGTGAAGGGGATATCGTCGCCCCAGGAGAAGTCCTCGCAGTCCTCGACGACTCAGTGCTTCAGTCGCAACTGTCGGGGGCCTTATCGCAAATTGACTCAGCCCGCTCCTCAGTGAGTGCCGCCGAAGCGGATATCTCCCAAGCCACATCCAGTCGCCGCCAAGCCGAAGCTGACCTAGAACGCGCCCGCACCGGGATTCGCCAAGCGGAAAGCCGAGTCGCTCAAGCCGAAGCCAGTCTCACCCGCAATCGCGCCCGAGTTACCCAAGCCGAGGCAAGTTTAGAACAGTCAGAACGGGAGTATCAACGTTACCAGCAATTGGCCAACCAGGGGGCCATTAGTCAACAGGAAGTGGAACTACGAGAACGGGATGTACGCACCGCTCGTGAAGATGTTAACCAAGCCATAGAAGACGTCCGAGTCGCCGAGGCTGAATTAGAAAGCGCCCGCGCCGATGTCCTCAACGCCGAAGCCAATGTAACCAGCGCCCAAGCGACCTTAGACAGCACCCTAGCCGGCATAGAAGCGGCTCAAGCCGGGGTCGCCAATGCTCAAGCGGGGGTACAGAATCAAGATGCCGTGGTGCAGGAATTGGAAACTCGCCTCAATCAGACCTTAGTGGTTGCCCCTCAGGGGGGAATTGTTGCCGAACGTCAGGCGCGAGTCGGAGACGTGAGTGGCAACAATCCTCTGTTTACTCTGATTGCTCAAGGACAGTTGGAGTTACAGTTACAGGTTCCCGAAACCCAGTTACCCCTAATTCGTCCTGGCGCTCCGGTCCGAGTTCGCTCCGATGCCGACTCTCGCATCGATGTTCGCGGACGAGTCCGAGAAATTCTGCCTACCATAAATCCCGAAACTCGTCAAGCGACCGTCGTCGTAGATTTACCCAGTGACGACAGTTTACGCCCGGGGATGTTCCTAGAGGGAGAAATTGTCACCGAAACCCTGGATAGCTTAACCATTCCCTCGGCGGCGGTTCTGCCCCAAGCCGACGGTAGCGCCCAAGTCTTCCGCCTCAACCCCGACGATACCGTCACCGCCACCCGCATTGAGTTAGGGGAGGTCGTGGATGCTGAAGATGAGTCAGAGGAGTCCCAAGTGGAAGTTCTCAGTGGCTTAAATGCGGGCGATCGCATCATCGTCTCAGGGGCCGGATTCCTCAGCGACGGCGATCTCGTCCGAGTCGTCGACTAACCCCCGATTGCCATCCCCCCCCATCGGAGGGCTGGCCAGTTCTTGCCTCTTGCCTCTTGCCTCTTGCCTGCTTTATGAGCTTCTCAACCTGGTCCGTCAAACGCCCTGTTCCCACCCTCGTCTTGTTTATTATCCTGACCTTTGTGGGACTGACCTCATTTTTCCAACTGGGGATCGATAATACCCCCAACATTGATGTTCCGGTGGTGCAAGTCACGGTCACTCAACCCGGTGCTGGCCCCTCGGAGTTGGAGTCTCAGGTGACGCAGCCAATTGAGGATGCCGTCGCCGGTTTGGGAAATATCGATGAGTTGCAATCGACCGTCAATGATGGGGTGTCGGTGACGACCATTAACTTTGTCTTGGGAACCGACACTGATCGCGTTACCAATGATGTACGCAATGCGGTGTCACAAATTCGCCAGGAACTCCCCCAGGATATCAATGAACCGATTATCGAGCGGTTGGAGTTTGCTGGGGGCGCGATTATGGGCTATGCAGTGCGGTCCAATCAGCGCAGTATTGAGGAACTCAGCCAACTGGTCGATCGCCAGATTAGTAGTGCCCTATTGCAAGTTCCGGGGGTGGCACAAATCAACCGCACGGGGGGAGTTGACCGAGAGATTCGGGTGCAACTAAACCCGCAACGCCTCAAAGCCTTAGGCATTACCGCCACTCAGGTCAATGACCAGATTCGCGCCTTGAATCTGAACCTCTCTGGGGGGCGATCGGAAGCGGGAGGCCTCGAACAAAGTATTCGCACCCTGGGCAGCGCCCCAACGGTGAATGATTTACAACGCTATCGCATTAGCCTACCGAATGGGGAGTCGGTTCCCTTGTCTAGCTTAGGAACCGTTGAAGATAGTTTCGGCGATCGCCGTCAACAGGCGCAACTCATCACCCGAGAGGGAACTGAGGAGGTGGTCTCCTTCCAGGTGTTGCGCAGTAGCGGGTCCAGTGTGGTTCCCGTAGAAGAGGGGGTTCGCGAACGGGTGGCAGAGTTAGAAGCTGGCATTCTCCCCGATGATATTGAGTTTCAACTGCTGTTTACCCGCGCCAACGAGATTCGCGACTCCTACCAGGCCTCCATTGATGCCTTAATCTTCGGCTGTTTACTGACCACCATCACCGTGGGCTTTTTCCTGCGGGATTGGCGAGCGACGTTGATTACAGGGGTGGCGTTACCCCTGTCCATTGTCCCCACCTTTATGGTGATGCAACTGTTGGACTACACCCTCAATGGCATGACCTTGTTGGCCTTGTCCCTCGCGGTGGGGAACTTGGTGGATGATGCCATCTGTATGATTGAGAACATTGATACCCATTTAAGTATGGGTAAACGCCCCTTTCAAGCGGCGTTAGATGCCGCCAATGAGATTGGTCTAGCGGTGGTGGCGACAACGGCGACCATTGTGGCGGTGTTCCTTCCCGTGGCTTTTATGGGGGGGATTCCGGGACAGTTTTTCCAACCCTTTGGGGTGACAGTGGCGGTGTCTACCATGTTCTCGACCTTGGTCGCGACAACGATGACCCCTATGTTGTCCGCCTATTTACTGAAACCCAAACCCCAAGCGGAGGAGACCTCCAATCTCCTCAATCCCTCCCCCAAACCGGGGCCCTATCGTCGTGTCTTGACCTGGGCCTTGCGCAATCGTATTACCACGCTTTTGATTGCGATCGCCTTCTTTATTGGCAGTCTGCAACTGGTTCCCTACATTCCCCAAGGGCTGTTTACCGATGGCGATCAGGGGATTAGTACCGTCAACGTAGAATTACCGCCCGGCGCTCGGTTACGGGATACCCTCGCGGTAAGCGATCGCCTCAGTGATGTCTTACTCAACCATCAGGCCACCGAGAATGTGTTTGTCTCCGCCGGAAGTGGCGGCTCAACGGGGTCTGTGAATCAGGCCACGGTGCGCGCCATTCTCAAACCCACTGACGAGCGGGATGTGAATCAACAGGAGTTTGAACAGGAAATTCGCCCTCGACTGGCTGAGATTCCTGGAGCACGCTTGAGCTTCCAGTCGGCGGGGGCTGGCGGGGGTGGAAAAGACCTCTCCATCGTCCTCAGTGGGGAAAATCCCGAAGTACTGCTCGACACCGCCACGGCTTTGGAACAGCAAATGCGGGGCATCCCCGGTTTAGTGGAAATCGCCTCCAGTGCCAGTTTGGTGCAGCCGGAATTGTTAATTCAACCGGATAGTGAACGGGCGGCGGATTTGGGCGTCTCGGTTCAGGCGATCGCCCGCACGGCCAATCTAGCCACTTTAGGGGATGTGGAGGCGAATTTAGCCAAATTTGACCTCCCCGACCGACAGATTGTCATTCGCGTGCAAATTGCCGAAGAGTATCGCAATAGCCTACAAACGCTGCGGAATTTAGAGGTTCCCAGTCAATCGGGGGCGTTAGTCCCTCTCTCCTCAGTGGCGCGGATTCGTCTTGGTAGTGGTCCAGCACAAATTGACCGTTTTGACCGCGCCCGTCAGATTGCCGTAGAAGCGAACCTAGAGGGGATTTCTTTAGGGGATGCCCTTGCAGCAGTGCGGGAACTCCCAGCGATGAATCCTCTACCACCTGGGGTTTTTGAACAGCCCTCCGGCGATGCCAAAATCATGGTAGATATCTTCACTCGTTTTTTAGGTGCTCTGGCATTTGCGATTCTTTGTATCTATGCCATTTTGGTGCTGTTGTATAACAATTTCCTCTATCCGTTAACGATTCTGGTGGCGCTGCCGTTGTCTGTGGGTGGGGCATTGTTAGCACTATTGATTACTCAGAAGGAGTTAGGATTGTTTGCCCTCATTGGCATCGTTTTACTGATGGGATTAGTCACTAAAAATGCCATTTTGTTAGTGGATTGTACCCTGGCCAATCAAGAGAAAGAGATTCCCCAATTTAAGGCCATCGTGGAAGCCGGAGTTTCTCGATTGCGTCCGATTTTCATGACTGCGATTTCCACTGTAGCCGGGATGATGCCCATTGCCTTAGAGTTAGGGGCTGGGGGTGAGGTGCGTTCCCCCATGGCGATCGCCGTCATTGGCGGCTTCTCGACCTCCACAATGTTGACGTTGTTGGTGGTTCCGGTGTTGTTTACCTATGTGGATAATCTCAATCGTGCCTTTAGGGATATATTGAGCAGCGGCTTCGGGGGCTTCAGACTGCCGAATCTGTTGGGGCGATCGTAGTCATCATAGGGGGCGATCGCCCTTTCCCAGATTAGTCCCCGATTCCCGCCATAAAGTCCCCGATGGTTGTCGCAACGGTTGCCTGTTGTAACAGGTGTCGGAGGCGGGAGACATCACGGATTTGCCTGGGGCGATCGCTCACCTCATCAGGAACCTGATTAAAGCGCACCGTCAGCACATCGAGAATAGCTGAACGAGCCATGTCTAAACTGCCTTCTTGATGACCGGTTTCTAAGGCTTGACGTTCAATTTTGCTGAGAATTGGCATGTTTCGTTCCTCCTGATACTGACGAAGTTTGGTATCGAAACGCTCTTGTAAGACCCGAGGCAGGGTCATCATCCAGTCTAGCAGTCGGAAAAAGGTGCGCCATCACCAGCAAGGCAAAGGGAGTCGAAGTTACGGGAGCGTCAGGAAAATGCTCATCCCTTCTTTTGGTCGCCGTTGCTGTTAATTGGCGACCCCCGTTAGGCGATTTTTTGGCAACCCCGATAACTCCGGTTGGCGACCAGAAACCCGATTTTTTGGAAAAATCGGGTTTCTCGCCCTTCCCTCCCCTTCCTCTTTTGCTAGGATCGGTCATGGGTAAATCAGAAAAATTGGTGGCTCGTTTTTTAGCGTTGCCGCCAGAAGTCCGTTTCTCCGATATCACAACTTTACTGGAGCAGTTTGGTTATATTGAAGTTCGTTCTCGGGGCAGTCATCACACCTTTGAAAATGCCGATGGAGATATCATTGTTGTTCCGAAGAAAAAAGGTGCAAAAGTCAAACGAACTTACGTAAAAGTGATTGTTAAACAATTAAATTTAGAGGAATGGCAAAATGACACAAAGTAATCTTATTCATTCTAAACCTCTGGAATATTATTTATCCCTGAGGTATCCTATGTCAATTTATCCTGAAGACGAAGGAGGCTATACCGTCATGATTCCGGATTTGCCAGGATGTATGAGCCAAGGGGAAACCCTGGAAGAGGCTTTAGCAAATCTCGATGAAGCACGGCAGTTGTGGCTGGAAACTGCCTATTTCAGTCAAAAGCGAGCGATTCCTTTACCGTCTGAACTTCAGTAAAACATCGCCTTACTGGATAACCTTCTGTTCACCCATCCCCCTATTTTTCCTCATTGCTGTTGTAGCTAGAACTCTCCTCAGTAGAGCGGATTCGTGCTGTTGGGGCGATCGTAGTTATCACAGGGAGCGATCGCCCTCTCCCAAATTAGTCCCCGATTCCCGCCATAAACTCGCCAATGGTTGTTGCAACGGTTGCCTGTTGTAACAGGTGTCGGAGGCGGGAGACATCACGGATTTGCCCAAGGCGATCGCCCACCCCATCAGGAATCTCACCTCATCAGGAAATCGATTCCAACTTGCCCGAACACATCTAGTTTAAGGTTTTGCAGATGTAGTCGCCGGCGCCGAATTGCTCGAAGGGGAGGTGGCGACCATCCCGTTTGATGCGTTCGCGACGCTTACAGTCGTATTTTTCTCGGGGCCGCCGTTCTCCGTCAACTCGGACCTCGGCGCGGTATTCCCAATGGTATTTGGCACTGCGTTTGATGCTGATGATGCAAATTTGCCGACCGTGATAGGTGCGGCAGGTTTCGTTGACGGTGGAGGGAAATCCCCACCAGAGATTGAGGAGGATGAGCCAAGATAGGGCCGCGCGGATGAGGGGAAAACTTAGCATTACTCCAATTCTAAAGCCCAGGATTTGAGAAGGGCGTTCACTTGGTCGGGAACTTCGTCATGGGGACAGTGGCCGGCGTTGAGGAAATGTTCGCTTAGGTCGGGATAGTATTGGCGGAATTTGGCGCTGCGGTCCTTGCTGTTCATCCAGGGGTCTCCCTCTCCCCACAGCATTAGTAGGGGTTTGTTGAGTTGGCCGAGGAGTTCGTCGACGGTTGCGCCTCGGGGGGTTTTGAAGACGGAGGCGAAGACTTTGGCGGCGCCGCGATCGCAGGAGGGACGGTAGATTTCTTCGATGAGGCGATCGGTGACGGCACTTTTATCGAGATAGACTTTTTCCAGGGTTTTGCGAATGACGGACCGGCGGCGTGTGTTCTGGAAAATTAGGAAGGCGACCCAGTCTTGTAGGGCAAAACTGCGCAACATGCGACTGAAACGACTGGGTTGGCGCGGTTGTGCGTCGCTGAAGGGACCGGCACTGTTGAGTAGGACGAGACCCCGCGCCGATTCGGGTTTTTGGGCGGCGACGGCGAGACAGACATAACCGCCGAGGGAGTTTCCGGCTAAAACCACGGGTCGACCAATCACCTCTTGGATGAAGTCATGGAGTTGGTCGCGCCAGAGTTCGCCACCATAGGCCAGGGGAGGTTTTCCAGAACGCCCAAACCCTAATAGGTCGATCGCCCAAACTTCAAATTCCTCGTGCAACCCCGCGATGGTTTTGCGCCAATGGTCGGTGGATGCGCCGAAGCCGTGAACTAAGAGAAGGGGGGGACGGGAGGCTTGGGGGGATTCTCCGGCACGGACGTAGTACACGGGATGATCGCGCCAGGTCCAATGCTGTCCGGGGAAACTGTCGCGTTCGACGGGGGATGTGGTGGTCATGGTCGGGGGGTCACTCGGCTTGTTACGGCGTTTGTAACGTATTGTATCGAGTTTCACATCCGAAGGGGAAGGGCGGACGTACTCCAACCAGTCCCATTCGTTAGTCTGTACCTCTTTGTCACCCCAACTGTCGAGTTGTCTTGGGACAGCAACTCGCCAGTTTTTTTGGTGGCTGGGGTCGCGTTAAGATGGGGTGTTACTGTTTAGGCTTTGCCGATGTCTCTGTCCACTGCTACCGCCACTCCCCTTTTGGGTCAATCTCTACAAGACCTCACCACCTGGATGCAAGGCCAGGGACAACCGGCCTATCGGGGGAAACAACTGCATCAATGGTTGTATCAGAAGGGGGTGCGATCGCTCTCGGAGATTACGGTCTTTCCCAAGGCCTGGCGCGAGGCGCATGAAGAGATTAATCTGGGACGTTCGACGATTCATCATCGTTCGATTTCCCCGGATGGGACGATTAAATATCTGCTGAAACTGGCGGATGGCAACATTATTGAAACGGTGGGAATGCCCACGGAACGGCGCTTAACGGTCTGTGTTTCCTCTCAGGTGGGTTGTCCCATGGCCTGCGACTTTTGCGCCACGGGGAAGGGGGGATTTCTGCGGAATTTAGCGGTGCATGAGATTGTGGATCAGGTGCTGACGGTTCAGGGGGAGTTCCGCGATCGCGTCAGTAATGTTGTCTTTATGGGGATGGGAGAACCGCTGCTGAATGGGGACAACGTCTTGGGGGCGTTACGCTGTCTCAATCAAGATGTGGGCATTGGGGCGCGATCGATGACTATCTCCACGGTGGGGATTCCAGGACAGATTCGCCGTCTGGCAGACCATCATCTACAATCGACCCTGGCGGTGAGTCTCCATAGTTCTAATCAGGCTTTGCGGGAACAACTGATTCCCAGCGCCCGCCAGTATCCCTTGGAGGCGCTCATAGCAGAATGTCGCGATTATGTCAAGGTCACGGGGCGACGGTTGACCTTTGAATATCTGCTGCTGGCGGGGTTAAACGATCGCCCCCACCATGCCGAAGAACTGGCCCGTCATCTGCGGGGCTTTCAAAATCATGTCAATCTGATTCCCTATAATCCCATCTCGGAAGTAGACTATCAACGCCCGAGTCCCCAACAGGTCAATGAGTTTGTTGAGGCTCTCCAAGACCGCCATATTGCCGTCAGTGTGCGCTATTCCAAGGGATTGGATGTGGATGCCGCTTGCGGTCAATTGCGGGCTTCTCAGCAAGCTTTAGCAATCGAAGATTGACTTAGGACTTGCTCGTTGGGAAAGACTTCCCCACCTATTGCCTATTGCCTATTGCCTGTTGCCTTCTTTTCCCCAGTTTTTTGGTCCTATTCAGACCAATTTTTGCTATTAAAGGAGCGGAAACAGACTTAGATTCTCGATGCCCATCTGTTCGGGAGCGAGTAGAAGCACCTCATAAAAGGCTTTCATGTCGGAGAGATTGGGGTCGCCGCTGCGTTTACCGGTGGCCCCCATGGCCAGAATTAAGCCACATCTACCGTACGTTTTTTCGAGGTTGTGTTTCCAGGCTTTGCGGGCCTTTTGATGGTAGGGATTCTCTAAGTCAAACTCGCCCACGAGATGGATTTCCTCATTTTCGAGTTGCATCAGACCCAGCTCATATTCAAAATCATCAAAGGGTGAAACGCAAGCTTTGAAGGTCAGACCGAGTAAGCCGCCTCTGGCTTCAATGGCGGCGATGATATCTTTGACTTTGGAGCGGGTGCTTTGGACGATAATCACCGGAAATTTGCCGCGCACAACTTTGTTCAGGGGTTCCTGAGGACAGTACACCTGCTGGCGTAAGGCTTCCACCATAGACCAGGGGATATTATCAACCCGCAAAATTGAGCCATCGGGGATAATTTCATCCTGGAGTTGCGGCATCCGCGCCAAGATGGATAAGTCGTCATCGTAGCCTGGGTCTTCGTTGAAGCTAACTTGGCCGTCTTCGCTAGAGAGTTCTTTGGCAACGCTGGGCATTGAGGAGACGGTGACGGAGACGATGCGATCGCCCTCTTCGTTAATGTCGCTTCCTTGCAGGGGGCCGGGAATGACAATGTCATAGACTTGGCGCACCACTTCGTCCCAATCTTCCATGAGTAGATCTTCATGGTCTGCCAAGAACAAATGCAAGGCTTTGAGGGCAATCCAGGCGGGGAGGGCTTCTTCTTCATGGAGAAAGGGCCGCAAGCCTTCGAGGGGATGCAAACTACCAAAGTTGGCGTCAACTTGGGACCAAGGAAATTCCCCGAGGTCATCCATATCATCATCAAAGTTTTCATCTCCTTCATAGGTGAGGAAGATGCAGTCCTGACTGAGAAAGATGCTTTCTAACTTTTCTAGGGAGGTATTCGCCAAGATAGAGGCGCGGAAGCCTTGCAGAGAGTCCAGGCTACGATAGAGCAAAATGCCATAGTCGAGACCAAGCAATCCTAAGATGGAGACGTAGAAGCTATCAATTCCACCGTAGTTGAGTTCAATACTGATGACTTGATGATCGCCGAGATAGTCCCAGGGCGCGTCTTCCCAGAGGGCTTCGGCTTGTTCGTTGAGGGGATCAAGATATTGGGGGGGGAGTTTTGGCGGCCGCCCTCCGACAGCATCTTCGAGTCCTCGGAAGAGTTCGTCAATGAGGGGCAGTTCGGGGACGTAGTCTAGGGCAATATCGAGATCTTGGAGGACACCGCGCAGGAAGAAGAGTAGTTCGCGGTCTTTGACAATGATTTTTTGGGGCCGGGCCGGCTGGGCCGGTTTGTGGGGATATTCCATGGCCCGCAACAGGGTCCGTACCACCGCTTCCATCCCTGATTCATCTGAAACTTTCTCGATCGCCCGCACTACTCCTTCAGATCCATCGACCCAAATCACGCAGTCATTCGCATCTTCACCAATCACTTCCCCCGAGTCTAGGTCAATTTGCAGCGATCGCCGATCGCCTTCCCACACGGAGGGAATTTGGTCGAGTTTATTGAGGCGGCGACAGGTGGATGGTGTTAACACGGTCAGAGTCAGGTAAGGACAATGGTCAGGGGCGTTGGACGCTGTCTTTCTACTTTACCACTGGTTTTCGGGATGTTTCTCTAGGGAAGTTAAGCTTTCTATACCCAAGAGCGGTCTAGAGTTAGGGCGACTCCCTTGGGGGGGGGGATGCTTGTCGTGCTAGCAACAAACGTTATGATTTTATTGAAGGCCTGTATCGATGAACACGTTGCTAAATTATGTCAACTTCAGCACCTCTCCTGGTTGAAAAAACGAAATTAGAGCGCCCTCCCCTTGAGATTCATAGGTTGGGCGATCGCGTCTTGCGCCAAAATGCAAAGCGGGTGGCCCGGGTCGATGAAACTATCCGTGGCTTGGCCCGTGAGATGCTACAAAGTATGTATACTGCCGATGGTATTGGTTTAGCGGCGCCTCAGGTGGGCATTGGTAAACAAATGCTGGTGGTTGATTGTGCCCTGGATGACCCCAGTACGCCGCCGCTGGTGTTGATTAACCCGGTGATTCAAGCCTACAGCCGTGAGGTGGCCTTGGGCCAGGAAGGCTGTTTGAGTATTCCTGGGGTTTATATGGATGTGAAACGGCCTCAGGTGGTTGAGGTGTCGTATAAGGATGAGTTGGGCCGTCCCCAACGTCGCCGCTTTAGTGGCCTGCCGGCCCGGGTGATTCAACATGAGATGGACCACCTCAATGGGGTGATGTTTGTCGATCGCGTCGATGACCAACTCCTGCTGACGGAGGAACTCTCAAAGTATGGGTTCTCGGTCAAGTCCGTTCGTCATCTTAAGGCTTAGGGAGGCGCGAGGATTATGGTGTCGTCCCCGAAAGTAGGGTTTTTGCTGGCTGTCTCCTGTGTGGCGGCGATCGCGGCGGTGGGGTCTATTTTTGAGTTGTCGTCGGGACATCCTCAATATGGAGTCTGGCTGACGCGAATTATTCTCGGATTGAGCGCGCCTCTGGTGGTGTTTGCCTTTTTGGCGGCAGTGCGAGAAGCTAATGCCAACAATTCTTGACGGTTCTCGAGTCTGACGATGGTTCAATCTCCATCTGTTGATAATGCTCCTGATTGGGAGCGGTTACGAAAAGCGCTCAGTGTAGAAGCTGAGCGCGGTTTTTCTGATTTGGTGGGACGGGAATTTCGCTTTCATGAGTTCCTGGAGCGTCAGTTTAACAATCCTCCGGCGCGGTTGGCGGGGAGCGATCGCCAACGTTGGCAAAATTTAGCGGCGGAGTTTGAGAGATACCCCTCTATGACGCTGGCCCAACGTCAGCATCTGGTGGCGGAGTCGCGGCGGGTGTTGTTGCAAAGTGAACGCTCTCTGGAGATGCGATCGCGATCGGTGCGAGAACCGGTCACGCCTCGCAAACCTCCCACAGCGCAGCTTCACTCCCAGGTCGCTCCGGCCGAGCTATCGTTGGATCAGCCTCTGGCTCAGGTGCGTCAGATTGGCCGCCGGGGGGGCGATCGCTTGGCCCGCTTAGGACTCTATCGTGTGCAGGATTTGTTAGAGTATTTTCCGCGCGATCGGATTGATTATGCTCGTCAAGTTACCATTGCTCAATTAGAACCAGGAGAGACTGTTACAGTTGTTGCCCAAGTCCAAAGTTGCAGTTTTTTTAATAGTTCCAAAAACAAGAAATTAAGCATCTTTCAGTTAACCCTAAAAGACCCCACCGGGCGCTTAAAAATAACTCGTTTTTATCCTGGAAATCGCTACAGTTCCAGCCGTTGGCAATATGCCCATAAGTCCCAGTATCCAAGAGGTGCAACCGTTGCCGCCTCAGGATTGGTCAAGAAAAACAAATATGGAATTACCCTAGAAAACCCCGATTTAGAAGTTCTAGAACACGCCGACGCTCGGATTGAATCCTTGTCTGTAGGGCGAGTCTTGCCGGTCTATGCCTTGACCGATGGGGTCACCGCTGATTTGGTGCGAAAATCCGTGTTGGCGGTGCTTCCAGCCAGTGAGCAAATTCCCGAACCCTTACCTCGGAAGTTGCGAGAAAAGTATGAATTGCTGGACCGGCCGACGGCGATTGCAAATATCCATTTTCCCCCCGATACGGATATCCTAGACTTGGCCCGTCGTCGCCTGGTCTTCGATGAATTTTTCTATCTCCAACTGGGCCTCCTGAAACGTCGCCATGAACTCAAACAAGCCGGGGAACTGCAACTCGCCAATAGCCAGGCCCAACGGCTTACTATTCAAGGACAACTCATCGAACAATTCTACAACCTCCTCCCCTTCGACCTCACCCATGCTCAAACACGGGTGATTCAAGAAATCCTAGCTGACCTTGACAAAACCTCCCCCATGAATCGGCTGGTTCAAGGAGATGTGGGGGCCGGTAAAACCGTAGTGGCGGTGGTAGCCATTTTAGCCGCCATCCAATCAGGGTATCAAGCGGCCTTAATGGCCCCAACAGAAGTCTTAGCCGAACAGCATTATCGCAAATTAGTCGACTGGCTGAACCTGCTACAACTCCCCGTTGAACTCCTGACGGGGTCCACCAAAACCCGCAAACGGCGACAAATCCACAGTCAACTCGAAACCGGCGAACTCCCCGTTTTGGTGGGAACCCACGCCTTAATTCAAGATAAAGTGCAGTTTCACCGTTTAGGGTTAGCGGTGATTGACGAACAACATCGCTTTGGCGTACAGCAGCGGGCCAAGTTGCAACAGAAGGGAAGTAATGGCATTTGTCATGTTCTCTCCATGACCGCCACCCCCATTCCCCGGACCTTGGCGTTGACCTTACATGGGGATTTAGATGTCAGTCAAATTGATGAATTACCCCCCGGCCGCAAACCGATTCAAACCACAGTTTTGGCGGGGAAACAACGGTTAGAGGCCTATGATTTGATTCGCCGTCAGATGGCGATGGGCCATCAGGCCTATGTGGTGTTACCGTTGGTGGAGGAATCAGAGAAGTTAGATCTCAAATCGGCGGTGGAGGAGTATGAACGCTTGCAAGAGGTCTTCCCCGATTTTCGGGTGGGATTGTTGCATGGACGGATGACCTCGGCGGAGAAAGATGCAGCCATTGCGGCGTTTCACGGTCATGACACCCAAATTTTGGTCTCGACGACGGTGGTGGAAGTGGGGGTGGATGTTCCCAATGCGACGGTGATGTTGATTGAGAATGCTGAACGGTTTGGTTTGTCGCAATTGCATCAATTACGGGGTCGTGTGGGCCGAGGGGGCGATCGGGCTTATTGTATATTAATGACCCATCCCAAAGCCTCCCCCGATGCCAAACAGCGGTTAGAGGTGTTGGAATCGTCCCAGGATGGCTTTTTGATTGCGGAGATGGATATGCAGCTTCGTGGCCCGGGCCAGATGTTGGGAACTCGCCAGTCGGGGTTACCGGATTTTGTCTTAGCCAGCCTCGTGGATGACCGAGAAGTGTTGATTCTGGCCCGAGATGCGGCGGAACGGGTGATTCGCAAGGACCCCAGTTTAGAGCGATATCCCCGCATGAAGGCAGAGTTGGAGATACGATTTGAGCGAATGTTAGGCGGGGCGATGTTGCAATAACCCCCTATTGTCATCCTCCCCCAGTGGAGGGGATTTTTCGCCCCTGCTCCCAGTCCTCAATTTGCAAGAGTTTCACTCGTTTAAATTCTCTTGTATTATCGAAAATTTTGGGTCTAAAACCCCGTCCTTCTAGGACGGCTTTTGACAATGAAGAATGTCGGGCGACTGAAGCTAGTTGGAACCTGGGATTTGGCGTTTTACGGTACAGAACAAATCAAACGGGTTCGACTGGTTCGCAGAGCCGATGGCTATTACGCTCAGTTCTGCGTCAAAGTAGAGGTTCGAGAAGAACTCAAACCGTCAGGAAATACTGTGGGGTTGGATGTCGGACTCCTTGAGTTCTACACCGATTCCCACGGAGAATGCGAACCGAACCCGAGGTTTTACCGAAACGCCGAGAAAAAGCTGAAACGCGCTCACCGAAGGGTGAGCAAAAAACAGAAAGGCTCTGCCAACCGAAAAAAAGCCGTCAATCGACTCGGGCGAGTACACCTCAAAATAAGTCGGCAACGTGCTGGCGAAGCCTGCGCCTAAGCGCATAGAACACGCCAAGAGACTGGCGCGTTGCGTAATCCAATCTAACGATCTGGTGGCCTACGTTGGCGAAGCCTGCACGAAGTGCATAGATTTGAGGATTAAGAATCTGGTGAGAAACCACTGTCTCGCCAAGTCGATTCACGATGCTGGTTGGTATCAATTTAGGAAATGGTTAGAGCATTTTGGGGTAAAATTCGGCAGGATAACTGTAGCGGTGAACCCTGCCTATACCTCTCAAAAATGCTCTAACTGTGGTGCAGTCGTCAAAAAATCCCTATCAACTCGAACCCATGCTTGTCAGTGTGGTTGTGAGTTAGACAGAGACCACAACGCAGCCGTCAACATTCTGAATGCTGCTTTAAGTACGGTAGGGCATACCGGAACTTGGGTCGATGACCCACTCGCGAAAGCGGGGCGTAGCCCTTACGCTTCTGGAGATTTGACCGCTACTTTGGCTGGTGCAAACCTGTCAGGGCAAGTCGGATCGTTGAAGGAAGAATCCCCACGCCTTTAGGCTGGGGAGTGTCAAGAGTCACTAAAATCAGGTGATGGGCGAGTGCAATTGAACCAATTTACAAGTCATACGCACTAATTGGAATTCCCAATTTATCCCAATTTTCGGAAGTCATGCCATAGATGTCTGTAGGGGCGAACGGCTGTTCGCCCTCCTCGGTGTCAGATGTATAGCAAGCATTATTAGCATGATTGGGGTCTATCTGTAACAGCCGCTGCCACGTCCGTTCCGCCTCCTCATACCTCCCCTCCCGACGAGCCGTATTTCCCCGCTCAAAGAACTCATCCATCGTCTGTCCCACCCCAACCTGGGGAACCAGCAGTAGGGACAACGCCAAACCTAAGCCCAAGACTCGACGCATCACCATCTCCGGCTTCTCCACTCATCCTTTCATCCAGTATAGGTTTTCTTTCCCTCTCTTGTGCGGTTCGCTCCTAGGGATTTTCAAAAATATCCTTAACGGTTAATTCCAGTTCAGGAAATGTCAACGATTCCACCCGGTCGTCTCCCCGAAATTGCTGGACTTCATACTCTCCATCAACCATCGTATAAACCGAAAGAGTCGGCGATTTAGGATTACCAATAAACCGCCGTCCTCCCAATCCTAGATAATCCACAATCCAATATTCTGGTATCCCCATCACTTCATGATCCGCCAGCTTCCTCATATAATCATTCTGCCAATTCTGGCTAACCACTTCAACCACCAGTCGTATGGAACTCCCCAGGGTTACAATTGACTCCTTTTGCCAACGGGGTTCTTGATTTAACGCCTCTTTATCTAAAACAGTTACATCGGGCTGATATCCTGATTCGGTCTCGACGGGTTTCAACAAACAATCACCGGGAATTGAGTATGGTAATTTGAGCCGTCTGATTTCAAAATGGAGTTCACCGGTGATAAATCCGGTGATGTTGGAGTGGGTTCCAGTGGCTAAGGGCATTTCGACAATGGTTCCGTCGTAGAGTTCGTATTTGCAGGCGGAATCTTGGGGATACCAGTCCACAAATTCATCGAAGGAAATGGGTTTTGTAATGGTTTGAATCATAGTTGTTTTGAACTTTTGTCTGGGTCTAGGGTAACAAAGAAAATACGGAGGAGAATCACCACAGAGGCACAGAGGACACGGAGGAAGAGGAGGAAGAAGTTAATGGTATAAGTCATCCCCTCTTGGGAGGGGTGCCCGTCAGGGCGGGGTGGGTCTTCAGTTGACGGCGGCCCAGCGTTTTTTCCAGTGACTGGTGGGTTCTAGGTTGGATTCGGCTTGTTCTTGACGGCGGCGTTCTTGGATGAGGTCTCGGGAATCGCTGAGGCGGGGGTCTCGATAGGGAATTGCGGCTCGGGTTTGTAGGTGTTCTTGTTCTTGGAGGGAGAGGGGGGGGAGAGGGTGATCGCCCCAAATGGCGACGGTTCCTGGACTTTTACGGCCAACGGGGTGGGTTGAGCCGATTTGCAGACCAATCTCCTGTAAGGCGCTGCGGATGGCGGCGGAACAGGAATAGGTCGCTAGGTAACCCTTGGGCCCCAGACACTCCCCAAGTTTTTTTAGAAAGTCCACGGTCCATAATTCGGGACAGGTTGGGGGGGAAAAGGGATCGAGGAAAATACCGTTGGCCTGAAAGCCGCTTTCGCATAGGTCCTGAATCTGCGATCGCGCATCCCCAAAGTATAAGTTCGCACTCAAACGAGCATCCTCAAACTGGTGCTCTTGTGCTAAGTCGGCTAAACGCCACTGCACGTCATTGGACCAACAATCGAGTAAGTCTTCATGAACGGCGGCTTTGGGAACGACGCGGTCTAACTCTAACCCGACTAAGACAATGCGACAGCGGGGGTTAGCGTCCCAAATGGCGTCAATGGCGGCGGCGCTGTTGTAGCCTAGGCCGTAACAAACATCGAGAAGGTACAGGACATCATGGATGTGGGCCTGTTCTCTCAAGCGTGTGGGGTGGACGAACTTCTGTTCGGCTTCCTGTTTTGCGCCATGATGGGAATGGAATAATTCTCCAAATTCTTGGGAGAAAAAGGTAAATGAGCCGTCTTGAGTCTGTTGTGGGGCGAGCGATCGCACGAGGGGGATGCGGGGAAATTGGGGTGTGGACATGAGAGTTAGCAAACAATAATGAACAATGGCCCGTTAAACTTGGGAAAATTCCTGTCGTGAGGGACTTGTTATAACGGTTCTAGTCTAACCCCTGGGCATGGCAGGAAGTTGAATAATCAGTTCGGTTCCTGCTCCTAGCGTTGAGTTACAGATTAGTTCTCCATTGTGGTATTTGCTAATAATCTGATAGCTGGTCGGCAGTCCCATTCCCGTTCCGGTTCCGACTGGCTTAGTAGTAAAAAAGGGATTGAAAATCTGCTCTCGAACTTGGCGACTCATGCCAACTCCATTATCTCGAATTGATAGGTAAACCTGATGGTTGTCTATGCGAGTCGTAATTGTAATGCAGCCCTGATAGACCACTTGTTGCTCAAGGGTAAGGCTTTCTTTTCGTTGGTCGATCGCATCAATAGCATTGACCAATAGATTCATAAATACCTGATTGAGTAAGCCACTGTAACATTCTACGTTTGGCAGTTGCCCGTAGTTTTTAATAATCTTAATTCCGGGGTGATCCCCATGACCTTTGAGCCGATTTTGCAGAATCACTAAGGTGCTATCAAGATTTTCATGTAAATCCACGGCTTTGAGTTCGGCTTCATCTAAGCGGGAGAACGTTCGCAGGGATTTGACAATATCTCGAATGCGTGTGGCGCCGTTCCGCATGGAGGTAATCAGTTGATGGAAGTCGTCTTTGAGAAAGTCAAGTTCAATCTCATCGATGAACTGGGCGATCGCCCCCGGGGGATTAGGATAATGCTGTTGATAAGCCTCCACTAATTCTAGTAAGCTACTTGCATATTCATGTGTATATTGCAAATTACCGTAAATAAAATTAACAGGATTATTGATTTCATGGGCAATTCCGGCAACGAGTTGTCCTAAGCTAGACATTTTCTCAGCTTGCACTAACTGCACTTGAGTATCTTGTAACTCCCGATAAGCACGGCTGAGTTCCTCACTCTTACTTTGGGCTTCTTGATAGAGTTCTGCTTGCTGAATCGCGATCGCAATTTGGTTGCTGATTTCACTGAGCAATTCCATCTCATCCTCATCCCAATGAGAGTCATTACTAATCCGTGATAGTTCAAAGATTCCCCAATAGCCGTTGATGCTACAAATGGGTAGGCAGCAATAGCTATTGATTCCCGTTTCACGACAGATACGTTTGAAGTCTTCATCAGTGCAATCATCAACAGAATTCAAATAATAGGGAGTGTTGCGTAGAATTGAATCATAGACTGTAACAAATCCTTCTAAGATATGAGTCCCGAGCCAATCCTTGATTTTGGGATGTTTTTTCTGCACTAAAACTTGTATCTCAACCCGTGGACTTGACTCATCAGAGCTATCGGTTTGACGGCACCAGCCAAACGTACAAATATCTACCTCGATTTCATCAAAAATCGCAGTCACTGCATTTTGGACAATGACCTTTAAGTCCAAAGAATTACGAATTGCTTGAGTAATGTCACTTAAGATTTGGGTACGACTCAGGAGTTCTTGAACTTCGGCTTCAGTTGTTTTGCGTTCTGTAATATCTCGCGCTGCGGCATAAATCAAGTCTCCTTCAGGAGCAGCTAACCATTCAATGTAGCGATAGTCGCCGCTTTTCGTACGATAACGATTGACAAATTCGGAAATAGGTTGATTCTCGGCTAAGCCCCCCAAAGTTTCTACGGTAATGGTAATATCATCAGGATGAACCAAGTCCAAAAGATTAAATTGTTCTAATTCGCTGATATCATAGCCCAGAACCCGTTGCCAACTGGGATTAACTCGCCGAAATCGTCCTGAAAAGTCGGCGATACAGAGGAGATCTAGGGAGATATTAAAAAACCGTTCTAGTTCCAGTTCAGCGGACTTGCGATCGGAAATATCCCACACAGTCCCAAAGAGCCGGACGACCTCTCCCTCTTTCATCTCGACTTCGGTGCGGTTACTGATATAGGCGATGTCTCCCTTGGAGCGTAGAATGCGATAATCGAATGCCTGAGGTTGGCCTTGATCCCGTGCGGCATTGACTCGGGACAAAAATAGGGGGCGATCCGATGGGTGAATCTGATTAACTAACTCAGGGAAGCTCGGTTCCTCTTGATGGGGATCAAGACCAAAAATACGAAACGTCTCCTCCGACCAGGTGATTATGTCGGTTCTCATGTCAAACGACCAACTCCCAATGTGGGCAATGGCTTGCGCTTTTTGGAGTTCTTCTGTCAGCTGTTGGCGTGCTTGTTCATCCGCTTTGCGATCGCGGATATCCCGCATAATGGTGGAGAAAAAGGGTGGCTCTCCGAGATCTCCGGGATGATACATAATTAACTGTTCGACGGGAACTTCTTCTCCTCGGGCTAAAATTGCCGTTTCACCCCGCCAAATTCCCGAGGTTTGAGCTTCCGGAAGACCCTGTTTGAGAATGATCTCCAAAGCCCAGGACGGATGAAAGCTAGAAATATGACTACTTTCGAGAGTTCCCTGATCGAAATAAGTCTGCCAGGCTTCATTCACAAAAAAAATGTTGCCCTGAGCATCTGCTGTCCCAATCAGATCTGAGGTGCGCTCAACAATCTCCACAAGATGTCGTTGTCGAGCGGGCGCGTGATGAGAACGGGAGTGGTGTCTGATAATCGGCCGTAAGACGGAGAGATGACGATGGGGGCTAAAATTGGCGGTGGCCGCATAGTCCACTGCACGTAATTCACCATCGGGACGTAACAGGCGAAATTCCCCCCGTGCTTGACCATGGGAGAGGAGATAGTCCCAAGCTTGCTGAAAGTCGAATCCTGGTTCAGCAAAGTCGGCAATGGAGGTTTGCAATAATTGCTCTCGTGGCAGGCCAAAGAGTTCGCAGGCCGCTGCGTTGGCCTCTACATACGTTCCCTCATCATCGAGAACCACCATGGCATCCGGGGCCGCCTCAAAGAGCGATGTCAGTTGAGCCGAGTCCAGAGACTTGGGATTAGAGGTATCTTCGTGGCTGGGGGGGGTCTCCTGGACGTTACCCGACATGTGACGTTGATTTTAAACTTTAGCTTGTATCGTAACATGTTTGATTGCTATAGCTCTACAACTTAGGACTCACAGTCACGCCAATGTTTGTCGGCAGTTCAATGACAAATTCTGTTCCTTGACCGAGGGACGAGTTGCAGTAAAGTTTGCCTTGATGCGACTGAGTGATAATTTGATAACTGGTGGGTAATCCCATGCCCGTTCCCATGCCAATAGGTTTGGTTGTAAAAAAGGGATTAAATATCTTTTCTTGAGTGGCTGGAGTCATTCCACAGCCGTTATCACGGATGCTGATTTGAATCGAGTCATTGTCAACAACTGTCGTTGTAATCGTGATTTCTCCGTGATAGTCCCTTGGTGATGCAGGTTCTTGGCGATGGCGCTCAACTTCAATGGCATCAATGGCATTCATGAGCAAGTTCATAAAAACTTGATTCAGCAAGCCGCTATAACAGGAAATCTGAGGAAGATCGCCATAGTTTTTGATAACTGCAATTTCCTGCTCAGAACCACCCTGATGTAATCGATTTTGCAAAAGAACCAGAGTGCTATCTAAGTTTTCATGAAGTTCAACTTCCTTGACACTAGACTCATCTAGACGAGAAAATGTCCGCAACGATTTAACAATGTCACGAATCCGCGTTGCACCGTATTTCATGGACTGAATGATTTTGGGAAAATCGTCCACCAGAAACTCCAAGTCAATGGACTGACAGTACTCCAGAATCTCCGAGACTGGCTCAGGATAGATCTGGCGATAGCGGCGATGCAGTTCAATCAACCCCTCTGAGTATTCAGCGGCATAGTCGAGATTTCCATAGATAAAGCTAACAGGATTGTTGATTTCATGGGCAATTCCCCCAACCAACTGCCCCAAGCTGGACATTTTTTCGGCTTGGAGTAACTGAATTTGAGTGTCTTGGAGTTGACGGTAGGCTTGGCTGAGTTCTTGGCTTTTGTTTTGGGCCTCGTGATAGAGGTCGGCTTGTTGGATGGCGATCGCCACTTGATTGGCAATCTCTTGTAGAAGTTGAATATCTTCCGGTTTCCAAGCTGTTTGTCGCTCGATATAGCCAATCTCAATTCCGCCAATTCGTCCACTTAGCGTATGAATGGGGAGAAAGTAATATGATTCTATATGACAGGGATTACAAAAATCTTTTAGACCTGGATCGGTTGAATTGGAGACGGAATCGACTTGATAAATTTGATTGCCGAGGATAAAAGACAGCAAAATAGGAAAATCATCAGTAATATGTCGTCCCAGCCAGCCAGGAAGTTCAGCTTTTTTCCGTTCCTTGACAACATTCCAGAAGGACTTACTGCCTTCATCCTCGTACCAGCCAAAGGTGCAAATATCAACATCTAAATGGTCATAGACAACAGCAACAACGTTATCAATTAGAATGTCTAACTCTAAAGAATTGCGGACTTTTAGGCTGATCGCACCCAAAATTTGAGTCCGTGTCAGAAGTTCTTGAACTTCTATCTCTGCTCTTTTGCGATCGCTGATATCTCGAATCAATGATAAGACTTCCTTATCATTTACTTTGACAAAGCGAGCTTCAAAATCCTGTCTCATTCCCGGTACAGGCAACTGATATTCAAATGCTTGTGGTTCCCCTGAACTGAAAGTCTTAGCAATGATTTGTTTAACGTTTTCTGCAAAAGGTTTCGGAAAAATTTCATCAATCTGTTTACCAATAAAGTCGTTGGGATCTTGATATGCTGCCACATCTCGGGAGGGTTTATAGTCGAGAAATACCGCCTCAGGGCTGTACCGAAACATCATATCGGGGATAGCATGTAGTAATGCACGAGTTTGCTGTTCTTTTTGTCGTAGTTCTTCCTCGATCTGTTTACGGTCTGTGATATCAATAATAATCCCAAATAATTTGGTGAGTTTCTTCCCGTCAAATTCAGTCCGGATGCGACTGTTGATATAGGCAATGTCTCCAGTCGGTTTGACAATGCGAACATCAAAATCTTGTGGAATTCCTTGCTGTGCTTGAGTCGCACAATCGATGAAGTAAGGACGATCATCAGGATGAATTTGCTGGATATGTTCCTCAAACGTCGGCTCCCCTTGGTTAGGACTCATGCCAAAAATACGAAAGACCTCATCAGACCAAGTGATGTCTTGAGTTTGAATATCAAAAGACCAATCCCCAATATGACCTAATTCTTGAGCTTCTCTAAGTTGTTGAGTCAGGTTTTGCAGTTCCAGCTCTTTGCTGTGGCGATCGCGGATATCCCGGATAATCGTTGAGAAATAGTCTTCTTCATCAGACTCCCCCACATGGTGCATAATCAACTGTTCAACGGGAATCTCTTCACCGTCAGCAGTTAAGATGGCAGTTTCTCCCTGCCAAAGTCCTAAACGACGTGCTTCAGGCAATCCTTCCTCAAAAATTAGCTCCAAAACCCAAGGGGGACAAGTTTCGTCTAACCGTTTCGGAATTTTGGCTAAATCATCATAAAAGTTTTGCCAGGTACGATTGAGATAAAGAATGTTCCCCGCCGCATTAGCGGTTCCAATAAAATCAGACGTGCTTTCTAAAATTGCCAGCAAACGACTTTGATGAGCTTCCAGCTCTTTCTGTCGGGTAATATCGTGGATATAGCCATACCAGATGGTACTTCCATCGGGGAGAGAGCGGGGTGTTGCATGACCTAGCAACCAGACAATACGTCCCTCTTCTTTGATGACGCGATACTCACAATACCAAGGGATACCGGTCTCTTTGGACAGATGAATCGACTGACTCATGGCAGCTAGATCATCCGGATGTACAATGGCAAAAACCGGCTCTGCATCCTCTTGCACTGCTTCAGGACTAACGCCATAAATGTCTCGGATTCCTTCACTGGCATAGGGAAAATGAAAACTGCCATCTGGGCGCATCCGAAACTGATAAATCACCCCAGGAATATGGCGAGAGATCTCCTGGAGAGAATGCTCAGGCTGTGAGGGGAGGGGTTTCGGGTTGGTGGCAACTCGGGAGATGAGTTGTTGCGTTGCCTCAAGTTGGGACTGGATTTTAGTCAGTTCGATCTGATGCCGTTGTGCTTGATCACGAAGTTGTTTCTGAAGCTGTTTGACCTCTTGCTGAGCCTGTCTAGTTTCGCTAACATCTTTCAGGGTCAAAACGTGATACTCACCGATGACATGGTAGCTAATAGCATAGTCAACTTCGCGAATCTCCCGTTCACCATAAATGACGCAAAAGGCGCCCTGAATCTTTCCATGGTCTTGAAGTTTTTGTTGGATTTCAGCAAAATCAAACCCAGGTTCAGTGATCGCATCGATTGAGGACTTCAGCAACTCACTCCGAGAGCGGACGAATAATTCACAGGCGGCTTCATTCACCTCTAGAATGCTGCCATCATCGTCTAGAACTAGCATTGCCTCTAACCCAGCATCCAGGAGACTGCGCCAAGGAGACAGGTTTAAGGTCAAAGGACTAACAATGGATTGATCGCCTCCTAAACTATCAAAGGGAGGATTAAGTGGAAAGGATCCAGACATATCTTCGAGGCAAATGGGCTTGCTTTCCGAATATATCATAATGACCCTACGATCGCCCTTGATCTTAAATTACGGTTAAATAGATGACTTCAGCAAGTCCTGTATCATTTTTATTAAGAGAAATTCACAAATCGGTCAGAATACTCAATAATTTGTCAGATTCCCCTTGCCGTCCTGACTCAATCTTCACAAAAAATTCACAATTTGCGAGAACAAAGGTCATACCGCAAATCGTGAAGTCATCAAACTGTAAGCTGGATCACATAAAAAATTATGGCTGTCATCCGAGCCAAGATCGTAGAATACGCGGGTCTTATCTCCAAACTTGGGATAGGCGATCGCGAACTTGCGTAAATGTCTCAAACGAATCGTAAGTTACACCGCGTTCAGCAAGATAACGGCAGAGGCGATCGCGGGCAAACACCCGAGGGGCCGCCAGGGCCGCCTTGAGATCGGTGACGGAATCCCCAATCAGAATCCAATCGGGTTCTCCATAATGCTCAATCACAGCCAGTTTATTGACCATTTCCCCCTCGCCTTCGAAGTCAGAGTACGGAAAACAGTAAGTTCCGTGAGTTTGCAATTTCACGGCATGGATGCCTCGCACCCGTTGGCTTAAGTCTCCTAATACCCCTTCGACAACCCCTTGAACCCCTCCAGATACTACGACTAAGGGAACATGATGTTCATCGAGGAAATCTAGGAGTTCCACGAAACCCGGTCGTATCTCATAGGTGTGGGCCAACTTAATAATTTCTGGGTAACAGGCGGAGGGGATGGCTTCGAGCATTTGATGTACGCCCTCCTGTAGACTGAGGCTGAGACTGTAGATTTGAGGTAGGATGCGGCTTGCTGCTTCTGGGGCAAATCGTTCAACGGTGGAGACGAAGGTATCTTCAAGGGTGATGGTTCCGTCGAAATCGCAAAAGATGATGGGGGACATGGGGAATGGGGAACAGGGAACAGGGAATAGGGAACAGGGAACAGGGAATAGGGAACAGGGAACAGGCATAACCCACCCCTGCCCCTCCCAGGAGGGGAAGGCAATAGGGGGCGAGAGTTTGTTAAACTGGTGGGGTTGTTGCCCGGTCAGTTTAAGGCAACTGTAGAACAGATTTATCTCAGTTTTCCCTTCCTAGAGCTATTCATGAGCGACGAGCTGCGAACCGAACTGCAAGAGGCGATCGATACTCGACGTACCTTTGCAATTATCTCCCACCCTGACGCCGGGAAAACCACCCTCACTGAGAAAGTGTTGCTGTATGGGGGGGCGATTCATGAAGCGGGGGCCGTGAAGTCGCGGCGATCGCAGCGTCACGCCACATCAGACTGGATGGCCATGGAACAACAGCGGGGGATTTCCATCACCTCAACGGTGTTGCAGTTCCTCTATAAAGACCATCATATTAATCTCCTCGACACTCCCGGACACCAAGACTTCGGCGAAGATACCTATCGCACCCTGACGGCGGCCGATAATGCGGTGATGTTGGAAGATGCCGCCAAGGGGTTGGAACCCCAGACGCGTAAGTTGTTTGAAGTCTGTCGGATGCGATCGCTCCCCATTTTTACCTTTATCAATAAAATGGATCGTCCCAGTCGCGATCCTCTCGAACTCCTTGATGAGATTGAACAAGAACTGGGATTAGCCACCTATCCGGTGACGTGGCCCATCGGCAGTGGCGATCGCTTCACCGGAGTTTATGATCGCCGTCAAGGGAAAGTCCATCTCTTCAAACGCACGGCCCACGGAACTAAAGCGGCCGAAGATACCGTATTCGAACTGGGAGATCCCCGTTTAGCGGACTTAATTGATCCCGAACTCTATCATCAACTCAAGGATGAAATTGAAATCCTCGACGAACTCGGAACAGACTTTGACTTAGAGGCCATTCACGCCGGCCAACTCACCCCTGTCTTTTTCGGCAGTGCCATGACCAACTTTGGGGTGCAGCTCTTCCTCGATGCCTTTGTGGACTATTCCCTCAAACCCTATCCTCGCCACAGTACCCAGGATGACATTGACCCCACCTATCCTGAGTTCACGGGGTTTGTCTTTAAGTTGCAAGCCAACATGGACCCCAAACACCGCGATCGCGTGGCCTTTGTGCGAGTCTGTAGTGGTAAGTTCGAGAAAGACATGACCGTACAACATGCCAGAACCGGCAAAACCGTGCGTCTGTCTCGTCCCCAAAAACTCTTTGCTCAAGGGCGAGAATCCCTAGATACCGCGTATCCTGGAGATGTCATCGGCTTAAACAATCCAGGAATGTTTGCCATTGGTGACACCATTTATAACGGTAAGAAATTGGAATATGAAGGGATTCCCTGTTTCTCACCAGAAATCTTCGCCTATCTGCGGAATGTGAACCCCTCTAAGTTTAAGCAATTCCGGAAAGGGGTGGCAGAACTGCGGGAAGAGGGGGCCGTGCAGATTATGTATTCCGTGGATGAGTCGAAACGAGATCCCATTCTGGCGGCGGTGGGCCAACTGCAATTTGAGGTGGTTCAATTCCGTATGGAAACCGAGTATGGGGTGGATACTCGTTTGGAACTGTTACCCTTTACCGTGGCCCGTTGGGTTCAGGGGGGTTGGCCGGCCCTGGAGGAAGCGGGACGAATTTTTAACACCGCTGCGGTGAAGGACAGTTGGGAGCGTCCGGTGTTGTTGTTCCGCAATGAGTGGAATGTGGCTCAGGTTCAGGCAGACCATCCCAAGTTACAGTTAAGTAACATCGCTCCAGTGGTGTCGGGGAAAGAGCCAATTGAACGGTAACGGGAAACAGGATGACAGCACACCAACATTTATGATAGACCGCCCTAACTGCTAGTCAAGGCTAATCATGGTCACACTCTCATCGATAACCGAAAGCCAGCAACAAGCCGCCGAAGCCCAGATTCGCGACAAAGCCAAGCAAGTCGATTACAATACACTTGAATATCCTATTGAAGTGATTGTCCAAAAGTACTGTAATGGGCTAGAAGACGATACCAATGAGATCTTCATTCCTGACTATCAACGGGAGATGGCCTGGGATGAAGATCATCAGTCTAAATTTATTGAATCAATTTTACTTGGACTCCCGATTCCTTATATTTTTCTTGCCGAAGTCTCTCACGAAGAGGAAGATTATGATGCTCGCTTGGAAATTATTGATGGAACGCAACGGATTCGCACCCTAAAACGCTTCCTAACCAATTCACTCCAACTCAGTAATCTTAAAAAATTAACCGAGTTAAATGACTTTAAGTTCAAAGACTTGCCAAAACCAAGACAGCGTCGCTTTCAACGCAATACCTTAAGGATGATACGCCTCAAGGAAACAGCTGACGAAGAGGTTCGCCGAGATTTGTTTGAACGAATCAACTCGGGTAGTATCGAGCTAAATGCCATGGAGAAACGGCGAGGAAGTCAGCCAGGACCTTTCCTCAATCTCATCGAAGACTTATCACGAAACCCAAGTTTTTTGGAGCTAAGGAAGTCAGCCAGGACCTTTCCTCAATCTCATCGAAGACTTATCACGAAACCCAAGTTTTTTGGAGCTATGTTCGTTCTCCAAAGCTTCAATTGATCGGCGAGATCCTCAAGAATATGTCTTAAGATTTTTTGCATTTATGTTCGTTCTCCAAAGCTTCAATTGATCGGCGAGATCCTCAAGAATATGTCTTAAGATTTTTTGCATTTCTTGAAAACTACCAATCCTTCTCGGGTAATGTTCATGACTTCCTTGATGATTACTTGAAATCTAAAAATGCCGATCTGGAGCAATCACGACATTTGACAGAAACCTTGAATCACTTGCGACACACATTTTTATCTGTTCTCTCGGTGATTGAAGAATTAGAACCCAATAGCTTAAGGACTGGCAAACATAAAATACGACCGATTACTCGCATTAAATTTGAGTCATTATCCGTGGGACTGGCATTAGCTTTGCAACAACGAGATAATTGGATGCCTCGTTCCCTTGACTTTCTTGAGTCGGATGAGTTTCAATCTTATACGAAGAGTGATGCAAGTAGCTCTAAAAATAAAGTTGTTCGTCGCATTGAGTATGTTCGAGATGCTGCTTTGGCTGAGTCGTGAAAAGTCAATTGTTTTATGAATTTAATCCAAAAGCTGTAGAAGTTAGTCAGTATTTCATGTTTCTTAAAAAGCTTGAGAGGGAGACCTATAATCCAGAGCGTATTAGGTCTCAAAATCCAGTCATTGATGTTTATTTCAATCAGGACATTGAGCGAACTCTAAAAAGTGCCGGATTTCTACTACTCTATAACTTGATTGAAGGAACCATTCGGAGTTCAATCCAATATATTTTTGATCATATCAGTTCTAAATCTGTTTCCTTTGATGATCTTAGGCGAGATCTCAAGTTAATTGTCTTGAAAAATCTTAGAAATAAATCACCAGACAAGCTAATTCAGAGCATCAACCAAATTTCGCTCGATATTATTGCGGAAACATTTGATGCAAATGATATTTTTTCTGGGAATGTGGATGCTCGAAAAATAAAAACTCTTGCCAAAAACTACGGGTTTTCAAGCCAATCTATTCCGATGACTCGTGATGGAGCTGATTTATTAGATATCAAAAGGCAACGCAACGACTTAGCCCATGGAATTAAGTCATTTAACGAAATTGGAAAAGAGATACCATCTGAAGAGTTATTTAGAATAAAAAATCGAGTTATTATCTATCTTAAATATCTCATCATCAACATTGAAAGCTATTTAGAAAATCAAGACTATTTAGACAAATCATCTGAAAAATCCTCACGTTAAATAGACTGTTTCTGGGACATTTTGCAAACAGGTTTGTAAGAGTGGATCACTCAGAGGACGCTCATACAGGTCTTGGAATAACTGACAGAGCAGTTGACGAACCCGATCGCCCCCTAATGTGGGAGTTTTATAAGCCGGGGCGATCGCCAAACACATCTCCGTTGGCTCTCCCCCCGACAGCGGCGGCAAAATATAGCGTACATCCTGGAGAAACTTCGCCCCCAGTCGTTGATAAAACCCATAACGTCGTTGGGTCATTGGCTCCGCCTCATCGGGCACTTCAACCTCTAGCAACAGATAGCGATCGCGCTCCTGCAACGCCGCAATCACCTGCCTAAAAAAGCGACTGCCAATTCCCTGATTGCGAGCCGTGGGATGGGTTGCAATATACCCCAGTAAGGTCAAATCACTGTTCTGGAGAGTATATAAAATTGCCATAAAAACGACCTCATCCTCTCGTTGTCCCACCCAAAGTTCATAAATGCCACTATCAATGCGTTCCTCCACCTTAGGACGAGGAATTTGCTCACTCAACGGAAAAGCCGTCTCATAAATCGCCAAGGCCGGGGCCGTCGCCGGATGCGTTGACCTGGGAATTTTCTCAAACCGTACCGATTCCATCTCCTCCGTCATCTTACTCTGTCCCCTCTGAGAGTTCCGGTTTTCCTTCTTTTTCCAGACTTTTCAACACCGCCGCACGTCGTTGGCGTAGGCTTTCATCCCCAGGACTAAGTTTCTCGGCGATCGCATAGGAGCGCAACGCTTCATGAGTGCGTTTGAGTTTTTCCAACACCTCACAGCGGCGTAACCAGGCCTCATAATTCCCCGGTTGTAGTTGAATAGCGCGATCATAAGTTGCCAAAGCATCGGGATAGCGTTGTAACCGAGAGAGGACATTGCCCCGTTTCAACCACAACGGCAAATGATCCACCCATAACGCCAACGCCAAATCATACACCGACAGGGCCTCATCATACCGTTGCAGTCTTTCTAAACAGGCCCCCTGTTTCAAGCGGGCCGACATTTGCATCGGCTGAACCCCCTGAGCTTCGGCATAGGCCTGAATCGCCTCCTTGGGCCGTTTAAGCTGTTCTAAGGCTTCCCCCTTCTTGAGCCAGGCCCGATAGACCCACATATCCAGGGGTAGGGCCACCTGGATCACCTTGTCATAGGCGGCGATCGCCGTCTCATAGCGTTTCAGATTCGCCAACACCTCACCGCGATAGTACCAAGCCTCCGCATAGTGGGGTTCGATCTGAATCGCATTATCAAAGGCCACGATCGCATCGGCATCGCGATTGAGATGATAGAGAATCTTACCGCGACCGAGCCAACTGGGGGCTAAATCCGGGTTGAGGTGAGTGGAATGATCATAGGCCTCCAAGGCTTGGGGATACTGTTGCGTTTCATATAACGCCACCCCTTTGCCGTACCAAGCATAGGCCGATTGGGGGTGTAACTCCAGGGCCCGATCAAAACAGGCGATCGCCGCCTCTCCCCATTGATGTCGCATGGCCATTCCCTTGAGAATCCAGGCCTCCACCTGATTGGGATCTTGTCCCAGGGCCCGATCATAGGCGGCGATCGCCTCCGTATAGCGTTGCAAAGCCTCCAAAAGTCGTCCCCGTTGCAGCCAGAACTCTAGCCGTTCCGGTTGCTGTTGTAACACCCGTTCCAAAGACAGTAACGCCGCCTCATGGTCTTGACTGCGTTCCTGAGCATCGGCAAGTTTCAGCCACAGCGTCCAATCCTGAGGTGCAAAGTGAGTCGCATTGCCATAGGCGATCGCCGCATCGGGGAACTGACGCCGCTGGGCCAACAAATCCCCATAGCGACACCAGGCCGGGAGTAGATCCGTCTTACAGCGTGTAGCTCGATCGTAGGCTTCGATCGCCCCTTGCAGATTTCCCTGAGCCTCAAAGGCCAGAGCCTGATAGTACCAGGGTTCATAGCGAGTCTCATCTAAACCACTGGCTCGTTGCAGAGCGGCGATCGCCTCATCATACCGCTGCTGTTGCAACAGCAGCCGTCCCCGCAACAACCACACCCAAAGGTCATTGGCATTGAGGGCCAGGGCCCGATCATAGGCGGCGATCGCCTCCGGGACACGATTGAGTTTAGCCAGGGCCTGTCCAGAACGCACCCAAGCGGGACGAAACTGAGGATTCAGGGCCAAGGCCGCCTCATAGCAACCCAAGGCCTGTTCATATTGCTGAGACTGATACCAGCGATTCCCCTTTTTATAGTCAGGAGAGATGCCAAACCAACGCGATGAACTCGCGATAAACCACTGCTTCACCCGTTCCGGGAGAGCCATCTCTGGCGGTTGGCTCACAGCAGCGGCCGGCGGCGGTGTCGGCTGACTAGGAGTCGCCGGAGCGGAACTCGCTTCAGGCGTTGGATCAGGGGACGGATCCCGAGACGCTTCCGTGGTGCTGTTCGCGGACTGATCGAAGTCAGCGGGATTAGTCATGGGTGAATAGACGCTGCGTCTGAGGGCGACAGGACAACAGCAACAGGAGGCCTGTTGTCTAATTGCACTCAATTATAGATCTGGTTTCGGCAACCGTTGAATTTGCGGTGGGGCGATCGCTAAGATCACTTTCCAAGGCTCAAACTCTCAGACTACACTATCGAGAGCCTATTTTTTCCTTGTCCCCGACCTTGCCATCTGTCTGTGATGACCCTTGCGAATCAGCCCCACTTTGTCCCGATTCTCACCGCTCCCACTGACCCGGAGGGCTATGAACAGCTTCTGGAGGTGTTTAACACTTGCCAAAACCATCAAGCCGCCCTTAACGCTGGCTTAAAAGCCATTGAGTATGGAAGTCAAAGCCCTCCACTGTTCTATCAGGTGGCTCTCCTTTATCAAACTCTCGATCAGCTAGAGCTAGCACACCAGTACTATCAAACCTGTTTGTCTCTGGATACTCACTATGCTCCAGCTTTATACAATCTTTCTTTTTTGTGCTTCCACAATAAGCAGCCCGTTGAAGCATTAGAGTATCATGAACGTCTGAGACAAATAAATCCTGAATTTGCTACTTCTGCTTTTTATGATCCCCTAGGGAAGCACTTTCTTGAATCCGGGTCTTACTCGTATGCTCTTACCTGTTTCTTGGCGAGCTTAGACCTTAATCCGACTCCAAGTTCTGCCGTAAATAGCGGGATTACTTACCGAAAGTTGGGTGAATACGAGCGGGCTATTGAATACTATAAAATTGCCCTTTCTCTGGATTCAGAATCGAGTTGGGCGACCTTCAGCTTGGGGAACGTTTATTATGATTTAAACCGTTTTCCTGAGGCAATGACTTACTATGACAAAGCGCGTCATCTCTATCCTAGTCGGGTCGAGGCTCATATTCAATATGCCTGGGCGGCTGCAAAGCTGCAACAGTATGACATCGCCATCCAGGCGGCGTTGGATGCCCTACTTTATTGTCAGAGCCATCGCAAAATCTATAAATTGCTCGCTCATATCTTTGAGCAAAAAGGACATTCTAATTGGGTTACACCCTGTTTAGAAGGTCAGCTTCCTAGCCATTTTGATAAGCAACTGCAAGAAAAAAATGCCCAACGTTGGTACCCTTTAAATTCTAACTATAAATATCATTGGCATTCCCTCCATCCTGCTCAAGTGTGGGATGTGCCCTATCCCAAGACAATCGAATCCGAAATTCATCCCTGCTTTTTGACCCGTCGTCGCTATTTAGCAGAAACCTTTGTGGTTCAAATTCCCAACGGACGAGCCTATTATCGATTTGACCCCAGTGTCGCCACATCCGACAATCAATCGATTCCAGCCGTATCTTGTACCCGAGCGGTTGAGAATCCAGATAAATTACCGTCTTTACAAGATTTGGGCGATCGCGCCATCTTTATTCCCCAGCGTTTTAGCAATAACTACTACCATTGGACCTTTGATACTCTACCCCGACTGGCCCTTATACAACAAGCGGGATTTGAGATTCACCCGAGCGCTCGCATCGTGGTGAATGCTCCCATTCATCCCTTCCATCAACAAAGTTTAGCCCAACTGAACCTGAGCCAAGAACAGCTGCTTTTTAGCAACTGCTGTCATATTACCGCCAAGGAACTACTCGTTCCCAGCCTGTTGGGGGATAGCTATAGCACCCCAACCCCTTGGATGTGTCAATTTCTGCGAGACAGCTTTCAACCGCACCCCCTCCCCCAGCCTCGGCGACGACTCTATCTGCGTCGAGGAAATACCAACTATCGACAAGTTCTCAACGAAGAGGCCGTCATTCGCCTGTTGGAGAACTATGGATTTGAAGCCATTTCCCCCGGAAGTCTCTCCTTCCCCGAACAAGTCGCCACCCTAGCGGCGGCGGAGGTGGTTGTGGCCCCCCATGGAGCGGGGAATACCAATCTCGTCTATTGTCCTCCCGGAACGGCGGTGATTGAAATCTTTTCACCGGAGTATGTGGTGGACTTTTACTGGCTACTCAGTCAGGCGGCTCAATTGGATTATGGCTATCTGCTGGGGGAAGATTTAGCCAATCTGCCCCAGTTCCAGGATAAACGCAACTATTTTGGCCGGCATTGTCACGATATTTGGGTTGATTTGGAGAAATTACGAGCCACTCTGGAAATGATATAGCAAAAATTGGTCTGAATAGGACAAAAAACTGGGGAAAAGAAGGCAATAGGCAACAGGCAATAGGCAATAGGTGGGGAAGTCTTTCCCAACTCAGAGTCCTAAGTCAATCTTCGATTGCTATAGCTCACATCCAGTAAAATCCCATATATGACTGTGATTTGCTGCCAACTCCAGCAACTGGTGGCAACTCTCTTACGGCTGGCACTTTGAAAGTTTGGGAGGCAGAGCCTCCGGGGGAACGTGCCACGGCCGCAGCCATGACACGAGAGGTTAGAGAGGTTAGAGAGGTTGCACTCTAAGAGCGTTCCATTAACACCCAATACAACTGAGTCGGGGGCTTCTTCTCAATCGGGAACAAGTTACGCCCAGAACACCAACCCTCATACCAGGGAGTGGGAGGCCAGGATGAGCCTTGATAATGCTGTTTCTCATACTCCAACGCCGCCTCGACAGTGAGCATTTTTAACGGTAAGCCCTCAATGGATTGCCGTAACTCCGCTGGAGTGAAGATGGAGGAGAAGGATACCTCCCCTAACTCCCGTACCAAATCCGTCGGTTCATAGCCCCCTTCCGTTAAAAATAGACTCACCAGTAACTTCCCTCCCGTCATGAGAGCATCCGACATTTTGCCGAAAAACAGGCGTAACTCTTGGGCATCTCGGAAATGGGAAATCACCTCAGAGGAAACCACATAGTGATAGTAGTAAGGCTGCATCCGTACGAGGGGATCTAAGACATTGCCGATCGCCACTTCGATGGGTAAATTCTCCGGTTTGGCAGCTTGCACCAGTTTCTCGGCAAACACCGGCGTGAGTTCGAGAGCATGAACCGGATGACCACGGCGAGCTAGGGGTAAACTATTGCGTCCGGGGCCCGCTCCTACGTCTAACACCCGTACCTGACTCGCTTCCCCCAAGGAGGCGGCGACATCCATGACTTTGAAATCTGGTTCACTGCCAAATAGGGGATCTGGACGGGTTTTGGGCCAAGTGGTGTACTTATCGCTCAAGGACTCGGAAATCACCTTCGTCTGAATCGAAACTCCCCCTAGCAGGCCCACTTCAGGCTTCGCGGGGACACACATCATCACCAGGCGGGAATGGGGAGATGCCTTAAACCCTTCTCTCAACTTCTGCCCGAGAAACTCTCTCAACTTCTGTTGCTCTTCGGGAGTTCCCGGCTTGCCAAGTACGGCACAGTAGTCTTGCAGCAGTTTCAATGCCTGATCCACCATCGAGGGCATACAGGGCACCGAAAACTCCGCCTTGGCAACGGTGTATTTGCGAGTATTTTGGGTAACAATTTTGTCGAGATAGTCTCGATCGGTGATGGGACTGTTGCCATCTTTGGAGTTGTTGCTGGGGGGTTGGGGAGGCGGTTGAACAGGGTTGACCGGTTGAATGGGGGTGATGGTGGTGGGATCGACTGCCATGAGGAAAACTACTCGGTATCGTGGATAATGGGGACAAGTGAACGCTTAACAGGTTCTATCGGGTAGAGGATGGTGTGAACCACCCTGGAAATGGCTCTATCCTAGCGGTCGTTGGTACAGTTGACTAGACTAAGGATCTAGGTTGACGTTGATGACGCTACCATTGAAGTTATACAGAGTTCCTTCTAACTCAACGGGGGTGCCAATTTTTAGTTTGCTGTTGCCTAAGACGGGGCCGCTGTCCGTCATGCGAGCATTCCCGGCCAGGGTTAGCATCAGATTCACACTATAGAGTTCTTCTGATCGCGGATCTTCTAAGGCGGCGACGGTTCCATCGGGTTGGGGAATCGCCAGGGTGCGGGGGAGTCGCTCTACGTTGAGAATATCGATTTTACCGTGGGGCTGGTTACGGATGATAATGTTGGTTTCTCCTTCGTCGCGGAGTTTTTCAACAAAGTCATTGGCGTCGAAGACGCTTAAGCCACGGACGATAACCGTCACTTCCACGGGGCGAGTATTGAGGTTCACCTGAGCCACTGAGCCTCCGGTTCCTGGAACCAGAAACACGGCCACGAAGACCGAAAAAATAATGGCGATCGCCCCAATGTCGAGAAGGCTAATCTTCCCAAATAGACGACCCTTTGAGTCCAAGAGTTTCATGTTGTTGCAAATCCAATGTGGGTTAAAACTCAACTTCAGAGCCTAGCACAATGGCTCCCCCCATCGTGGAACCAGAGGGGAGGTTAGACTCTGCTGGCCCCCCTTGATGAACTTTTTTGGGGGCGATCGCGTCTAAATTCCAGGTAGGGGTGTCTCCATTCCCCCTGCCGTGATTGATTAGCGAGTATCTCCTCATGTCTTGGTTTTCTAAGGTTTTGTCTGGCCGACTCCGTCACCTCCTCTATGGAACCCTCTCCCTGGTGACGGCTGTTTCGGTGATTGTTGTCTCCTCACCCGTAAGCTACGGCTTTTCTCTGTTTGATATCCTCCCCAGTGTGGTTGAGGTGATTCAGATTTCCTCAATGTCCGATGAACAGGAGGTGGCCCTGGGCCGGCAAATTAATGATCGCCTGGTCCGAGATGTGCGAGTCTACAATAATCGCCAAGTGAATGACTATGTCAATGCCATTGGCCAACGGCTGGTGGGGGTGAGCAGTCGCCCCAGTTTACCCTTTACCTTCCAAGTGGTGGAGGATGATAATATTAACGCCTTTGCCACCCTCGGCGGCTTTGTCTATGTCAATACGGGACTGATTCGTCGGGCCGATAACGAGGCGGAATTGGCGGGGGTGATTGCCCATGAAATCGCCCATGTGACGGAAAAACACGTCTTGGCTCGGTTACGTCAAGCGGCGATCGCCCAGGGGGTTCTCAATGCCACCGGCGTCGATCCTGATGTCTTGGTGAATATCGCCTATGAATTGGTGATTAATCGCCCCAACAGCCGCAGTGCCGAATATGAAGCTGATGAGGTGGGACTACAACTTCTACTGGCGGGGAATTACGCCCCAGTGGGCATGGTGAACTTCTTTGAACGACTCCTCAGTAGCGGTGGGGGTTTACCGCAATTCCTCAATACCCACCCCGATACCCGTAACCGTGTCGCTCGTCTGCGGCAAAACATTGACCCTTCCCGCGCGGCTTCGGGCCATGGCTTGGACGCTCAGGCCTATCGCCAACAGATTCAACCTCTCCTGTAGAGACTCAATTACCACAGGATAAACCCTTGACAAAAAGTTTATCCTGTGGTAGTTGGATTAGATGCTATAAACTCAAGACCGGGAAATCGGGCGATCGCTCATAACGGGTCATATCTGTAAACTTGCGTAACTCAGCTCGTTTGACCCAAAAGGGTGGAGCAGCGGCCATAGCGTCCTGAGCACAACCATCGAGGAACTGAGCCAAGGCCGGACAATCGAGAGGCTCGGTGGTGCTGCCGAAATAGCCTAAGGTGACATGAGCCGTGAGATTATACTGTTGCTCAATGCCCAACTCCATTAAGGCGCGACTTTGATAGAGAGCGCGACGGAGGGCAATAATGCGATCATAGGCCGCCTCATTGCGGGGATTGAGCGTGACGGCGATCGCCCGTGGCATCACTACCAAACCGCTCATCTGCCATTGCGGAGATTGAGGACTGCTGAGGCTAGGTTGAATCTGCTCAAAAATCTCCCCAATACACTGTTGCAGCTTGTGATCAAACTGAGGATCGTAGCAGGCTTCCTCATAGGCCCCATCCCAAATTAGATCCGCCAGCGTCACATGAAAACTCTCCGGGGGAACCACCGCAAACAGACTGGCCCCAAGACGTTGTGCGATGCGACGTTGACAATCGGCCATCACCTGATAGAACTCAGCATTCGCTCGATCCTCCCTTCCCGGCGGCGTGATAATGCTATAACCGGGAAAAGACACAGGGTGGCGTTGGCCATCCTCTGCGGGCCTGAACTTCGGTGACTCCACAATATGTTCGAGCTTACTGCCATGAGTGGCCGGAGTCGTCAGATGAGCAATGCGCTCTAAATAGTCTTGATAGGTATTATCCAAGGTCAGTATTCAATGAACGTTAACAGTTAATCGTTGATAGCAATCCAACAGTTTTTTATCCCATCGTCTCATACAGGCGATTGGCCGATTGCGGGTTCATGCCCCATTATTTATTAATGGCATAGTTCCTGAGTTGGAGAAGATTGGGACAGCCATTGTTCCAGGCGATCGCCCATCGCCGCGAGGGAATACTCCGCCTCCGCTTGTTGACGACAAGCCAAACGGCTTAACTGGGGGAGTTTCTCAATCCCGGCCACCAAACCCGCCACAGAATCGGGGTCTACCAACCAACCCGTTTCCCCATCACGGATAATCTCAGCGGGGCCCCCACGACGATAGGACACCACGGGAACCCCACAGGCGAGGGCCTCAATCGCCACATTGCCAAAGGCTTCGACCCATTTCGAGGTCATCACCAGGCCTCGACATTGCCCTAAAGCCGTCTGTAAGGCCTCCGTGGGCAAAAATCCCCCATAGGTAACCTTCGCCTGGGGATAACGTTGGCGAATCTCATCCCAATAATCAGGACATTGCATCACCCCCCAAACTGTCATTTCGTCGCCAGTTTCACCAATGGCCGCCACAGCATCCTCTAACCCTTTTTCGGGAGCGATTCGCCCCACCCAGGCTAACGGAGTTCCGGGGCGATCGCAGAAATCATAGAGCGATAAATCCAAACCACTGGGGATATAGAGGCCCTGATGGTCATCTAAGCCAAAGGTTGCCGCTTGCGTGCGGGTATAAAAGGTGACTCGTTGCGGGTGGGACTGGACCGCTTTCTGCACCACCTCATCCATCCCATCATTCAAAGACCCCATACTAACAAAATGGAAGATGGGAATCTCAAAAAAGGGAGTTAGGAAAAAGGGGAGCCAATCATAGGCAAAATTAACGATGGCATCAAACTGAGACTGACGTTGTCGGGCCGTCTCACACATGGCCGCCAACACCGACTGAGGGGGGAGGGTAATGGGGGTTTGTCGTCCCTGACTTTGGGCCGTATCCTGTAAGGCCCCAGGTAGGGTATCGATGGCTAACGGGGGTAACTTGGACCCTTGCGGGGCCAACACCGTGAGGGAGTACCCCCGTTGTTCTAAAACCTGGGCCATATTAAACAGAGTTAACTCCACCCCTCCCCCTAAGCCTGTTCCCAAGGGGCCGACGGGGGTAGACAGGACCAATAGCTTGTGGGGAGTCTTAGCCATACCAACCCATCAGTGTCGAGAGATCCTGAGGTGCGGGAAGCATCTCCCCTCGGAAGTCGAGGAGTTGAACTAAGACGAGATAGGCGATCGCCAACAACAGGGAAATGGCCCCGGTGACGATGGCAACAACTTTAGAGCGGTCCATAGGGTACTCAGGAGCTTCAGAGGGACAGAATTCGGGGTCAGACTCAGGCTGGAGCGATTATTCAACCCCAAACAACAATTGTAGGACATCCTTGGCAATCCGTTCCCCAGCACCAGGGAGTCCCAGACGACGACGACCATTTTCGGCGATAAGTTGATGCCAATCGGGATCTTGCAGTAACCGCTGCACGATCCCGGCTACCTGTTCGGGCCCTGCAACCCGAATCAGGGATTGTCCCAACAGACGACCTTGGGCCTCAGCAAAGGCGGCGGTATATTGGGGCCCCTCTCCAGGAAAGGCGATGGCCGGTTTCCCCAACCCCACAAATTGCTCCGTGGCGGTTCCCGCTAAGGCAATGGCTAAATCCGCTTGGCGTAAACAGTCCGCAAAGGCATTTTGACTCAGGGCCAGGAGTCCCTGATTAAAGCTAAAGCGTTGGGCCTGATCATCGTTGACCCCTGACACCTCTTTTGTTGTTGCTTGCCAACCATAGGCATCCAGGGCCCGCACAAAGGGGTCGAGATCTAAACCGGGGGCGATCGCCGCCAGAACCGTCAAAGGTCGATCAATCTGAGACCGTTGCACCCCATCCACGGCTCGTAAAAGTTGTTCCCAGTTACGATGAGCTTCGGGAACCCGAGAACCAGGTAAGAGGAGAATAGTTAACGGACGACCCTGTTCCCCCTCAGGAACAACGGGTTTGGCCTGCAACCCATCCATCATCGGGTTTCCCAGGTTATAGGCCCGAATCCCCATCTCTTGCAGTCGTTCCGTGGTTAACCCATCCCGAGGAAACACCGCCTGACAGCGTTTTGAGCGCATCAAGGCCCGTTCCCAGGGCAAATAGACGCAACCAGACCAACTCTCTAATTTCTCAAACCAACTACGTCGTTGCAGGGGGCCAATTTCATCCCGCAGATAATACTCAGACTTAGCCGTTCCCACAAAACAATAGGGGGCCCCACTCAACCAAGCCAGTAACAGGGGCACAATATCCCCCACGGCGAGAATTTTACCCCCCTGTTTCCCCCATTTTCGCACCACTCGCCATTGGGCCCAGGTTAAGCCCAACAGTCCCCCACGCACATCCCGCCAAAGTTCCCGGCCATCCATATAGACAAAGCCTCCAGACGGCATCGCTTTCACGGGGCCGACAATCGGCACCTCGGGCAATTGTTGATAGGCCCGTCCTTCCCCCACCAGAGGTAAGGCGGCCAATTCCGGGGCCTGAGAATGCTGTTGTAGCGGCTGCAAAATCCGCACGGCGATCGCATCCTCGCCATGACCATTACTTAAACACAGAAGTTTTTCACCCATAACCCGATTTTGTGGAAATCAATAGAATGATAGAGGGAACAGGGAACAGGGAACAGGAAATAGATCCCCCCTCCCCATCCTCCGTGTCCTCCGTGACTCTGTGGTTTCCCTCTTGCCTCTTGCCTTTTGCCTCTTGCCTCTTGCCTCTTGCCTCTTGCCTTCTTCCCCCCTAAACCACCCGATAGACAAAATTCAACGTCGTCCAAACATCCATATCCAACGCATAGACATCGCTGGGGAAGGCCTCGGGATCGGTTTTGCGCAGACTGGCCCGATGCAAATCACTAAGAATCGCTTGAGCCACCTTTAAGGGAGTCTCCAGGGGAGTGAGACTGCGGGGATTGCGGGGGGAGTTTTGCCGGGCCGCGAGGAGGGTTAGGGCCTGACCGAAGGGGCGATCGCAACAGATGAGTTTCATCGATACCGTCCCAATCGGTCGTCCCACGGACCAGGTTTCCGCTTCCGTCCAGGGAAGTACGATGGACTCGCCGGGATTGAGGGGGGGTTGTTGCAGGGTGGGAGGATTGCCGTCGGTCACCGTTTCATAGGGATAGAACCCTACGGCCCGACCACTACTATCGAGGCCAAACAGGAGATAATAGACCGGGCGATCGCCGAGGTTCTCTAGTTTATATTGCACTTGACTGCCTGCGGGAATGTCGAGGGTTCCCTCCACCCCCGTCAGAGGACGTACCCCCTTGGCCCGGCGGGCCCGACGAGTCTGCCGTTGTAGGACTACAGATTGCTCTGAGTCGAGGACACTTAAGGTTCCCCGGACTCCCAACCGCGAGGCCCCTTCATTGAGAGTCAGAGTGAGCCATTTTGCCGCCAGGAGGGCTTGCAGTTGGGGAACGAGGCGCTGGACGGATTTTTTGATGGCTTCATCGTCTTCGCCGATACTATTGGGGATGAGTTCCCGGCCGACGGAAAATAGGCCATAGGTTCCCTGGTCTTTGGGAAGTTGCACTAAATCCGTGGAGTAGGTTTGAGCAATCGTCGCTCGACGGACGCGGCCAAAAACGCAATCGGCGGGTTGTTCCCCGGCTAAGACGGAGTTGACATCACGAATCCCGGAAAAGGCACTGGTGGCATCGACTCGTTCAATGCGTTCTAGGCGACTATCGAGGGCTACCGTCAGCGGCAGGCTGCGCGGTAAGATTCGCACGGACTCTCGTAATAGTCGCCCTGGTGCAATCTCACTGGCCTGGCTTTCAGGACTGCCCCAGAGTTGGGCCGCGGCATTGAGGCCCGAGCGCGATCGCACTTGAAGTTTAACCTCACCCTGGGGCGGTGTACCGGGTTCGGGTAACACGGAAAATACTGATCCGCTTCCATAGCGATTGAGGACGGTGACGGGTAAGCCCCCTAACCAGAGTTTAAAGGGATCGTTGCCCGATTCTCGTGCCAAAATAACTCCGTCGGCCCCTAAGGCGGCGAGTTGGGGGACGAGGGGAGGGGGGAGTTCTGCGGGGAGATCACAACGTTCTAGACCGCTGCGGCAAATGGTCGGGGTTTGTTCGGCCCCGGCAAAGGTCTCGACGAGTTGTTCGGTGCGGGTGAGGAGATTGGTGAGGGAGGCTTCTGGAGAGAGCCACCAGAGTTGTTGCGTGAGGGCATAGGTTAGGAGTCCACAACTAAATCCCTGCCATTGACTTTCGGTGGCAACCTGTGGCAGGGAGGCGGCGGAGATGACCCAACCGGGTGTGTCTCGTTTCAGGTTGGCTTTGAGGTTACCCCGTCGTTGCTCTTGAAATTGCCGGTGTTTGTTGTCGAGTTGGGCAACGGTGGGACTGGGGCGCGATCGCACTCTCAGATTGCCCAGTAGGGGAGTTCCGGGATAGGTGTAGCTGGTATCGAGAACGGTGATGATTTTGGGGGTGGGGAGCGATCGCAGCAGTAACCAGAGGCTGCTGAGGGGTAAATCTAAGCCATCGGCCATGACTAAACTGGGTTCGACGGCTTCGGACTCTGGGGAGGGCTGCACCTGGGAGCCATAGCCACTAAAATGGAGCCAGACCACATCGCTACTGCTGAGATCGGCAAAATGGCCTTGGAAGGTTTCTAGGAATTGGCCTCGGGTGGCTTGGTCATCGGTGAGGGTCAGTATATCCTCGGACCTAAAGCCAAAGCGATGCCGTAGAACCTGTTTTTGCAGGGCAACATCGGTTACGGCCCCGTTCAAGTCGCTCCCGGTGGCATCGGGATAACGGTTAATGCCAAGGAGTAAGGCCCGTTTCTTGACCAGGGGATCGGCAATGGCAGCCTGCCAGGGGAGATCTCTGAAGACGAACCCCGTAGCTGTTGTCGCAGCCAACAGCCAGGCGGATTGTTCTAGAAAACCCCGTCGTTTCATAATGATTGCGTAGGATAGTTACTCGTTAACAGTTAAGTCGTAATGATGAACGCAGCAGGCAAATTAAACAGGACATTTAAAACGATTCAATCCCCGACAATACAGATGTTTCCGGGTCATCAACTGTCAACTTAAATCTGAGGATGGGGGAACAGTCCACAATGGTCCTGTTCCCAACCGTGACCGTTAACGTCACTACTCGTGCATGGCTTTCGCCAGTTCCGCCGCCACTTCCGGACGGGAGAACTCTGGCGGGGGCAATTCACCCCGTCGCAACATCTCCCGGACTTTGGTTCCTGAGAGGTGAATCCGCTCTTGCGAGGTGCTGGGACTGGTTTTAGAGGTGGCCATGGTTCCGCTGCGGGTGCAGTAGAAGGCGTGCTCGAACTTCATGGGGGTAATCCCGAGTTCTCCCGGCTCAAACTCCTCAAAAATTTCTTGAGCGTCGTAGGTTCCATAGTAATCCCCGACTCCGGCGTGGTCTCGTCCCACGATGAAGTGAGTGCAGCCGTAATTTTTGCGGACGAGGGCGTGGAAGATGGCTTCCCGAGGGCCGGCGTAGCGCATGGCCGCGGGGTTGATGGCCATCATGACGCGATCGCGGGGGAAGTATTTATCGAGCATGATTTCATAGCAACGCATCCGCACATCAGCGGGGATGTCATCGCTCTTGGTGGCGCCGACCAAGGGATGTAGAAACAGGCCATCGACGGTTTCTAAGGCACATTTTTGGATATATTCATGGGCCCGGTGGATGGGGTTGCGGGTTTGGAAGCCGACCACGGTTTTCCAGCCTTTTTCCACAAACATTTGCCGGGAGACCGCTGGATCGATTTGGTAGTTGGGGAACAGAGGATGAGGATCTCGCTCTAACATCCAGACGGAACCGGCTAAGTTGACCGGTCCTTGTTCATAGACAACTGCCACGCCGGGATGTTTGTCTTCGTTGGTGCGATAGACTTGGAGGGCTTCTTGCTGTTTGTCGTAGTGATATTTCTGGGTCAGCTCCAGAACCCCCACGAAGCGCCCAGTTTTGTCATCGAGGCGGACGCGATCGCCCTCCTTGAGGGAGTTGGCGACCTCTTCACTGACGCTGAGGGTAATGGGAACTGACCAGGGCAAGCCATTGGCCAGGCGCATGTCCTGGACCACCCGTTGATAATCGGCTTCTTCCATAAAGCCGGTCAGGGGACTAAAGCCACCAATGGCAATTAGGGCTAAGTCTGAAAAGGTGCGATCGTCCATCGTCACCCGAGGTAGGCGATCGGCTTGGTCCAGAAACTCCTGTTTCTGTTCAGCCGTGGCCAGGCGATTAATCAGAGTGCCACCATGGGCGGCAATGGTTTCTTGAGATTGAGTGGCTACAGTCACGTTGGAGACGGGATTAAGAGTTAGCTGTACGGGGTACAATCGTCTCCAAGTTTAGCCCTAGATGGGGTCAACGACCAAATTTTCCCCCGTTCCCAGCCGATGGGATGTTTGATAATCAAAACTAATCACAAGTTGGTAATTGGTTTTAATCTTTAAAATTTTACGGATTTTACAAAACTTCAAAATTCATTCCCTAATAGGAATCTTTATTGATAAAAAACGAGTTTGACAGGGTTTCACGGATTTGCTATGATTTTCACAATGTCCTTGGTCTGTGCAAAATTCGGGAAATTGATACAGTCCAGACCCAAACTGAAGTGATACGGTTGCTTCAAAAGCCGCGACCTCCAACGGAGAAAAGCCTGAGGGAATCAGACATCCAAGCCATGTCACCTCTAGCAATTTAAAAGGAATAGCCCCGAGGTATCCGTTGCCAGATGAGGAGAACGTCCTCGCTCTCGGGGCCGTAAATTTTGCTCACGATGGGGTTTGTTCTTTACACAACGTTACCTAAAAATCGAGTAGGATTGACAAAATTCCCAGCTTGTGGCAGGGAAATCAAGAGGCTAAGCCTAACAGTTGTGCGGTAACCGCGAGACTTTCCTCATACAGCACATCATGTCCCCAGCGTTGAAGTTGCTGAGCCATTAAGGCCTCGGCCTTCTGATCAGATAACGCCGTGACCTGTTCCGTGCGACAGGATTGGGCACTTCCCCCGGCTTCCATCCGCATACAGCCGGTGGTTTCTGAACAGAGAATCGTGCAACAGTCCGCCTCTGGATTAGACGAATTGAGGCGCAGAGCCACCAAATCGCCGGGAATTTCTCCCATATCCGCCACCGGAACCCCCGCTAACTCCGCTAGAATTTCACGATCGCACTCTCCCTGGAACTTGATATGAGTAATATCGTAATCTCCCGACTCCACTACATAAGAGGTGGGAGTCCAGCCGAGGCGACTGGCAAACCAGCCTAGGAACAGTAACGCCTGAGAGTCATTGCCCTTCTCATAGTCAATGGTGATGCTGTCGATTTCCCCCAGGGACATCCGCCGTTCCGGGGGATCGAAGGCCGCCGCCGTTAACTCTTGCCAGGGGGAGAGTCGATGCCAATTCAAATCCGCAATATAGATTTCCTGCTCCACCAACTGCTGCATTTTCAGCAATTCCGAGCGCGGATCACTGAAATAGCTCGAATCCACCACCGTACAGTTACTCGACGTGGCCAACTCTTGGAACAACTCCTGTTCCGGGTTCGGGGTGGCCTTCCACCAGACAAAACGGGGTAACTCAGGAACCATCAACGAGGTGACCAAACTCCCCACCCGATTGAGGGCTTCCTTCGTACCGCGCAGGGTGATGTACTCGCAACAGACCAACTTAGAACTCTGACGCTGCAAGGGACAATAGGCCGAGACTTGAGCCGTGACTCCCTTGTCTTCAATACCAAAGGTGGGACAGATGGTAATAATACGACAGGGATTGGCAGCGGCGATCGCCTCACTAATCTGAAAGCCTCGGGCATCCAAATTCTCGTACTCCTGTTGGTCCGGGGAGAGTTTGGCGAACTCCTCCCGTAACTTACTCAAGGTGGGAGGATTCACATGACCCGTAATCTTGAGGCCGTAGTGTTTCTGAGCCGCCTCAATGGCCTGACGGGCATCTTCTCCGTTGACCCCATCAATGGGCCCCTCATAGAACCCCAAACCGGCCAATAACTGCTGAAACTCCTCCGGTTCATAGACCACCATACTAAAGGTTGAAGCGCGGCTGGCCAGGGGAACTCCTTGGCCCTTACTTTGTCCCAACCAGATTTGGCTAAGTTCGGCTTCAATCTCTCCCAAGGAAATATCTTTGGGTTTCTGTAAGGCCACAACTGGTGTGCTAGTACTCATAATCAATCTTCTCCCTAAACTCTAAGAACAACTCAACACAAACACAACTCAAGACAACGCCTTCTCGTCTATGATGACGCAACAGGATCGTTGGGGTCGCAAATTTCCTCAATCTCGTTACAACCGTCGCCAGCGACGATTATCCCGGTTCAGCAGCAGTTCCGCCTCCACCGGTTCCCAGGTTCCCGCCTCATAGAGTGGAATCGACTCTGGTGGTGCAGGTGCATCCCAGACTTCCAACACCGGCGTTAACACCCGCCAAGAGGCTTCCACCTCATCGCCACGGGTAAATAGGGTTTGGTCACCCAACATACAGTCAATCAACAAGCGGCTGTAGGCATCGGTACTGGGTTTGCCAAAGGCCGCATCGTAACGGAAATCCATATTCACCGATCGCGTCCGCAGGGAAGTTCCCGGGGTTTTCACCTCGAAGCGCATACTAATGCCTTCATTAGGCTGAATCCGCATCACCAAGACATTGGGATTGGCTTGCTTGGCAGCGGATTGGAACATCAAAAAGGGCACATCCTTAAACTGGATGGCAATTTCTGAGACTTTCTTGGGCATTCGTTTTCCGGTTCGCAGATAGAACGGAACCCCTTTCCAGCGCCAGTTATCAATACTCAATTTTAAGGCCGCATAGGTGGGGGTTGTCGATTCAGGGTCGGCCCCGTCTTCATCCCGATAACTGGGAATGGCCTTCCCATCCATCCAACCGTTGGTATATTGCCCCCGTACCGCCGCATTCTCCAGATGTTCCGTATCCGCTAGACGGGTGGCCTGAACCACTTTGACTTTCTCGTTGCGGATACTATCGGCATCGAGGGAGTTGGGGGCCTCCATGGCCGTGAGGCTAAACAACTGCATTAAATGGTTTTGCACCATATCCCGCAGGGCCCCAGCGGTTTCATAATAGCCGGCCCGTCCTTCGAGTCCCACCCGTTCAGCTACGGTAATCTGCACATGATCCACAAATTGCCGATTCCAGAGGGGTTCAAAAATGGCATTGGCAAAGCGAAACACGAGAAGGTTCTGGACGGTTTCTTTGCCGAGATAATGGTCAATGCGATAAACTTGGCGCTCATCACATACCGATTGCACCACCTGGTTAAGCATTTGGGCCGAGGCCAAATCTCGCCCAAAGGGTTTTTCAATCACCAGCCGTTGCTTGGTTGGGTCCGCCAACATCCCCGCTTCCCCAAGTTGTTGGGTGGCTTCCCCAAAGAAGCGCGGGGCCACGGAGAGATAGAAGACTCGATTTCCCCGAGTTCCCCGTTTTTCATCGAGTTCGCTGAGGAAGGCTTTGAGGTCTTGATAGTCTTGGGGATTGTCGATGTTGCCGGGACAATAAAACAGTCCTTGGGCAAAACTGTTCCAAATCTCGTCAGACTGCAAGCCGCCGCCAAATTCATCCACGCCTTGACGACAATGATTGCGGAAATAGTCATGACTCCATTCCCGCCGCGAGACTCCCACGATAGTGAGTTCCGGGGGAAGACGACGTTCTAGGTGCATTTGATAGATAGCAGGAACCAGCTTGCGCTGGGTTAAATCCCCTGATGCACCGAAGATAATCAGAATCTGGGGTTCAGGAATGCGATCTTGTTGCAGACCAATGCGCAGGGGATTGTCTTGGATAGCGACCATAGAAGCTTTGACCGTGATGATGGGTAGGGTGATAGTGCTTAGTTGACAATTGTCGAGTCCGGCTTGTCAACTCCCATGATTGGGGAAGATTCAGGGTTTCCTGACTTTGGGAAATCGCCGGGGCTAGTGGCGATCGCCCCGCGTTCCTTCTTGGATAAACGACTCGACTAGGGCCACGTCTTCGGGACTACCAATCACCAGAGGGGTTCGCTGGTGGAGTTTCTCGGGAACCACATCCATAATTTTTTCGAGTCCGGTGCTGGCCCGTCCTCCGGCTTGTTCCATGAGGAAGGCCAATGGGGCAGACTCATAGAGAAGCCGTAATTTTCCTTCGGGTTTCTTCACGGTTCCGGGATAGAGGAAGACGCCGCCTTGCAGCAAGATGCGGTGGAAGTCCCCCACGAGAGCGCCACTGTAGCGTCCGGTATAGCCTTCATGACGGTGGACGTAGCGGATGTAATCCCGGATGGAGTCTTCCCATTGCCAGAAGTTGCCTTCATTGGCGCTATAGACGGAACCATGTTCGGGAACTTGGATATTTTCTTGCCAGAGGATAAATTCTCCGAGGCTGGGGTCGAGAGTGAAGGAGTGAACGCCGGTCCCGATGGAGTAGACTAAGACAGTACTCGGGCCATAGAGGATATAGCCGGCGGCCAGTTGTTTGTGCCCCGATTGCAGTAGGTCAAGGGCCTCTCCGGTTTCGTCGTCACCTTCTTGTTGACGGATGGCGAAGATTGACCCCACGTTAAGATTGGCATCAATGTTCGAAGACCCGTCAATGGGGTCATAGACGAGGGTATATCGGCCAATGGGGCAGTTTTCGGGGATGTAGTAGGGTTTTTCCATCTCCTCGGAGGCCAGGCGACAGACGAGGCCACTTTGTTTGAAGACGGAGATAAAGACTTCGTTGGCGTAGACGTCCATCTTCTTCACGTCTTCCCCCTGGACGTTTTCCCCCCCAGCAAAGCCCAACACGCCATCCATGAGTCCGGCTTGGCTGAGACGACGGGCGGTCAGTTTCCCCGCTAGGGCGATGCGGTTCATGAGGGTACTGAGATCCTGGGCCTCGGGGGAGAAGCTTTGTAGTTGTTCCAGGACATGGCGCGACAGGGTGGTACAGTCGCGGTCTAGGGCCCCTTGGGGCATCTCGAAGGGTTCTGCGGGTGTCATAGGGTATTGATGTTGGGATCGTTCGGCAAGTTCAACCTCTCCCGAGGGTCGAAGAGTGGGGATGGCGATCGCCCTCGGTCGGTCTAGTCCTATCTTAAAACCACTTCTGGCGATCGCACCCCTTTCCTTCGGGACTATAGATTTTCTTTAGATTAAAATCCGATTCATCTTTCATATAATGAGGGGTTAAGGAGTTTCCGGATTGGAGTCTTTTCCCCCCAACCTCTCACCCCACCCCCTCGTTTCTCTCTAGACTAATCTCCTAAACCTGTCCAACTGTCGAGATGCTGCTGCCATGTTTGTTTATATTAGCCCAAGTTGCGAAACTGAAGCTAGAAACTACAATAAACTCGATAAATTAACGAGTCTCAAAGCCTCGATTCAGTGCGATGGCATTACCGCCATCCAAAGTCATTTTGATTGGAATTATCCTTATCTCAAGCATCGCTTCGACAACCTACGTCTGATTGGCAAAATCCAAAAAATTGGTAATGATCGGGTTTTCTGCTTTTTGAAAATCTTCCGACGGGGCCAACCCGATTATGAGCATCGCTTCCTGGATAATCCCGACCAATATGGCAGCAGTCACTTTAGACTCAATATCCCCGATATCGAGGGTGAGATTCAACATCAAAAAGAGGACTTAACCGCTGAACAACAGCCGAAATATCTTCCAGAACATTTAAAAGCATGGCTGCAAAAACCCAGTTTATTGATAGATAGCCAGGGAGGAGCAATCTATGAAACTCGCATCTGGGTTGAACAATTTAAGACCAACGAAATTGACCATCATTGGCAAACCTATCATGAGTTAGTTTACGGAGTGATTGAACGAGACTCGAATGCAGCACTTCAAGAACAGCCAACACCTTATGAAGGGCTATGGTTGTGTTACCATAAAACTCGCCAAAAAGCCATTCTTTTTTCTCGAATTGAAGCGGCTGATAGTCCTGGGCATTTGGCAATTCTGCTGATTTCTCCCTTTGACAAACGTCCAAGTTCACAAGATATTCAAAATATCGGAGAATCTCTGAATTTATATGGCCCTGGATTAGAGAATCGCCTCACCCATTCCTTCTCCCGCGACGATATCGCCCAATATTCTCTACGCTATTATCCTCATTATTTACTGTTTGATGACGAGATTTGGCATGAAATCGAGCGAGAAGAGGAAGGAAATTTTGCCCTATCCTCAGAAGAAGAGAAGATTCTCGAAACGAAAAAACTGCCAATCTTCATCAATGGCCGGGCGGGAAGTGGCAAATCCACCATGTTGTTTTATTTGTTTGCCTATTACTGCCAAAAATACATTGATATCCGTGAACATAACCCGAATCTTCCAGATACGCTGTTAAGGTTTCATCCTCTCTTTATCACTTACAATAAACGCTTGCTTCAATCGGCGTGTCAGGGGGTTCGCAAACTCCTGAGTCACCATCATCATTTTGCCGACAAATCCATTGAGATTGATTTTGAGACGTTTTTTACGCCCTTTCAGGATTTTCTCTTGAAGCAATTAGATAGCGAAACTTCGGGACGATTTGACTCCGATAAGCATATCTCCTTTTATCAATTTGAACGAGCCTATCAATCCTCCTTTCCGGGGCAGCGATCTCCGGCAGAATGCTGGCATATTATTCGCGCTTTTATTAAGGGCTATAATTTAGAAGATATGGTGGCTGAGGACTATTCTGATATTCCTCGGGGAGAACGTACGGTTCTAGAAGAAAGCTTTCGATTTGTCTGCGATCGCGTCTATCCCTGGTATAAGAGATACTTGGAATCAAATCACTATTGGGATGATCAAGACTTGATTCGAGCCGTTTTAAAAAAAGGTAAAATCAGCCAAAAATATAGCGCCCTTGTCTTTGATGAAGCCCAAGATTTCACCAAATTAGAACTGCGGCTATTGGTGCAACTTTCCATTTTTACCGATTACGAACTCTATGCCCCCGTGGAGAGTTTACCCTTCGCCTTCGCCGGAGATCCTCTGCAAACCCTCAATCCCACCGGCTTTCGCTGGAAAAGTGTGCGGGCGACCTTTTATGAACAAGTGATTGCCAGTTTAGATCCCGATCGCCATCTGAGGATTGAGATGACCTTCCATGAACTGGAATCTAACTATCGTTCCTTGGGGGCGATCGTGCGTCTGACTAACCTGATTCTTCTCTGGCGCTATTTATTTTTCAACAGCCATCAACTCACCCTACAAGTCCCTTGGCAACCGGGAGACGGCATCCCCCCACAAAAATTCATTCTCTCCGAGAACCTACAAGCCGCCCAATTTCGGGAACAATGCCAAAATGACCCCATCATTCTCATTCCCTGTGAAGAAGGGGGAGAATTGAACTATCTGCAACAGGATGAACTGCTGCGGGATCTCTTTCCCGAAATTCAGCAAGGCAAACTCCCCAAAAATATCTTAAGTGCCAGTCAAGCCAAGGGATTGGAGTTTCCCTTCGTCATTCTCTACAACTTCGGAGAAGAACTCGCCCAAGGACAAACGAATCTCAACAAACTCTATCGCGCTCAAGAACGCAACTTAGAACTAGAGTATTTCTTCAATAAACTCTATGTGGCGGCCAGTCGGCCTACCAAAGCCTTAGTGATTTTAGACTCTCCCGCCGGGGATCAGGCCCTGTGGCGATTTGCCGATCGCCAAGGCCGCGATCGCGCCATCAACGCCAGCCCACTCGAAGCCAAAGATGCGGCCCAAATTAGCTTTTTGCCCAGAGGGGAGAGTTTCGCCATCTTTAACCAGGACAATCGCCTCGAACAAGCCAAACAGTTTTGGGAAAACGGCTTAAGTCAAGAAAATCCCGGATTTCTCTATCGTGCCGCTGACTTCTACCGTTCTCTGAATAAGTACGAGGAGGCGAAGATGTCTCAGGCTTGGGCCTTGAAATTTGAACGACAATTTCAGGCGGCTGGAGAAGGTTTTTTAGCCTTAAATCAGCCTGAGGAGGCCCGCAGTTGTTTTTGGCAAGGGTTATGTTGGCCGCAACTGTGGGATTGGTATCAACAGCATTCGGGTTCTGCCATAGACAGGGCGATCGCAGAATTTATGGTAAGCCAACCCGCCTCACTCACCCAACTGCGAGAGTTTAGCCAACAGCTAGACAACCACATCGGCCAGGCCCAACGCCATTACACCGAAAAACCCTGGCGCGTCACCATTGAGGCCTACCGAGATACCATCCAAGAATTTCTCAACGCCAAAGAAACCCTAACCCCCCAGGAATGGCATCAGTACGGCGATTCCTTGGAACGACTGGCCCAGGCGAAATATCCCCAATTGTTGTCTAGCGCCGGTTCCTGTTTTTACGCCGCCCAAACCCCAGAAAATCGCCGTCGCGCCCTGGACTGTTGGGAGGCCTGCGGCGATATCCAACATCGGGATTATTATTTAGCCAAAGCCCAACAGGTGGGATTTCCTGAGGGGATTCCCTATCTGCGGGACGCCGAGGCCCCTAAACAGATTATCGAGATTTGGGAAGAGGCCGGGAAACCGGGGAAAGCCAACTGGCTGAAACAACTCGATGGAATCCGTTGGGCCTTGGAACTCGAACAGCGATGGGATGATTTGGTGCAGTATCTCCTACAGGCCCGTCGTTGGTTGGATGCGATCGCCAGTCTCGATCGCTGCCAAGGCCCCGACTGTCACGCCCTCACCTGGGACGTGGTGCGTCAACTGGCCACCTCCAACCTCACCCCCGACGACACCCGCCCCCAACGTCGTCGTTATGTGGAGTTTCTCAACCGGGTAATTGAGGATGAAACCTGGCCCCGCCATCTCACCCCAGCGGAAGTGGGGGCAAGTTTTGAACGAGTGGGGGAGTGGGTTCCCTGTCTCAGCTTTTATGAACAGTTAAGCGGAAGTGGGGGCAAGTTTTGAACGAGTGGGGGAGTGGGTTCCCTGTCTCAGCTTTTATGAACAGTTCTTGGAGACGCCGGATCTCAGTCCCCATTGGCGACGTTACGCCCAACGACGCTGGTTAGCCACCAAGTTAATTGGAGACGCCGGATCTCAGTCCCCATTGGCGACGTTACGCCCAACGACGCTGGTTAGCCACCAAGTTAAAGCAGCAACAGTTCGCTGAGGGAACCAATCCCCAACGGGCCCAAGGGATTCGTGCTGAGATTCAACGCAAGGCCGGGCAATGGCAATTGGATGTAACCCGCATTCCCCCGGACCCCCAACCCGCTGAACCCACTCGGCTACCAGGAACAGTTCAGGTTGAGGGATTACCGGAACGAGTGCTGTTGCAACGTCGCAGCAACGGCGCTGGGTTTGTCCTAGGGGGAATGTCGGTGGAAGCCGTCCAAACCAGCAAATCCTTACAGGTGACGTTACGTTCTCGGGAGAGGGAGGACAGCATATTCGTCAAACTGACTCGCAAGGGGGGACTGGTTCGTCGCCATGGCTTGACAATTTATGCAGATGATGGTAAAAGCCTGCTGTTTCGCCTGGAGCAGGTCTGCGTCGGGCGACTGGTGTATCGGGGGGGGAATCCCCGAGTGGAGGTTGTGGTGTCCGGTTTAGAGGAACGCCAACGGATCTGCATTCGTCCGGGTTTGTAAGGGATATAATGACTCGGGTTTACATATTTCACAAATCTTAATAATCGGCTCAAAAAGGCTTGGCACAGGGCAAATCCGTAACAACTTGGATTTAGATCTGACACCTGGAATCAAATTCAGTATAATTACGGAATCACAATGGCGCTCTAGCAACGCCTAGGGCGGGCCGCTCGGCTAGGGGGTAAATCCGGGTGCATCCCTAATGTTTCGACGTAGTGCATCATCTTTGGGCAACAAAATCAACTTAACTGCTCTTCGGTGGACATGATCCCGGTTGAAATTCCGTAGTTTCTGGTTTTTCGTAACCATGACGACGGGTTTTTGTTGTTTTTTTAAATCCAGCTCATGACTCCTGCATTATTGGTTTTTCTGGCTACCGGTTGGTTGGAGGCGGGACTATTCGGGAATCTGATTCCTAGAGTGGTCGAGGATAATTCTAGGCGATCGCCCCAACCCCATCAAATCCAAAAACAGTTAAGTCCAGTCGCGCCAGACACCATCGCCCGTTTTGACCCGCCCGATCGGGGAGCACCTGAAGGAAGTGTCGATGCTGGGGGAACCCGAGGTAAATGCCCTCAAGATGCGATGCAGCCGAATCCTCCCCTGACGGTATTAGTTCCCAGAGTGACTCCAGATGCGAGGGACTGGGCCTTAACCGTGTCACCTCGTCCGACGTTTTGGGTCTATGTCCCGGAAACCGTGGCCTCGGAGGGGCTGTTTGTGGTGCGCGATCGCCAATGGAATGACATCCACCGTCAGGAGGTGGCGTTACCTGAATCGGGCCTTCTGGAACTGCAATTACCCGAAACGGCTGAGGAGTTAGGGTTAGAAGAAGATTACCGCTGGCAGTTTGCCGTCATCTGTCCTCCCGATGGAACCGGCGCGCCGCGAGAGGTAGTGGCTCAGGGTTGGGTGCGTCGGGTTGAACCCACCCCCAGTCTGACGAGTCAATTGCAGCAGCAGTCGGAGCGCGATCGGCCTCTGATTTATGGACAAAACGGGATTTGGTATGAGTCTCTCTCGGGCCTCGCGCATCAGAGACAGTCAGCACCCAATGACCCGCAGTTACAACAACGTTGGCAGGACTTTTTAGAGTCCGCCGGTTTGGCTGAATTTTCCGAATTTTCTCTGGTGAACTGATCTTTAAGTTGGGGTGGGTGTTATGGATACTCGGCAATGGGGATGGGTGGTGAGTCTGGGATTGGGGATGGCGATCGCGCCAGTAGTTCCCATTCAAGCTCAGATTATCCCTGATAGCAGTTTAGGCAATGAACGTTCGGTGACCACACCAACGGAAACCGGAGTCCAAATCGACGGTGGGGCCTTACGAGGGGATAATCTCTTCCACAGTTTCCAGGAATTTTCCATCCCCACCAACAGCGAAGCCTTTTTCAACAATCCCGACATCGCCAACATCTTTAGCCGCGTCACCGGCGGCTCAATTTCCGACATCGATGGTTTGTTGCGGGCCAACGGAACCGCCAACCTATTCCTACTCAACCCCAACGGCATCATCTTCGGTCCCAATGCTCGTTTAGACATCGGTGGTTCCTTCGTCGCCAGTACCGCCAACAGTCTCGTCTTTGAGAATGGCCTGGCCTTCAACGCTGAAGAGTCTGGGGAGGCCCCTTTACTGAGTGTGAACGTGCCATTGGGGGTGCAATTTAATAATAATCCCGGCAGTATTGAAGCCACTGGGGCAATTCTCAATGTATCTGAGGGAGAATCGATGGCCTTGGTGGGGGGAGAGATTAGCCTAAACGATGTTGAAATCAATGCGGCGGCTGGACGAATTGACCTCGTAGGAGTGGGGGAAGCGGGACAAGTCAGCTTTGAGGTGGGTGATGTCAACTCGGGATTTCCGTCCTTCGGGGTTCCCGCTGACCTGAGTCGCGCTTCGGTATCGTTGAATGAGGCGAATCTGAATGTAGTTGGAGTTGTGGGGGGAGAGATTGGGATTCAGGCGTTGGATGTGGAGATGCGCGATAGCGTTTTGCGGGGAGGAATCGCTGAAGGACTCGGGATTGAGGGCGGCCAGTCGGGGAATATTGAGTTGGATGCGACGGGTAACATCAGCATCTCGGATAGTCGATTGAATAACAAGGTCAGAGAAGACTCAATTGGCAATGCTGGTGATATTAACCTTCTCGCCAACACTGTAGAAATGACGAACGGCGCTCGCCTTACTTTAAGTACAACAGGGGTGGGCAACGCCGGTTCTGTCGCCATGAATGCTAATGATAGCATTGTCATCTCAGGGGCGAATCTTGATGAGTTTCCAAGTGGTATAAATATTCTGGTGAGAGAGGGTGGACAAGGAGATGTGGGTCAAGTCAACTTAAGTAGCGAAGTCATAGAAATAAGTGACGGTGGATTTATTTTGTCGGGAATCTTGGGTCAAGGAAATACAGGAGATATTACCCTGGAATCCCGTGATACAGTAAGCCTTTTAAACGAAGGGCGTATTGCGACGGATGTGGCAGAAACAGGACAAGGAAATGTAGGCAACATTAGCGTAATTGGTAATCAAGTAGAAGTTCGAGATGGTTCTCAGTTAACTTCGACAACGTCGGGGCAAGGGAATGCCGGTCGGATAGATATCCATGGAGCTGATAGGATTGTTTTTTCTGGAGAAAATTCGGAAGGTTTGGCTAGTGCTGCATTTAGTTTTAGTAATGTGGGAGAAACAGGACAGGGAGATGCAGGTGATGTTACCTTAGTCGGCGGAGTTATCCAGACAAGTGGCGGCGCGTTTTTATCTTCCAGTACTTATAGCGATGGAGATGCGGGTAATGTCACGCTAGAAGCTCATGAGAGCATTTTACTTTCTAGTGGTTTTGTATTGAGTAATAGTTTGGGAGAAAACTATAGTGGCAATGCGGGTAACGTTAGGATTACCGGTGAGATAGTAGAATTGCGAGATGGGGCGCATCTATCCTCAAGTACCTGGGGTGACGGAGATACCGGTACGGTAACAGTTGAAGCTAGTGGTCATGTTCTCTTCTCTGATAGTTCGGCATTGAGTGGTAGTGTTGGAGAAGACCATAGTGGGAATGCCGGTAACGTTAGGATTAGCGCTGAGACGGTAGAACTGCGAGATGGGGCGCATCTATCCTCAATCACCTGGGGTGATGGAGATGCCGGTACGATAACGGTTGAAGCCAGCGGTCATATCCTCTTTTCTGATATGTTCGCGTTGAGTTCTGGTGCAGGAGAGACTCGTAGTGGGAATGCCGGTAATATCTGGATTAGTGGTGAGACAGTAGAAGTGCGAGATGAGGCTCGTCTATTCTCAAGCACCCGGGGTAATGGAGATGCCGGTACGGTAACGGTTGAAGCCAGCGGTCATATCCTCTTTTCTGATAGTTCAGCATCAAGTAGTAGTTTTGGAGAAGCCCGTGGTGGGAATGCTGGTAGCGTCAGGTTTTTTAGCGAGACGATCGAACTGCGAGATGGGTCACGTTTATCTTCAGAGACTTCAGGTGATGGAGACGGAGGAATAATAACAGTTGAAGCCAGTGGTCGTGTCCTCTTTTCTGACAGTTCGGTATCGAGTAGTAGTTTTGGAGACACCCCTGGGGTAAATGCAGGCAACATTAGGATTCTTGGCGAGACAATCGAACTACAAGATGGGTCACGTTTATCTTCTAGTACGTTGGGTGAGGGAGATGCTGGGACAGTAACAGTTGAAGCCCGTGGTCATGTCCTCTTATCTGATAGTTCGGTATCGAGTGCTAGTTTGAGAGAAGCCCGCAGTGGTAATGCCGGTAACGTGAGGATTACTGGCGAGACGGTCGAACTGCGAGAGGGGTCACGTTTATCTTCAGATACCCCGGGTGATGGAGACGGAGGAATAATAACGGTTGAAGCCAGTGGTCATGTCCTCTTTTCTGACAGTTCGGTGTCGAGTGCTAGTTTAGGAGAAAGCCATAGTGGAACTGCCGGCAACATTACAATTGTTGGAGAGAGAGTAGAACTACGAGATGGGACGAGTTTACTCTCAAGTACATCGGGGGAGGGAAATGCCGGTAACGTCAGGATTATTGGCGAGACGGTTGAACTACGAGACGAGACTCGTCTCATCTCAAATACCTGGGGTAACGGAGAGGCTGGTACGGTAACAGTTGAAGCCAGTGGTCATGTCCTCTTTTTTGACAGTTCGGCATCGAGTTCCAGTTTCGGCGAAACCCAGAGTGGGACTGCTGGCAACGTTAGGATTACTGGCGAAACCATAGAACTGCGAGATGGGACGAGTTTGTCCTCAAGTACCTCGGGTGACGGAGATGCTGGCAGGGTGATTGTTGAAGCTAGTAGTCATGTTTTGTTTTCCGACAGCTCGGCATCGAGTATTAGTTTTGGAGAAGACTATAGTGGAAATGCTGGTAATATCAGAGTCATTGGTGAGAGTGTAGAACTGCGAGATGGGACAAGTTTATCCTCAAGTACTTTGGGGCAAGGAAATGCCGGAAGCGTCACTATAGAAGCTAGTGACACAGCACAATTATCCAACGCCAATGTCTTTAGTACCGTAGAAGAAAGAGCAAAAGGAAACGGTGGTGATATTCAAATTATTACCAACACGCTTTTTCTAGAAGATGGTGCCCAGTTAAATGTGAACACTTTGGGAGAAGGGAATGCTGGGACAATCATAGTTCAAGCCCATGATAGAGTGATATTATCGGGGGTTAATTCTGATGGTTTGGGTAGTCGAGTTTCTAGTGTCGTCGCCGAGAGCGGACGTGGAAATGCTGGAGGTGTGACTATATTGTCTAACATCCTAGAATTGCATGATGGAGCGCAGCTAAATGCAAGTACATTGGGTCAAGGAAATGCTGGAACCGTAACCGTTGAGACAAGTGATAGAGTTCTCTTATCGGGACTTAACAATCCCGAGGAAGTGACCACCGGTGTCGTCAGTGGCGTCGGAGGAAACGCACGAGGAAATGCCGGAGGTGTGAGTATTTTGACTGGCAGTCTGGAAGTGCAAAATGGAGCTCAGTTAAACTCAGTTACCTTGGGTCAAGGCAATGCGGGAACCGTAACGGTCGAAGCCAGTGATAGCGTGATTTTCTCGGGCGTAAATGCTGAAGGGGTACCCAGTGCAGCCTTGACCAGCGTGGGCGAAACAGGGCAAGGGGATGCGGGAGGCGTTAGCATTCTTGCCAACACTTTAGAACTCCGAGATGGGGCCATACTAGATTCAAGTACCTTGGGTCAAGGAAATGCAGGAACAGTCTCGATTGAGGTAAGTGAGACATTATTGTTATCAAACGGCTTGATCATGAGCGGTGTAGTAGAACAGGGACGCGGCAATGCCGGCAATATCACTGTTGTTGCTGACCGGTTAGAAGTTCATGATGGTTTGTTAATATCCAGTAGCACGAATCAAGGAGATGCGGGAACGATAACAGTTGAAGTCCGAGACAGTGCCATCTTTTCAGGCTTTTATACCGACCTTTCCGGCCCGGAACCTGAGGTCTGGCCGAGTGGTTTATACAGCACCATTGAAGAAGCCGGCCAAGGGAATGCTGGAGGCGTCAATCTCATCGCCGGAACTGTAGAACTGCGGGATGGAACGCGGTTATCCTCCAGTAACAACACCACATCCAATGCCAATGACTTTACAGCGGGTGATGTCTTTGTCCAAGCCGATCGCCTACACCTGAGCGATCGCGCCGACATCAGTGCCAACACCGGCGGTCGTGGTGGCAACGTCCGACTCGACACCGGAACCACCATCCTACGGCGGGGTAGCACCATCCAAACCAACGCCGAGGGAGACTTCCCTGGAGGCAATATCATCATCGATACCGATGCCCTCGTGGCCCTCGAAAACAGCGACATCACCGCCAACGCCATCAACGCCGCTGGCGGTCGAGTGATTATCAATACTCAAGGCATTTTTGGTACGGAATTTCGGGACGAACTGACCCCCGAAAGTGACATTACCGCCAGCTCAGACCTTGGGGCTGAATTCAGTGGTTCCGTAGAACTGAATACCCCAGATGTGGATACAGAAACGGGATTGGTGGACCTGTCTGCTAATCCCATCGATGTGGCGGCTATCCTGGATACTGACCCCTGCACTGGGGGACGGGAGAGCGAGTTTTATGTCACGGGACGGGGGGGATTGCCCCCAAATCCTGATGGGTCTTTAGCGACTGAAGCCACTTGGCTGGATTGGCGCTCTCTGGAGGAAACTTCCTCGGAAACTGCCCTGAGCCACAGCGAGGAAACCGCCCCCTTAGTAGAAGCTCAGGGCTGGCACGTCAATGGGGATGGGGCGGTGGTTCTCTCGGCTGAGACGGCTGATGGCTCACCCACTCCTCCCCAAGCGACATCGGCTCACTGTTCTCCTACTCATCCCAGCCGTTGAGATTCCTATGTCCCATCGCACCTCGATTCCCCTCGCTCTACTCAGCCTCTGTCTCTGGACGGCTCCCGCTCAGGCGGCATTACCTTCCCTAGAGGGGTTCCCAACCCTCGCCCTCAACCGGGAAACGGCAACCGGCAACGATTCCCGGAGCGGGTCGGGGCCTCAGATGCTGCAACAGGGACGAGGGTTCTATCAGGCGCAACGCTATCAGGAAGCGGTGGAGGCTTGGCAACAGGCGGCCCGTGAGTTCGATCGCCAGGAGAATCGCCCTCAGCAAGCCCTGGCCCTGAGTTATCTCAGCTTGGGATATCAACAGCTTGGGCAGATGGGGTTAGCCCATGAGGTCAATGAACGCATCGGGGACCTCCTCTCGGCTGACCCCATCGCCTCCCCAGGGCGATTAGCGCAAATTCTCAATATCCGAGGCCATCTGTTTCTCACCTCAGGACAGCCACAACGGGCGTTTGACATTTGGCAACAGGCCAGCGACGCCTATCGGCAAGCCGACGATGCTGAAGGGGCGATCGCCAGTCAAATCTTTAGCCGCGTCACTGGCGGCTCAATTTCTGATATTGATGGTTTATTGCGGGCCAACGGAACCGCCAACCTATTCTTACTCAACCCCAACGGCATTATCTTCGGTCCCAATGCTCGTTTAGACATCGGTGGTTCCTTCGTCGCCAGTACCGCCAACAGTCTGGTTTTTGAGAATGGCCTGGCCTTCAACGCTGAGGAGTCTGGGGAGGCCCCTCTGTTGAGTGTGAATGTGCCATTGGGGGTGCAATTTAATGATAATCCCGGCAGTATTGAAGCGACTGGGGCAACTCTCAACGTCTCCGAGGGAGAATCGATGGCCTTGGTGGGGGGAGAGATTAGCCTAGAGGATGTTGAAATCAATGCACCGGCTGGACGAATTGACCTCGTAGGAGTGGGAGAAGCGGGACACGTCAGCTTTGAGGTGGGTGATGTCAACTCGGGATTTCCGTCCTTCGGGGTTCCCGCCGAACTGAATCGCGCCTCAGTGTCGTTGGATGAGACGAATCTGAATGTAGCCGGAGTTGTGGGCGGAGAGATTGGGATTCAGGCGTTGGATATCGAGATGCGCGATAGTTTTTTGGAGGGGGGAATTGCTGAGGGACTCGGAATTGAGGGTAGCCAGTCGGGGAATATTGAGCTGAATGCGATGGGTGATATCACTATCTCAGATGGTGAACTCTCGAATTCAGTGGGAGAAGGCTCGATTGGAAACGCTGGTGATATTAATCTAGTCGCCAACACTGTAGAAATGACGAATGGTGCTCGCTTAACGTCCAGGACAACAGGGCGAGGAAATTCCGGATCTGTGGCCGTTAATGCGAGTGATAGCATTATCATTTCGGGGCCAAGTTCTAACGATTCTTCAAGCGTTATAAATATTCAAGTTGTAGAGGGTGCGCAAGGGAATGCAGGTCATATCAACTTAACTGGCGAAGTCATAGAAATAAGTAACGGCGCACTGGTTTCTTCAAGTACCTTTGGTAACGGAAATGCGGGAAACGTCAACCTAGAAGCCCATGATACGGTACGCCTCCTGAATGAGGCGCGGCTCTTCAGCGCTGTATTCGAAACGGGACAGGGAGATGGGGGAAAGATTAGCGTAACTGGGAATCGAGTGGAAGTTCGAGATGGCGCTCAGTTATTTTCTAGTACTGTCGGTCAAGGAAATGCCGGTCGTATAGAAATTTACGGCGCTGACAGAATTATTTTTTCCGGACAAGATTCAGAGGGTTTTCCCAGTAGCGCTTTAAGTGGTGTCGGAGAAACAGGACAGGGAGACGCTGGTGATATTAACCTAGTCAGTAGGGTTATCCAGACAAGTGACGGCACGTTTTTTTCTTCTGGTACTTTTGGTGAAGGAGACGCTGGTAATGTGACGCTAGAAGCTCATGAAAGCGTTTTACTTTCTGGTGGTTTTATAGTGAGTGACAGTTCAGGAGAAACTCAGAGTGGGAATGCGGGCAACGTTAGGATTACTGCCGAAAGAGTCGAACTTCGAGATGAAGTGCGTCTATCCTCAAGTACGTCAGGTGACGGAGATGGTGGAATAATAACAGTGGAAGCTAGTGGTCATGTTTTATTTTCTAATAGTTCAGCTTCTAGTACTGCTTTTGGAGAAGACTATAGTGGTAATGCTGGTGATATCAGGGTTATTGGTGATACGGTACAACTTCAAGATAGAGCGAGTCTATCCTCAGATACCTTAGGTCAAGGAAATGCTGGTAATATCAGTGTGATTGGTGACACGGTTGAACTACGAGATGGTACTAGTCTAGCCTCAAATACCTCAGGACAAGGGGATGCGGGCAATATTAGGCTCATTGGTGATACGGTACAACTTCAAAATGGAAACCTTCTTTTCTCAAATACCCTAAGCGACGGAGATGGAGGAACAATAACGGTTGAAGCTACTGGTCATGTTTTGTTTGCTGATAGTTCAGTATCAAGTAGTAGTTTGGGAGAAAATACTAGTGGAAATGCCGGTGATATTAGGGTGGTTGGACAAATAGTGGAACTTCAAGATGGAGCGCGTCTAGCCTCAGATGCCCGGGATCAAGGGGATGCTGGTAACGTTAGTATTGTTGGTGAGACTGTGCAACTCACAGGTGGAGCAAGTCTGTCCTCAAGTACCTTAGGGGAAGGAAATGCTGGTACGGTAACGGTGGAAGTCACTGGTCATGTTTTGTTTTCTGACAGTTCAGCATTGAGTGGTAGTTTCGGAGAAGGTGATAGTGGTAATGCGGGCAACGTTAGGATTACTGGTGAAACGGTAGAACTGCGAGATGGAGCGAGTTTACTCTCAAGTACCCGGGGTGACGGAAATGCTGGCAGGGTAATCGTTGAAGCCAGTGGTCATGTTTTGTTTTCAGATAGTTCAGTATTAACTGGTAGTTTCGGAGACAACTATAGTGGGAATGCCGGCAACATTAGGATGACTGGCGAGACAGTAGAACTACGAGATGGGGCGAGTCTCTTCTCAAGTACCTTCGGTCAAGGAGATGGAGGAATAATAACGGTGGAAGCTGGGGATACTATTGTTTTATCAAATGCTTCGATTTCGAGTGGTGTGGCAGAATCTGGAACTGGAAATGCTGGGGGTATTAGCATTCGCGCTAATAGGATACAGTTACTTAATGAAGCTCGTTTATCTTCGAGCACTTCAGGTGAGGGAGATGCGGGCAGGGTAATCGTTGAAGCCAGTGGTCATGTTTTGTTTTCAGATAGTTCGGCATCGAGTAGTAGTTTCGGAGAAGGTGATAGTGGGAATGCTGGCAATGTAAGCATCACGGGCGAGACGTTAGAATTTCGAAATGGGTCACGTTTATCTTCAAGCACTTCAGGCGAGGGAGATGCTGGCAGGGTGATTTTTGAAGCCAGTGGTCATATTTTGTTTTCGGATAGTTCGGCATCAAGTGGTAGCTTCGGAGAAAACTATAGTGGGAATGCTGGCAATATCAGGGTTACTGGTGAGACCGTTGAACTACGAGATGGGGCGCGTCTATTCTCAAGTACCTTGGGTCAAGGAAATGCTGGAACCGTCATAATAGAAGCAAGTGACACGGCACGATTGTCGAGTTCTAATGTCCTTGTCAATGTAGAGGAAAGCGGACAAGGAAACGGAGGGGATATCCGAATTATTGCAGATAGGCTGTTTATGGAAGATGGCGCTCGATTAAATTCGAGTACCTCGGGTCAAGGGAATGCAGGGACTGTCACAATTGAGGCAAGTGGTGAAGTCATCTTCTCAAATAGTTTTGCCGTAAGTGCTGTTGGAGAAAACGCGCGAGGCAATGCGGGAGGGGTGAGTATCTCGGCTAATACTCTGGAAGTGCGAGATGGAGGTCTATTGAGTTCAAGTACATCAGGGCAAGGAAATGCTGGAACGGTCATCATAGAAGCGGAGGATAGGGTGGTTTTCTCAGGAGTGAGTTCCGAAGGAGTACCTAGTTCGGGCTTCACCAGCGTGTTGCAAACAGGCCAAGGAGATGCCGGAGACTTTAGTATTTCTGCAAATACCGTGGAAGTACGAGATGGAGCGATGTTGGATTCGAGTACCTTCGGTCAAGGAAATGCCGGAACCGTAACTGTTCAGGCAAGTAATCTAGTTCTGCTCTCAAATGGTTTTGCCTTCAGTACTGTAGAAGAAACAGGACAAGGAAATGCTGGAGGTGTCAGTATCCGGGCTAATACTGTAGAAGTGAATGATGGCGCTCGTTTGAATGCAAGTACCTCGGGTCAAGGAAATGCCGGAACCGTAACTGTTGAGGCAAGTGATAGAGTTCTCTTATCGGGACTTAACAATCCCGAGGGAGTAGTCACCGGTGTCGTCAGTGCTGTTGGAGAAAACGCACGAGGAAATGCCGGAGGTGTTAGTATTTTGACTGGCAGTCTGGAAGTGCGAGATGGCGCTCAGTTAAACTCAGTTACATTGGGTCAAGGCAATGCTGGAACCGTAACGGTCGAAGCCAGCGATAGGGTCGTTTTCTCAGGAGTAAATTCTGAAGGAGTACCCAGTTTAGGTCTGACCAGCGTGTTACAAACGGGGCAAGGGGATGCAGGAGGCATTAGCATTATTGCCAACAGCTTAGAACTCCGAGATGGGGCAGTACTAGATTCAAGTACCTTCGGTCAAGGCAATGCAGGAAGAGTCTCGATTGAGGTGAGTGAAACATTATTGTTATCAAATGGCTTTGTTGGGAGTGGTGTAGGAGAAGAGGGAGGTGGTAATGCTGGCAATATCACTGTTGTGGCTGACCGGTTAGAAGTCCATGATGGTTTGTTGATATCCAGTAGCTTGAATCAAGGAGATGCGGGAACGGTAACCGTTGAAGTCCGCGACACTGCCATCTTTTCAGGCTTTTATACCTCCCCTTCAGGCTGGGTGTTAGACGGCTTGGGGAGTGGTGTATACAGCACCATTGAAGAAGCCGGACAAGGGAATGCCGGAGGGGTGAATCTCATCGCGGGAACTGTAGAACTGCGAGATAGGGCGCGATTATCCTCCAGCAACAACGCCACATCCAATGCCAATGACTTTACAGCGGGTGATGTCTTTGTCCAAGCCGATCGCCTACACCTGAGCGATCGCGCCGACATCAGTGCCAACACCGGCGGTCTATAATTC